>JABFQX010000039.1 GCA_013141505.1 Methyloglobulus sp.
TTGCCTATCGCTTTAACCGTCGCTTTCAGCTCAAAACCCTGCCCGGACGATTGTTGGTAGCCGCTGTAGCTATCGGGCCTCGACCAGAAGCTTGGCTGCGGTTAGCGGAAGATTCTTGCTAATCAGTTCTTTTTTTGGTAGAGAAACAAAGGGAGGAGCAAATGGACTATACGCCCATTGCTGTCTTTGAAGGGATGGGTCAATTCAAATTGGGCGTGAACAACGGCCAGTTGCAATAAATGATCGATGTCATCGTCATGAATATAGCACGCCCAATCGTCCAAGGCTGTTTGCAAATGTAATGGCGATACCGGCACGAATGATCGACAACCTTTGGCGTCAATCCAGTTTTGTTCGCGTCTAAATTCACCGGGTTCTTTGTCTTCACCACGAACACTATCCGGTAGCAGCTTATGCATTTCACGGATTAATAACAAAGAGATAGGCCGCAAACGCAAATTCGACCACTGCGCGGCGGTCAATTCAAAAATTGAAAGTCGTTCCGTCCGCTGTTGGATTTTTAAATTGGGGCGAGGATAAAGGATGGGTATGAATAACTTTGAGTACGACAACAATGGCCGGATTAGGTTTAATCCTGATATACACGTCAACCACAATAAGCCTTGGACGACAACAGATCAAAAATACCTTATCGAAAATTACGACAGCCTAGGGCCTGAAGAAATCAGCTTTTCCCTTGGCAGAACCCCTCATACCATCATGGCAAGGATATATTTTTTGAGAAAAAATGGGTTGCCAAAACCCGACAATAGGTCTTGGCATCGACGGATGAAAAATAAGGATACACACCATGTTTGAAGTCATGCCCATGAAAAACCGCTCAAGCAGCAGCTTTAAAACCCGTGAAAACCTGTTTGTTGCCCGCTACCGTGACAGCCACATGACATTGCCGCAAATCGCCAATAAATACGATATCGGCAAAGAAAAAATTATTATGTTGCTACCAAAGCCCGATGTGGTCTGCCCGTACGGCAACCATACCCGGCTTTAGTCGCGAACCAAGATTATTGAGCTATTGGGGAATTAATATGACAGCCGACCTGATTAATTCTGCTTTCGAAGCCCTGGGCGGCATCTTCATTCTCGACCACTGCCGAATAGTGCTGCGCGACAAACGCGTCGCGGGAGTTAGCATTATCGCCACTGTCTTTTTTACCGCTTGGGGCTTTTGGAACCTGTTTTATTACCCCCATTTAGGGCAATGGTCGAGTTTTTGGGGCGGGGTATTTTTGGTGTTGGCCAATTGTGTTTGGGTGGGGTTGCTGGTTAGGTATCGGAAGAGTGGAACGCATCACAAAACCCAACGATAACCCTTGTTTAACTACTGGATTCCAGTACAATAACCAACATGCGAACCGTCATTGAAACCTTAGATTTCCAAAAGCAAGCCGCCAAAGTTTGGTCAGATGACGAACGGCTGGAATTTATCGACTGGATTGCCGCCAACCCTTTGGCTGGCGATGTCATCGCTGGCGCAGACGGTGCGCGTAAAGTCCGCTGGTCGATAGCGGGCAAAGGCAAGCGCGGCGGTGTCCGCGTTATTTATTTCAGCTTAACCGAGCAAGGCACCGTTATCCTGGTCATGATTTACAAAAAGAACGACAAGGACACCGTTAAGCCAAGCGAAATCCCAGAGGTATAACCATGGACATAGATAAAACAGCCGCTGCCATCGAAGCCGATGCCGGGATGGAGCTGCCCGGCCTGCGTCAATCCCTATCCGATGCCAAGGATATTATGGCAGGCCTATACGTAAAACAGGCACGTGGGCATACGCCTGAACAAATACTAACCCGCGCGGCCCGTGCTAAAACAGGCTTTTCGCAACCAGCCTTTGCCGCCCTGATTAAAACGCCGGTCGCCACCTTGCGTGATTGGGAACAAGGCAGATTCCCACCCCCGGGCGGCGTAGTATGTTTGCTGAAAATCATCTATAACCATCCCGAAATGATTGCCGAGCTTGAAAAGGTTAGTGAAGAAGCATGGACATGAAGCTATCGCTAATCATGCTGTTGCTGTGCTGGTCATTTTCCTGCTGTGCACAACAAGAAAAACCATTGCCTAAAACCGGATCATGCCCTGCGGGATACAGTACCAGCGGCGGCTATTGCAAGCCCACCCAAAGGGCACGGTTTGCCGTCGAAAAGCACGGTGGTTGCCCTGCTGGCTATTCGCCGAGCGGTGGGTTTTGTCTGGCGGGCAGGTCGGCACGGATAGCCGTGGTTAAATCGGGTGTTTGCCCTGCGGGTTGGCAAACGAGCGGAAATTATTGTTTAGGGGATTAAGTGGCTTCCCGGGTTGTGCGCACAACCCGGAAAAATCTGAGCACGGACGAGAGCCATCCCACCGCGATCAGCGCCGGGGGTATTATAATCCATTTATTTGCGAGCAAACCAATGGAAGACGCGATCAGACGCATTGTCGAAAAAAACTACCCGGAATTCACCGGAAAACTGCACCTGCCGCGCCGCGCCCAGGTGGTCAATGTGCGGGAAACACCTCATGAAGGCGCTGTTGCCGACGATTTCAGGCCACATTATGCCGTTTCCGTGCAAATGCTCGACGAGCATGGACAGCCCGACACTAAATTTCCAATCTTGCATGACGTGCCCTTATCCTTGCCTTCGGCTGGACATGAATCAGGCCAGTTTTCTTACCCTGAAAATGGCGCTCAAGTTGTCATAGGCTTTCTGGACGGATCCCCCAACAATCCTATTGTCCAAGGCATTTTGCCCCATGGGCGCAGCCTACCAAGCATAAAGCGCGGCGAAATTAAGCGCCAGCACTCGACCGGCAATAATGACGGCTTTGACAAGGACGGCAACGCCTACCGGAACACGCAAGGCAATATCAGCGAAGACAGCCTTAAACGCATCCTTTCCGCTTTAGAAAACCTAGAAACCTATACCCAATCGCTCAGGAATGTAGAAGCGGATGAAACTGACACCATCGGCGGCACCAAGACCATTAAAGCATTAGGGGCAATGCGGGTGCACTCAGGCGGCAGGACAGAGGTTTTATCCGCACAGGACACCAACATCAGGAGCAATGGTATTAATCGCCTGAGAGCGCCAAAAACATGGGTAGGATCTGACTCTGAGAATGTATTGGGCTTATTGAGCGAATTGATGGCACAAGTGATTAGCTTAGCAAACGTGCTAAGCACGCATACCCACCCGACCGTTGGGGCGATTGATCAAAGCAATGCCGTCAATACGGTGAAGACAGCAACAACAGCGATTAAGGCCCGATTAGACCCCATCAAAGAGTAGTCATTGAAAAAAACAACCCTCAATACCTATAAAACCCCGGCCAAATCCACGGCCAATTGGCCGTTACCTGAGCTTTAAATATAAAATAGATATTTTAAAACAAGTGGTTAAATGGCGGAGAGAGAGGGGTTCGAACCCTCGATACGTTGCCGTATACACACTTTCCAGGCGTGCGCCTTCGACCACTCGGCCATCTCTCCAGATCTTTTGTTTTGAGTTCGCCGCAGCTTGTAGATTGATGCTCCACTTTGGCAAGCCGGCAAGAATAAGCTAGAAATCTTTTTGTTGCAATGACTTTTATGAGCGCCATGAAGAATCTTGTTATTCCTCACAAAACTGAAACCTAAACAAACCAATATTGATTGATGATGTTACATCAGGAATTTTAGTTGTCAGCGCAAAATATTCTGAAACGCATTATAGATACGGCCTTTAAATGTTTAAAATAGCTGCAGCACCCTTCGACTTCGCCCGGCAATGTTCCCTGAGCGAAGAACTTGTGCTGAGAAGGGCCGAAGTAGTCGAAGGGAAATTAAAAGGGAATCTGACCGAGCCTTTTCGTTATTCGCTGACTATTTTTTATTGCTGGCGTTCAGGTTTTCGCCTGATTATCTTTAATCGCTTGATGGTAAGAAATGGCTTTCTGTGAATCCAGACAATATCATTAAAATACCTGCGGACAATAATTTTGTGTATAGTCGGGTGGAAATTGGAGGAATTAGTTATGAAAACAAACCAGATACCACCGATAATCTACCGATACTTACCCAAAAAACCACTTGATTTTCTGCTGTATGCCGTGTTTGCCTTGGCAGTTATCAAACTGGCCAGCCTGTATTTTAGCGTGAATCCAGATGACAGCAATTGGAACGCATTTAAAATTGAACACCACTGCAAGTTACGGACAACCGAGTATGGCGTTCAGCGTTCAAGCTGGGATTGTGACGATGGAAAAACCTATTTTCGCTGGATGCAGCAGAGATGATCCGCTGACATTATTTGGAATCGGCTTGGCTTCACAAGTCTTTTACTTATAGCAATAAAATATTAACGATTGACAGGTAAGGCATACAAATACGGTCTCTTTTGTTGTGTTAGAAATTCGCCTTTGTAAGCCTTGCCAATAAAACAATTAAGCCTTGGTCAATTTACCGCTCATTTTTGCCGACGCTACACCAAAGTAGGTACCGACTACAAAAGAAATTGAAATCACCAATAACGGGTTGCTCATAGAGATACCCAGTAATACGTCTTTATTCAATTTATCGGGTGTTTGTAACAAATACGCGAAGGTTGATGAATAGCCCAATACACTGCAAGGAATCGTCGCAAGCTGGGGAATATTGGCCGCCAAACACATCACGATAACCGCCGCACACACTGTGAAAGCAGCCATAAATGGAAAGCCAAGCGCTGTTGTCGGGGATATTTCGGTCAGCATAAGGGCAGTCGCCCACGCCATGAAGATACCAAAAATACCGCAAGTAATATTGTTGATCACGGCTTGCTGGTCGGCACCCAACAAAAAGTAAGCCGCCCAGGCAATAGTGGCCGCCCAAATAAAGAAAATACCGCTTAAAGGCCCCACTGCCAAGTAGGTTGCTACACCCGCCAATACACCAATACTGATAGAAAGAGCTGTTAATTTATCCACGCGAATTCTCCAAAACTCACCTCATTATATTTATTTCTGCCAACATCACACTGAGGTGTTTCCATGATCCTGACCTTTATACTACGGGCTGATGATTAACCCGATGCGGCGAATATAGCAGATATTACCCCATAGATAAATATAATGAGCAACTGCCATAAAACAGATGTGCAAATACTTAAACTAGCTTGGTTATAGTCCTTAAATTTTTTGCGGCTTATCACTTAAAAAGTGGATCAGAATCAACCAGGAATCAAAATCGACGAGCTATTCTCACTTGAGTAAAAGCCATGCCTAAACTAGATTTGAATCGAATAGCCGTACTTAAAAAACAAATCTGTTTCGTGAGCCTCTAATTTTTTCAATAATTCGCCATCATCTAGTTTTAACAGGGCTTTAAAATGTGCTTTTTCTTCTGCATCGGCAGTCGGATAGCGAGTTTCGAGATACTGGCATAATATTAAATCCAGTTCTTTACATCCCCGTCGGCATTGCCATCTTAATTTTGCCAACTCGTCCATGATAATAATGGGTATCGCTTAGGCTTTTCGCTTCACCAAGAGCTTTTTGGTTTCCGCGATAGCTTTGGCGGGATTCAAGCCTTTAGGACAGGTATCAGTACAATTCATGATGGTATGGCAGCGATACAGTTTAAAAGCATCGTCAAGCTGGTTAAGCCGCTCATCAGTAGCCTCATCACGGCTATCCGCTAACCAGCGGTAGGCTTGTAGCAACACGGCAGGCCCTAAATATTTATCAGAATTCCACCAATAACTTGGGCAACTGGTCGAGCAGCAAGCGCATAATACGCAGTCATAAAGGCCATCCAGCTTGTCGCGATCTTCTTTTTTTTGTAAACGTTCTGTTGCAGGCGGCGCAGTCTTGGTAGTCAACCACGGTTTTATTTCCGCATATTGGGCGTAGAAATGGCTCATGTCCGGCACTAAATCTTTGACAACATCCAAATGCGGCAACGGGTAGATTTTGATTGTATCGGGATAATCGCTAATCGCCTTGGTGCAGGCCAGCGAATTCTTGCCATTCACATTCATGGCACAAGAGCCACATACGCCTTCACGGCAGGAACGCCGGAACGTCAAACTGCTGTCGATTTCGCTTTTGATATAGATGATGGCATCCAGAACCTTGGTTCCACATAAATCGGCATCCAGTTCATAGATGTCGATGCGCGGATTTTCGCCAGTGTCTGGATCCCAGCGGTAAACTTCAACACGACGTATATTAACTGTGCCTTCGGGCGCTTTAAACGTTTTACCTTTAGTCAATACGGAGTTTTTAGGTAAGGTAAATTCAGCCATTAGTAGACCCTCTCTTTGGGCATGACCACCTCGACTTCATCTGTCAACGTATACAAATGCACAGGCCGGTAGCCGAATGTGACCTTATCTTTATCTAACCACGTCAAGGTGTGTTTCATCCAGTTCACATCATCGCGTTTGGGGTAGTCTTCCCGTGCATGACCGCCCCTGCTTTCCTGGCGATTGCCGGCCGCAGAAATTGAGACCATCGCTTGGCACAGCAAATTGTCCAACTCCAGGGTTTCAACTAAATCAGTATTCCAGATCAATGACTTGTCGGACACTTTGACATCGTTCAATGATTGCATGACATCCTTCATGGCAGCTATGCCCTCATCCATCGTTTTTTGCGTTCGGAACACAGCCGCCTTGTTCTGCATGGTAAGCTGCATGTTTAAGCGAATTTGCGCGGTTGGCGTGTTGCCGTCGGCATGGCGGAACTTATCAAAACGGGCTAGCGCTTTATCGCAGGCATTTTTCTGTAATGGCTTGTGTTTGGCTTTAGGCTTGATGATTTCCGCACAACGGATTGCCGCAGAACGGCCAAATACGATAAGGTCAAGCAAGGAATTAGATCCCAAACGGTTTGCCCCGTGCACCGAAACACATGCCGCCTCACCGATAGACATCAAGCCCGGAACGATCTTATCAGGATTGCCATCTGCCAACGTCACAACTTCCGCTTTATAGTTGGTCGGGATGCCGCCCATGTTGTAGTGGACTGTGGGCAATACCGGAATTGGTTCTTTAGTCACATCAACTCCGGCGAATATTTTTGAAGTCTCGGCTATGCCCGGCAAACGCTCGTGGATAACAGCGGGATCAAGGTGCTCAATGTGCAAATGCACATAATCTTTGCGTTCACCCACGCCACGACCTTCATTAATCTCAATCTGAATGGCACGACTGACGACATCACGAGAGGCCAGATCTTTGGCGGAAGGTGCATAACGCGCCATGAATTTTTCGCCTTCGGAGTTAGTCAGATAACCACCCTCACCTCTTGCGCCTTCCGTGATTAAACAACCCGCGCCATAAATGCCAGTGGGGTGGAACTGGATGAATTCCATATCTTGCAAAGGCAAACCTGCACGTAATATCATCGCATTGCCGTCACCCGTGACGGTATGCGCGGAAGTGCAGGAAAAGTAGGTACGTCCATAGCCGCCAGTCGCCAACACGGTTACATGGGCTTTGAACAAATGTAGTGAACCATCATCCAGGCACCATGCCAACACGCCACGACATTCACCGTCCTGCATAATCAAGTCCAGGACGATATACTCAATGAAGAATAGCGCGTTGTGCTTTAAAGATTGCTGGTACAAGGTATGCAATATCGCATGACCGGTCTTATCTGCTGCCGCACAGGTACGTTGGGCTTGGCCTTTACCATAATGTGTGGTCATGCCGCCAAACGCACGCTGATAAATCTTGCCATCTTCGCGTCTGGAAAAAGGGACACCGTAGTGTTCGAGTTCGATGACTGCCGGAATGGCTTCTTTGCACATGTATTCGATAGCATCCTGATCGCCCAGCCAGTCCGAGCCTTTAATGGTATCGTACATGTGAAAACGCCAGTCGTCTTCGCCCATATTACCCAGCGCGGCACTGATACCACCTTGTGCAGCAACGGTATGGCTGCGGGTAGGAAAAACCTTGGTAAGGCAAGCCGTGCTTAAGCCTTTTTCCGCCATCCCCAGCGTCGCCCGTAAACCCGCGCCTCCTGCTCCCACTACAATGACATCGTATTCGTGTTCGGTAATCTTATATGCTTCAGCCATGCGTTTGTTAATCCGTTATGCGTTACAGGATGCGAATCAAAAAAGCTAAGCCGATGATCGTCAAAGCTATAAAACCCAGATTAATGCCTTTGACCAATTTAGCTTGTAGTTGTTGATTAGCAACATAATCTTCAACGACAACTTGCAAGCCGATGGCAGCATGGTAAAAAACGGCAAGCAACCAGGCAATCATCGTCAACATATTTACAGGCAATTTAAGCCAATCTAGCGTTTCTTGATAAGGCGCATTCATACTCAAATTGAGAAATACCATAAACCGAAAAGATAATGGAATAAGTATGATGGCGGAAATACGTTGCATCAACCAATGCAGGGTTGCTGATTTACCATTGTCAAACCCCAAAATTCTACTGATCATGATTAAATAAAAATCCAGGCAAATAGGGTTAACAGTAAGGCTGATATCAGCTCTATCAGGGCATATTTGTGTAGGTTATCTGGCTCAAAACCCTCACCCAAATCCCACCATAAATGCCGAACGCCATGGCACAAGTGAAAGAATAGTGCGTAAACAAAGCCCAAGTAGAATAACTTGCCAAGCCAGCCATCAGCTGAACCCTGCATCGCCATATAAGCGTTCTCACCTTGTGAGAGAGCAAATAAGATATAAAGAAAAATCAGCAACCCTGCCGACAAAAATACGCCAGTGATGCGATGGGAAATCGAGATTATACCTGTGAGCGGCAATCTGTAGACTTGTAAATGTGGCGAGGTAGGTCGGTTATTTTTGGCTGTCATCTTTACCGTAGATAGTTGGTAATTGAAGGCTGAACGTGAGAATTAATTTTAATTCACATAATGGGGAGTATACCAACTAAACTTGATTTTGAACAATCATCACTTGCTGCCGCGATAAACACTTAAACTATCAGGCATAAGAATACTTTGATTGATAGTGCTTCATTAATCGAGCCAAGTACACCTTGAATGCCCAAAAGTATTGAAAACAACCCTAAATAGACTCTAATTATTAACGGATGAGCCAGGTATAGTTGATACGTTTAGATCTACAGGTTTAATGTAAACCAACCTTTCAAATAATGCGATCTAAGCAAACAACACCAATATCTTAACGATTTATGAAGCAATCCTGTGCTAGACTTCTTACAGGTAAGCAACTAAATTACCGATGATTCTTTAGCAAAAAGTTTAATTCGCTTATGAAACAATTACTATTGGGCAGTGTGTTGGGTAGGTATGCGCTTTCTTTTCGCGACACCTTTGACATACTTCATACCGCCTACTTCAATCCAGAAAATATTGGCACACTTGCAAATGATCAATTGGCATCTAATCTAGTCACTAAGCTGTGCCAACCTAACAAAACCTTTATTGATGTCGGGGCGCATATCGGGTCTATCATTTCTGGCGTTATGGATCATGATTCGTCGATTAAAATTATCGCCATCGAAGCAATGCCCGATAAAATTAGGAACCTGCGCCGGAAATTCCCTTCTGTAGAATTTCACGACTGTGCAGTTGGCGAAACACCAGGTGACGTTTCGTTTTTCGTCAACAAAAAGCTGTCAGGTTACAGCTCATTGATAAAACCCGAAGATAACAATAGAGGCGAGGTATCGGAAATACGTGTGCCCCTCAAAAAAGTCGATGACCTGATTACATCCAAGGATGTCGATGTCATTAAAATAGACGTTGAAGGCGTAGAATTGGGCGTGCTCCGTGGTGCAGTCAACTTACTAAAAAACCTTCGCCCGGTGATAATGTTTGAAAGCGGCCCGCAATCGAATGACGATCTGGGCTACACCAAAGAAGCCATGCACCAGTTCCTGACCGCCAACGACTACGTTGTCCTTATTCCTATTCGGATCGCGCACAATGATCCGGGACTTTCGGAAAATCAATTCGTTGAAGCGCACCTTTACCCTCGAAGAACAACCAATTACTTCGCCGTCCCCAAAGAACGGCGCGATGAAATTAGAGAACGGGTACGCTCGATACTGAAGCTGTCAAAATAAGTTTATTTGCAGCCTCGAGCATTTCGGTCTGGAATTATTTAATAAACGAGCAGCAATAATCAGTCGGCGTATGTATTTTTACCGTAAATTTTGCATTTGCCGGTACATCGAATGATTCGCCGCCGGTTATTTTTTGCCACTGCTCAGTATCTGGCAATAAGACATCCAGATCGCCGTCCATAATCTCCATCACTTCTTTATCAGCGGTGTTGAATGTGTATTCGCCCGGTAACATAAAGCCCAATGTTTTTAGGGTGCCGTCGGCAAATTTAATGGTTCGGCTACTGACATTGCCATCGAAATAAACATTCGCTTTTTTGACGACGGATACCTCTTTAAATTCTGACATTATTTTTTCCTGATTATGCTATGTGTTGTAGATCAAAACGGCGCACATCATAACAGATTTTATTGCCCAGCAATCCCTATACCGCCCCTGAATATCGCGAAAAATTTAGGTGCAGTTACTGAATTAGCACTATTTTCATGTAGCTGGACTTGATAATCTTCTGGGGCTAAAGAAAGACACCAATTTTTGACGTTATCCGTTTCCACCTCGCCACCCGAATGACCGGGATAAGCCAACACAGTGATGATGCCATTGCTTGCTAGCAATTCCCGCGCGTCATTTAATGCCGTCAACGTCGAATATGTTTGGGTAATGACCTGTTTATTACTCCCTGGCAGGTAGCCCAGATTAAACATGATCGCGCTGATTTTGCGATGATAATGGGTAGGAATATTTTTCTTCATGTTGGCATGGCTATCCACGAACAGGCTTACGTTTTCACCGGAAGCACTGTTTTGCAAGATAGATTTTGCAGTGACGATGGCCGTTTCCTGTATATCGAAACCAAATACTTTACCTGTCGCCCCAACTAATGTCGACAGTAAAAGCGTGTCATGACCATTACCTACTGTTGCATCAATCACAATATCGCCAGGGTTTACCCTTTCCCTGACCAGACTGTGCGCCAGTTTAACCAGCGAAATGCCCGGATTAAAAACGCTGGATATCACAGGCGGATGGCAGCGGAATTTGGTTGAGTAAATAGTCGGCAAACCGCTGGCAATACCACGGAATTTGCAAACTACCTTTAGCGCCAAAACCATTAAAAATGGCTATCCTGCTATCTTGAGGATGCGTGCCGAGAAAAGGGTATTTGTCCAGTGTGCAGGGACGAACACCAGCATGATGATTAATGACGGTTGCTTGAGCCAATTCAGAACCCGACAATTCAAGGTTTCTTAACAAGATATCTTTGCCACCTTCACTGGGCAGGGTATCTATAAATTCACGATCAAATGTCGCACCCATTCGAATAGTATGAGAATTCACAGGCAGTAACCAATTACCGTAATTAAGCATGGCATCCGGCAAGGCCAATGTGTGGGCAAACGTCAGTATCTCACCCTTAGCAAGTCGAAAAGGCAAACCGGAAAACCAGGGGTTTTGACTGCCATAATAACCCTCACAAAAAATAAGTTTCTTTGCGGTAATATCTTGCCACCGCAACGTAGCGCCTAGTTCAACAGATTGGTAATCAACCACACTTTGTCGATAACAATTCATACCCATAAAGAATTTTTTTAGCTGCTCGAGCAAAGGTATCGTTAGCAAATGCCCAGTTTGTTTTTGCTCCATCACTCCAAACCGTGTCGGAAAGCCCACAATTGCACTATTTGACATATTGACCTGCCCCAAGTAAGGTAGATACTCAACTTGCTGTTGTCTTAATAGGCAATGGTTTAATTCTGAATGATTACCAAAAATGCGGAGCATCGGTTTTTTGCAATAAAACACCTTCTTGAAAAATGCCGCCAACTGGTCGTAGAAAAGCTGCGCCGTTGGCAATAACGTATCAGCTTCAGCCGTTTTAACGAAGCGTTTGCCGGTGATGGGATTGATAATACCCGCTGCAATCAACGACGCATTGTCTTTGCCATTATCGACAACGACAACTTTACAATCGCGCCGCAACAATTCCCAAGCCAGCAAACTACCTGCAAGCCCTTGACCAACGATGAGGAAATCTGTTTTCATGGCAAATGTCAAGTGACCTATTTCACACTAATCGAGTGGAATAATTCACAGAAAAGAATCCTGAATATCATTAGATTAATGCATAGAGCGGCATCGAAAAAATACTGAATGATTGCCCATTAAAACACAAATAATGTTTATGTCGGTAAATGCCAGCCATGGGCCACTCCACGGACATAGTTGAGTTACGCTTACTTAAACGTCCGTAATGGTGTCGTCAATAACTGAAAACTGTACTAAATAACGTGCATTTGAGGTAACAATATTATGAAAATTCTACTGCTTTCATCAGCTTACAACGGCATGACCCAACGGATTCATGTTGAATTGGCTCAACGTGGACATACAGTGTCCATTGAAATTGCCATCAACGAACACACGATGCTAGAAGGCGTGCAACTGTTTAATCCTGACATTATTATCTGCCCTTATTTACGGCATCGTATTCCTGAAAGTATTTGGCGACATTGGCTGTGCATTGTCGTCCATCCAGGTATTAAAGGTGATAGAGGCCCATCCTCACTGGACTGGGCCATACAAACCCAAGAACGGGAATGGGGTGTAACGGCGTTGCAGGCCGTCGAGGAAATGGATGCCGGCGATATTTGGGCAACCGCCACCTTTGAAATTCGACCCGGGGCAACCAAAAGCAGTATTTACACGGTAGAGGTGATCGAAGCGGGCGTTAAAGTGGTATTGGCAACGCTGGAAAAATTCCAAGATGGCCGGTTTAAACCTGAGCCTTTAGATTACCATCGACCGGATGTGCGTGGTCAGCTTCGACCCACCATGCTGCAAGTTGATCGCCGTATTGATTGGCTGCTGGATTCCACGGATACCATTCTGGCTAAAATAAATGCCGCCGATGGCAGCCCCGGTGTCCTCGATAGAATTCTTGGCCATGACTATTACCTGTACGGGGCCACTCAAGATGACACCCTGTTTGGTGTAGCGGGGGAACTCATCGCCACCCGCTTGGGCGCGGTGTGCCGAGCAACCGTTGATAGTGCAATATGGCTGTCACATCTAAAACAAAAAGCGATTAATGGCGAAAAACACTACATAAAATTGCCTGCTACTCAAGTGTTGGGTGAAAAGATCAAGGCTTTACCGGAGATTCCCGCTAGCATTAGCGAAGGCATCGGAAATACCTTCCGGGAAATCTGGTATGTGGAAAGTAACGCAGTCGGCTATCTGCATTTTGATTTTCATAATGGTGCTATGAGTACCGCGCAATGCCTGCGCTTACGTGATGCCATTTTAGTGGTGCAAAAAAGGTCGACCAAGGTTCTGGTTTTAATGGGTGGTCGAACAAGTTGGTCAAATGGGGTTCATTTAAATATCATTGAAGCTGCGGACAATCCTGCCGAAGAATCCTGGCGCAACATCAATGCCATCGACGATTTAATTTTGGCAATCCTCAGTATCACCACAAAAATGACCGTTGCCGCCGTACATGGCAATGCTGGGGCGGGCGGCGTGCCTTTCGCGCTGGCCTGCGACAAAGTGTGTGTACGCTCAGGTGTCATATTTAATCCGCACTACAAAGGCATGGGCTTGTATGGTTCGGAATACTGGACTTATTCATTGCCCAAGCGTATTGGTTATGAAAAAGCACTGGAAATAACCGAAAACTGTATGCCGATGGGCATGGCGGAAGCCCAGGCTATCGGTTTGATCGATTTCATCATCCCGGACATGTTTGAGGCTTTCGATAGCAAAATAAAAACGATGGTTGAAGCACTTGCCCAAAGCAACGATTACGACAAATTACTTCATCATAAGATTTCAAGGCGTCAACATGACGAGTTTATTAAACCGCTATCCTATTATCGTCAGGAAGAACTGATCCGAATTCGGGAAGATTTTTACAAGCATGACACGCCTTATAACCCAGCACGTAAGCAGTTTGTTTATAAAATACCGACACAAGAAACACCTGAACGTCTCGCATTGCACCGCCAGGGTATGCACTACTTGGATAATAATTTATTACGAGCAAATCAAGAAAATGGCAGCCGAACGGCTTTAACTGGTCGCAGAGCCTGAGCCTTCTAACCAATTATATCAATCATGCTTGTTCAGTGATTTGTTAGAAATTTGCGAACTTAAATACACGCCTAAAAAAAATCCCGGTACTTGTTACAAGTACCGGGATTGACAGATCAAACATATCAGGAGGATTAAATGTTTGTAGAGGTATGCCGTCGCATGAAGAGCTAAATGAGTTGCCTAAACTACAGGCTAAACCAGCAACTCGTGACAAAACAAAATCATGGTGAAACAAAGCGAAATAAAAATTGTGTCTGTACACCAAAACACACGTTTCTAAGGCTTCATCCCAACACGCTTGGTTTAAGAGGTTTAGTTTTAAGTTAATGCTTAGGAGGTAAAAACAAAAAATAATCAACTTGGTGCATAGTATATACATGCCTATATTAGTTAACAATATAGTAAATAATTAACTAATTGTTTCCTTATGATAAACATATATCTCCAAAATAGATCCTGACAGAAATTTTACGCCGCACTCAAAACTGTAACGGTCAACAAAAACCGAACACTTTCTCCGGTAGCCTTCCTAAAATGCACGTTCAAATTCCAAAGGTGATTGGTAGCCTATTTTGAGTGTGTACGTTTCCCATTGTAAAAAACCAAATAGTCAAGGATACATAGTTTTACTGCACACTTAGTGCGGAATTTTTCGTAATTCAGTTGTTCATGCTTCAGGCTGCGGAAGAACCGTTCCGTAAGTGGATTATCCCAGCAATTAAGATAGGACTATTGCCTCATAATCTTGTGAGGTGACTATCTAAGAACCTGTTCAAGCAATACCTGATCGGAAATGAGAACTTTTTAATTGTAATTAAAGGGAACGGCAATAATGAAAACCTGGACTGTACTGTTTTTTATTCTTATTTTGAGTCATACGAAATTTTTATTGGCAGGTGAAGTGATGAAGTTAACTGAGAACGATTCCGGCAAAACCATTGAACTGAAGGTCGGCGACGATCTCGAAGTTGTATTAGCTGGCAACCCAACCACAGGTTATGTTTGGGAAGTTAGTTCGCTGGATTCGACAATTTTGAAGTTGATAAAACGGCTTTTATCGCCGACGATAACGTAATTGGCTCCGGCGGTAGAAGTGTTGAAGCTTCATGCAATAGCCGAAGGTACAAGCGATACGGGACTGATATTCCATAGGCCCTTTGAACGAAATGTTCCCCCGCTTAAGACGTTTTCAGCAATCGTTATTGTAGAAATAAGTAGCACAGTAAATCACTCTTGTTCAGCATTGAACTTGAGAACATCTAACTTCCTTAAAATCTAAAAAAGCCGACTTATCATTTAATAAGCCCGCACGTTAGCATTTACACCTTGTCTTCTTACCCCGGACTTTCATTTATCAGAGGTAATTAGAATCGTGACCGTCCGCTATGACACCAGTGCCGTCCATAATTTCGGCTTGTAAAAAGAGAAAAAACACGGACGTGCGTCGAGAAAAGGTATCCGATAGGCTAAATTCAGAATGTCTGGTTTGGGGAAGCCGAAGTATGTCCCTGATCGTAAGTTGACTATGCTGGCCGGCAATTGGTGGCGGGCTTCATAAAGATATGGCGTTTGTATCGTGGCTACGGTTGATGTGTGCAATGCTGCAATCACCAACCTTACATTAATCAAAATAGTGAATAGCACCCATTAAAGGTGTGCGTTGATTTAATGACAGTTTGATCGAAACCGTATCAAGTAAAGGCAAATATCGGCCTTTAGCGTTAAACGCTTGTAAAAAACCGCCACTTGTCATTACAGGAAGGATTTTGGGGGCAATTCCGCCACCAATAAAAACTCCACCTAGTGCAAGTGACTTTAATACTAAATTGCCTGCTTCCGCACCATAAAGCTCAACAAACAACCTGACAGCTTCGGCACATAAAGGATCTGCACCCGACACGCCCAAATGAGAGATGATGGCATTTCTGTCTATGTCGCTGTTTATGTCAGGAACATCAGCACAGGGTGGGGCGAACCCCTCGTTACAGAGGAAATCATACAGGTGGCTGAAACCTATGCCGGATATGAGACGTTCACAACTGACATGATCCGGGTATATTTTTCTAAGATATACCAACAGCTTGTCCTGTTGTGCGTTTTGTGGGGCGAAATCACAATGGCCGCCTTCGGTAGCCATTGGATGATGTTTGCTGCCATCCCAATACAAAATCGCCTCGCCCAAACCTGTCCCAGCAGCGATGACCGCAATATTGCCTGCTTGAGTTTCGGCATTAGGGTTTAACTCGACCAGCTCGTGTTCGGGCAAATGTAACATGCCTATCGCCATGGCCTCCAGGTCGTTCAAGAGTTTTACCCGACCTGTCCCCAACTTATTTTTAAGCTTTTCAGCATCCAGCAACCACGACAAGTTAGTCATTTGACAGCGTTGATTGACGACTGGGCCGGCTATACCGATACAAGCTGATGAGACCTTATGTCCGGGCGGTAGAAATTTGTCCAGAATATCATCAAATTGACTGAATTCGTGGCTTGCGAAGGTTTGTTCCTTAATGCTTGCTGTCGAACCATCAGCTTCTCTGGTTAGCAGTTCAAGCACTGTTTTGGTTCCACCTATGTCACCCGCTAACATCATATTCGGTCTCCTTTTTTTGGGGTATATGTTTGTTATTATTGTCCAGTAAATGTATCAAAGCATCCAGGTAACAATTTGCAGCTTTGTGCGGTGGTAAGTGATAAAAAAACTGCCATGCCTGCGCCTCGTCATTTTCGTAATTTTTGTTAGCTTTCAAATAAGGCTTTTGCCAAGTCATTTTAACAGCATGTTCAATAAGGATATCCGTCGATAAAGTGTCATCAATATGTAAAGTGCCGTTATCACGGAATAGTGTAGCGATTGCCACTAAGGCTTCTACCGTTAATTGTCGATGGACAGGCGCTTGAATTTTGTTAAGCAAGTGATTGACATGGAGCTTGAAACTTTGTTCTCCAACAGTCATCTGCGCCTGAATGGCTTCGCTGTCCAGCCGTCTTTTGCTATTTAGTTTTTCACCTATAACCAAGCCTTTACATTGTCGAAGTATATCCCAAACGCTGGCAAAAAAAGCGTCGTTCTCCCTGCCTATGCTGCCACGCAATTCACGCCACTGATACCAATTTTCAGCCTCTCCACGATCTTTAGCATCCATCGCTTTTGTAAATATGGCTATTTTTAAGCCAAGGGTATCACCATCATAGTGTAGTGTTTCCAATAAATTAGGCTGGCTTTCCAAATTACTGTAGTCTTTTATTGTTTGATGTACTTTTCTAGATAATTCATAAGGCGATAAAGACATGATTTCGTTAAAAGCTTGGTCTGCCGTGTAGTTTAAATCAGCCCGGTTTAGTTCACGTTTTTGTCTGGCAATGATTAATTGAAGAATATGCCCCACTCTTACGGTGTGTATATCAGCAAACAATTCAGGATTCGTTTTAATCAACATACCTAAATAGAGTATCAGTTCTTGAACAATGATTTGTTCATTACCCTCGTTAGTATTGAATGTACGAATAATTTGCAGAATTTCTGAGGAGTCGGCTGGCCTCGTCAAGGTTGACTTGCCGCTGTATACCAAACCAACAGACAAAGCATGTTGACGAACCAGTATCTCAGTTGCCGCCTGCTCCAGATTGATATCGTATTTGCCCAGTAAACCGGCACAGCGCCTGACGATATACCAAACATGTTGATCGCCTGCACGCTCATAAATTTCTTCTAGCAAATCGCGTACGCAAGCAACGCTGCAACCCATCGCTGTTAGGCCGGTATTGTAATCTAGCCCATGACGACTGTTCAGTAGCAACAATACTTCGAGTTGTGCATAAAGATTCGGGTTGGTTTTTAGTTGCTTGATGAGGACATCATCTGGACTGATTTCCCACTCCGTCAATATCAGGGTATCCACGGGCACTGGCGGATGAGTGTCTATTGGTAATATCTGAAAAAAGCGCCGCTCGGCTTCCTCCCAGGAGGCGGCAGAGAATTGAAAATCATGCAAATAATCGATTTTTTCATAGCTTGCCGTTTCAGCAAAATCGGAAAGCAAGCCTAATTGAACCGAAATGCCTTGGCTAAAGCCGCTTTGCAGCTCTTTAATAAAATCAATGAGGACTTCACGGTTTTGGCTACCCAACATATTCTGTTTTATGGACATAACAAACAGGGGATTATTTGATCTGTCCCACTGTCTATAGATATACGAAAACTCCAAACGTAGCCGCTCAATAAGTAAGCGGTTATCCATCGCCAGATAAAAGCCTTTCTGATTGAGGCACTGTGGCAAAAAAACCAGACGTTCACCAGATAACACATAGATTTTGGACGTTGCCAATGTCCTAAGTTGTCGCAGCGGGCGGCCTGTCAAACCGATACGATCATTTCTGCCGACATGAGTATAAGCCTCGGCAAGTTCTATCGCTTCCCTAACCTGCGTAGGCACTATTTCAGCAAGCATTTGTGTATCGATGCCTTCAGCCAGCAAATGGTTCTGCACAGTTTCGTCCTGTGCCAACAATGCGATGTGCAGTTTGCACTCTTGTTTCTTAACAACTTTGTATCGACCCAACGGATCTATGTCGTCTATATCCAGTAAACCATCCTGAATAAGGCTACCCAGTATAAAAAGGCTTTGCGCCCAGACCAGAGGAATATTTTCATTCGGCACGCGTTCCTGACTATGCGGGTTTGCTTTTTCTTTTACAATCGAATCTTTTGGGACTGCATACAGTTCCGGCAGTAAAAGTTGACCATGTTGCTCAACTAGCAAACTTTCCAGTTTATTACGATATTGTGTAGCGGCTTCGGTGTTGCCGGTAAACAGGCTGTTAAGTAGCAAATAAGTGAAAAATAACGGCCATTCACATTCAATGTCTTTGAATTGTTTAAGTTCATGAGGATCATAATGAAGTCGATAAACATCTTCTATGGCTGTTTGGTGACCATCCAGCAAAAATCGCTTGCAGCCATAACGACCTTCAAGCTTTTCGCAAATAACGGTTTCCGTATTTTTTCGGATACTTTGATTATCAACCGCGAAAGCAGGAAATCCGGTGATACTGAGCACTGCGGAATCAACCTCCTTGGAAATCGATTCTCTGGGTAAAATCGATTCCAGCGTAATGCGGGTACGGGCAATGTCGTCACTGATAACATGAACAACAGATGCCTGTCCGCCGTCTTTACCAAACAAGTTAAATCCCGACATGGCTTCCAGTGCTGCTTTTGCCATGCCGACAGAACTGGCGTTTAACTCTGCTATGCCATGATTGGTCTTATTGCCACGCTCCCAGATTCCATAGTCAGGAATCCGATACGTTCGACTGATATAGTGCACCAGATTTTGCACAAAATTGACTTCATCAATCGTAAATACAATACGTAATCTCGATGCTGTCATTTGCGCCAACATCAACAGAAATAAAGAGGTGGCATCCAACTGTAGATGCCCCCATTCATGGTCACCTACGACACTTTCCCCTGTTCTGGTGTCGTACTTGGCATGCAAAGCATCGAGCGGGTTCTGTGACTGCTTGAATTTTTCAACTTTGGGTGCTTGTCGCATCATTGCGGTTAATAACCCGCGCATTAGCTTAACAACGCTTTGCTCCAGCAGGTAGATGCGTCCTTGATTTTCTTCGGCACGGCGATAAGCAAGAGCCAATCCCCAAGCGGCCAGAATACTATAAACGTTATCCCTTACCCAGGCATCAGTATAGTTACCGTGGGTATTGACCGCTGTACTAGCAGGCAACAAACCACTGATCCAATGCTGTCTGTTAAGGATGATGTCCTGGACTTGCAGGAAGTAAGTGTCAAGTTTGTCATGTGGATCATTCAGTTTCATGTTGTGCAATGCATCGATTTTCTAGTAAATACTTTAAAGTCATAAGAAAATAATAAGCAGGTATTGTGCCATTATTCTTGTTACTAACAGTTGCGGCTTGATGTAGACTGCTTTCATTTTGCGTAGATACAGAAATTAGCCAACAATGAAGATAAAGGCCGCTTTGTGGATACTGAGCATAAAGCGTTAAGTAAGCCGGACGACTAGCCAGAATATAAATTAAGCTGTGCTGTCTAGTAAACCTTTGGGCAGCTTAAAGACCAATTTCACTTGCCATGCAGATTGGGTTGTTGTTTTTGAATTGAAAACACAACATGGAACGTTTTGTGCTTAAGTATTACTTACAAGATTCGCAAAAGAACTTTGTCGTTACAAAAACCACCGGGTAATTAGGAATAAAATTATGACCATTCGTGTCGCCATTCGCCACAAAACCATATACAGCTTCGATAGGCCTGTAACTTTGTTACCACATGTATTTCGATTACGTCCTGCGGTACACAGTAGAACGCCAATAAAGGCTTATACTTTGCGTATTGAGCCGAAAAATCATTTTATCAATTGGCAACAAGACCCTTTTGGCAACCTACTTGCGCGGGTGGTATTTCCTGAAAAATGCCGAAAACTCAGCGTTGAGGTTGAAGTCATCGCCGATATGACGGTGATCAATCCCTTTGATTTTTTCGTTGAGGATTATGCCGAAAACTATCCATTTAACTACGATTCACTCACCCTCAAAGAACTGCAACCCTATCTGGAAATAGCTGAAAAAGGCCCGTTATTAAAAAAATGGGTAAAAGATTTCGATATCAGCAAACGATCTATCAATGATTTTTTAGTTGATATTAATCGCACCGTTTTTGCAGCGATCAGCTATAACATTCGTATGGAAGTGGGTATCCAAAGTTGTGAAGAAACGCTGAAAATACGCAGTGGTTCATGCCGGGATTCGGCATGGTTATTGGTGCAGATACTCCGTCATCTTGGGCTGGCCGCTCGTTTTGTATCCGGTTATCTGGTGCAGCTGACTGCCGATATAAAATCGCTAGACGGGCCATCAGGACCTGAACACGATTTCACCGATTTACACGCCTGGACTGAGGTTTATATCCCAGGCGCTGGCTGGATAGGGCTTGATCCCACCTCCGGATTATTGACGGGTGAAGGGCATATTCCACTAGCGTGCACACCCGATCCGGCCAGTGCTGCACCCGTAACCGGCGGCACTGACAAGTGTGAAGTGGAATTTGAATTTAGCAATACAGTGGAACGTTTGCACGAAGATCCGCGTGTCACCAAGCCCTATACCGATGAACAGTGGTATCACATTGATGCCTTAGGTCAGGCTGTCGATAAACAATTAATAGCGGACGATGTCCGGCTGACTATGGGGGGTGAACCTACCTTTGTATCGGTCGATGATATGGAGGGCGATGAGTGGAACACGCACGCTGATGGTGCAAATAAGCGTGAACGCGCACAACAATTGACCATTCGTTTACGTGATGCGTTTGCAAAGGGGGCTATGCTGCATTATGGTCAAGGCAAGTGGTATCCAGGTGAGCCTTTGCCACGTTGGCAATACGGTATTTTTTGGCGTAAAGATGGATCGTCGGTCTGGCGTAATCCAACGTTGCTTGCCGACATTACCAAGGATTATGGCCATACGGTAAAACAGGCTCAAAAATTTATTCAGCAACTGAGCCAACATTTAGGTGTTAATACTAAATATATAAATACCGCATTTGAAGACAGTTTTTATTATCTCTGGCAAGAAGGCATCCTGCCTGAGAATATTAATCCTCTAAAAAGCAATCTCAAAGACCCGATTGAACGCAAGGCCTTAACCAAACTATTGGATACCGGTTTAGATCATCCCGCAGGATTTGCTTTACCGATCAAGTGGAACTGGCACGGACAATGTTGGAAAAGTGGCCCCTGGGATTTTCGACGTGGTGCGATGTTCCTGATTCCGGGTAATTCGCCTATGGGTATGCGTTTACCCTTAGCCAGCCTGCCTTGGGTGGCGCCTGATAAACGTGATAATCAGGAACCACAAAGCTTGTTCGAAGAGTTGCCGGAACTGGGTGACTATCATGGTGAGGTGGCTCGCCGTTACAGCCACATCGAAGCCAAAGGTAAGGAACATCCAGAAATTATCGAACAAGATGTGGGTGATGACACAGTTACAGAAGTTGAAGTGCCTCATACGGCGCTTTGTGTGGAAGCACGGGAAGGCCGGCTTTATATCTTTATGCCGCCGTTGACTTTGTTAGAACATTATCTTGAACTGGTCGCGGCTATTGAAGCAACCGCCGAAAGTCTGGCACTGCCCGTCGTACTGGAGGGCTATGAGCCGCCTCGTGATTATCGCATCGAACGATTAATGGTGACACCTGATCCCGGTGTTATCGAAGTGAATATTCATCCGTCCAAAACATGGCAGGAGTTGGTGGAAAAAACCACTATCCTTTATGAACTGGCGCACCAAACTAGATTAGGTACCGAAAAATTTATGCAGGATGGCCGCCATACGGGTACTGGCGGCGGCAACCATATCACCATGGGCGCGGAAATGCCGACTGACAGTCCCTTGCTGCGGCGGCCTGATTTATTACGCAGCTTGATTACTTACTGGCAACATCACCCTGGCTTGTCGTATTTGTTTTCAGGCATGTTTATCGGCCCGACCAGCCAAGCGCCACGCGTTGATGAAGGCCGTGATGAAAAACTCTATGAACTTGAAATCGCCTTTCAACAAATACCTGAAGGCGAAGTCCCTGAGCCATGGCTGGTTGACCGATTATTACGGCATTTATTGACGGATATAACCGGCAACACACACCGTTCTGAGTTCTGTATTGATAAGCTTTACTCACCTGATAGTTCGACCGGAAGGCTCGGTATTCTCGAGCTGCGATCCTTTGAAATGCCGCCCCATGCCCGCATGTCATTGGTACAAACGCTATTATTGCGCTCACTGATTGCCTGGTTCTGGCGCGAACCTTATAGACATGATTTAGTGCGCTGGGGAACTGAGCTGCATGACCGTTTTATGCTACCGCATTATGTCCGCGAAGATATGAAACAGGTGACCAAAGACTTGCAGCGGGCAGGTTATACTTTTGAACTGGAATGGCTAGAACCATTTTTTGAATTTCGCTTTCCCCGCTACGGTAATACCTTGGTTGACGGTATCGATATGGAATTGCGCTTTGCGATTGAACCCTGGCATGTGTTAGGCGAGGAAGTCAGCAGTACCGGTACTGCACGATATGTGGACTCATCGGTAGAGCGACTACAGGTTTCAGTATCCGGATTCACCGAAGGACGCTATATCATAAGCTGTAATGGCAGACGCCTACCTATGCGTAGCACTGGCCGTAAAGGTGAATTTGTTGCCGGTGTGCGTTACCGGGCATGGCAGCCTCCCTCGGCATTGCACCCCACTATTGCACCGCATACCCCACTAATTTTTGACATAGTTGATAGCTGGAATGGACATTCAGTGGGGGGGTGCACCTATTATGTTGCCCACCCCGGTGGCCGTAGTTATGATGATTTTCCTGTTAATGATTATGCAGCCGAAACCCGGCGCATGACGCGTTTTTGGGATTATGGCCATACGCCAGGGGTTATGATTCGACCACCACGAGCTATGACTCTAGCAGCAGCTTCCGATGAACCGCTGTTGGAAAGATTTAGCATTACGGACACAGTGCCCAGGGCTATGGCTCCGCCCCCAGAAGAGTTAAGCGAAGAGTATCCGTATACCTTGGACTTACGTCATCGCAATCGTTAATTGCAAATGCAAACTTACCCAAGCATTACACACCAAATCTGGAGATTTATTTAAATGACCGATAAATTAAAACCGCTAACTCCGGCAACCCTAAAATTGGATGATCAGGCCTATTCATTGCCTACTTACATGGGTGTTGAGGGTGAGAAAGCCATTGATATTACCAAGCTACGCAGCCAAACCGGTTACATAACCCTGGATGATGGTTATGGCAATACCGGCGCTTGTGAAAGCGCTATTACTTATATAGACGGAGAAAAAGGCATACTTCGTTATCGCGGCTATCCTATTGAAGAACTGGCTGAAAACTCCCGTTTTACTGAAGTCGCTTATTTGTTGCTGCATGGCGACTTGCCCAATAATGAGCAATTATTGCAGTTTTCAACACAACTGAATGAATCATCGATTATTCATGAAGACATGCACCATTTTTTCAATGGCTTTCCCAGGGGTTCTCATCCCATGGGCATTCTAGCCACAATGGTTGCGTCTTTATCTACTTTTTATCCAGTCCCCAATCAGCTCGATGAAGCGACAGAAATACAAATTGTCGCTAACCTAATTTCCCAGGTACGGACTATAGCAGCGTTTTCTTACAAAAAATCCATTGGTGAACCGCTGATTTATCCCTCCTATAACCTTAAATATGTGCGTAACTTTCTCACCATGATGTTTGCATCCCCGGTGCGTGATTATCAACTGGATGATGATATTGTACGGGCTATCGACATGTTTCTGATTCTCCACGCAGACCACGAACAAAACTGTAGCACCTCTTCAGTGCGGACTGCAGGCTCCAGTTTGGCTAATGTGTATGCCGTCGCTTCGGCAGGTATTTGTGCATTATGGGGGCCGCGCCACGGCGGTGCAAATCAGGAGGTTATAAAAATGCTTGAGCAGATACACGCCGACGGTGGCGATGGCACCGAGTTTATTAATCAAGCTAAAGACAAGAACTCAACAAGCCGACTGATGGGCTTTGGTCATCGGGTCTATAAGAACTTTGACCCACGCGCCATGGTATTAAAAAAACATTGTGACAAATTGTTGAATAAACCCGGTATTTCTGACCCATTATTTGATATTGCCAGACGTTTGGAAGAAATCGCGTTGAAAGACGACTACTTCATTTCCAGAAAACTGTATCCCAATGTCGATTTTTACTCTGGATTGATACTCCGCGCAGCCGGTATCCCTACCAATATGTTTACCGTTTTATTTGCCATTGGCCGTATGCCTGGTTGGTTAGCGCATTGGCGCGAAATGATTCATGGTGACAACGTCACCATTTACCGACCTCGCCAGATCTATGTCGGGGAGCCATTGCGCCACTATAAGGATATTGACCATCGGACATGAAACAGAGCGGTTTTTTTCAAGAATCTCCTCGGTGAAGATAGGTGATTTTCGTGACATCTTACATTTCCATGTGCGGGATAAGGCGTAACAAGCTGACAATGAACAAAAATTTGGGATAATTCGTGCCAGATACCAACAATTCTACCAATGATATTGGTGCACAATATTACGCAACCCGGCTCGGCATCTACGATGAGATGTACGCGACTGAAAATAAAGCGTTACCGCACTGGGAACGCTTTATGGGTGCGCTTGACGCAATGGGCAGTGAAAAACTTGAGCTGCGTCGCCGGGAAGCGCAACGCTTATTGCGTGAAAATGGTGTTACCTACAATGTCTATGGAGATTCGCAAAAACTTACCCGGCCTTGGCGGCTAGACCCTGTCCCATTATTAATCAGCAGCGAAGAATGGCTGATCATTGAAGCCGGGCTTAAGCAACGCGCTGAGCTGCTTAACTTGATCCTTAAAGACATTTACGGCAAACAAAGCCTATTGAAAAAAGGTTTGTTGCCTAGTGAACTGATATTTGGCCATGAAGGTTTTTTGCATCCCTGCGTCGGTGCATTACCTTACCAGAAGCAACATCTGACTATTTATTCGACCAATCTTGCCAGAGGCCCTAACGGACATATGTGGGTATTGGATGATCGTACCCAAGCGCCTTCCGGTTCAGGGTATGCTTTGGAAAATCGAACAGTGATGACGAGGGTACTGCCTGATATTTTTCGTGAAACACAAGTGCATCGGCTGTCCGGTTTTTTTAAGGCAATGCGGAAGGGACTCGCTAATATTGCACCCCATAATAAAGAAGATCCTCGCATCGTCGTACTAACGCCCGGACCACTCAATGAAACCTATTTTGAACATGCTTATTTAGCTGCTTATCTTGGCTTTACTCTAGTCCAAGGCGGCGATCTGACGGTAAGGGATGGACGAGTGTGGCTTAAATCATTGGAAGGCCTGCAAGCTGTTGATGTTATTTTGCGCCGCGTTGACGATTCATTCTGCGATCCACTGGAACTGCTAAGCGCTTCACAGTTAGGTGTGACAGGTCTATTGGAAGTCGTTCGACGCGGTAACATTGCAATTGCCAATCCATTAGGCAGCAGCATTTTAGAAAACCCCGGCTTATTGGCTTTCTTGCCGAGGTTAGCCCGTTACTTTTTAAATGAGGAGCTTAAGCTGTCTTCGGTTGCTACCTGGTGGTGCGGACAGCGCCGCGAGTGTGATTTCGTCTTACAAAATCTTGATAGATTGGTCATTAAACGTATTAATCGTAGCCTGGGGGATCATGCCGTATTTGCCGGTGCCTTAAGCAGTAAAGACAAAGACAACCTTCGCAATCAAATCATCGCTAAACCGCATTGTTTCATAGGCCAGGAACAGGTCAGCTTTTCCACTCTACCGGCGTTTATCAATCAGCACATAGAACCACGTAACGCCGTTTTACGCAACTTTGTGGTTGCAAGTGGGGATGAATATGTCGTGATGCCAGGGGGACTTACCCGTGTTGCCCGTGAAAAAGATAATTTTATCGTTTCCAATCAGGCCGGTGGCATTAGCAAAGACACCTGGGTATTAGCATCAGAACCTGATAAGCCAGTCAGTTTATGGACTCAACCAAAACGTAATCAACTGATTGATGCAATCACCGAACCGTTGACAAGCCGCGCTGCAGACAATCTATTTTGGGTTGGCCGACATCTTGAACGTGTGGAAGCTATCTCACGACTTCTACGCACAGTATTACTAAAACTAAGTGAAACGCGTGAATTCAAAGATCCTATTGACAATCAGTGTCTTTCGGTATTTTTGCGCACATTGACCCAGGTTAGCGGCACTTATCCGGGCTTTGTAAAAGGCGATGGGCAACTTCTGAAAACACCACAGAAAGAGCTGCTCTCGCTGGCAAAAGACACTCATCGCAAAGGCTCACTGACGGCGAATATAGAGGCTTTTGTGCAAGCAGCGTTCAGCATTCGAGATTTATGGTCGCAAGATACCTGGCGCAGTGTTGATAATATTCAACGCCGATGGCAACTACGGGTCATCAATAACGAAATCAATGTCGAACAGTTACAGACCCATCTGGATGATTTAATTATCGGCATTGTTGCATTTACCGGGTTAACCAGCGAGAGCATGACACGTGAAGCCGCCTGGTTGATGCTGGACAGTGGGCGACGGCTGGAACGAGCGATGGGTCTCATTGCTTTGCTCCGGTCAACTTTGGCGATAAGGCATGATGATGCTCTACAAAGCCAGGTTCTTGAAGCGGTCTTGGTTTCAACTGACAGTTTAACGATTTATCAGCGCCGCTACCGTTCTTTTATCCAGTTGCCGATGGTGCTGGAATTACTGTTACTGGACGAATCCCATCCCCGCTCGCTGGCTTACCAGTTATATCAGTTATCCGCCCATATAAGTGCCTTGCCGAGGACAAAAAGCCAAAGTCATCTCAGTGAAGAAGAGCGTTTAATTTTAAAAGCTTACACTGACTTACGCCTGTGCAACGTGCTTGAATTAACCCAGATTAATGACAATGAAGGTATTTACACTGATTTTGACCGCGTGCTATCGAGTATGGCTGACTTGTTACTGCGACTTGCAGACGTTATTGCCGATGCCTATTTCAGCCACTCTCAGACTTCGCAGCTGATGATACTCAATACTCCGGAGGACGAACTGTGAAATACCGCATTACTCACACCACACTCTATTCTTACAGTCAGTCGGTAGGGTTATGCCAGAATGAGGCCAGATTACAACCACGCAATTTTTGGCGGCAACACTGTGACAACAGTCGCTTTGATATTAATCCAGCGCCATCCGATTTCCACGAGCGGATTGATTTTTTCGGCAATCGCGTTGCATATTTTGCTATCCAGCAACCTCACACTCAATTGATCGTTACCGCAATCAGTGAAGTGACGGTATTCCCCAAACAAAACACACTGGATTTGTTTAATCAAATGTCCTGGGAACAAGTACGCGGCCTGTTACAAGAACACCCACAGCCAGGACAAGGACAATCACAAAGCCAGCAAAGCCAAAGCCAATTTCAAAACCAGGATCAGGCTCTTGAAATAGTGGATGCCCGGCAATACGTACTTGACTCACCCATGGTGACCATTACAAAGGAACTCGCTGATTATGCCCAAAGTTCATTCTTGCCTAATCGCTCGCTGGTGGATCTCGTGCATGACTTAATGCAGCGTATTTACAAGGATTTCACCTATGACCCGACATTCACGACTATTGCTACGCCTTTATCCGAAGTCCTTCGCTTTCGTCGGGGCGTTTGTCAGGATTTTGCACACTTGGCTATTGGTTGTTTGCGTGCCTATGGTATGGCCGCTCGCTACATCAGCGGTTATGTTGAAACATTGCCTGAACCCGGCAAACAACGCCTGGTTGGGGCTGATGCCTCACATGCCTGGTTTTCAGTTTATATCCCCGGTACCGGCTGGCTGGACTTTGACCCGACCAATAATACCGTACCACTTGACCAACATATCACGCTAGCGTGGGGGCGAGATTACTCCGATGTCACGCCGCTTAAAGGCATTGCTTTCGGCGGTGGTCAGCATACGCTGTCGGTGTCGGTGGATGTATTGAGACTGGAATAAAAGTGCACGGCTAAAGGTGAATAAAGGCACAAATCTTTCACTTTTCGCTTTAAACAATTTTTAACTTAATGGAGTTTATATGTCTACTATTCATCTGATTGGGGGCGAAAAAGGCGGTGTGGGCAAATCGGTTGTAGCACGTTTACTGGCGCAGTATATGATCGACCATGAATTACCTTTTATCGGTTTCGATACGGACAGATCACATGGTTCGCTACTGCGTTTTTATAGCGACTATGCCTCACCTACGGTTATCGACAATTACCAAAGCCTGGATACCATTATAGAAACTGCTTCAGCACAGCCAGAGCAACGCATTTTGGTTGATCTTGCGGCACAAACCCATCATCCATTGGCACGGTGGATTGAGGAGTCGGGCGTACTCGAATTGGCAGAAGAGCTGGGGATTTCCATCTGTTATTGGAATGTCATGGATTCGGGAAAAGATTGTGTGGATTTGCTGGGCAAATTGCTCGACCAATTCGGATCCCGACTTAATTATATTTTGGTACAGAACCAGATTCGTGATGAACATTTTAATATCCTGGAATTTTCGGGCGTGAAAAATCGGGCGTTGGATTTGAATGCAAAGATCATTACGCTAAAACGTCTTCATGCGCCGGTAATGACCAAAATAGACGGTAACAGCTACAGTTTTTGGGCTGCAAAAAACAAAGATGTCGAAAATCTCAATGCCTTGGGCTTACTTGAAAGGCAACGAGTAAAAATTTGGCTAAATCATGCATATAAAGAAATAGATACACTGAATGTTTGAAATACGTTGTTGTGAGAATATAAGCTATAAATCGGCCCAAGCTAACGCTAACCTTGATCTCTAGCTTACGAATCACGACCAGCATGCCTTTTTTTGGCAATTATGGGTTTCTTTAAACAAGGTCTATCCACATGAAATTGAACGTAAGTTGTAATCTACATTTTCAGGTAATTGAAGAGACCGCTTTAATTTTTATGCTGCGCCCTTTCAGGGGTGTTCAGCAATGGATAAACCGCGAGGTTTATACGATTGATTCTGCTATGCCGATCATTGAAAGTACCGACAGCTTTGGAAATTCGTGCCAGCACCTGCTTGCACCTGTCGGAAATTTTTCGATTCAAACCTCGGCTGAGGTCATAGTTAGCGATGGCGTTGATGTTGCACCGGGGGCATATTTTGTTGAAATACAGCATCTTCCTAACGAAGTGCTGCCCTTTCTGCTGCCCAGCCGTTATTGTGAATCTGACCGATTTGGCGTTATTGCCCAAGAAATAACCTTGGAAGCGCTACCCGGCTACGATCAAGTCAGCATGATTACTGATTGGGTTCGCAATTCTATACAATATTTACCGGGTTCCAGTGAATTCCCACTCTCCGCTGTTGAGGTGCATAACCGTGGTAATGGTGTGTGCCGGGATCTTGCTCAGCTTGCCATAGCGCTCTGCCGCAGCATCAGTATACCTGCACGGCTGGTTGTTGGTTACCTGCATAATCTGCAACCTATGGATTTACACGCCTGGTTTGAGGCCTACGTTGGCGGTCGATGGTATACATTTGACCCCACACAAAGTGACTTACATGGCGGCAGGGTCATTATTGCTTTTGGGCGCGATGCAGCGGATGTCTCTATATTTCATCAGTTCGGTTCAGGTTGTCTATTGAACAACATGGACGTTCGGGTTGATTTACTGGATAATTCAGCCTTCTTAAGATGATTACAACAACGGCTAAACGTTCATGACATATTGTATTGCTGCTTCTATAAACGAAGGACTTATCCTGGTTTCTGATTCAAGAACCAATGCCGGTATCGATAATGTCAGTACGCATGGCAAAATGCATGCGTTTTTGACGAAAGATGACCGTAAAATTGTATTGCTTTGTGCAGGGAATCTTGCCACAACTCAGGCGGTTTTGGAGCAATTGCATCGTGATAACATCAAAAATGCGCAAACTAACCTTAATAATGTGGAATGCTTATCTGAAGCCGCCGCCTACTTAGGTCATGTTAGTTTGGAAAAACAAAAACAACATGTCAACTCTGAAGGCCAATCTGCCTTTAATCCCTCAGCAACTTTTATTTTAGCCGGACAGATTAATGGTGAACCACACGGTGCGTATATGATTTACCCTGAAGGTAATAGCATTACCAGTTCCGCTAATACACCTTTTTTACAAATTGGTGAAAGTAAATACGGTAAACCCATACTCGACCGCTTCCTTAAATTGGGGACTTCAATTGACGAAGCGGCACGTTGTTGCTTGGTGTCAATGGACTCTACCATACGAAGTAATGCGAGTGTTGGAGCACCGGTTGATATGCTAATTTACCGTAAAGACAGCTTCAGCTTTAATGAATATTACTGTTTTGATGATGATAATGACTATTTGCTGCAACTTAGGCGTAGTTGGGAAACGAAACTGCGTGAAGCAATTGCAGCTTTACCTAGCCTAGACAAACAGACCGTAAGGCCAATGCCGATTAGACTGTAAGGCATTAACTTGAAATGCCACTCGAAGACGATTTTGTCATCTCGGCCTAGTATTAATAGTTTCATAAGTACTTGCGTTTTTCCTGCTTAAGGAAATGTTATTGCCCTGCCTTGCGAAGTTTAATGTACCTGTGGCAACTCAAGAAACTACTGATGCTATAAATTCGCCGTTGCCAACTCAATGGCAATTTTGAATTAGATTAACGCCCTTCACTGCAATAAAATATTTCTAAACTGATTACCCACCCTGATAGCTTTCAAAAACCAGATAGACGATATTTGGTGGTCTGCCGCAACTAACCCCTAACTTGAAAATAGGCACAAAACGCCTGCATTTGGTTGTGAAATTTCATTTATGACAATTATCTAGTGCTAACAATAAACCCTCAAGATCTTGCTAACCTTCAGTCTTAGCAATTCTCATAATTTAACCTTCACCGCTGAATTCCTGAGGTACCCAATTGGTGCAAAAGTTAACGTGTTTGCACATTTGTTAAGCATATAAGTCAATTATCCTTAATAATTAGTTGATGAAGCGAATATCAATTAAATTATTTACACCCAATAAGCAATTGTAATTAATAGTAAATATAACAATTACCTGAATAGGTTAATAGAATGGCATAACTTATGCTTTATCTAAATTATGCGTCTGTTTGTTCGATGCTAATTAATTTGTTTACTGCCATTCTTGGAGTGTAACCATGAGTACCGTATATAAAGATATTTTGATTGGATTGTTGTTCATCACTGGGATATGGGGCTTTGTTTCCGGCGAGTTCATAGCTTCAACCGTATTATTTGCAGGTGCCGCTATCTACAGCAATATGGTAAAGCGTATCAACTAAACTTTCCATCTATCCTCTAGTTGTGTTGTTCTTTCAAGCAGAACCCTCCTCATGTTTTTGCTTGGTTTGTTCCCTCCCTTTGTAACAACATTGGGAGGCTTTTTTGCTCAGTAAATTTTGACTATTAACCTACCTCGTTTAAGCAGAATTTTCGTTGAGTTATTGCTACTTAAAAATTCATTGAATTATCAATATCCAATAAGGAAAGTTAAGATGACTGGAAATACCGCACGTGCTCAGGCTGTTCAAGCTATCGTCAATCGTCAACTGATGCCTGCTAAAACACCAGAATCGCTCAGTAGCTTATGGGCGAGCGATGTATTTACGTTAGCCAAAATGAAAGAAAGCCTACCTAAAGAAGTCTTTAAATCGGTGAAGAAAACCATTGAAGCGGGTGCTGAACTGGATGTATCGATTGCCGATGTGGTGGCATTGGCGATGAAAGATTGGGCGCTTTCCAAAGGGGCGCTGTATTACGCGCACGTCTTCTACCCCTTAACCAATGCGACGGCGGAAAAACACGATAGCTTTATCTCCGTGCAAAGCGATGGTTCTGTCATCTCTGAGTTCAGCGGCAAAGTGCTGGTACAAGGTGAACCGGATGGCTCGTCTTTCCCTAATGGTGGCATACGCTCCACCTTTGAGGCGCGCGGTTATACCGCTTGGGACGTAACCAGCCCCGCTTACATCATGACCACCGATAACGGTGCCACCCTATGCATTCCCACGGTTTTCGTATCTTGGACGGGCGAAGCGCTGGATAAGAAAACGCCATTATTACGCGCCAATGCCGCCATGAACAAAGCCGCCCATCGCGTCTTGTCCATTTTGGGGCATACTGATATTGCGCCGGTTAACTCCAGTTGCGGCGCCGAACAGGAATATTTTCTGGTCGATGCCAATTTTGTCAACAGCCGTCCGGATTTACTGTTGTCTGGGCGGACGTTGTTTGGCGCATCAGCCGCGAAAGGCCAACAATTTGATGACCATTACTTTGGCGCAATCCCTGAGCGCGTCCAGGTTTATATGCAGGATGTTGAAGAGCAGTTATATCGTTTAGGTATCCCCGCCAAGACCCGACACAACGAAGTCGCACCAGGTCAGTTTGAGATAGCGCCGTTCTTTGAATCCGCCAACGTCGCCACTGACCACCAACAACTGTTAATGACGGTCTTGAAAAACACCGCCAAAAAACACGGTTTGGTTTGTTTGCTGCATGAAAAACCGTTCAAAGGCATTAACGGCTCCGGCAAGCATGTCAATTGGTCAGTCGGCAATTCTACGCAAGGTAACTTGCTGGATCCCGGTAATACCCCACATGCCAATACGCAATTCCTGTTATTCTGCGGCGCGGTTATCCGTGGTGTGCATAAGTATGGCCCGTTGCTGCGCGCCGCTATCGCTTCGGCAAGTAATGACCACCGTTTAGGCGCGAATGAAGCGCCACCAGCAATCATTTCGGTTTACTTAGGCTCACAGCTTGATAATGTGTTTGAGCAAATCAGTAAAGGCAAAATAACAGGATCCTTGGATGCGGGTGTGATGGATTTAGGCATCAATACCCTGCCCACCTTCAATAAAGACGCAGGTGACAGGAACCGTACCTCGCCTTTCGCTTTTACCGGCAACCGGTTTGAGTTCCGAGCGGTGGGCTCCGGGCAATCGGTGGCAGGGCCACTGGTGGTGATGAACACCATGCTGGCCGATTCACTCAATTGGGTTGCGGATGCGCTGGCAAGCAAATTGGCGGCTGGCACTGACCTTGATTCCGCGATTCTTCTTACATTGAAGGAGTTGATCGACCAACACGGTGCAGTTGTATTCAGCGGCAACGGCTATTCTGCCGAATGGCACAAGATGGCGGTCGAGGAGCGTGGTTTAGCCAACCTTAAGACCGCCGCCGATGCAATACCGGTGCTAAAAGAGCCTTATGTTGAAAAGCTCTTCCACGAACTTGGCGTATTGTCACCTGTTGAGCTTGCCAGCCGTTTTGAAATCTATGCCGAGCAATACATTCTGGCAATTGAAGTGGAAGCCAAGCTGGTGGTCAGCATGGCAAAAATCGGCATTTATCCAGCCGCTGTCAAATACCTGTCTGAGCTATCTTCAACGCTTAGCAGCCTAAAAAGTAACGGTATCGAGCTGGGAAATGAACCTTTGGCAGAGATTACAAAACTGCTGACAGCAATGATGGCAACTGTCACTAAACTCAGTGCCGCTATCAGTCAACATGATTTTTCAACTATCGAAGAACATATGCAGTTCTGTGCAAAAACTATCCGTCCACTCATGGATGAGGTTCGTCAATATGCCGATGCGCTTGAAGGCGAAATAGCCGATGAATTGTGGCCTTATCCAACCTACCAAGAAATGCTGTTCATCAAATAGCGCGGCAGCCACAGTGCAATGTCAGGCTATTCTCATGAATAGCCTGACATTAATTGAGTTTGATGGAAGGTTTATTGCTTCTAAACGAAGCGCATTAATGGTTTGCCAGTTCAAGCCATTAATGTTTTTGTGTTCCTATTCTTGTTGCAAGCAGTGAGATCAAGCTTGATTTGGCTATGCTGGTCTATAGATTAGGCCTCGTGAAGTTTTAATTTTCCGTTCACCCTTGTGCCCTTTCGGTACAAACGGTTTCAAACATTAAAAGGCCGAATCAATTAGCTTTCAACTATTGCCCTTAATGAGCAGCCAAGAACCAAGTTGACGCTATCTGGTTATGAGTAACACCTAATCTGACTTGAATATCATCCAATAACTTATGCAATTGTACTGGGGTTATATGATAGATATCGGTTGCCATTAAGGAAGATAACAGTGTTGCTAAATTATCGGTTAACACTTCTGACCGCGGAAGACGTTTTATGTAGGCTTCAACTTCATTAATGCAATGCACAACCGAACGAGGAAAATCGGGATCTTTGAGCAAGTAATCCAGTACATCCCCACTCCTGATACGATGCCGTCCGTGTTTTCTGTACATGAGCAAGGCGCTTAAAGATTTCAGTACATTCATCCACATGGCATTTTCGTATTGGCGCGTTTTATCGCTACGGTCATCCGCCAAGATCACTGACGCAATATCGAGTATACGCGTGGTCATATCGGCTCGCTCAATACTCCGTCCTAAACGGATAAAGCGGAGCGCATCGTCGTGGCTCATGGCACCCGATAAGAAGCCAGTGAAACATTGGCAACCCCGCATGATCTCGTTCAATATTAACACCCTGCCCCGGCGGTTGGCGGCAGTATCCACATTATTCTTGGCAAACAAGTACATTTCATTGACCTGCTGCCAAGCCTCGTCGGGCATGAGCTCGCGGGATGTGCGTATATTCTCGCGGGCGGCATTCAAACAAGAAAACAACGAACCTGGATTGGCAGTGTCTGTTAACAGGAAGCTCATCGTATTTTGTTCGTTGGGAATCTCATAAAGTTTAAGGAATGCTTGTTCTGCGCCGAAAATAGTCAGCAAATTTCGCCAACTGACTTCCACGCCCATCGGCATATCAAACATGAGATTCATGTAAACACTCAGCAACCTTGCTGTATTTTCAGTCCGTTCCAGGTATCTGGCTAGCCAATATAAGCGTTCCGCTGATCGAGATAACATTTTTACGTCCCTGTATTGATGATCCAAGTATCTTTGCTGCCGCCGCCTTGTGAAGAATTGACGACCAAAGAGCCTTTTTTTAAGGCTACACGAGTCAAGCCGCCAGCAGTCACAAAGCTATTTTCGCCTTGCAAAATAAATGGGCGTAAGTCAATATGGCGTGGCTCCAAGTGATTGTCACATAATGTTGGACACGTTGAAAGTGCCAACGTAGGTTGACCAATGTAATTACGTGGTTGGTCTTTTATAATTTTACGGAACTCTTCAATTTCTTTTTTAGTGGCATGTGGGCCTACCAGCATCCCATAACCACCCGACTCATTGGCTGGCTTTACCACCAGCTCATCCAGGTGCGCCAAGACATAGACTAGCTGTTCAGGATCACTGCACAAGTAAGTCGGGACATTGGGCAGGATAGGCTCCTCATTGAGATAATACCGGATCATTTCTGGTACATAGGTATAGACAACCTTATCGTCGGCAACACCTGAACCGGGTGCGTTTGCCAAGGATACATTACCAGCCTTCCAAGCCCTTAAAAGACCTCTGACACCCAACATGGAATCTTTACGGAACACCTCAGGGTCGAGAAATTGGTCATCGATCCTGCGATAAATGACATCGACTTTTTCCATGCCGTTGATAGTACGCATGTACACGCAATCATCGTCCTGCACCAACAAATCGGCACCTTCAACCAACTCTGCACCAATTTGTTGCGCTAAAAAGGCATGTTCAAAATAGGCCGAGTTGTAAATTCCCGGGGTCAGTACCGCGATGCGCGGGATATCACTATGCTCGGGCGCAATAGATACCAACATTTCTAACAAATGGGCCGAATAATCGTCAACAGGCAGTACATCCAGATCTTGAAGTAATTCTGGAAAAACCTTTTTGGTTATCACACGGTTTTCGATCATGTACGACACGCCGGATGGAACGCGCAAGTTATCTTCGAGTACGTATAAGGTACCATCCTTGTCCCTGACTAAATCACTGCCACAAATATTCGCCCAAGTTCCAAATCTGGGCTGCATACCCACACATTCTTTGAGGAAATTGGTTGAACTACTAATAATACTTGCCGGAATCAAACCCTCTTTAATAAACAATTGTTCGTTATATATATCATTGATAAAACAATTTAAGGCTTTAAGCCGTTGCTTTAACCCTTCTTCTACACGTAGCCATTCTCTGTATTCGATAATGCGAGGAATAATATCGAACGGCCATGCCCTATCGATATTGCCTTCGTCACTATAGACCGTAAAGGTTATGCCCATTTCCATGATCGCTAAATCAGCCGCCGTTTTTCTAACGTCCAATGCCTCACGGTCAAGCGTACCCAAATAACTACTTAAGCGGGAACTGGAAGGTCTCGCTTGGTTTTCAGAGCATCGCATTTCATCGTATGCCTCAGTGACCATGTAGTTGTCCCATAATGAAGCCATCAAGCGTACCCTCTTTAAAATGCGAAAAAACAAGGTGACTTGCATTCTCTTATATTCTCTTCGCTGTTGTAAAAAAATGGCGCTTACTCTTTTACTTAAGAAAGCGCCTTAGTAGGTACAACACACGATGAAAGCAAGTTACAAATCCTATTAATAGGAATAAAGCATGATGTGTGCCATCCTTATAAAGACATTCCATTCTCGAATAGGATTAGTTAAATTTACCAGCCATTAGCGTGTGTTTTATACGAAGACAGTTTGCTAAATTACTAGCCCTTGTTACCTCATAATATACCCATATTACATATTGTTATGAATCAATTGCTGCCGTTTTGTCATAGTGTGATCTAGATTTTCGACACCATAAAGATACCTCGAGGTTTAGCAACCACTTTCTCTGCCATTAATTGTTTTATGTAGCGTATGGGTCGGCATTGTTTCTTGAGTGACACCTGTTTTCTTGAACAACCAATGCAACAACCTGAAACCACCTCTCTAAATTAGTGCAGCGCCACATATTTACGCACTATTTTAGTGCAAATAGAATTTATATGTCGTGCCGAACACTTACCTCATGCCTCTTACTTCCGCTCATGTCCAAATTGAAAAATCATCGGCGATCCTTGGTTGTGAATAATGATTTGTTTTCTGGATTCTATATTGTCTGGCGTTTGGTTTTAAGCCCATCGTTATCCGTGCTGTGCGAAAAACTCCAGAACTTAAGCCTGCCTACGGTGAACCTGGCTTTCTTAAGATTGCTGTTGGTCAGATCTTGAACAGGTTCTAAGGACGAACGATTGTTTTGGCGTGGAACGTATAAAGCTCAGAGCAAACTTTTACTCGCCACCTCATAGACATCCCTCGAAATGGCAGGGCTGTTCATCACCCGCTCCAACTGGGCTTTCATGAGCTGTTGCCGGGCATTGTCAAAGCGTCGCCATGATGTCAAAGGCCCCAACATACGGGAGGCCACTTGCGGGTTGAGAATATTCAGCGCGATAACCTTATCCGCGAGAAACTCATAACCTTGCCCGTTAAGCGCATGAAAATGCAAAGGATTCGCTTGGCTGAATGCGCCTATCACCGCCCGGACGCGGTTGGGTATACTCAGATCAAACGCGGGGTGGCTCGTTAATGACAACACGGTAGCAAAGGTATCCAGCATCGGACTTGACGCTTGAATGGCAAACCATTTATCAATGACCAAGGCTTCAGATTGCCACTGTTGGTAAAATTTTGACAAACATTGCTGTTTTGCTGGATGTGGGTAATTAACAATATTTGCCAGTGCAGCAATCTGATCGGTCATGTTCTTGGCATTATTGAATTGCTGCTCAGCCCACTGCTGAGACTGCTCGTTTTCCAGCCGACCCAGAAAACTCAAGCACACATTTTTAATACGCCTACGGCCAATTGCACCAGAATCGAATTGACCTGATTCATCACGGTGATTACTTAAATAGAGCGCCTCAAGTTCCGCTTTCGATTGCTCGGCAAGGATGCGGATAACGAACTCCCTGGCTTTGTGAATGGCCTCTACATCCACGACCTGCATTTGCTCCGCCAGATAGATTTCTGACGGCAGGCTTAACAGCAAAGATAAATAGGACAAGTCAGCCCACGGTTGCGCCAAAACCTGTTTGAAGGCAGTTGTCATGATCGGCGCTAAGCGTAGGGTTCGCCCTTGCTGCACATCAACAATCAGGTCTGAGATAATTTGACCTGCCAGTTGCTGCCCCGCTTCCCAGCGATTAAAGGTATCGCTATCGTAACTTAACAGAAACGCCAATTCTTCAAGGCTGCGCTCCATCACCAATTTAACCGGTGCAGAAAAATTTCTCAGGATGGATATGACTGGTTTTTCCGTCAAGTCCGTAAAGGTAAACGATTGTTCTGATGCAGTAAGCTGTAGGATTAACTCATCTTTATCATCATCCTGGTCTTGCAATTTACATTTGATAGCTGCACCCTGGTTATCAAGAAGACCGACGGTGATAGGAATATGCAACGGCTCTTTAATGTTCTGCCCTGGCGTTGCCGGACAGCTTTGCTTAATGGTTAACGCTAAACTCTGGCTACCCGCATCATACGCTTGTTCAACATGGATTTTGGGCGTGCCGGCCTGACTGTACCAACGGCGAAATTGCGAGAGATTAATGGCGTTTGCATCTTCCATCGATTTGACAAAATCATCACAGGTGACAGCTTGCCCGTCATGTCGTTGGAAATAGCAGTCACAACCTTTACGAAAGCCCTCTGCACCCAGCAAAGTATGTAGCATCCGTACGACTTCCGCACCTTTTTCATAGACGGTCAAGGTATAGAAGTTGTTGATTTCCATATAAGCATCGGGGCGTATCGGATGTGCCATTGGACCCGCATCCTCAGCAAATTGACGGGTCCTGAGCATGTTGACATCTTCGATGCGTTTGACGGCTTTAGACGTGCGGTCGCCAGTAAATTCCTGATCGCGAAACACCGTAAAGCCCTCTTTCAGGCTAAGCTGAAACCAGTCCCGGCAGGTTATGCGGTTGCCTGTCCAATTATGAAAATATTCATGGCCGATAACGCCTTCTATATGTTCATAATCCGAGTCAGTAGCGGTATCAGGGCGGGCGAGCACAAATTTGGTATTAAAAATATTTAAACCCTTGTTTTCCATAGCGCCCATATTGAAATGCCCGACAGCAACGATCATATACAGGTCGAGATCATATTCACGTCCGTAGACTTGCTCATCCCAGTGCATGGCATTTTTTAGGGATTGCATGGCATGTGAGCATTTGTCGATATCGTGTTTTTCAACGAAAATCTGCAATCCGACTTTACGGCCAGATAATGTGACATAACTGTCTTGCAAACATTCCAACTGCCCAGCAACCAAAGCAAATAAATAGCACGGCTTATTGAAGGGGTCTTCCCACGTTACCCAGTGTTTGTTATCGGCAGTCTCGCCCTGAGCAATAAGGTTGCCATTGGACAGCAATACCGGATAGCGATCTTTATCACCTTCCAAGGTAGTCGTAAATTTCGCCATGACATCAGGGCGATCAAGAAAATAAGTGATTTTCCTGAAACCCTCCGCCTCACATTGGGTACACAACATGCCATTTGATAAATACAAACCTTCCAAAGCCGTATTGGCTTTGGGATTGATTTCATTTTCAATGGTCAAGGTAAATGGGCGCTGTTGCGGAACATTATGGATAATCATGGCTTCCGGCGTTATCTGGTAATCGCTTTCGGTCAAGACATGATCGTCGTTCAGCACAATACTGATCAGTTTGAGATTCTCTCCAGCCAGGATCAATACTGTTTCGGATGATTGGCTTTCGGGGTTGCGGGTCATGGAAAGCCTGGATAAAACCCGCGTGTTCTGCTCATCCAACGTAAAGTTAAGATCAACGGTGTGGATAACATACTCAGGTACTGCGTAATCTTTTAAGTAAACCGTTTGAGGGTTGGCATCGCGCATTATTGGTACCTGCTGGGTTTTTTATTATTGACGGAAAGACAGACAAACAACCATGCCAGCAAGAAACAAACGCCACCTACCGGCGTTATCATCCCCAACCAGCGCAGGTCTGTGAGAGCTAAGGCATAAAGGCTACCAGAAAACAGCAAGATACCTACAAACATTAACCAACCTGCCCACGGTACGAGCTTTGCTTCGGGCTGTTGCTGGTGAAATAAGCCTATTCCAAACAAGCCTAGCGAATGCCACATTTGATAGGTAACGCCGGTCTGGTAAATAGCGAGTGCTTCTGGGCTCAAAATCGCTTTTAATGCATGAGCGCCGAAAGCACCGACACCGACACCGATCATGGCGCTGAACGAACCCAGCAATAAAAATACTGATCTCAAGTCATCTCTCCATCAATCGGGGCATGAGTTGCACCAGGTTGCAAGGCCGCGTACGGAAATCCAGTTGGTCTTTAATCAAACTGTCCCAGGCTGTTCGACATGCATTTGATGAACCGGGCAAGCAAAAAATATACGTCCCGTTGGCGACACCAGCGACTGCACGTGATTGGATGGTCGATGTAAGGATGTCCTTGTAAGACAGCATTCGGAAGGTTTCACCAAAGCCATCCAGGACTTTATCGAGCAACGGAATAACGGCTTCGGGCGTACCGTCCCGTCCCGTCACGCCAGTCCCGCCTGTGCTGATGATGACATTAACACTATCTTTAGCAATCCAATTTGAGATGACTGCCCGTATTTGGTAGATATCGTCCGGCACGATGGTTTTTTCAAACAACTCATGTCCGGCGGCGACAAGGCATTCGACCAAAGCAGACCCGGATATATCATCAACCTCAGTCCGGGTATCAGATACAACCAGAATAGCGATTGTTAAAGGAATGAAGTGCTTCTCAATACTCACATTTAATCTTAGCTTTGTGATGGGTGGGAGTATTAAATAATCAAAATGCCCGAGGATACAAGTTATTTCACCCGTATCCCCAAGGCATTCGCTTAAATAGGTCAGTTTAACATTGCGAAAAAGGCTTCCTGTCCACGCTGAATATTCAACAGTAAACCTGAATTGGCTTCGGCAGCTTGCTTGAATTCTTCAATATTTCTTACCCTAAACTGATTTGCCGACACGATAACATCACCGGGACGTAAGCCTACCCGCCAGGCATACGATGCGGTATTAATTTTTTCAATGAGGATCCCTTCAACCTGATCTTTATCGGTATTACTCAGGATCGTACCGGCCAATTTGGTATGTACTTTCTCGCCAGCCAGTTGAGGATGCTCTTGTTTGCCTATGACGGCGGTGGTTTCTTTTTTATCCTCGCCGCGATAATACTCAATGCTGACCTTATCCCCAACTTGGAGCAAACCGATGATATTGCGTAGATCATGGCTATTTTTTATCCCTTTACCATTGGCGGACACCACGATATCACCTAAAGCCAGCCCCGCTTTCTCGGCTGGGGAGTTATTTTCAATCCGGCTAATGGCAGCACCTTGCATTTCTTTCAGATTGAACGCTTTGACCAGTTCCGGCGTTAAATCTTGAGTGGTAACACCCAATAACCCACGTTGGACTTTGCCATGTTTGACCAGGGATTCTTTGATGGTCATGACCATATTCGATGGAATGGCGAAGCCGATACCGACATTGCCGCCACTAGGTGCCAATATGGCTGTGTTCATGCCTATAAATTCACCGCGCAGGTTTACCAACGCACCGCCGGAATTGCCCGGATTGATGGATGCATCGGTTTGAATAAAGTCTTCGTAACCTTCAATGCCCAAACCTGAACGACCTAGGGCGCTGACGATGCCAGACGTTACCGTTTGCCCTAGGCCGAAAGGATTACCAATCGCAACCACAAAATCGCCAACTTTTAGCTGACTAGAATCAGCAATGGGGAGTTCAGTCAAATTATTTGCAGGGATACGGATAATTGCCACATCGGCTTCCGGGTCAGTGCCGATCAACTCGGCATCCAACTGCCGTCCATCAGTTAGTGTCACCTTGATTTTATCCGCTTTATCAATGACATGATTATTGGTCAACACATAACCTTGATCACTGTCTATAATTACCCCGGAACCTAAACTGTTTTGCTGTTGCTGTGGCCGGGATTGTTGTCTTGGCACGTTAAAAAAATGCCGAAAATATGGATCTTGCAATAACGGGTTCTCAGCCGCCTGTATTTTAGTCGAGGTAGAAATGTTAACCACTGCAGGCATACTGCGCTCCAGCATGGGCGCTAAAGACGGCATAGCCTGATTTTCGGTGAACGCAGGCAGGCCAATTGCCAGACTTATTGCGCTAAAAGCGAGATTGACAGATAAAAGACCAAAAAAAATCAGTAGTTTTACTAATCGAGTAGGTGTCATCGTTGTTTCCAAGAGTTGTTAAAAGCAGGTTATAGACAATGTGGGTTTAAAAATGTTTAAAACAAGGGTTGTTGTAGGTATAGTCAATGAAGGCGATTAGTGAATAATAGGTTCCATAAAGGATATATCAATGGCAGTGCCCATTAATTCTGACGAAGCCCGCACCCTTCGTAAACTAATTCCGATTGCATCGTTCTCGAACTCGGCATTTGCCCAGTTATGTGCTGATATCAAGCTGGAACTGGTGCAAGATGCGGCTATTTTCAAAAAGGGCGACACCAATACTGATCTAGTGTACTTACTAAACGGTAGCGTCAGTTTACAAGCTGACAATTTTCTTGTTGAAGTCATTACGTCCGAAAATGAATCCGCAAAATTTGCCTTAGCCCACCAGATTCCCAGAAAAATTGATGCTGTCGCCAACGGCAAAGCACTTATCGTGCGTCTGGCAGCAGAACTGGTTAATAATCGCCCAACCGACAATTTTGCTGAAGAAAAAAGTTATACCATTACTGAAGACGCAGATGAAGATTCTGATGACTGGATGTCAGTTCTACTGCGATCACCTATTTTTCAAGACCTTCCCGCAGCCAATCTACAGAAGATCCTGATATCTTTGAAAACCAGCCACTTTGAACAAGGCCAAGCCATCATTGCCAATGGTAAGGAAATAAACCATTTCTACTTCATAACAAAAGGACAATGCTTACTCTCCCGTCCAGGTACGGCAGAAATGCGGATTGGCCTGGGTGAAAGTTTTGGTGAAGAGTATCTGATGACTGATCGTCATGCCAAAGAAACGATTACCGCACTTTCAGATGTGCATCTAATTCAACTAGAGAAGAGCCATTTTCTAACACAAATCAAAATCCCGTTACTAAAGTTTATTTCGTATGAGGAGTTGCCGGATGCGTTAAATGATAATGGAATATTGCTGGATATTAGATTGCCGCAACATTACGAAAGCAATCACCTCAATGACAGCGTAAACATACCGTTAGCTGCGCTGCGGATGCGTCTTGCAGAAATCCCTCAAGACAAACACATTATTATTGTTTGCGGAAATGGTAAAGCGAGTGAAGCGGCAGCATTTCTGTTAATCAACAATAAATACAATGCATCAATATTAAAAGACGGCATGAGCCTAGAGGAAACTGACGACGCTTTGGAAGCACATGAGCCAAGAACAAATCAGGACAACTACCGATCGGAACCCACTGATGCCAAAGCTGTAAATAGCAACAGCACCGAGCTTGAAACCGAGCTAGATAGATTAAAAAATGAAACCGCCGTATTACGGCAAGCTAATCGCGAACTTAAAGAGCAATACGCACTATTACGGGCAGAGAAAACACAGGCCGAAAATCAGTGCCATAAATTAACTCAGCAGCTGGAAAAACTGAAAGAGATTTTAAACAGGCTAACCAAGAGCTGACAAAACAAGACTATGATCTCTTTATTAAATTAAAAATAAGGTTATTGCTTACTAAATCTTTTGCGGCTGATAAAGAAATACACCCCGTTTCAAATGTTTCATTTTGTTTCAAATAAGCATATTTACGTTTCACAGAAACAAAAATCCTTTTAGTTAGCCTGTAATCAACCCTTTTTTTTGACCAGATAACCATATTAAAACAATTAGTTAATATAACGCACTTATTTTGGCTCATATATTGCTTAAATAATACAGTTCAGTTGCACGTGCAGCCTTCATGAAGGCACAAGACTATACCAAAAAACTGTCTTGGCTGACGGCTATGAAACTTTGCAGAAAGCATAAAAACTTGAAACATGTTGACTGCCCACTAATTTTAGGTAAAAAGATACGCGTGCTTATCGAAGATCGAGCCACTTAAGCATGTACCGCCATTTTTGCGGACGGCCGATGAATAACTGCTTTACCCATCGGGATAACCCCGAACTACATATAACTATAAACTGGAGGATTCATGTCACAACACTTTACTTTACTCATCGTCGGCGGCGGCGCTGCGGGCGTTTCCGTCGCCAACAATATGCGTCGGCAAAATCCAACGATAGCCATCGGTTTGGTCGAACCGTCTGAAAAACATTATTATCAGCCCGGCTTCACTATTATTGGCGGCGGCGCTTACACACTAAAGCAAGCCACCCGTAACGAAAAAGATCTCATCCATCCCAGCGTCACCTGGCTAAAAGAGTATGCCGATACTTTTCAACCCGATACCAATAGCGTTACTTTGCGCTCCGGGGCAACGGTTAGCTATGACTATCTGGTCGTCTGCCCTGGCTTACAACTGGATTGGGACAAGATCAAAGGTTTAAAAGAAACCTTAGGCAAGAATAATGTCTGCAGCAATTACTCGGTCGATCATGTCGAGTATACCTGGACGACCATCCAGTCACTGCAATCAGGAACGGCACTATTTACCCAACCACCCATGCCGATCAAATGTGCTGGTGCGCCGCAAAAAATCATGTACTTGGCTGCCGACCGGTTTCGCAAGAAAGGCATTCTGGATAAATTCAACATCGAATTCTTCACGGCAACCCCCGGCATGTTCGGTATCCCTTTTTTCGCTAAAGCACTGAATAAAGTGGTCGCCGATTATGGGATTAAGCCCAATTTTAACAGTAACTTGATTGCCGTCGATGGAGAAAACAAAACCGCCACTTTTGAAGTGACCGAAGGTGATAAAAAAACTCAAATTACCAAAAAATTTGACATGATCCATATCACCCCGCCGCAAAGTGCTCCGGACTTTATCAAAAAAAGTCCATTAGCAAATGCAGCCGGTTGGGTCGATGTGCATCCGAAAACCTTGCAACACAACAAATACAGCAATATCTTTGGTCTAGGTGATGCCACGTCAACACCGAACGCCAAAACTGCCGCCGCCGTGCGTAAGCAAGTGCCGATTGTGGTTGATAACATCCTCAATATCATGAATGCCAAGGCGGTTGCAGAAAAATACGACGGTTATGGCTCCTGCCCATTGACCACCTCGCTCAGCACCGTGATGCTGGCTGAATTTGCTTACGATGGCAAGGTTACACCGTCATTTCCTTTGCTTGACCCAAGAGCAAACCGCTTTATATGGTGGCTAGGTAAAACCTTCGGTTTCCCTTGGTTATATTGGCAAATTATGATCAAAGGTTACCGAATAGATATTCCAAACAAGGAATCGTATGCCAAAAGTTTTTTGAACAAAGAATAGCTGTTCATTAATAAAACATTTAATCACTTCGTGGATTGAAATCGTTCCCACACGTTCGCGTGGGAACGATGCAGCATTAAAGAATAAATAACACACACGTCATACCAATGACACAGCACAATATCAGGAATATACGTTTGCCAAGCCTTAAATCCAATCAGCATCAAATCGCACACTATTTTCCTATAATCCAATGGCTGAAAAACTATTCTCGGGAAGATTTTAATGGCGACCTATTCGCAGGAATAATTACAGCCATATTATTGGTTCCACAGGGCATTGCTTACGCCATCCTTGCCGGACTTCAACCCGAAATGGGCTTGTACGCCAGCATACTGCCGACAGCCTGCTACGCATTGCTAGGCACCAGCAGAACCTTATCCGTAGGGCCTGTTTCTATTGCCGCTATCATGATCGCCAGCGCATTGTCCGCACCTGAAATTATCGCTTTGGGCGATGCTTCCCAAAGTGCAGTTATCTTGGCTGCTGAAAGCGGCCTTATGATGTTGCTGATGGCCGTGTTACGCATGGGCAACCTGATCAATTTTATCAGCCATCCGGTACTGGCTGGCTTCACCAGCGGCGCGGCCTTGCTGATTATCGGCAGCCAAATAACGCAACTGGCCGACCTAAAAACACCCTCTTGTGGATTGGCTCTCGACTGTTATCAGAATTATTTACACGGCTATAACATCATCACATTAACCATTGGCATGACCACGCTCAGTGTCCTGATTTTTTTCGGAAAACCACTCACTACCCTGCTGAAAAAAGCGCAATTACCGCTGACCTTGATAACCGCAATCAGCAAATGCGGGCCTTTATTGGCGATTTTTCTAGCGACACTCGCTGTCACTTATTACGATCTGCATCTACAGAAAGGTGTCGCAGTGGTGGGAGCTGTACCGGCTGGATTCCCTTCACTGAACCTGAATTTTATTAGCTTAGAAAAATGGCGACTTTTACTGCCCAGTTCTATCTTTATTGCCCTGATCGCTTACGTAGAAAGTGTTGCAATCGCTAAAGTGACCGCTAACCTGCGAGGCGAAAAAATCATCCCTAATCAGGAACTGATTGCATTGGGCGCTGCTAACCTCGCTACCGCCGTTTCCGGCGGCATGGCTGTCGCCGGTGGTTTCAGCCGAACCATGGTGAATTTCTCTGCGGGTGCACGCACCCAAATGGCGATGTTGATCGCAGCCGGTATTCTCGCAGTAGCGGTGACTTTCTTCAGCGACTGGTTCGCCGACATCCCAAAAGCGGCATTGGCCGCCATTATTATCGTCGCTGTTTTTCGCCTGGTTCGGATTAGGCACATTATCCATACCTGGAATTATGATCGCGGCGATGGTATCGCTGAACTTGTCACCCTGTTGGGCGTGCTGGTACTCGGCATCGAAAAAGGCATTTCTTTAGGCATTATCCTCACGTTGGCAAGTCAACTCCGGAAAACCAGCCAACCGCATATTGCCGTCGTGGGTCGGATACCGGAAACCGAACATTATCGGAATATCAAGCGACATGCCGTGGAAACCTGGCATCATTTGTTATTGGTGCGTATTGACGAAAGCCTGACCTTCACCAACATTAGTTATGTGGAAGATTACCTGGCCGATGAATTGAATCGACAACCCAATATCAAACATGTGGTGCTGATCTTTACCTCGGTCAGCGACATAGACGCTACCGCCCTCGAAGCACTGGAAAAAATCAACGAAGGCTTACAACGCTCAGGGAAAACGCTTAATATTTCCGAAGCCAAAGGCCCTGTGCTGGATAAATTGCACAAAACCGATTTTATTGCCCAACTCAAACCCGGCAAAGTGTTCTTCCGTACTGAAGATGCTGCCAAGGAATTGGGCTAAATCTAAAAATAAATTTTGGAAACACTATGTGCTACAGGAAAAACACAGCTATCCTTATGTACATAATAGGTTAAGCTTTCACATTAACCTGTGAAAATATTAAAAATTTCGACCTTCTAAGCAGCCACCCGAGAACCTATCCAGATAACTGAAATACATTCGCCCTTTAATGGATTGAACACCAGAATTTTGTTGCCCCTACGCCTCGATGTACGGTAGATTGGTCGAAAATTAAAAACCAGCCACTAAAAACAAACTCACACCCCGTAACCCGTGACCAACATGCACTTGATATTCGGTTGGCTCAACCATACAACAAAATCCTCGCAACCCACACAACACAAAAAATAAATGCAAACAAAGCCAAAAACTTTAAAAAAGCGTGCTTTTGCAGCAGGCAGGTGGGTCTTGGTCGGCCACCTTTTATCCCAGCTCATCCGTTTTGGCGGCAACCTAATCTTAACCCGTTTATTGGCTCCCGAAATGTTCGGCGTTATGGCGATTGTAAATGTCATCTTGATGGGGCTGAGTATGGTTTCGGATATTGGCCTTGCACAAAATATAGTACAAAGCAAAAGAGGCGAAGAACCTGCCTTTATCAATACGGCATGGACTATCCAAATTTTACGCGGAATAATGATTTTTTTGTTTGTGTTATTGGCTAGTGTTGCACTCTATCAAGCGAACAAGTTTGACCTGATTCCCAAAACCATGGTTTATGCCAACAAAGACCTGCCCTTCTTATTAGGCATGATATCGCTGGGATCCTTCATAGCCGGCTTTAATTCAATACACTTACTTCTGTTGAATAGACGGCTAATGTTAGGTAAGTCTGTTTTTATTGAGGTTACTAGTCAAATATTGGGCTTAGCGGTCATTATTGATATCGCCTATCATGAAAAAACCATTTACGCCTTGGCTTCAGGAAGCGTCATAACATCCATGACCAAACTTTTTCTTTCCCACCTGCTGATTAAAGACCGGTGTCGCTTTGCTTGGGACAAGGAAACAGTGGAGAACATCGCCCATTTTGGAAGATGGGTATTGCTCTCGTCCATTTTAGGTTTTTTGTTTGCCCAGGGTGACCGCTTACTATTGGGATCTTTTATTACACCCGAACAACTTGGCGTATACACAGTGGCATTTTTCCTCGCCAATGCCGTTAAAGATGTGCTGAGCAAACTACTTTCTACTGTGTTCTACCCTGTTTTGAGCGACACGATAAGAAACAGGCCCGAACGGCTTAAAGATATTTACTATAAAATTCGCCACCGCATTGATGCCGTAGCCATGTTTTCATCCGGTTTTCTATACACCGCAGGTGACCGAATCATCAGCCTCCTATACGATGACAGGTATAACGAAGCAGGTTGGATGCTGCAAATCCTAGCGTTGTCTATGGCTAGCACAGGCTTTACCCTAGCCGGGCAATGTTTCTTGGCACATGGGCGCTCGTCTATCGTCACCTTGCTGGTCGGATGCCAAACGCTTACGCTATATGCCACAGTACCCTTGGCCTATATGGAATATGGCTTGCGTGGCGCAATTTGGGCAATCGCCTGCACGCCTCTTATACGTTTGGTTATTTCCGGAATACTGATGAAAACTTACTTTTTTTTCCATTTTGGCAAAGAATTTTTAATGTTGCCTATGCTATTCTTAGGCGGGATTCTAGGCAAGATAGTGACAGGTAATTATTAAATGAGTAGGCTACCGGATTTTATTATCGTAGGGGGCGCAAAATGCGGCACCACGACTTTATACAAAATGTTGACCAAGCATCCCAAGGTGTTTATGTGTACCCCAAAAGAGCCTGAATTTTTTGCCCGGGATGACATCTATCAGAAAGGGCTAACTTGGTATTCCAATCTATTCGCGCCAGCAAAAGAACAACAATTATGCGGTGAGGCATCGACATTATATTCATTGACCACCCTTTTTCCTCATACCGTATCTAGAATGCACCAGGCTATTCCAGATGCGAAATTGATTTATATAGTCAGGGAACCCGTATACCGCGCTTATTCTTACTATACGCAATTGGTCAAAAACTACCAAAACAGCACCAGAAACTTCCATGTCAACAGAACTTTCGACGAGTTCCTGTTCCCGGACAATCACCCTAACCGCTGTGATAGAGATAAGTTTTTTGCCCCGTACGATATACATTTACCGGACGATCCAAGAACTGTACTTGACGGTAGCCGTTATATGACACATATCAAAAATTATTTAAATGCTTATGACAGCAAACAACTATTGTTAATCGACTTCCAGGATTTAGTGGAAAAACCTGACGCAGCGCTAAAAAGTATCTGTGATTTTTTAAATCTGGATATTAACGATATGACAAACGAGAAAGAAGTTCGGGAAAATATCTCAAGTGAACACTTTGATCGTATAGACAAGGAAATTGCGCGACAAAATTTTGTCGCTAACGTAAAAAGTTTTTCACTTGGCAAAAAACTTATCGAAATGATGCCCAAAATTATAAAAAATCGACTGCTTGATTTTTATACCACATTATTTAAAAAGCATAGTGACCAGCCAAGGCCAGCCAAAATGAGCAACGAGGCCGAAAGCTATTTGTATAATAGTTTCAAAGATGAAGTTGTAGAATTGGAAAAATACTGGAAACGCGATTTATCATCTTGGAAACAAAGAACCTGAAACAGTAATGAAGATTACATTTGTCGTACCAACGCTGAACTTGTCAGGTGGCCTAAGAGTAATTGCAGTATATGCAAACCTCCTTGCCGAAAAGGGGCATCAAGTCAGTGTAATATCCCCAGGCCAAAAACAGCCAAGCCTTAAGGAAAAATTCAAAGCCCTCGTCAAATGGCGCAATTTCGCCATAAAAAACACTTTCGATGCGTCTTTTTTTAACAACCCTGCGGTTAACATAATGTTATTGGATACCTATAGGCCAGTTGCGGCAAATGACGTACCTGACGGTGACATAATAATTGCGACTTACTGGAACACCGCAGAATGGATTGCTGACTTCCCTGCATCTAAGGGTAAAAAAATTTATTTCATTCAACACTATGAAATTCATCCTTGGCTACCCGTTGACCGCGTTAAGGCGACATTGCAGCTACCCTTCAAAAAGATTGCTGTAGCTCAGTGGATTACTGATATTTTAGCTAGCGAATACGGTGATAACGACATTACAACCGTACCCAACGGGGTTGACTCAGGCCAATTTCATAGCCCAATGAGGAATAAACAACCAATACCCACTGTAGGTGTGATGTACTCATCCAAAACTTTTAAAGGTCTTGATATTGCTTTAGAGGCATTAATAACCGCAAAAAAAACCATTCCAAACCTAAAACTGATCGCTTTTGGCTCCGAGCAACCTTCGCAAAGATTACCTTTGCCCGAAAACGCCCAATTTTATTTCAGACCCGGTCAAGAAGAACTTAGGGATTTATATGGGAGCTGTGATGCTTGGTTATTTTCTAGCCGCTTCGAAGGGTTTGGTCTACCTATTTTAGAAGCTATGGCCTGTCGTACCCCAGTTATTGCAACCGGTGCCGGAGCGGCACCTGAATTGGTAAACCATACCAATGGTTTTCTTGTTGAAGTCAATGATGCGGCCAAAATGGCAGATGCAATAATTAAAATAGCGACTATACCCAATGATGAATGGTTACATCTTTCTCAAAACGCTTATAAGACCTCATTGAAACATTCATGGTCGGAGTCGATAGACCATTTTGAGCGGGCTTTGCTCGATTTCGGGTCTGTTAATAAGTGAATCCCCCGTCGAGCCAGCGGAGGATTAACTCTTATTACCACCCATATCTCAAGTGTCAATAAAAGCGGGGAACCCGCTATTTACTCGCCTCACATTCTAAAAACTGATATTACCTTGTAACCAGATTTTTTGGGTGTCGGTATTGAATTTATCGGCATTGTAATAAGCATATTTAGCCAATAGCGAGTAATGTTTGCCGAACTTCCATAGTGCTTGAACATCCCATTCATCACCGTAATGCAGGTTGCCGGTATCGTCACTGTAATCGTGATACACACCCGTTAAGATAAGGTTGCCTCGGTCAAGTAAGACATGCGCGGTCGCGAAAACATCACGAATACCGTTATCAGGCGTAACTAAAAATAAATCAGCCCAACCTTGGAAAGCGTGGTTAGTCCCCAATGGGGTATCGAAGGTTTTATTCTTGCCCTTGCCGTCCAGTTGTTCCATCGCACCTTGGAAGGTAAAGTTGTACGCCGTAAAGCCACCCATTAAGTTGATTCGGTCTGCTTCGTAATTGGTTTTACCGTGACCATAATCCTGTTGATGCGCCCATTCAGCTGTATAAACCAAGCCATAATTGTCGCTAATTTTGTAGGAATCCCCCGGTTTCATATAATTGGTAAAGCGTAGGCCATACGTTTCGCTGGATTTTTCTATCGTGGTTGGTTCGTTAGCTTCAGTGTAATCCAGCCAATAACCATAACCGATAATATTCCCATAATCTCCGATCTTGTAGCTGACATTGACGATAGGCGCATTGATATTCTCGGTCGTACCCGTGAAAGTTTGCACGTTACCGATATAACCGGCATTAATGACCAAACCGAACAATTGCTGATTAGTGTGGGTAATCAGCACTGAATCGTAGGTTGTTTCCATTTGCCGCCAACCGACATTGCCAATATAACGATCATCGTCGAATTTGATGCGCTGCCGACCGCCCTTAATAACAGTATCGGGAATCCCGTTATAACTGATCCATAATTGATTGAGCTCGCTCTGTTCTGGATCCGCTATGGTTGAAAAGCCTTTGTTGCCGTTACGGGTGCTATTGAAATCTTCCTGCATGGCAAGGTTGCCTTCATATTCCGCATAGCCTTGGAAGCCATAAAAAACGGGGGACAACAACCCTGCCCTTAACCTTACTGTATTGCCATTGGCGGTATCAGGCTGTTTTGCCAAGGGCAACAATTTGCCTCCGACTGGCTTATCGAGAACACCGTCTTGATTGACATTTTCATAACGGTAATTTAGGTCAATCTTTACTGCGCCGTTGTTACCGTAATGATAAAAATTGAGCGCATCTTCAACCGACTGGGTAATACCGCCCGCATATGCAGACGGACAAGCAAGCGCCAACAGCAGCGGGGTTTTTAATACAGATTGGTAATATTTAGGCATAAAGATTCCCCTTGGCAAACTAGGCCAATTTTTAAAATGTTGATTTGAAATTTAATTTATTTAGGCGTTAATGCGTATGCTCGCAGTCAGACAAAAACCGCAAAATACTTTCCCGATAGCGGTAATAATCAGGATGGCTCAATAAGGCTTTGCGCGAACGTGGCCTGGGCAAATCAATGGTTTCAATTGTGCCTATTTTCGCGTGCGGGCCGTTGGTCATCATAATCACCCGGTCGGCAAGCAAAATCGCTTCATCCACGTCATGGGTCACTATCAGCGCGGTAACATGGGTGCGTTCCCATACTTCCATCAGTACTTCCTGTAATTCCCAACGGGTCAGCGAATCCAACATCCCGAAAGGTTCATCCAGCAACAACAATTTGGGCGACAAGGCAAAAGCGCGGGCAATGCCCACGCGTTGTTTCATGCCATTGGATAATGAACCGGCTTTCTTCTTGAGGGAATCAGCCAAACCGACGCGAGTAAGATAATACTCGACAATATCTTCCCGTTCCGTTTGCGTGGCATGGGGATAAACCTTATCGACGCCGAGCATGACATTCTCAAACGCCGTCAACCAGGGGAATAAACTAGGCGCTTGAAAGACCACGCCTCGATCAGGCCCTGCACCATCGACCTGCTTGTTGTCCAAAAATACCGCGCCTTCGGAAATCGTATTTAAACCCGCCGCCATTGATAATACGGTCGATTTACCGCAACCGGAGTGACCGATAATAGAGATAAACTCGCCTTTTTTGATCTTGATGTCAAAGCCGTCCACGACCTTAATCGAGCTATTGCCGTCCGGGGTAGGATAGGTTTTGGAAACCTGGGAAAACTCAAGGTAGCGTAGTTTATTCCGGTCTGTTTCCTCTTTAACAGGAGCTGGCTTCAATGCAGAACGGTCGAGCTTCCAATCATTGCTGGTGTTTGGGCGAACATCCGGCAAGGCAGTTTGTGCCTGCCCTTCCGTTTTGCTTTTTTCCATGCCTATAGCCATCAAATACTGTGTGATGTCGGCACGTATTTTTTTAAAAGACTCGCTATGGTTAAGTTCGGTACGATTTCTAGGGCGTTCTATATCAATAACAAAATCTGGACCCAGCGTCGCATTGGGGCCTGGATTTAGCGGAATCACCCTATCTGCCATATAGATAGCTTCATCAACATCATTGGTAATCAGGATAACGGTTTTCTTTTCCTGCTCCCAAATGTGCAAGATTTCATCTTGTAACATCCCGCGTGTCAGTGCATCGAGCGCACTCAGCGGTTCGTCAAGCAACAAAATATCGGGATTAGCGGCCAGCGCCCTGGCAACATTCACTCGTTGCCGCATACCACCGGATAACTCAGCAGGTTTTTTGTTCGTCGCCGCACCAAGGTTAACCATTTTCACGTATTTTTCAGTATGGGCTTTGCGTTGTGCCGCCGGCCAATCTTTAAAGATTTCATCAACCGCTAGCGCCACGTTTTCAAAAACAGTCAGCCAAGGCATTAACGAATAGTTTTGAAATACAACGCCCCGATCTGGCCCGGGTGAATTAATCGACTTATTTTCTTTGAGAACCTCTCCTGAATCCGGCTGAATCAAGCCCGCTATGGCTGAAATCAAGGTGGTTTTACCACTTCCAGAAAAGCCTACGATGGCAATAAACTCGCCTGGTTTAATACGCAGATTGATGTTGTTCAATACCGAAGTCTTAGCACTGCCTTCGCCGTATGATTTGCACAGGTTTTTTAACTCCAGTAATGGCATAGTTGCCGATTTATCAGCGTGTTCCAAGGAAACTACCTTCGCATGTTCAGATGAAAAAGGGATGATGTTGCCGGTTGATTTACTTTCAGCAGTTTCCGTTTTGTTGATTGCTAGACCCATGACAGCTTCCCCATTAAAGTGCGCGACCAAAAGAGAAAATGTTTTGCAAGGTTTGCATCACACGGTCGAGGATAAAACCGATCACACCGATGGTCAGTACAGCCACCATAATGCGGCCTAATGAATCCGAACTGCCGTTTTGGAATTCATCCCAAACAAACTTGCCCAAACCCGGATTTTGCGCGAGCATTTCAGCCGCTATCAACACCATCCAGCCCACACCCAAAGACAAACGCATACCGGTAAAAATATAGGGCAACGCTGAAGGAATAATGATTTTGCTGATTTGAGTACCCCAACTTAGGCGCAAGACTTTGCCAACATTCACCAGATCTTTATCAATAGACGCCACACCCACTGCCGTGTTGATTAAGGTGGGCCAAAGTGAACATAAGGTCACAGTAATCGCTGATGTGATAAAAGACTTTTCAAACCAGGAGTCATCAGTCGTAACATAAGCCGCACTGACCACCAACGTAACAATGGGCAGCCAAGCCAAGGGCGAAACCGGCTTAAAAATCTGAATGAGCGGATTGATGGCTGTGTTGATGATGGGGCTCATCCCGCATACTAAACCAAGCGGAACGGCCACTAATGTCGCCAGAATAAAACCGGTAAATACCGTAAACAAACTGGTGCCGATTTGATCGACATATGTATTTTTGCCATTGTAAGGACGTATCTTTACCTCAGCAGTGGGGTTTTCCAGTTTTTCTTTTTTGACGCGCTCCTCCTGACGGAGGTAATAATCGGCTTCTTTTTTTTTCTCCGTGTTGTGTTCATCCAGCAATCCCAAAGCCTCTTCCCAAACCGCAGACGGCCCAGGTATAGTGCCAAGACTGGTATGAACCTTTGAGGCGGAAAAACTCCAAGCTCCCAAAAAAAACAGGATGGCAATGAGAGGTACGCCCATAATCAAAAAAAGCTGACGAATCTGGATGGTCGGATTTTCCCCGGCAGCAATTTTAACCAGCGGCACAAACCAAGTCAGGCCGCTCAAGTTTAAAAATTTAATGAGTTGGTTACTCATAGTATTCACCTTAATTTAAAATCAGCTTTTGCAAGGTGCATACAGCGCACCTTGCAGGATTGTTTTGACGATCAATCAACAATTTTGCCGCTTGCAACTTTTTGTTTGCCTTTCAGGCCAATCGTAAACTTGCTCAAGTAGTCGTTAGGCTTGGTTCCGTCAAATGCGATGCCATCAATGAAGTCACTTGAAGGTACTTTAAAACCACTTTCGCTGTCAGCAGGGAAATCACTGGCTTTAGCTTTGCCTTCGGCGACCAAGGCTTTAGCTGCTGTCATGTAAACATCTGGACGATAGACCTGTTTGGCAATGTCCATGTACCAGGAATCCGGTTTGGCTTCGTTAATCATGCCCCAACGGCGCATTTGCGTTAAAAACCATACCGCGTCACTGTAATAAGGGTAAGAACCGTTATGGCGGAAGAACACGTTGAAATCCGGCAAGTCGCGTTTATCGCCTTTTTCATATTCAAATGTGCCGTTCATGCTGTTGGCAATCACGTCATAATCGGCACCGACATATTGTTTTTGCGACAACATTTCCACGCCTTCATTGCGGTTCTTGTTGCCTTCCGCATCTAACCACATGGAAGCCCGGATCAACGCTTTTACAATGGCAACATGCGTTTTGGGATTTTTCTCGGCAAACTCTTTAGTCACACCAAAAATTTTCTCAGCACTGTTTTTCATCAACTCATAATCGCTGATGACGGGAACACCGACCCCTTTAAATACGGCTTGCTGGTTCCAGGGTTCGCCCACACAGTAACCAACAATCGTGCCAGAATCCATGGTCGCAGGCATTTGTGGCGGCGGTGTCACCGAAAGCATGGCATCAGCCAGGAGTTGCCCTGAGGTATCTTTGGGCGGCTCATAAAATCCGGGATTAATACCACCGGCTGCCAACCAGTAGCGCAACTTTAAATTATGGGTACCAACCGGAAAAGTCATCGCCATATTAAAGGGCTTACCTTCGGCTTTATATTTTTCCAGGACGGGTTTTAAGGTATCCGCTTTGATGGGATGGGTCGGCTTGCCGCCTGCCATCGGCACTTGTGGTTTCATCTGTTTCCAGACATCATTTGATACCGTGATAGCATCACCATTCAGGGTCATGGTAAAAGCACTGACAATATCCGCTTTAGTGCCGTAACCGATGGCCGTACCGAGCGGTAGCGGCGCAAGCATATGGGCGCCATCCAGCTCGCCGCTGACCACCCTGTCCAGCAAAACCTTCCAATTGGCCTGCGCTTCAAGCTGTACGGAGAGCCCTTCTTCGTCGAAAAAGCCTTTCTCGAATGCGACGGCTAACGGTGCCATGTCGGTTAACTTAATAAAACCCAGTTTCAGGCTCTCTTTCTCCAGCTTCTCGGCCGCACTTACAGACACAGAAAACGCCAAAGTTGTCACCGCAATGACCGACGAAACGGCTTTCGTCATATTGGATAAGGAAAATTGTTTAAGCATCATGGATTGTCCTATTTGTAAAATTTTCACCAAAAAAAAGCGTCGATAAATAGCGTGGAATCTTCCACGTAATTTATGCGACGCCTTTGTCGAATTGCTCAACGATGAGCTGAAACCGAGACTCCATCATCAGAGTCTTTGTAACAGATAAAGCATATTTTATGCCAGCATTAAAACTAGCCTTAATTTTATATTTTATTACTTAGTAATCAATAATATGACATTATTTTTCGCAACCACTCAGACATTTTTTTAGAAGATTTATCGGTGTAAGACTTGAGAGATTGCGCTTTGATTGTGCAATGACGTGAGGTTTTGCACCATTTAGGAACTTTGTCTGTGTTTTTTAGATGAAAGGTGTCGCTAAAGCGACGATTTGATTAAATGCCAGTTCGCGCACTAGCTAACCCACCGTACGAGATCAGCCAAAACAAGAAAGTAGGTTGGCGGTGAGCTTGCGAACCTCAACAAAATATACTCAAAAACATTGGGGTTCGTACCTCATCACCAACCTACTAACGCCCTATAAATTGAGCATCAGTCAGCAACCTTGGGTTTTCTTGGTTTGCCGAAATAAATCGGGAATCAGCTACACCGTTGCGATAGCTTGAATAAGCCTTGTATATTTTTTTCTGATATAAATATCGACTATCGCCGTTAAGGCCGCCAAATGAATCCCAGTCAACTTCCTTGTGAGTATTAAATAGGCATACCAGCTTGATGTCTTGCACCAAAGCATATGATAAAAATTGTTTAAACCAAAGTGATTTAGTTTTAACGTTATTTCCAGCTGAAGTACGCGACGTTGAACCAAACTCGGTAATGGCAACCGGTTTTTTCGAGATTGTTCTGATTCTTTTCAACATTGTTCCAAACACCTGTTCCGGCATCCTCCAGTGTGACCAAGATTGACTTGCACCCCAATTGAAGCCGTCAATAGCGACCCAATCAACAAATGCATGTCCAGGGTAATATTGCTCCGCCCGATAATTGCCTACGTCGCGGTTATTAACGCACCAAACCCATTGAACATGAGTAAAATCCAAGCCTTTAGAATCGAATATATCGACCACGTGTCGCCACATATCAATAAAGTCTATTGGATTGTTGCTATTGTTTTTGGCGCTCCATGGGAACCAATTGCCGTTCATCTCGTGTGCCAATCGAATATAAACTCTACGATCATCTCCCGTATCGTAAATGCCGTCTTCGCCACTTAAAAAAACCTTCAACTGCTCGGCCCAACGTTCGATGTAATCATCGTGCAAACCTTTGGCAATCCGAACCTCAACGTTTGCAGGCGTATTTTTTCCGTGGGTATAGGGCATCCAGGTAATCAGGGGGACATTGCCGTTTTGCCATATGGTCGGAAGCTGACGAATGAACAAATTGTCCATAACGGCTGTTGAATAAGACCAATCCGTAAACAAATTAACAACGGCATGGCGCTTACCTTGCCAACTTTCCATCGCACGCACTTGATTCATATTCCAACCTTGGTTGCCGTAATAAACACCTAGTAAAGTGGAAGATTGAATCGCAGGTGATAACGTTATAAGCAAAGCTATAGTTATCAGTTTAGGGCAAAGGATTTTCGGCATGTTATAGATTAAGGGTCACTTTAAGAAGTGACGACTATATGCGACTTAGCCTAAAAGCAAAAGCCACATTCGCCGAATTTGTGATCGGTTTAACTCTCTAACTCTTGAAAATGTGAGGTATTGCAGAAAGTAGGGGAAACAGAGTTTGGCTACTCTCGGTTTCACTGCATTGTATCGAGGCGGTTTGTTGATCGGGCATTCAATTGAAGGGCAAGTTTATGCCTTAAATCTTTAACTTAAAATAAGAACGTCACGATGGCTTTCAACCGGCCTTGCTCGATAACTGGGATGGCGAGCGAGTAGCTTGAATGGAGCTTGCAGAATCTGGGCATTCGTGGCTTCGATGACCCGTATTCCGTTGCACTTCATACGGGCTACCTTGCTACCTTGCTGTTTATCCAATCCTTTAGCCTGCGCCATTAATGTTCCATATCGCCCTCTTTGAACCGCAAGTGCCGCCCAATACCGGCAATATTATCCGTTTGGTGGCAAACAACGGTTGCTGCCTGCACTTGATCGAGCCGATGGGTTTTGATTTACAGGAAAAAAACCTGCGCCGTGCGGGACTTGATTACCATGACCTGAGCAACGTTGCCAAGCACCCCATTATGCGGCGTTTGTTGCCGCTATCGGCAATGCCAGGATTTTTGCCTGCACCACCAAAGGCTTGCAATCCTACGACAAAACCGCCTTCCAAGCAGGCGACGTGCTGCTCTTTGGCCCTGAAACGGCGGGCCTGCCGCCTGAAATCCTGGACGATATTCCCCCGGAACGCCACCTGAGAATTCCGATGATGCCGAATAACCGGAGCCTCAACCTGTCCAACGCCGTCGCCATCATCAGCTACGAAGCCTGGCGACAGCTTGAATTTGCCGGTTCACAGGGCAAGCAAATAATAGCCCCATAAAAGTTACGCAGTGACGGCAGGGCGTAACTCTGGGTTCAAATGAGTCATATTCGGCATAAAAGTCCGAATAAACGAGGCGGTCACGCCTTTGAACAGATTGCTCTGTGTACTGGTGTGCGAACAGCAATCCGGACACATTCGGCGCAGTAACGAACGCAACAGAGAAAGCTGAAGTTCAACTTAAAAAATCAATGCGATAACTTGAATATTCCCTATTTTGTCTTACTTGACTGGTCGGAAGAAACTTTACTTTTAGTAGGCTTAGTTTCAATCTTGACCTGAGCCGTGCCATCGCCTTTCATATCGAGTTTTTTAGCGGCCGCACCGGAAAGGTCGATGACACGACCATCGGCATAGGGGCCACGGTCATTAATCCTGACATCAACTTTCTTGCCATTCTCAAGATTGGTCACTTTAGCTTTGGTTCCCATCGGCAAAGTCGGGTGGGCGGCCGTCATCTCTTTTTGGTCGTAAATTTCGCCATTGGCGGTCTCCTTACCTTGAAATCCGGGGCCGTACCAAGATGCCTCACCGACCTCTTTTTTAGCAGGTTTGGTAACCACACTCCCTGTCTGTTGCTGCGTTTGTTTGCTTTGCTCGCCCGAATCTTTGGAGCCACAGCCGGAAACTGCCAAGGCACCAACCAAGGTAACTTGTAAGGTACCGACAAGCCATTTATGTGGCGTTATGGCGCTGCAGATCTTAACCATATGATTTAACATGTCATTTCCTATCGGGTAAATTAGATGCTTGGGTTGCCAGGCACACAACCCAAGTATCATTGGGTATTTCCAGCGCTCATTTCACGCCGTAGCGTTACGTTACCCCTAATCTATCGGGTAGGTCTGTACGATAGCGTACAAATAGCGGAGATTTGTTAGATTGTGGGGGATTTATATCTTGCTGCCCGATATAACTTAACTTATGAAAACAGCAGCATGTTCGTGTAAGCAGCATCAAAAATCGGCAACCGCTCCTGTGCATTTTTAGCCGCTACTTTGGGCCAAAGTACGTTCGTAAATATCTTTATCAACCCGATAACACTCACATGAAGCGGCTTCCAAACTGGCGCGATCAAGAATAGCGATGTCTCCGCGTATGAAGCTTCAACCTCCCTTCCCTTGGCTCCGCTCAGGGAGCGCTACGGTTTCGTTCCCTGAGCGGAGCCGAAGGGCGAAATCTTACTTCAATCTTTAGGCCGACGCCATAAAGAAGCCTTTCAATGGCGTTTAACTCGCTATGGCTGGGACATAGCCTCTTTTTGATAGCTATCCATTTGATTAAAATTGAGATAACGATAGGTGTCGTCTGCCGTTTCATCGATAACTCTAGCATACTGCATGTATTCCTCGACGGTCGGAATCCTGCCGAGCAAGGAACATACCGCCGCCAGTTCCGCCGATGACAGGAACACATTCGCCCCATTTCCCAAGCGATTGGGGAAATTTCGGGTGGAGGTGGAAACTACCGTCGCGCCTTCTTTTACCCGTGCCTGATTGCCCATGCACAGCGAGCAACCCGGCATTTCCATACGCGCCCCGGCTTTGCCGAATGAGCCGTAATAACCTTCTTCTATCAACTGGCTTTGATCCATCTTGGTTGGCGGCGCGACCCACAACCGGGTAGGAAGATCGCCTTTGTGTTTGTCGAGCAATTTACCTGCCGCACGGAAATGACCAATGTTGGTCATACAGGAGCCTAAAAACACTTCGTCAATTTTGGTACCGGCAACTTTCGACAGTGGCTTGATGTCGTCGGGATCATTCGGACAAGCGAGCAACGGCTCCTTGATTTCATCCATGTCGATTTCGATGATTTCATAATATTCCGCATCGGCATCTGGTTCCATTAATACCGGATTTGCCAACCAGGCTTCCATATTCTTGATGCGGCGTTCAATGGTACGAACATCACCGTAGCCTTCGGCGATCATCCATTTTAATAAGGCGACGTTAGAAGCTATGTATTCGATGATCGGCTCTTTATTCAGCCGGATCGTACAACCTCCCGCCGAACGTTCCGCCGACGCATCCGACAATTCAAACGCCTGCTCCACCTTTAAATCCGGCAATCCTTCGATTTCAAGGATTCGACCGGAGTAAACGTTCTTTTTGCCTTTTTTATCCAACGTTAACAAACCGCGCTTTAAGGCGGCATAAGGGATGGCATTGACCATATCGCGCAAGGTTATTCCCGGCTGCATTTTGCCCTTAAAGCGGACTAACACAGATTCGGGCATATCCAGCGGCATAACGCCCGTCGCCGCCGCAAATGCCACCAAGCCGGAACCGGCAGGAAAACTAATGCCAAGCGGGAAACGGGTATGCGAATCCCCACCCGTGCCGACAGTATCCGGCAGCAACATACGATTTAACCAAGAGTGGATAATGCCGTCGCCCGGACGTAACGACACCCCGCCCCGGTTCATGATGAAATCCGGCAAGCTGTGGTGCATGGTGACATCCACCGGTTTAGGATAAGCGGCGGTATGGCAGAAGGATTGCAGCACCAAATCGGCGGAGAAGCCTAAACAGGCCAAATCTTTGAGTTCGTCACGGGTCATTGGTCCCGTGGTATCTTGCGAGCCTACGGTCGTCATATAAGGTTCGCAGTAAGTATTGGGGCGCACACCCGCCACACCGCACGCCTTGCCGACCATTTTTTGCGCCAGTGTAAAACCTTTGGTGCTGGCTGCAACATCACCTGCAAGTTTGAAAACGGTTGAAGCACCCAACCCTAAAAACTTACGGGCGCGTTCGGTTAAGCCACGGCCAATAATCAATGGAATTCGCCCGCCCGCCCGTACTTCGTCTAATAAGACATCGGTTTTTAATTCAAAATGGCAAACAACATCATCACTATCATGGCGTTTCACCACACCTTCGTACGGGTAAATGTCGATTACGTCGCCCATCGCCATCTGCGCCACATCGCACTCAAACGGCAACGCACCGGAATCTTCCATCGTGTTGAAGAAAATCGGCGCAATCTTGCCGCCGATACACACGCCCCCTTCCCTTTTGTTGGGAATGTGCGGGATGTCGTTACCCATATACCAAAGCACCGAGTTGGTTGCCGATTTACGCGACGAGCCGGTGCCGACCACATCGCCGACATAAGCCACCGGAAAGCCTTTTAGTTTCAGTTCCGTGATTTGCTGCTCGGCGTTGGTAATCCCTTCGCGCGGCATTTTCAGCATGGCTTTGGCGTGGAGCGGAATGTCTGGCCGCGACCACGCATCCGGCGCGGGCGACAGGTCATCGGTATTGGTTTCGCCAGTCACCTTAAACACCGTTACGGTTAATTGCTTCGGCATGTCCGGCTTAGCCGTAAACCACTCCGCATCCGCCCAAGACTGGATAACCTGCTTGGCAAAGGCATTACCTGCATCCGCCTTTTCCTGCACGTCATGGAAGGCATCGAAGATCAGCAAAGTATGCGACAAACCTTGCGCGGCAATCGCCGCCCTGTCCTTGTTGTCCAGCAACTCAATCAGCGGCGCGACATTGTACCCGCCGAGCATCGTGCCCAATAACTCGGTGGCTTTTGCTGATGACAAAATGGGCGAATTGACTTCGCCTTTCGCCACTGCCGCGAGAAATCCGGCTTTAACATAAGCCGCTTCATCGACTCCTGCCGAAATACGGTTGGCAAGCAAATCCAAGATAAAATCTTCTTCGCCCTTCGGCGGATTTTTGATGAGTTCAATTAGCGCTGCGGTTTGACTAGCATCGAGCGGTTTAGGGGGAACGCCTTCGGCGGCGCGTTCAGCAACTTGATTCTGATAGTGTTCTAACATAAGGGAATCCACAAAAAGTGTAAAAATTAAACAATTTTCTTTAATGATTAATGAAGTTCCAATATCAAAACCTCCGTTAATTTTCAATCATTATTTTAGGTAGGGTAAAAATATATCTATCATTCTCGCCTATCCTTCTTCCAAGGCCAATTCATAAGGCATGTATCCAAATCATTCTTCGGAAATGGTACAAGTCTAAATTCAAAAGTAGCTTGGCTGCTTCAATGTTTCATAAATTGACCGCATCATATTGATATTATGATATTTTTACTCGAATATCATCTTAAAAAACACCTGCGTCTTCCCCCAGGAATCCTTGTCGGCTTTTTCGTCATACTTCAATGGCATGTCGAACTTTTTGGCAAAGTTATCAGCTTCTGGATTGGTGAAGCTGTGCTTGATGCCGGGATAATTTATAAACTCATAATTTACGCCTATAGTTTTCATATCCTGCTTGAAGGAGTCGATATGCTCTTTGGTAATAAAAGGATCGGCCTCACCATTGAAAACCAGAATTCTAGTTTTAACTGGCGTAGATACTGGTTTGGTATTGGCTGAAATGCCCAACGCACCGTGGTAACTCACAACCCCTGCTAAATCAGGATTGACTTTCGCCATGTGCAACACCAAGCCGCCGCCAAAGCAATAACCGATGGCGGCGATTTTACCGGCTTCGAGAGTGGGTTGTTCTTTAAGTAATTTAAGTGCGGCGTTAAAGCGGGCTTCCGCGACTTTCATATCCGCCAAGGTGGCTTCCATGAATTTTTTAGCATCTTCGGGATGATCGGCGACTTTGCCTACGCCGTACATATCTAAAGCGAATGCGGTATAACCCAACTTGGCCAGCATCTCGGCACGTTTGTTTGCGTAGGCGTTATGTCCCCACCATTCATGCACGACCAACACGCCGGGGCGTTTGCCCTTAATGCTGTCGTCGTAACTTAACGTACCTTCAAACGGCTGGCCGCCAACTTGGTATTTAATCGTTTCGGATTTGATTTCGGCGTTTACTTGGGTACCGAATAGCACCATGAACATGAATAATGACAAAGCAAATCTTGCGGGTATCTTCATAATTTTGGCCTTTACTTGGATAATTGTGACGTTGATTCATAGGGTAAGCTATCCGTTGGGCGGTGACAACTGTAGACTTAGCCATAAGCAGACGAAAATCTATTTGTAGTCACATTTGGCTTGCTGATGAATTGCTTCTTTTCCGGTATAATTCCGATTATTTTTACGTGGAGTGTTTTGGCGTTATGTCGAAAATCAATAAGGTCGTATTAGCTTATTCAGGCGGTTTGGATACCTCCGTCATTCTCAAATGGTTGCAGGATGTGTATCAATGTGAGGTTGTTACTTTCACCGCTGATTTAGGTCAAGGCGAAGAAGTCGAACCTGCCCGTGCAAAAGCCCAAGCGATGGGCATCAAGGAAATCTATATTGATGATTTACGCGAAGAATTCGCCCGCGATTTCGTTTTCCCCATGTTCCGCGCCAACACGATTTACGAAGGCGAATACCTGCTAGGCACTTCAATTGCACGGCCTTTAATCGCCAAACGCCTGATTGAAATCGCCAATGAAACCGGCGCGGAAGCCATTTCGCACGGAGCCACGGGCAAGGGTAACGATCAGGTGCGCTTTGAGCTAGGTGCATATGCCTTACGGCCCGATATAAACGTAATTGCGCCGTGGCGGGAATGGGATTTGACCTCGCGGGAAACCTTGATGGCCTATGCCGAACAACACAATATTCCAGTAGAAATGAAACAAGGCAAAGCCTCGCCTTACTCGATGGATGCGAATTTGTTGCATATTTCTTATGAAGGCCGGGTCTTGGAAGATCCTTGGGCGGAACCCGAAGAAGACATGTGGCGCTGGACGGTATCGCCCGAAGCCGCGCCCGATAAGGCCACTTATCTCGAATTGACGTACAGCCAAGGTGATATCGCCGCCATTGATGATGTTGCCCACAGCCCTGCTGAAGTCATAGAAAAGCTGAATAAAATCGCAGGCAGCAACGGTATTGGCCGCCTGGATATTGTTGAAAACCGCTATGTCGGCATGAAATCACGCGGCTGTTACGAAACCCCGGCCGGCACCATCATGCTGAAAGCGCACCGCGCCATCGAATCGTTAACCTTAGATCGCGAAGTGGCGCATTTGAAGGATGAACTGATGCCGCGTTATGCCTCCCTGATTTATAACGGTTATTGGTGGAGCCCTGAACGCCTTATGCTGCAAACCATGATTGATGCGTCACAAGCATCAGTCAACGGCAAGGTGCGGGTCAAACTGTACAAAGGCAATGTGACCGTGGTCGGGCGTACGTCAGACGACAGCTTGTTCGATGCCAACATCGCGACTTTTGAGGATGATGGCGGCGCTTACAACCAAAAAGATGCGGCGGGTTTCATCAAGTTGAATGCCTTGCGGATGCGGATAGCCGCCGCCAAAGGGCGCGACTATCGTTAACAGGCTATCTTTAACAATTGATAGGTAAGCGCTTGTGATAGCGGTATAATCCGGCACGGATAACTGCTAGGCTAACAGGAACAAATGAAGACCGTCCCCTAAAGCCCTTTAATTGGTTGTTGGCAAATATAATTACAAGAACACGCTCAGACAATAAGCGACATGCCAGATAAACGCACTGAAATCGTTAAATTACAAGGGGTTGTCAAAACCATACCTTCCCACCAGCAGTTGATGCAAATCAACAGAAGGCTGAGGGCGATTCTGTGCTTATTGCTGTTGGTCGTGTTTGTGCTGGGGATAATTTATGCACCCAATCAGGATGTCGTTGCAAAACTCCAGAAAGCCAGCCCTTCCGATGCGGTTTCTGAAGGGCTGAATCCTGCCGTCTCCGCTGAAGTCAATACCCTCAAAGGCCAACTTATCGGTTTGGTCAGCGGATCAATCGAAAGCAAATTAAAGACGTTGGAAATCAGCGTAAAATCAGGTTCCGTAAACAATTCTTTGGGCACTATCGCCGACCTTAAAAAAGACATCCTTACGTTGCGGGAATACTCTGACGTGCCCAAAAAGCAAGAAGTCGTTGTCAGCAACCAGCAATTGTCCGAAGAAGTTTCCCACTTAAAACATTTGATTTACACCACCCTCGCCTCCTGCGGGTTGATGTTTGCGGCGGCCGCAGGTGTTTGGGTCAAATACCGTAAGCGCCTGCCCTATATCAAGAAAGATTATTTGAGTAAGCGTTGATATAAGCAATTACCCAGGCCAAATAAATTATCTGGTTTTTGAATAAGCGCTTTCGAGCAGCACAATGATCAATACCCTCGCGGTCAGCAATTACCGGTCTTTACTTAATCTGGCCATGCCACTAGGTGCGTTGAATGTCATCACAGGCTCCAATGCGAGCGGCAAATCCAATCTATATCGCGCATTACGATTGTTGGCTGAAACGGCACAAGGCGGCGTGGTCAATTCCTTGGCGAAAGAAGGTGGTTTGAGTTCGACATTTTGGGCTGGGCCGGAAACCCTGTCCAAAGGGATGCGTGATGGTAGTATCGCAATACAAGGTGGGCCAAGAAAGGATCGGGTTCGTTTAAGATTGGGTTTTTCAGGGGAAGATTTTGGCTATTCCATTTCATTAGGCTTGCCTAGCCAACCAGACCAGGCATTTAGCCTTGATCCTGAAATAAAACGCGAATGTATCTGGGCAGGCCACGCCTATCGCCCTGCAAGCCTGTTGGTAGACCGCGACAGGGCAATAATCAAAGTCCGCGCCCATAAAGACTGGGATGTCATCTCGCAACACGCCCCCAATTTTGAAAGCCTGTTCAGCCAAATAGCCGACCCTGCCAGGACACCGGAAGTGGTGACGTTGCGGGAACAAATCCGCAGCTGGCGGTTTTACGATCATTTCAGGTCAGACGCAGAAGCCCCCGCCCGCTTGCCACAACTAGGCACTCGCACACCTGTGCTGCACCATGACGGCAGGGATTTGGCGGCCGCTTTACGGACTATTATCGAAATTGGTGATCCGAATGCCTTGGCCGAAGCCATTTCAGACGCGTTCCCAGGCGCGAACTTGCAAATAGCCATTCAGGATGGCCGTTTTACCGTGCAGCTTTATCAACACGGCCTGTTAAGGCCATTATCGGGTTCTGAATTGTCTGACGGCACTTTGCGCTATTTGCTGTGGGTGGCAGCATTACTGACACCGAGGCCTCCGCCGTTGATGGTATTGAACGAACCGGAAACCAGCTTACATCCTGACCTATTGCCAGCGCTGGCACGATTAATTATCAGGGCATCGCAATCGACGCAAATCTGGGTCGTCTCCCACGCCTCACGCTTGATTGCCGCACTGGAACAAGCCGAAGAATGCAATTCCATCGCCCTGGAAAAAAACCTTGGCCAAACTCAAATCATAGGGCAAGGACTGCTGGACGCGCCTTCCTGGCATTGGCCGGATAAGGCTTAACTTATATCAGCCGAAAACAGCTGCCACTCCAGAATTTACGACATATTCGTTAGGCATAAAAAAACCGCCTTCATCCAAAGATGGATTCAGACGGTCTTTCCAAATAAAAGAAATTTATTTTTCTTTATATTTATTTTTCTTTATTTAGTTTCAAGGTATTTGTACAGCGCATCAAGTGCTTGGTCTTTGCCGTAACCCGCGTCGGCAACGGCTTTATTTTTCATGATTTCGTCCAGCGCTTTCGGCATTCCACCACGTCCGTTTGTTATGACTTCTTCAAATGTTGCTCTGGTCAAGGTACCCGCTTTAATGTTTGCAGTCAATTGTGGGTTTGACGAAATGTCATGGCAAGTGCCGCAACCACGACCGAAAGCACGGTCATAAATCTTTTTGCCTATAGCAATCTGCTCATCAGCAAATGCCGCACCACTCAACGCGATTAAAGCTAAGCCTGCTAATGTTACTATTGTTTTTTTCATGTTGACCTCTTTTGGTGGTTGAAAAAGAACCCAGGCAGTTAAACCTTAAAGTTCGATTAATTATTATCCTCGAATGCAAAGGATAAGAAATATAAGCCCATAATTCAAATGTTTTATTTCAAAACTCAGTTTTATTTTCAGAGGCTTCATTATCGCTAAAAAAAATGAACCCCAACTGAATGCAGGAAACTGTAGGAAAGTATTCTATGTTAATGTTTGAATTACACATTTGAACTATCGCCAAGTGTTCCCGTAAACCAGCTCAGTTTGTCATGCAAGCTGACAACCGTCCCGATTATGATCAGCGTTGGTGCCTTTATACCTTCATCAACGACCAGGCCAGGCAAGGTTGCCAATGTACCGGTGACAATTTTTTGCTTGTCCGTCGTACCTTGTTGAATCAGGGCGATAGGCAAATCTTTAGGGCTGCCATGTGCAATCAGTGCCGCACAAATCAACTCCAAACCGACCAAGCCCATATAAATGACAACAGTCTGGTTAGGTAATGAAAGCTGTTTCCAGTTCAAGTTTACGCGGTCATCTTTTAAATGGCCGGTCACAAACACACAAGATTGGGCATGATCCCGGTGCGTCAACGGAATGCCCGCATAACTCGCGCAACCGGACGCGGCAGTAATACCCGGAACAACTTGAAAAGGGATTCCTTGCGCCATCAAGGTTTCAATTTCTTCGCCACCTCGACCAAAAATAAAAGGATCGCCGCCTTTCAATCGAGCCACCCGTTTTCCGGATTTAGCCAAATCAGCAAGCAATTGATTGATATCAGGTTGCGGTAGGCTATGATTTTGCCTTTGTTTGCCGACATAAATTTTCTCAGCATCACGACGTGCCAAATCAATTATTTCGTCAGACACCAAGCGGTCATACACCACAACATCCGCCTGCTGGAGCAAACGTAGCGCACGGAATGTCAATAAATCCGCCGCGCCAGGACCTGCACCAATCAAATATACTTCGCCATAGTTGTTGTCATTGCCATCAATAGCGTTAAGTGACTGTATCAACAGGTTTTCGGCTATTTGTTCATTACCCGAAAAGACTTGTTCAGCGATATTGCCCTGAAAAACAGTCTCCCAAAAAATGCGTCGTAACGGCACATGCTTAACATGCTGTTTGACTTTGTCCCGGTACCTGTCGGCTAGGCATGCCAATCGACCATAAGCGGGAGGGATTAAAGACTCCAGCTTAGCCCTAAGCAACCTTGCCAATACCGGCGCAGAACCACCCGAAGATATGGCGATCACAATGGGTGAACGATCCACAATCGCGGGAAATATAAAACTACTTAATCCAGGATTATCAACCACATTGACTGGAATACTTTGTTCAGTGGCTGTCTTGGCAACCAAGGCATTCGTTTCAGGGTTATTGGTCGCAGATATGACCAACTTAAACTGGCTTAAATCATCCGGCACAAAAGACTTTTGCTGAATTGTCAGGTATTGCATCGCACCTACTGCCTCACCAATTTCCTGAGCAAGGACGGTGATTTTTGCTCCGGCTCTTGAAAGTAGTTCAATCTTCCGGGCGGCAATATCGCCGGCACCGACAACAAGGCAATGCTGCTCTTTAAGGTTAAAAAAAATGGGCAGATAATCCACTACAGGTTAATTCGTCAATTCGTGTGTGGTGGTATTATAGGCAATGTGCTGTACCTTCGAGATACAAATTTAGCAATGACTAACACATTTATCGGTTACACCTTGGAAGTGGATGCCAGCGGTTTGAACTGCCCGTTGCCCTTACTCCGTCTAAAAAAAGCCCTGATGGAGCTAGAATCTGGCGAAATTGTAAAAATAATAGCGACCGATCCGGCTGCCCATCTCGACATAGGTGTGTATATCGAACAAACTGGGCATCAAATACTTGAATTTAATCGACAAGCGAACTTACAGATATTTTTTATAAAAAAATGCTGATCTACAGTTGATGAATAATTTACAGTCAGTTGATTTTTACATTTATGAGTTACATGTAAAGAATCTACGCAACTCAAAAGGAGCAATCTTAAGATTTTTTGTCCATCAACATCATAACCTTGGCTATGACCTTAACTACAATTTTATAAAGGTTTAACCGATATTTTTAATTGCGGTAAAATAACAGGGCAGCCGCCCCGATTTAAATCAGCCAATTGAAAGAATGATACCTGAACAAGGGATATCGGGCTTTTTTTATATTACAAAACTGTTATAATCCACGCCTTTGTTGGATGCTGTTCATTAGCATTAGGTTTTTAAATAAGAATAGGGAGTAGTCATGCTTATCTTGACTCGTCGGGTAGGAGAGACGCTAATGATTGGCGATGAAGTAACCGTTACTGTCCTTGGCGTTAAAGGGAACCAGGTTCGCATCGGTGTCAACGCGCCAAAAGAAGTCTCTGTTCATAGGGAAGAAATTTACGAAAGAATAAAAAAAGAGCAATCTAATTCGGCGAGTTCCGAAAGGTAAGTATCTTTATATAAAAAGTTTTAGGAGAGATGGCCGAGAGGCTGAAGGCGCTCCCCTGCTAAGGGAGTATGGGTTTTATAGCCCATCGAGGGTTCGAACCCCTCTCTCTCCGCCATATACAACCATCAATCCAGTTTTCTTCAGAACTTTGGTTGACAAATTTATTACATAACGGGATAATTGGCGGCTCAATAAAGCGCCCGTAGCTCAGCTGGATAGAGTACTCGGCTACGAACCGAGCGGTCGGGAGTTCGAATCTCTCCGGGCGCGCCATTGATATGTCTTAGGTTAAAAAAGTATTACTCCCCTGTAGCTCAGTCGGTAGAGCGGGTGACTGTTAATCACTAGGTCGGCGGTTCGAGCCCGTCCGGGGGAGCCATATAAAACAATGGCTTAGCAATTAGTTCGCAAATCATAGTTTTATCACCGTAGCCGAATCGTAGCTATTTAGCCCGGAATCCACGGAATGTAAATCGGACAGCCTATCGACATAGGCCGACAAATGTTCACTGGATAAATGAGCATATCGCCTCACCATTTCAACAGATTCCCAACCGCCTAGTTCCTGCAACACGTTTAAAGGCGTACCGGCTTGAACATGCCAGCTTGCCCAAGTATGCCGCAAGTCATGCCAGCGAAAGTTTTCTATCCCAGCCCGTTTCAACGCGCTATACCATGCCTTCGTATTAACTTGAATAACAGGTTTGCTTTTGTAACTGAACACATAAGTTACATGCTTGCCTATTTGTTCACGAATAATGACAACAGCCGCTTTTGATAGCGGAACTGATATAGCCTTTCTTGCCTTGGCTTGGTCAGGATGTATCCAAGCACAACGCCTAGGCAGGTCAATTTGTGACCATTGAAGCCCGGTAACGTTGGATTGCCTTAGTCCCGTTTCCAAACTAAAACGCGCTATTGCCTGTAAATGTGGTAGATATTTTCATTAAGTTGACCAACTGTTTTCATCAATATTGACCAAAATAATTATAGATGACCAACAATTTAATGATGACCATCAAAATTTTTTTGTATATTGGGGTTTAGGGCGCAATGGAGAAAACAGGGTTAAGCCAATGGCGTAACGATCACATTCGTCGTAAATGTGCGTCAAACTCTCAGATTCGGTTTATGCCTCAATGAACGTCGAACAAAAAAGCAACTGTCAGCACCCGACCCTAACCCGACAGTGAAGTTAATTTCTTAATAATTTGCCCCCAATAGGGCTTAGAACCCCCAATAAGTTCATCTGGTTTCTCGTTTGGAACGACGGGTTGAGATCATGTCCAGTGTCATTTCGTAAGCTGGTAAAATTGGCTAAGCCCCCTTTAAATTCCCAAGCTATTTCATATAGATTTTACGGTGGGGGTATGAAAGATCGTTCGTTACGCTCCGTATCGCCCACCAATGGGAGCTAAAGCCCAAGAACTCAATTTTCTGACCGTCGGGTATTTCACTAAACAATGCAATTATATTATATTGCAAGTTTGAGTCTGAATCAGTTCCCACCAACGCAAGAGGTAGCTTGCCCTCTGACCAGAGGGGAATCCGCATGGTTATGGTCCTGGTATATTTTTCTTTAAGATCTGTATAGGTAGGGTTAATCTTAAGTAATTCATCAACTGAGATGTCAGGAAACATATCAAGACGAATGGACATTTCCTTAAAATCTTTCGACAAGATGGTGACACTGCTTATAATGCTGAAATCTATTTTTCGAGGCACTTTCTCGCCGATAACAGTTCCATAGAATGCGGTTTCAATCGCCTTAATCGGTGAAGCAGGCTTCAAGTAAACTATGCCAATATGTTTTCCATAAATTTGCTTCCCTTCAGGTGTCGTAAAATTAACAGTTTTATCCGCAGCTTCCTCAGCCTTTAGGCGATTCACTGTTGGGCTGTCTTCGAGTAAGTCTCCGTCAATATAAGGCGATGCCGCTTTGCCACTTCCGCCGCCAACATTTGCGAACACTGTCGAAGCCAACCCGCAAAAATATAATGTGATAAGAGCCAGAATGCAGATAGGCTTAAAAATATTTTTCACTTTGCACCTCCAATCGATGAAGATAGTTTTTTAGCATTAGAAGCGTTTGCTCATAGAGCTTATCCGCGCCTTTACTCAACGAAGCTTGTGCTTTTTGAAGGTTTTCTTCATCTTTATCACGACTTGTTTTATATATCAACTTTTTTTCAGCTATTGCCTCGCATACGAAAAGAAGCTGCTGAACAGAAGAGAGATACTCATTAAATGAATCCTGAATAACATCCCTGTCTTTTTCGTCAATTAAGCCTAACGCTCCTACAAATAATGCGTTCTGACGAAATCGTCGATTATCCATCTCCACAGTCTGGGTCATGTATTGCTTTATAGCAGAGCTGTTTCCTGAGTCGTCTAGGCCCACTATCTTAACTCTTTCAAAAGCCTCGGCGACGAAAGCATGTGTTATCGTGAGTTCCTTCATTGCTACCCGTGCGGAATCGAGTCTATATTTAAGATTGTCGTATCTATTTTGACGAGACCACTTGATAGTTTCTTGTGTGGCTTGAAAAGTAGGAATAAGCACTCCTGTCAAAATGGCACCAATGATTAGCAAGCTAAACTTGCTTTCCAGCCAGGAGCAACGATTTTTCTTTCCGTCCTCACTTTCAGCCAGTTCCTTTCGAATCTCATTTTCTGCTCTGATACGTTCCACAATTTTGGCACGATCTTCATTGGAGATCACACTCACCTCCTATGCAAAGCTGATTAGTTCAACAAGTTATTATCTGGGTTTGGATAGCATACTCTATTTGCAACCTTAGTTGATAAAAACACCTTTTAGCGACAGTTAATCTAAACTGGATAACGGGGTTATAAGCCCTGAACCGCCGAAAATTCCGACCAGGTTATTATCCTTAATCATACGCAGGGTAAAGTAAATAAAACGATGGGGTTCTTTACCGAATACAAAAGATTTATATGTAAGAATCTCTAGCGTTGTTTACAGTATTCAGGAGAATACTGTCGATGAACATGCACAAACGAATCCGCTTAACGCCGCTGGACCGTCAAGAGGTCTGGCGGCTGTACCAAACCCGCTGCTGGA
>JABFQX010000093.1 GCA_013141505.1 Methyloglobulus sp.
CCCGGTGATGGCGATGCTTTTAGTGGCATAGCTATAAGGTTGCCATAACATAAACAACCCCCAATTCATTCAAAGTTAACTACTATTGATTCGGCCATGTAATGTTTGAGCCGTTCGCACCCAAGGGGAAAAAGTGCTGAAAGTGCCGAAGCATATACGGCTTTCGACAAGCCCAATACCCGCAGGGCACTAGCACCCTCAAGGGCATAAATGACCTTAAGGGTATAAAAATGCCTTGCATTTTCACTCCGCTCACGCTAAGTTTCCAAGACTTTCAGCGAATGTTGGCTATTATTGCTAATAGCCCCTAGCCCGTATGCAGCAAAGCGAAATACGGGAAACCCGAGGGAACATCGAAGCCACGAAATCCCGGATTCCACTTCGTTGCATCCAGGCTACCGTACTGGCTTTAAGGGCGAAGTTTCAACCCCTTAGCAGCATTTAGCCTGAAGCCAGATTTCGCCATCAGCCTGTGCATTTGGCTGCGCCGAAAGGCCGCGACTTGTGGGGGGACAGCAAGCCGTTTGCTTGCCATGGCTGATGATGCCAGCGCTGCCGGGGCGGTTGATGCAATCGGTACCGCTGCTGTCGCGTCGATGCGCTTCAGTAAGAACGGCGAAAAATCAACACCGTATCCAAGCATATCGCCCTCGTTATTGATATCCATTATCACCCACGGCTTCCAATCTAAAGAAGGTGGATTCACCACCAAGTCGGCCAGGTTCAAACGCACACCGGGCTTAGGCACCAAATAACTGTTGCCAAACTCTGCGGCGGGGCTTGAGACGTTCGTAATTACGATCTGGTTCTTGTCATTGAATACCAATTCATTGCTGATAGTCGGAAATTCCGGCGTACCTTCAACAAAGTAGGGATGGAATATGGCTTTTTTATCCCACAGCCCAATGCGTTCTGTTTTACCAACGTTATACGAATATCCAAGCACATTCCCTCTGTTGTTGATGTCAAAAGCCCAACTGTGCAGCTCCGTTGGCAGGGGATTAAGCATTGTTGTCTTACCGGTGCTAGGGTCGTGACGAAAGCCGCGATCACCGAGATAGACATAACCTAACCCTGGGATCATTGTAGTTCCGGAAATCGTCCTTTCATTGTTGATGTCGAGGTCCATTATGGAGTTTAGGTTTACTGTCGGCCCGAAGTCGAGCACGGTGGATTGGCCTTTCTCGTAGAGCGAGATATTTATATAGTTGAAGTCAGCGTCGAATGATCCCACCAGTGCTGTGCCGTTATCGTTAAGGTCAATAACATTGCTATTGACCACTCCAGGCAGGAGCGGGATCAGTTTTGCCTGATGGCCACGGTACAGGGCGGCCTGAAAAGTGTTGTCTTGATAATCATCTACTGTACCACCCACAGTACCCCTTTCATTGGCTACATAGGCGCTTCCTTCCACAGGACTTAAAATGGTCACAACTCCATGATTGTAAACCGCAGCATAGGTAACGCGAAAAGGGTATGAGCTAAAATCATCGAAAAATATAGTGCCATAAACTCGTCCGTTGTCGATAACCGCTCTAGGATCAAAGTATCCTGGTGCCGGATTGAATCCCTCTATTGTAAGAGGGAAAGGGGGGATTTTAAGTTGATCGAGCGAAATATACTGATAACGAAACGTCTCCGCCTGCGCTGACGAAGCCGACAACCCCAGCGCGACCCAGAATAAGCAAAGAATAATCCTTGCAAAGTTACTTGCTGTTGCCCTCAAACTATTGCGTCTTGCGTCTTGAATATTATTGTCTTTGTTTTCATGACTTGCCCCTTAAATTGAATGAAGTGGTTGTAGGATGGATAAGCGCAGCGCATCCATCGTTAGATAAATTTGATGGATGCGCTGCGCTTATCCATCCTACTTATTTTCGGAAACCCGATTGCCACATTGATCTTTGGGTATATCTGCTATCCCGGCAACGTGGCCTTCAAGGTTAAAGCGCTGGGCGAAACGCCCTCGCTTCCCGACGTTTTGATGGTACATGAACTTTCATGTGCAAACACCCGCCTCAGGTAGGGTATTTGCGTCCTTTTTCTATGCTTTTTATTGCTTTTTGCGCTTTGCCGTACCAGAAAACATAAATAGGCAAGGCGCAACGACACCCTATCACGATTAAATTGCCGCTGTCTGTGAACTATTCCACTCGAAAAGTGTGAATTATTACCTTTTATTACAAGGTGATTAGTGGTAGGCCGGGGAAATTACAGTCAAGTAGCTTCGTAACCCGTATGCAGCAAAGCGAAATACGGGAAACCCGGAAGAATATCAAAGCCACGAAATCCCGGATCCCACTTTGTTACATTCAGGCTACCTCGCTAAAACAAGAAAGTAAGTTGTGGATACACCAAGGGCAGAAAAGGTACGAAACCAATGCTCCAAGCCGGACGGGGTTTGTTGCCCCGTTCGTAGGTTTCAATATGGCATAAAAACCAACTCCACCTGCAAAACGTGAGTGACGAGGTAACATACCTCGTCACGCCTTCGGATTGATCCATTGACATATTCCGGCTTTGTCTATATGTTAGACCCGTGTTTGTTGGGTTGTAGAAACACGAGGTACTATTTTTATATCAATTAACCTGTAAGAAATCTCAGGGTTGTTTACAGATGGGTTGATTAAAATATTGATAAAGTATTTCATAAGGTGTTGAGTTGTTCAAACCCTTATGGGGCTTAACGGTATTGTAGAAGTTGATAAAGCGGCCTA
>JABFQX010000057.1 GCA_013141505.1 Methyloglobulus sp.
GGTGTTTTTCTCGCCGGTAGCGAGTGAGCATGTACCTGATGACGCGTATGCCATTTGGTTGCCGGGCGGTTATCCCGAACTGTACGCACAACAACTCTCTGAATCAACCAGTTGGGACTCGTTACATATCCATGCCGAAACAGGAACGCCTATATTGGCTGAATGCGGCGGTGCGATGTTACTTGGGGATCGTGCACCATTCTTAGAACCGCTACCAGAACTCTTGCGAATTCGTTCAGACATTCCCCGTGCCGCCTACAGGACTTAAACGAAGCCGCCAAACCCTGATAAAAACCAAACTTCAAAACCGCCAACGGGCGGTGCGTCCCTTTGACCGACTTGTTGAGCTTTATTGTGGTACAGGCAGCCCTAATTTGTGTAATGGTAAATACTCAAAGTAATATTGGCATCCTACCGAAATAATATAATCCAGCGAATCCTTGTATTCAGGTTTCCTAAACCAGTCAGATAAAACATAAATGTACTCGACATCTATATTCAACTTAGACATTAGTTTTTTGTACTGCTTCTTTTTAAAATCGCAAGTTTGTAATTTCTCATCTACTGACCCCGCAACATTCTGAAATTTAACTTCAATGATAAAAAGCGTATTGTTATGAATAACATAAAGCGCATCATCAGGTAACAAACGTCTAGAAATAAGTTTTTCCCATTCAACGCCATTAGCTTTTAAGAAGCAATATAAATCATGTTTTCTATAGCATTTTAAATGGAATTTTCTATGAAATTGGAGTTAATTGCATCACTTGCTCTTCGTGTAATCGCATAAATATGATTTATTTCTGGCCGATTATAAAAATCTCTACTAAAAATAAAATCAAAGTTGCCAGAATTTTCGTCTAGCAAGTCTTCAAAATCGTTAAAGATATATTCTTCATACGATTTTTTTTCGGAATCTGATAAATGCTCTATTATTATTTTAAGGTTTTTTATATCTTCATTTGTCAATTCAATTTTTGTCATTTTTTAAATCCTAGCAGCGACTTCTTTAAGCAAAAGTTTTTCGACAGCAATTTGTGTGTTTGCATCGGAAAAATGTGCCATGCGATGGTGATGAGCGCATAATACTGACAAATTCCATAGCTTGTCTTCGCCACCATGACAAAGTGGAATAATATGATGGACTTCTATGTAAGGAATACCATCTTCGCGTAAAAATGTGTTGCCACAGCTTTGAAACAAACAGTTATAACCAAATATATCTATTGCTTGCTTTACCCATTTAACTTTTCTCACATACGTTTCGACAAGATATTCCCTTTTTTCAGGTGTTTCTTTAGTAAAGTCGATTGATGCTATTTCTTCCTTCTCACTATCAAGCAAATCAACGCCACGCAACGTATAATGTCCCGTATTATCTAAAAAACTTATCAAGCCGTCGTTCCTTAGAAATTGGAGTTGTTGCCTTATCTTTGCTTCGATATGTTTATTGTCAGGTCGAAATGCCTGAAATACGCTTAGTTTTTCTCTCAAAATCTCTTGCAAAGAAAATGTTCTTGAGCCTGTGTTATTACAATGCTCAATAATTTGCTGATAAATAAAATCTTTCCATCTCATCGTGTGAAATCCTCATCCCACAATTAATGAGTAAAATAACGGCACGAAAGGTTTGGCGGGGGATTCGGTTTTTCCCAAGTAATATCATTTAAGATTGTCATATCCAGTTGTTGCATGGCATAACCAACCGAATGAATAACATGATATGTGCCGCTTACCCATAATGAGCCATTTGCATTGAGCAATTTTTGGCAGCGTTTTAACCATTCCAAATTAAACTCATGGTTGATTTCTGCACCGCGCGATTTATCCCAAGCACCTTTATTAATGCTTACCATTTTTCCAGCTTGGCAACTGATGCCGCCGTTGGATAGAAAATAAGGAGGATCAGCAAAAATCATATCGAATTTACCTAAAAGGTACTTTGCTACCAGATAATCTATCAATTCAAGACAATTAGCTTGATATAACCAGACTTTTCTTAAATCGTCTCGGAAGTACAATTTATTTGGGGAAAGTTCTGATTCCCTGACGACCAAAGTTTCAAAAAAGTCATTTGCGTACAATATTTTTTCTTCGACAGTGGCGTAGTTGTGTATGCCTACAGTCATCTTGTCCTAATAGTTTGTAAAATATGTTGAAGTTGTTATGCGAGGCTTAAAAACCTAAAAACATGGAAACTTTTCCCAAATTATACAGGCCTGCGATGTCTCTCTTCATACAAATTACAGTGTTCCTCCTTACTTTCAGTCCAAAACAGCCTTGTAATCGTTACACTGCCCAACGTAAATTATACGACATTAACATAGCTAAAAACTTACCCAATATAATTCACGCAAAGTTCATTTTAAAAACACATATTAATTTAATAGTTGTGATGAATATGAAACTAACTATAGTTAAATTCCACAATTCCGTTAGAGTTCATTGCGGTTATTTAACCAACCAAAACTCTCACAAGCCATCCCAACCGGTTTATATTCCGCCCCGCACCAGCCCGGATAATTTGATTTTTCTATAACGGAAAAAATCTGCTGAAAATCAATCTTACCCGTTCCGGGCTGACCACGCCCCGGATAATCAGCAAACTGGATATGACCGACCTTATCAGTATGCCGCGTAATGAAATCAATCACATCATCGCCCATCCGGTGCATGTGGTAGATGTCGTATTGCATGAACAGGTTGGGATGTTGGAGTTGATCGAGAACAGCCAGCATTTGCTCGCCGCTGTGGATGATGAAGTCTGGCATATCGCCGGTGTTTATGGCTTCAAAAACGGCTTTGATAGCTAACGGTTGCAAGGTTTCCGCCGCCAATAACAGGTTGTCTTTGAAGGTCGCTAGATAATCTGGCAATCGGTGTTCTTCAAAACAACGTCCCGGAAGAATATTAATCACTTCTGGCTTTAATACTCGTGCGTAAGCGACCGTTTGGGCTAAGGCTTTCTGGAATTGTGCCTTTTTTTCCGGTACACAGGCAAGCCCTTCGCCGCCTTGCATCAATTCATCGGCGGCAACGTTGAATTGCACCAGTTTAAGCTGATGTGCTGCCAGTTCGGTGGCAATTATTTCAGGTGCTAGGCTGTAGGGAAATTGTATTTCAACCGCCGAAAAGCCGTTTTCCTTGGCGGCTTTAAAGCGGTCAATCAGTTCAAGCTCGGTAAACAACAGGCTTAGGTTGGCACTGAATTTGAGCGTTGGCTGTTGATCTTCGACTACCGGAAGTGCCTGTGGTACAAGCTCAGTACCCTCAGGGGCATAAAGACGAACGCCGTTCAGTATTTTATTTATCATACAGCTTGATTAAGGTGGACGGATCTTGCTCCAGAAAACCGTTGCTGCCGTGTAGTTGCATTAACTGTGTCGCCAAGCCAGACATCGGCACCGAATTACCGTGTTGCCTGGATAAGTCAACCGCCATATTGAGATCTTTCAATAAGGTTTTTACACGCCATTTGACCGGCTCGAATTGTGCCAACGCCATTTCCGTACCGGTAATTTGCAAGGGTTTGGAATCGGCAAAACCGCCCGCCAGTGCTTGCGGTATTTTTGCGGCATCTACGCCAGCTTGTTTTGCCAACGCCATCATTTCGGCTATGACCAGCACATTACAACTGACAATCATCTGGTTACAAATTTTGGTGATTTGCCCACTGCCCACTTCGCCCATGTGTGTGAGTTGTCGATACAGCGGCGCTAATACGTCCCTTGCGATAGCGATGTGTTCGACTTTGCCACCCGCCATAATCGCCAGATTGCCTTGCTCCGCAGCAGCCACGCCGCCGGATACCGGCGCATCCACCCAACCCATGCCGCATTGTTTTTCGAGTAGCGCCGCCAATGTTTTGGTGGTTTCAGGATGAATGCTTGATAAATCAATAACCAGCTTGCCAGATGAACCATTGTCGACAATATCGTTGCGAACAATGGACTCGACAACATTAGTATCGGCAAGGCATAAAATAACGACATCGGCGGTTTTGACTAATTCGGCTACTGTTGAGCAAATAATCGCTCCAGCTTTGGCTACCGCTTGTAGATTTTCTGGGCTGCGATTCCATACATAAACTATGAAGCCCGCTTCGAGTAGGCGTAAAGTCATCGGTTTACCCATTAAGCCGATACCGATAAAGCCAAGCGTGAGTTTTTTTGAGTTCATTTTTGCTATTGTTTTTTGCTGGTGTTAAGTGACCGATTTAGCCAAGCTCGTTGGCAACTACGACTTAGTTATTTTGCAACTTCTCTTGTGTTATCATGAAAATAGGCATTGCCGTAAATAGCCTGCCACCACATTTATTACCATGATTTATTATGAACAACACCGCCAGATATTGTACCAAAATGTATCATTTCCATTCGGCAAAGCCTTCCGGTTTTGTCCGTTTGTTGATTGCAGTCCTTATTTTTTGCGCTATGCCTTGCAGTGCGGCTCAAAAAAGCGCGATTAAGAAGACAGCAGCAAAACCGGGGTTGAATAACATAGAACATATTATCGTAATCTATGCCGAAAATCGTAGTTTTGATAATTTGTACGGCTTATTTCCTGGGGCAAACGGCATCAACCAAGCCACGTCAGAGCAGTACATCCAGGTCGACCATGACGGCAAACCTTTCAAGGAATTGCCGCCGATTTGGGCCAGCGAACCTGGCAAACCACCTTTGGCGGAGCATCTGCCAAATCGCCCGTTCCGAATAGACAGTCCGATGTTAAATTTGCCCTTGTCTGTTAATACGCGCGATCTTGTTCACCGCTACTACCAGAATATCGAACAAATCAATGGCGGCAAAAATAACAAGTTTGCGGCGATATCGGATGCCGGTGGTTTGGTTATGGGCTATTACGACGGCGCAAAACTGCCGCTTTGGCAATGGGCGAAAGACTATGTGTTGGCCGATAATTTTTTCATGGGTGCATTTGGCGGCTCGTTTTTAAACCACCAGTGGCTGATATGTGCTTGCACACCTTATGAACCGGCTGCCCCGCAGGAAGATCGAACGGTATTGAATGAACTGGGTTTGGCGAAACGACAAGCTGATTCGCCCAAATCTGCAATGCAAGGCGCACCCAAGTTTATCAGCAACAACGCGCCTTTTACCCCAGATGGCTTCGTGGTATTGCCCAAACAACCCGCTTTTCAACCATCTAAAACTCCTCCTGCCCAAACAGGGGATCGCCGTTTTGCCGATCCGGCAAAATTTCCGCTGCCGCCACAGATTACCAAAACCATAGGCGATACGCTTTCCGCCAAAAATATCTCTTGGGGTTGGTATGCAGGCGCATGGAATCAGGCAATCGCAGATGGTATGCAAGCACCCGATGTTAAACGTAAAGTGATTTATGTGCATACATCAGAATCAGCCAACTTTCAACCGCATCACCAACCATTCAATTATTATGCCCGGTTTGCACCGGGTACAAAGGATCGGGAACTTCATTTACAGGATGGCGATGATTTTCTGAAAGCCATAGCAAAAGGCACGTTGCCACAGGTTGCTTTTTATAAACCGCCCGGTATTTTGAGTGAACACCCCGGCTATACCGATGTGCTATCCGGCGACCAGCACATCGACCAGATTCTGGCTAAAATCAAACAAAGTCGGGCATGGGGGAAAACTGCGGTGATTGTAACCTACGACGAGAACGGTGGCTTTTGGGATCATGTTGCGCCGCCCAAGGGCGACCGTTGGGGGCCGGGAACGCGGATTCCCGCAATCATCATCTCACCTTTTGCCAAGCGGCATTTCGTTGACCACACGTCTTACGACACTACGTCGATTATCAAGTTTATTACCCGACGATTTGGTTTGGAACCCTTGCCTGGGGTTCGGGCTAATGCAGGTGATTTAGTCAATGCGTTTGATTTTAAACAAATTCAGAAACACGATGATAAATAAGTACAAAACATGTATAAGGTTGATTATTTTATTTTGGCTTGCCCAAGCACATGCCGAGAATATAAAGGTTGCTATCGCATCCGCGCATCCTTTAGCAACTGATGCAGGATTTGAAATCCTCAAAAAAGGTGGCAATGTGTTTGATACGGCGGTTGCAGTGAGTGCTGCGCTGGCAGTGGTGGAACCGGCAGGTTCAGGTTTGGGCGGCGGTGGTTACTGGTTGCTTCATCGGTCAAAAGATAATCTCGATATCATGATAGATGGCCGGGAAAAAGCACCGTTGGCGGCGCACAAAAACATGTTTCTGGATAAGTCCGGTAAGGTAGTGCCAAAATTATCCGTTGATGGTGCGTTGGCTGCGGCGATTCCAGGTTTGCCAGCCGCGCTAGTCCATCTATCTGAAAAATACGGCAAATTGCCAATTGCAGACAGCTTAGCTCCCGCTATACGCTATGCCCGATTTGGCTTTGCCATTAGCGAATGGCACAGAAGAATGCTGATCTCTCGTGTCAATGTGCTGAAAAAAAATCCTGACGCAATCACTATTTTTTTAGCCGATGGCAGTGTCCCCAAACCGTTTGCAATCCTTAAACAACCCAATTTAGCGGACACCTTGGAAGCGCTTGCCGAATCCGGCAGGGATGGTTTTTATGGTGGCAAGGTTGCTGAAAAATTAATCGACGGTATTCGCAGTGCAGGTGGAGTTTGGAGCCAACAAGATCTGGATGCGTATCAAATTGTTGAGCGCATACCTTTAAAAGGCAACTACCACGGTATCGCCATCACCAGTGCGCCGCCCTCATCATCCGGCGGTGTTGTGCTGCTTGAAGCCCTGAACATTCTGTCCTGTTTTGATTTGCAAGTTACCGATGAAGTAACCCGTAAACACTTGATTATAGAAGCCATGCGCCGCGCTTATCATGATCGCAGTTTGTATTTAGGGGATCCCGATTTTATCGACATTCCGATCAACCGCTTGCTTAGTGCGGACTATGCCGCTGGTTTACGGAGCAGCATCAGGCCAGACAAAGCCCTGCCAAGCGACTTTTTATCAGGTGATTTACCTGAGCAAAATCAAGGCAACCAAACCACGCATTTTTCCATTATCGACCAAGATGGCAACCGGGTTGCCGCTACACTCAGCGTTAATATGCCGTTTGGTTCCGGTTTTGTTCCTGAAGGTACAGGCGTATTGCTGAATGACGAGATGGACGATTTCGTCAGCCTTCCTGGGGCACTGAATGGTTACGGCCTGGTCGGTGGTAGTGCCAATGCCATCGCACCAGGGAAACGAATGCTGTCGAGTATGACACCGACTTTTCTGGAAACCCCGGATCGTATTGCCGTGTTAGGTACGCCGGGAGGTAGCCGCATAATTTCGATGGTTTTACTGGGTGTGCTAGATTTTGCCAAAAGTAATAACCCGGATTCCTGGGTACGTATTCCTCGTTTTCATCACCAATATATTCCTGATGTTGTCGAGTATGAGCAAGATGCGTTTAACGCTGATGAAATCAGCAAACTCAATACATTAGGTCACCAACTGAAGCAAACGAAACGCACTTACGGTGATATGCAAGCGGTGCAGTTACAAAAAACTACACGTGCATTAACCGCTGCGAGCGATATTCGGGGTGAAGGCAAAGCGGCGGTGAGCCCTTAATGGATAGTCATGCTGTTCATATTTGGCAAGGTGAAGTTGCCGCTACTGAAACTGATTGCCCGCATTATTGGCGCATTCTCGACGACAGCGAAAAAGCCCAGGCCGACAGCATTAAAAATGAATATTTACGTAAACATTATGTTGAAGTACGAGCGATCTTAAGGATTCTACTGGGACATACTGTCCATGCAGATCCGCATACGGTACGCATCCACAAGACTGAACATGGCAAACCCTATCTGGTGGATTATCCTGAATTGGCGTTTAACCTCTCGCATACCGATAACAGGATGATTGTGGCGATTGCTTATAATTGCCTGTTAGGTGTTGATATTGAATATCTTAAACTCAGAGCTAACTGTGCGGCTGTCGTGAACAAATGTTTTGCCGACGAAGAAAAAGCCTATTGGCAGCAACTTCCGCAATCACAACAAACACAAGCCTTCTACCATTTTTGGACAAGGAAAGAAGCCTTTGTGAAAGCGACGGGACGCGGTATTGCGATTGGCTTAAAGCGGTGCGTACTTAATCCGGAAAAAACCACAGAATTTTTGAGAATCCCGGACGGTTTTGGTGGGATCGATGACTGGATGGTTGGCGGTATTGATTGGGACGAGTCGATTTGTGGTGCTTTCGCAATTAACAATCAGGATACCAAGCGTATGCTTAAGAATATGTATTTATCTTGGGATTTACTGGCGGATGTGATTTAACAGCAAGATAGCGAATTTATTTTCGCAAAAAAAACCGCCCCGAAGGGCGGCGAGTAACACCATGAAATAACAATTTGAAAACTTTGCGTGAGACGGTGAGCAATTAGGCTGTATTAGCCTAATTGTTTTTTACGAGATCTTACCCCTGCCAAAGTAACTATCGCCGAGCCAAATAACCAAGCTGCTGCGGGTACAGGTGTTGCGGCGGTGGCAACAATCTGTAAACCTTGCCCACCGTTGCAACAGGTTTCTGCCCAATAACCCTCAAAAGTGTGGTCACCGGCTTTTAAGTTGTTAACCATACCTGCCAATATCTGTGAAGTATTGTTCCAGTCAAAACCCCACCACAAGTCTGCGGTATTACTGGCGATCAGATTGCCATCAACATAGATTGCGCCACCAAAACCGGCATCAGGTGCTAACAGGAATGATGTATTCGTTTTTATGCCAGTCGTAAAGTTAACTTTTAAATGAGAAAATTCACCGGAAGCACTCCAAGGTGATGAAACACCATTAAAATCAGCTAGATCTTGTGATGTTACAGTAGACGTTTGGGCATTCCACGAAGCCATGTAATCGGTATTGTCTAATACAGTATCTATTGCCCTGGTTTGGTAGGCAGTGCTGTTAATTGTTGCCGTTGCCGCAATAGCATTTGAAAATGAAAATGCGGTGATTATTAAAACGGAAAGAGAGGTTTTTTTCATGTACATTTCCCGAGGGCATATTAAAAATAATTTCGTGTAAACTCACATTAACTAACGATTCAGGCAGTTAGTTTTTGTGCTTCATTGGTGAGAAATTATAGAGGTTTCTGCCGCTTATTCTGTGAACAGGTTCTCAGTGGCTTGATTTTAAATATGACGGACATCACACATTAGAAAGATACTGGCAAGAATAGATCTATTAACGGGTAGTGGGTTAAATCTGTGTTTTTTGATCAACTTCATCTTCATAACGGTGATCTGGATGTGTTTTGGAGTGACAAACCAAGGTTTGTCACTCAGCCTTATATCAAGTCACAGATTTAACCCACTACCTATTAACGCTTGGAAAAGCTCTAAAGCCAGTTGGAGTGAGTAGTTTTACTGACTGCTCACATTAATACGACATTCAAAAATCTGACTATACTTTTTTCAAAATACTCCTTTTAGGATACGGAGTTATACCCAAAATAACCTTGTAAAATTTGTGATGGTTAATGTAAAAAAATCTGTTGGAATTCTTTTACCGGCAATGCGTATCAGCTTTGCGCTGGTATTACTGACTGCCTGTTTAATTTTGAGCGCTGATTTCTTGGGCTTTATTCCAGATGAATCTAAATTTCTCTTAGCCGAGCGCAAAAAAACCAGTGAAGCGCTTGCCATTCAATTTACCATTTTTGCGCCTGAACAAGACCCAAAACATATTGAAAAAATGTTGAACCACATCACAAAACGTAATCCGGAAATTGAATCCGCCGGAATCCGGCTTAAAAATGGGCAACTCATTTATCAAATAAACGATCATTCAAACAGATGGGGCAATTACGACAAGGAAAAGTCTATGTCAACCCATCTTATCGTGCCAATACTGCAACGTAATGAAACCTGGGGGAATATTGAATTGAAATTTTTTCCGTTACGGACGGAATCGAACTATAAATTCTACATGCAACCGATTTTCAAAATATGCGGCTTTGTTTTGACGATAGGTTTTTTTACTTATTTAGTGTTCATGCTTAGAGCCTTACGCATACTAGATCCCTCTTCTGTCATTCCTCATCGTGTCAATGCAGCGTTTGATACGCTCTCGGAAAGCATAGTCATCATAGACGAGCATGAACAAATCTTGCTGGCCAATAAAGTGTTTACTGAAAAACTATCACGTCCGGCTTCATCGTTGTTAGGGGCCAAACTATCCTCGCTCAAATGGAAGAGTATCTCAAATTCAACCGCTTCGGCACAGGGTGATTTTCCTTGGCAAAAAGTGTTGAATACCGGTAAAAGTTTTATTGGCGCACAGCTAATTTTAGCTGCAAACAATAATAATGATTTCAAATTTATTATTAATTGTTCTCCGATTCAAAATGATAAATCAGTTACTCAAGGCGTACTAATTACGTTAGATGATGTAACGGAACTCGAAAAAAGTTATAACGATCTCCAAGTCATGGTCAATCGCTTGGAAGAAACCCAAGTGCACATTGAACAGCAAAATAAAGAATTAAATTTCCTTGCCACTAGAGATTCGCTAACAGGTTGTTTGAATAGACGTTCATTTAATGATCTCTACGGCTCACTGTTCAAAGAGGCTCAACAAAATGATGGTAAGTTATCTTTCATAATGGCGGATATCGATTATTTTAAAAAGGTAAATGACAATTACGGTCATGCGACAGGCGACACCGTTATTCAGTTGTTTTCGGAAATTCTCACATCAAATACGCGTAAAATTGATTTGGTTGGCCGTTATGGCGGGGAAGAATTTAGCTTAGCTTTGCCTGGCTTGTCTGAAGAAGAGGCTTTTGTCGTTGCTGAACGTATTCGGCTTCGTCTTAAAGATGAATCGAAACGGAAATTTGCGAATGGCCCAAGAGTGACGGCAAGTTTTGGTATTTCTAGCCTCAAAAACAGCCCCGCAAACCCAGATGAACTACAAAAATACGCGGATGAAGCACTTTATGATGCCAAAGAATCTGGACGAAATAGAGTGAGTCACTGGCAACTGAAAACCGAATCAGTGCCCCATGCCGATTCTACAACGCAATCGTCTCAAAAAAGTGACGAGACTTTCGAACCTGACAGTAGAGCCAAACTGCAGTCAAGGGTGGATGAACTAGAGACTATCGCCACACAATTCTCAGCTGAATTGGAATATACCAAGCATTATGATGCCATAACAGGTCTGCCTAACCATGTTTTGTTTTATGACCGTATCAATCAAGTTATCGAGCGTGGCAATCGGCATGATCAGTTCGCCGCTATACTGATTGTCGATATTGGCTTGCTAGGTCAAATCAACACCACATTTGGTCGAAGTTTTGGGGATAAAATGTTGGCTGAAATTGCTGAACGGATAAAAAATACCTTCAGAAAATATGATGCGATTTCTCGTTTAACTATTTCCAGGTTTGGCGGCGATGAATTCGCCATATTACTCACCGATTTGGCAACCAAGGAAACGCTGACCTGGATAGTCATGCGTTTGCAGCAAACGTTAACCGAACCCCTCGATATTGATGGCAATAATGTTTTTATCACTAACCACGTTGGGATCAGTTTATATCCTTCTGATGCTAATAGCGCAGAGGATTTAATCAACAATGCCATGCTGGCAAAAAAATATAGCAAACAACATCATTCAGAAAGCCACTATCAATTTTTTGATGAACAAATGCATAAGCTCTCGCTTAAACATGTCAATTTAGATAAGGAATTGCGAGATTCTATTTTATATGAAAACTGGTTGCTGCTTTACCAACCCAAAATGGATATTAAGTCCAAAGCTATTGTGGGAGTTGAGGCATTAATTCGCTGGAATCATCCGACACGAGGCATTCTGTCACCTTATGAATTTATCGAGTTTGCTGAACAGCGAGGATTGATTACGGCTATTGGTGACTGGGTTATCAAAACAGCCTGTTCGCAAATCCAAGAATGGATGTCGCTGGGGCTGGATTGTAAGGTGTCGGTGAATGTATCGGCAATGCAATTGAAAGAAGAGGATTTTGTCGGCAAAGTGATTCGTACTCTGACAGCGTACGGGGTTCCCCCACGCCAGCTCGAATTAGAACTCACCGAATCTACCTTAATGAATAATTTTGATATCGCATTACCTTCATTAAAACGCTTGAACAGTAGTGGGATCAAAATTGCCATCGATGATTTCGGCACTGGTTATTCATCATTAGGGTATCTTAAAAATCTACCCATCAATATCCTGAAGATTGATCGTATTTTTATCAAGGACATCTGTAATGATGACAATGATAAACAGATAGTTCAAGCCTTGATTAGCATGGCGCATTCGATGAATATGAAAGTGATTGCCGAAGGCGTAGAAGAGAAAAATCAGCTTGATCTATTGGCTAAGTATCACTGTGATGAAATACAGGGTTATTTGTTAAGCAAACCAATTTCCAGCCATGATATAACTGAAATGCTTATAAAACCCAATAAACCAATGTTTTAACAACGCGTTAACTTGCTAAAATACGTCGTCTCATCAATCTGCCCTTAAAGTCAGCTATTTTTATTAACTTCACCTTTTTATAACCTATTCATCTGCCTCACCAGCTGAATCAGCTTCAGCATCGTTTTTCTTATTACCTTTTTTATCGAGTGACTTTGATTTTTTGGATAAATTTAAAATTGGTATCGGGTCAAAACGACTGAATAAAGGGACAGTTGATAATAAGCTGGTTAGCAACGCAGTGCCACGCAAAATCCAGCTTACAAAGCCGACTGTAAATGCTGCAGTTGTTCCCAGCATAATTTCTACATCAACTTGTTTTGGATCATGCTCAATAAAATCATAGTCGTGACTTATTTTTCGCATTCTTTCATCTAAAAGTGAATCGGAATTATCATTCAATTGACTGTCTACTATGCCTGCCTTATTTATAAATTGAAAAGTCGAATGATTTTTAAAGCGCCTATTTTTATTCGCCAATTGATCGGCATCATTATTCTGATCAGAAATAGTATTATCAAATGATGAATAGTCGAGGTTATCTAAAATTTTCTTCACATGTAAACCCAAGTCAAATACGACATTAGACCTAGGCTCAATATAGTCATTACTGCTTATTAATCTTGGACTCAACGTATCGTGGTTGGGAGTGACATTATTATTTGGATAGTAATTCTTTTTAATATCATCCAATAATAAAGGATTAAATATACCAATAGTGGCCGGGGTGATGTCGAGGCTGGCGCTGGCCGCGACGCTGCCGCCGTTGCCGTCGCTGACGCTGTAGCTGAAGGCCACCGCCGTGTTGTCGTTCAAGGCCGGGGTGTACGTCCAGGTGCCGTTGCCGTTGTCGACCAACGTGCCTGAGCCTGAACTGATTGCCAAACCGGACGCGGTGAGGCCGTCGCCGTCGATGTCGCTGGCGTTGCCGAGCAG
>JABFQX010000027.1 GCA_013141505.1 Methyloglobulus sp.
TAGGTGATTATCATGAAAATATTATTACCCCTGACCCTCGCCCTATTTAGCGGCGCAAGCCTTGCCACAACACCTGCAAACCATTTTGAATGTAGTGGAACCGGAGTGTCTGCCTATTACACAGCCGGAGATACGGGGGTTCCCCATACCCTTGATTTTGTGATTGGCGGCAAAACTTTTTCCGGCAACGATACAGAAATCACGGATGAAGTCACGGTACTGGGACACCTGTTGACCATCACCCGGACTGCTGTCCCCGATCTTCGTACCGATACGCTGACTTTGCTGCTACCTGATGTCAACGTCAGCAATTCTGGGGCGTACAAAAACTTCGATACGCGCGTTTTTAGCACCCGTACACGAACCTCACTTGGCGGGTCACAAAAGGTGGAAGGTGTTATTCAAAATAACGCCTCGCGGATTGTCCATTGTGCCGGGACGACTAACGATTCTGCTACCTGATGCCAACGTCAGCCAAGTAGGGTGGGCAGGTTGTTTTGCCCACCCTTTAGCGGCTTTCAACACATCTACGAGCTGAAAACATAACAATGTGACTGTAGCAAACCAATGAGGAACAAGCCATGAAAACAACAGACGAAGATAGCCAAATATTAACGAAGCAACTTAAAGAATGGAGCGTACAGATAGCAGTTCTAGGTGCGAAACACGACGCTGCCACAGTGATGGCAAAACGATTCGCCCTGGAACTGGCTGAGTTACGCATCAAACACCACGCCGCAACCCAACAATTACGGGAGCTGGAATTACATGAAAGCGGAATGTATATGTGGGAGAACATCGGGTGCGGCGGTTAATGGCGTAAATTAACACCATAAAAGGAGAAACTATCATGAGAATATTACTCATATCATCAGCTTATAACGGCTTATGTCAACGCGCCCATATGGAGTTGGAAGCATTGGGCCATGACATCTCGATAACCTTGGCGCTCAACCCAGGCTATATCAGGAAACGTGTCGGATTTTTTCAGCCTGATTTAATCATCTGCCCGTTTTTAAAAGAAAAAATACCGGAAGATGTTTGGAGTAACCATACTTGCCTGATTGTTCATCCCGGCATTAAAGGTGATCGTGGCCCGTCCTCCTTGGACTGGGCGATCATGAACGGTGCACAAGAATGGGGCGTGACCGTGTTGCAGGCAGCGGAGGAAATGGATGCCGGCGACATTTGGGCGACCGAGACTTTCAAGATGCGGCAAGCCAGCAAAGCCAGTATTTATCGCCGGGAAGTGACTAAGGCCGCAATCAAGGCAATGCTACAGGCCGTCGAACGGTTTGAAGCCAAGACTTTTACACCTGAGCCGCTGGATTATTCAAAACCTGATGTGCGTGGTGAGCTGCGTCCACTAATGAAACAGCAAGAACGCAAAATCGATTGGGTTAATGACGATGTTGCCACTGTTATCAAAAAAATTAATGCCGCCGACAGTGCGCCCGGCGTGCTGGATGTCATCAACAACCAAGAATATTATCTGTACGGTGCTCATCAAGAAAGTTCTACAACAGCATGGGAATGTCTTTTTCAGGGGTTGCAGCCAGGTGCGATTATCGCAAAACGCCACGGAGCCATTTGCCGTGCCGCCAAAGATGGCGCTGTGTGGATATCGCACTTGAAACGCAAAAATATTGAAACGGTACCGTTCTATAAACGCTTGGTATCTCATGAAAAACAGTTCGATTTCAAGTTGCCGGCGACAAAAGTATTGGGCAAGGTTGTCGATAAAATACCCGAATCCCCCATTGATCCTTTATTCATGGGAACGGGGCTTACCTTTAAGGAAATCTGGTATGAGGAAAAAAATAAAGTCGGTTATTTGCATTTCGATTTTCATAACGGTGCGATGAATACCGGGCAATGTGAGCGTTTGCTGGAGTCTTACCGTTTGGCATTGCTACGGCCTACCAAAGTCTTGGTACTGATGGGCGGCAGTGATTTTTGGTCCAACGGTGTCCATCTCAATAGTATTGAAGCCGCCGAAAATCCGGCTAACGAATCCTGGCGCAATATCAACGCGATTGACGATATCGTGTTGGCAATTCTTACTACGGAAACCAAGCTAACGGTCTCTGCCGTTTGGGGTGGCTGTGGTGCAGGTGGGGCTATGGCAATTTTGGCGGCAGATAAAGTCTGGGCGCGCAAGGGCGTGATTTTTAATCCGCATTATAAGGCCATGGGATTATACGGCTCAGAATACTGGACCTATTCATTGCCAAAACGGGTCGGCCCGGTGAAGGCGCTGGAATTAACCGAGGCCACATTGCCTATTGGCACAAAAAAAGCCAAGGCTATCGGCTACATTGATGAAATATTGCCTGATGACCATGCAACCTACTTGGAGCAAGTCCGACGCAATGCGGAAGCAATAGCCGTACATCTGCAATACCAACAAATGCTTGAGGCAAAGCGCAATAGTAGACAAAGGGACGAGCAAACTAAACCCTTGGCTGCCTACCGCGCTGCGGAACTGCAAAAAATGAAAGTGAATTTTTCCGGGAAATGTTTGCCAGGCGACATCAATTATCATCAAGCACGATACAACTTTGTACATAAAATCAAACCCAAAGAAACTGCCGCTTGCTTGGCTAAGCACATGCCCCATGATGTAGCAGCGCTGAGTGAGTTAAGGC
>JABFQX010000090.1 GCA_013141505.1 Methyloglobulus sp.
ACGGTGTCGCCAGTGTTGTAGTCGCCGCCCACGGTGCCGGTGACGGCAATGGTGCCGCCGGCTTCGGCGGCGTTGAGGATGTTGTCGGCGGTGACGGCGTTGACGCTGAGGGTCGGCACGGGGGCGGTGACGTCGACCGTGTAGGCCTGGGTGTCGCTGGCGCTGCCGGGGTTGCCGGCGGCGTCGGTGGTGGCGACGCTGGCGGCGATGGTGGCGTCGGGGTCGGCGGCGAGGTCGCTGCCCGCGACGTCGATGCTGAAGGCGCCCAGGGCGGTGACGGTGCCGGTGTAGGTGGTGCCGTTGATGACCAGGGTGACGGTGTCGCCAGTGTTGTAGTCGCCGCCCACGGTGCCGGTGACGGCAATGGTGCCGCCGGCTTCGGCGGCGTTGAGGATGTTGTCGGCGGTGACGGCGTTGACGCTGAGGGTCGGCACGGGGGCGGCCACGTCCAGTGTGACAGGAACAGTTATTGGTAGCCCGGTATTACCATACGGATCTGTTGCTGTCACAGTAAGGTTATTTAGGCCTTCACTCAAATAATTTCCGACAGGATTAATACTCCAAATACCACCCGCATCCACAATGGCAGTACCGACTAATACACCATTTTTATCAAATAGCGTCATTGTCTCACCTGGCACACCCGTTCCACTAATAGCTGGACTTGAATTGCTCGTTATAGAATCTGTTGTCGAGCTGCCTGTATCGTTAGTGGAATCATGTGTTAAGGTTGCTGTAAACGGATCAGCAACGGGGTCAATACTGATAGTTACGGTATCTACAACAGCCGAATTTACTCCATCATTAGTACTTACTGTCAAGGTATCGGAACCGTTGAAATTTAAATTGCCTTGATAACTCAAACTCGCCAACGCGGTATTAATGTCTGATGGGCTACCGGATAAGGTTACTGTGCCAGTATCATTACCGGTTATAACCACCCCAAGTGGAAGGGTGGCAAGGGTTAATACACCATTATCTACACTCAGTGTCGTAGTTAAACTAGCGCTGTCAATATCAGCTACCGCTAGCCCAGGAATCGACAATGACGTATCTTCGGTGGCTACCTGAGATCCAGGCACAGTATTAACCGGCGGGTCATTGACAGCATCGACGGTGATATTGACGGTGGCGGCGGAGGTGCCCCCGTGACCGTCGCTGATGGTGTAGGTGAAGCTGGCCGGGCCGTTGTAATTGTTAGTGGGCGTGAAGGTGACAACACCGGACACTAGGCTGACAGTGCCGTTGGTGGCGGCCTGCACGGAGGTGACGGTCAGTGTGTCGCCGGTGTCCGGGTCGGTGTCATTAGCGAGCAAGGTCGCAACCGGGATGGTCAACGGGATGTCTTCGTTGGTGCTGGCGGTGTCGATGACGGCGACTGGCGCATCGTTACTGCCATTGATGGTTATAGCAATTGTTGCCGTAGCGGTATCGCCATCTTTGTCTGTAATTTGGTATGTAAATATATCTGTTAATGACCCACCCGATTGTAAAGCGTTTACTGCTAGGTTAGCGTTGTCTACGACATAACTATAGGCACCATCCGCACTCAGCGTTATGCTCCCGTAGCTGCCGAGCAAGGATGTACCTATATTACCGCTTGGTATCCCGACGACACCGGCCATGATATCTGTCACAGGGTTATTAGTGCCGATTGAACCGTCAGCACCGATTTTATCGTTAATTATCACATCCCCAGTTATCGGATTTGTATCATTTTCGCTGACAGCATTAGTGTCTGGCAATGCACTAGGTGCATCATCAATAATCGCAATTTTTAAGAATTTGACCGGCCCAGTAATTGTGTTATTTCCTGCTCCATCAACTAAAGACACTTGGAAATCATCAGTTACTATGCCGCTAGATGTTGCTGGATTGGTTAATGTATATTCGTAGGTCAGCGCACCGGTTGTATCGTTATAGTCAGTTAAAATTAATGTACCGTTTGCAGTCGTTAATGTTTCCGGTGTAGAAGGAGCAAGTGCTTGCAGTTGCGCTAAAGTTAATATCGTTCCGTCTATGGTAAAACTTTGTATGCCGGTTGGTGCCACTAACAATAGGCTTCCCGTCGTAGTATCGCCTGTTCCGGGAGTGCTACCCGATGCCAAATTTGACTCAAGGACACTAGCATCTGTACCTGCAACTGTACCATCATTCAAGCCTACAACAGTCGGTACCCCTACAATAGTGATTGTTAATGTGGTAGTTGCATTATCGCCGTCATTATCGCCAATGCCATATGTAAAGGTATCGATGATCGTTGTACCCGGCAAAAGATTTTGTACAGTGGTATTGCCGGTATCCGGCGTATAAACATAGCTGCCGTCTGCATTTAATGTGAGCGACCCATACGTGCCATTAACTGCCACTCCCACATTACCAGCAAGCGGGCTGCCCGCACCAGCCACCACTCCGGTTACTGGGCTTGGTGATCCTGAAACAGCACCATCTGCACCTAAATTATCGGCTGCACCATCAGCGTTATTTGGGTCTATGCCGCCAATGCCGGTAACTACGTTACCTGAAGCCGTACTGCTCGGATTACTCGGAATATTGATGGCCTCATCGACATCGGCATTGATAACCGGCGCATCATCAACAATATTAATAGCTAATTGATCACTATTATTGCTTCCGTCTATGTCCAATGAAGTAATTGTGAACGTATCATTGACTATTCCTCCGGCATGGTTGGCTGCGCTCGTCAATGTATAACCGTAACTTACCACTCCGGTAACCGTGTTGTAACCGGTGATCGTTAAATCACCATGTGTGCCCGTAATTACGATAGGGGTTGTTCCACTTGCTGCAAACTGTGCTTTGGTGATCGACTGTGTATTGATTGTTACAGAAGTCAGCGATACTGACGGGCCAATAGAGAATGTACCCGTAGCACTTTCTCCATTACCGCCAGGGTTAGTACCACTTGCCAAGTCGCTTTCTTTAACTTGGGCATCAGTATTTGCTACTGTGCCGTCATTTAAGCCACCGATGGTAATTAAGTCGCTTAACGGGGCAATGTTAAATTGAATCGTATTTGCTGTTGGATCTGTATTGACACCACCACCATTATCCTGCACTTGAAAGCCTAATGCCCCTACGTTGCCTCCAGCATTGACATTATTGACGTTCAATGCCGGGGTGAAAGTCAAAAGGCCCAAGTTGATATTAGCCACACTAATAATTTGTCCAACCGTTACAGGCGCTCCATTGTAGTTATAAACACCTTCTGTTGTAGGCGGCAAGCTGGCTACAACAATATTAGTAAACGTATTTGCAGGACTGTCATTCGGGTCGGTGAAGCCAAAATCCGATACCACTATGGTATAGCTTGAGTCCTCATTGATATTAATAACACTATCAGCACCTGCTGGTGCATCGTTGACAGGCTCGACGGTGACGTTGACGGTGGCGGTGGACGTGCCGCCTTTGCCGTCGCTGATGGTGTAAGTGAAACTCGCCGGGCCATTGTAGTGGGCAGTGGGCGTGAAGGTGACGACACCGGACACTAGGCTGACGGTGCCGTTGACCGCACCCTGCACGGAAGTGACGGTCAGTGTGTCGCCGGTATCCGGGTCGGTGTCGTTGGCGAGCAAGGTCGCAACCGGAATGGTCAATGGGATGTCTTCGTTAGTGCTGGCGGTGTCGTTGACGGCGGTGGGCGCGTCGTTAGTGCCGGTAACGGTGATGGTCAGCGTGGCAGTGTTGGACACCAAGCCACCGGGATCTTGCACGGTGTACGTAAAGGTGTCGGTGGCGGTGACACCCAGGGCTAAGCTGTTGGCGTTGTCGGCGACGTAGCTGTAGCTGCCGTCGGCGTTGAGGGTCAGGTGGCCGTGCGTCCCGGCCAGACTAGCACCCACGCCCACGTTTTGAGTGACAGCACCGGTGCCGGCCACTGCGCCAGAGACCACCAGGGTGTTGGTGGCGTTGTCGGGGTCGGTGTCGGCAACGCTGCCCCCAGTCGTACCTTGTATAACCCCGTTTGCAGCTGATTGAGTTAGGGTCGCGTCTTCATTGATTGCACCGGTGTCGGCATTTGCAACAGGCGCGTCGTTGACAGGCACAACATTAATAGTCGTAACGGCTATGTTAGAATCGAATGTACCATCATTAACTTTTGTATTAATGATACGTGGCGTGGTTGATGAATTGTCGCTGGTGTTATTAAAAGTAATCGCACGGATTGTGGCTTCGTAATTCGCTTTTGTCGCCGACCCGGTTAAGGTTACAACAGTTCCGGTATTGGTATAATTTATGCCGTTGATAGTTCCGCTGGCCGCTGCCGAACCACCTACCAGTAATTGATCGCCGGTCTGGGCATTGGTTAAGGTAACTAAGCCGGAAACCATATTGGCGCTATCGCCATCGCGGACTGTATTGTCGGTATCGGATATGGAAACTGCCGCACCATTCTCTGTGAAAGTGGTGGCAAAATCATTGCCGTTTGTAACATCGATCAAAGATGTCGTACTCGTGCGTAGCAAGACATTATCAATAATGATGTCATCCCCTGCGCTGGTCGTGGTGAATACAAGACTACCGGAAGCGGCGACCGATGAAGGCAAATTGATTGTGATGCTTGAAAGCGCACTGGTCGCATTGGCCATTTGCGTAATCGTAGTTGCGGTAAAATCACCTGCCGCATTGGTAGCGCCACCAAGATAAGTAATGCTGCCCGCTGTCCCGGTTCCTAAGCCAGTGGTCAACCTAGCGTAGACAACGCCACCTACGGAAATATCCATTGTTCGGGCGACATTATCACCATGGACAAAGCCTAGATCTAAGGTTACTTGACCCGCACCATTTAAACCTGGCCCGATATTTAAACCAGCCAGCCCACTTTGTGTGAGTGTATCTGCTGCCGTATCAAACGTGAAAACATAGCGACCGTTTGCTGCACCGTCGGCCGCCATGCCAGTGGCAGTACCACCCTCAGTCCAACCGTATGGGACATCCGCAAAATCTGAAAAACCGGTATTGATAATGACGTTTGATGTAGTTGGCACGGCTGCTGTCGCCGTACCCGAATTAAGATCGACAATAGGCACCGCAAGAGCGGTCAAGGTTGACGTGGCCGAGGTAACTGTCGAGTTCAACTGATTATGAACGGCTATGGTGAATACGCGATCTACTGTACTGGTGCCTGAGGTTGAAAACTTAATAAGCTGGAGCGCCGCCTGATAGTCCGCTTCTGTCGCGATGCCGACAAGCCTGATCTTGTTTGAACTTAGCGCTTCTACCGTAATTCCAGTGGGCAACAGACTCGAGTTTATACTAAATAGGTCACCCGTCTGTGCATTGGTTAGCGTTACCATAACATCCGGGATGTCGCCAATTACGTTTGTGATCGTCACATCCGTGTCGACGACACTTACTTCATTGCTGGTACCGGGTGAAAATGTCCCCAGATAACCAGTACCTGTCGTGGTACTGTTATTAGCATCAAGGTCTAGTTGTGTATCACCATCAAACGCAATGATGTAATTCAAAGTCTTAGTTGTGGTCAATACACCGGCATTCATCTGGACACCAAGGCCATTGTCGGTAGCTGCAACGATATTCCAGGTATTCGCGATATCGCCACCCCCTGCGATACCAACGCCGTTACCACTTCCACTACCATAAAGGGGAAGGCCATTGTATGATGAAGAATAGTAGTGGTCGAACTGGGTCGTCCCTGTTTCCACGAAACCAACCATCGATTCATTCGCTGTACCCACACCTTTGCGTACACCCACAAAGTAAGGATCGCCAGTGGTATTGTTAGTTTGCGCCAGTGAAGGGTCTAATGAAAATGCCGGGCCATTGTCGCCTCCGGCTAAAAAAGTATCGATGGCGTGGTAATATTTGATCGCTTGCGTATTAGACGAGGGGGCGGTAATGGTGACGTTTTCGGTAAAAAACCTATTAGACAATACATAATTAGTATTAACCTGGACTTGAAAATCGCTGGCTACATCGTAGACGTTATTGTTATTGACGTCATAGTACAGTTTGGTCGAAACGACAAACGGATCAGCAGACGTTCCAGTACCTGTCAATGTTTGCAAGCCTACCGATTTCCAGGCTACCTTGGTCATACCTTCTGCCCCAGTGTCAGGGCCGATCACTTGCGACCCGACTGCCATATAGATACCATTGAAAAGATTGGGACTCGTGTCTGATGTGCCACTCAGGTATAGCTGATCTTGATTCTGATACTTAATCTGGATCTGGCCGAGATTAGTTATAGAAATGCGTAAACCGTCAGAACCGTTAGCCAAAACACCACCTGTAGAATTAATAACGGTATTTACCATTAAATGATCCCACTCCGAAGACATAATGGTTTTGGTTTGAATAAGACCCACCTGATCTTCGAGATTCCAGTTGCCGCCTAATGATGTCGCACCCGTTGCATCCACCGAGGCGGCGACATCAGCGCCCGTCGCCGTAGCAAAGTCATGGATAAATTTATCACCCACGCCGCTGGCCGCGACATCGCAACCGTATAGCAGGATATCGGCATCCGCCGATAATGCACCGCGTATACTGGCTAAATCATTGCTGTAACTTTGAAAATTGCTAAAACTAAAAGTCGAATTACCCAGATTAAGAAAACCATCGCCACCATGCGAAATGATATGAACCGATCCCACATTGCCATACTGAGAAAGTACGCCCGCAATCTGATGCATGCCATCCTGATTAGGGTCAAGGAGAATAATCTTCGCGTTACTATCAAACCCTTTCAATAATGTTTGATAGTCGCTTACGCTTTTATCGACGAAAACAAAGGTGTTGCCGTTTGTAGTGCTCGTCACCGCTGCGCGTTCTTGGCTAGCCGTTGTGTTAACGCTGGTTTTGTCGGTTTGCGAGTTTGCGCCGGTTTTTTGCAAATCGTCGGCAAGGCTCGCCCGTTGGCTATCTGTCCACGCCACGTTAGCTCCGGACAGGGCTGACATCTGATGAAGCCAGTGCTGGCTTGCATTCTGATGCCCGTACACAGTGATGTTGGCATCGCCGGTTAAGCCATCACCCCAATCAGCGATGTGGTTCTGGTCAGATAAAGTCATGGTTGGATTGACAGCGCTGGTCGCCAACCATTCTTTGCCGTCGCGCTGCGCGGTCAAAATACGAATGTCGGTTGTTGAACCGCGTGCTTGCAGGATGTCGGCAATTTGCTGGTAGCCGTCTGCCTTACTATCCAGCACTTTGATCTGGGCGTTGATTGGCGGGTTTTTGATTAATTCGGCCAGGCCATCGGCTTTAGCATCGGCAATAATGAGGACGGGCGCGGTATCGGCACCTAGCGAAGTGGCTTCAAATGCAATGGGGGGTTGCTGGGCAAAATCAAACCCTTTGACAGTAAACAGGTTTGCATCGGAATTTGTTGCGTCATGACTAACATCCTGGCTTGCGTCTTGTGCTTCAGCAGCCTGACTGGCAGCTTTGTCGTCAACAATACTATCTGCCGTCGCAGCTATGGCGCCATCAAATAGTAAGCGGTTTTCCAATGCCAGACGCATTGAACTGGCTGAGGCTTGTTTAATTTGCTTAATCTTATTTTTTTTCATGACCACTATCCCTTCGCCTACAAGATGTTGTATTAAATTAATAAGTTAAGGATAGTAGCTAATGCGGTTATTTACAAGCCTGATAAAACCACTCAGTTATTGGTATTAACCTCTAACTACTGATTTTATCCCGGCTTATTCACATAAGACCCCGGCATAACTAATGAATTGTTTACGGGTAACTAATTTAAAGCAAATTATTGATTTTTAGGTAGTGGGTTAAACCTGTGTTTTTTGATGAGCTTGTCGGCTTCATACCGGTGAGTCGCGTGTGTTTTGGAAGGACAAACCTTAGCCTCTGGGGCACTTGTACCCTCAAGGGCATAAATGACCTTTAGGTTATAAAAGGTTTGTCACTCCGCCCTATATCAAGTCACAGATTTAACCCACTACCGATTTTTAATGCCACATGCTTGACGTGTTTCTTGTTGCCGAAAATTCTTTGCAGCATTTTTCCTGACGTTCATCATTGCCCCCTACATCCTTAAGCTATTGCAAATTATTCCTAAAAAGGCGAATCATTGATTTTTCCGTTTGACATTCGCAAACAATCAGTTACTGTGAGTTGGCAAACACCATGAAAAACTACATGGCTATTTACAAAGCGCAGGTTAGTTAAATCAAGTTGTTATTATTTCAAAGCTTTGACTTAAGTAACCGCTGAACAAGTCCTTCGACAAGCTCAGCACCCTCTAGGGCATAAAGACGAACGGCAAGTGGTTGATTCCGTTCGTGGTGAGCTTGTCGAACCATGAATGGAATCAACTTGTTCAGAGTTTACTTAAATAAAAAACTGTTCATCCTGTGGGTTGTATACAGCCATGAAAAACTATAACAACGCTTATAACAACTCAATGAGGCACGACGATGAAACGATATAATGGCTTATGCATTTTTGCTTTATTCATGCTTACCAGTGCAGCTTGGGCTTATGGCGGTGGTGGTGACAGTAGTTCCAAATCTTGCGACAAACCTAAATTCAGCCAATTTGTTCCGGCTGAAAATGCCGAAGTTAAGGCTGGGTCTGCCTTTTCTTTTACGGCTTCCAAAAACACTTACCCTACGACCATTAAAGTGACCGTAAAAGATCGTCCGGCGGAATTTACTAGTAGCCCAAAAAGCGATGGTACATTTGAAATACGTGGAACAATACCTTCCACCCTAAAAGCCACCTATGCAAGAATTGCCATTAGCGCCGATGCCCAAAGCAATTGCAAAGGTTCTGGTGGCTGGCTGGTGAAAATAATCGACTGACAGGTGTATTTATATGGCGTAAAAAGCTAGCTTTTTACGCCATATAATATTGTTTAACCATAGTTTTGAATGATTTTTGTGGTCTTTACCAACTTCCTGGTCGGTGACACGAAAGTGTCCGGTTTTTATTAGCCATAACATATGTTGGCGCATCATTAAGAATTCATGGCATTAACAAATATGGAAAGCAAAGCATGAAAATTGCCATCATTGGGACAGGACGTGTTGGTTCTAGCATTGCGTATGCCCTGGTTCTCAAACAATTTTGCGACCATCTGGTGATCGCAGGACGCGACCATGACAAAGCAAAAGGTGATGCACTTGACTTGCAGCACGCCTTGGCCTTTTGTTCGAGGCATATACAAATAGAAGCATGTGCCAATCAGCACGTCAGAAATGCCGACATCATTGCCATTACGGCATCGGTATCGATGGAAGACAAGATGCTCACCTCCCGGATGCAACTGGGCGAAAAAAACGCCGCCATGTTCAGGGAGTTAATTCCCGTATTGGCTGCTAATAATCCGAACGCCGTACTTATTATTGTTACCAATCCAGTGGATGTAATGACTTATGCGGCATCAAAATTGTCAGGTTTTTCTCCCAATCGTGTGGTGGGCATTGGCACCTTGGTTGATTCCGCCCGATTCCGTACCTTGCTTTCACAGGAATTGCATATTCATCCCGATGATCTTCGCACCTACATTCTAGGTGAACACGGCCCCAATCAATTTCCTATCTTAAGTAGCGCAGAAGCTGGGGGTGAGCGTATCCGCGATACACCTCATCATCGGAAACTATTTACTCAAGTTATCGAAGCGGGCTTTGAAGTTTTTCATTTAAAAGGTTATACCGACCACGCTATCGCGACAGCGACTTGCATGGTCATTGAAGCAATCGTTTTTGACCAAAACCGAACTATGCCCCTTTCTACACAGTTCCAAGAGTGGATGGGTATTAGGAATAACTGCTTTAGTATCCCTGTGGTGGTCGGGCGGAACGGTATAATTCGCCATTTACATCCTGAAATGAATGACGATGAACAGGAATGCCTTCAAAACGCTGCAGCAGCAATTAAAAGTGCCATTGTCTCGCTAATACCTGATCTAGTGGGGTAATGCTCTCTAAATTTAATTACGTATAGGGAAAATTTTCGTTATTCACTATTTTATTTACAGCATATGTGAATATTTAACGTTTATTAAGTGAGCTATCTAAGAGCCTTAGTTAAACCACCACTGGCAAAGTCTGTGCTGTTCTTGCCATTAGCTGGCTCCGCAAATAACTTATTCAGGAATCACCGAAAAACGATCATTACGCTACTGCGTTCCAAATCGGACATTCAAAAAGAAATCGAGGTTTTGCTGATGGATAGCGTTCACTGTGTCATATTTGTCAGTTTTAAGGCTAACGGACAGCAGCTGTGAGGGGTTGCTCGCTAATTTAGCGTTCTGCCAAGCCAGCCCGATTAAAAAGCCTCTAATAATAGAGGCTTAATTGCATTTTTTACTTATTTAGACATTGAGTGCCTGTTAGAAGGGGATATCGTCATCAAAATCGTCATAATCCGGCATGGGCGGCGGTGACGGCATAGCAGCAGCGCCCTGCCCTTTGTTTTGTTGCATGGTAGCGCCTTGCTGGCGACTTGTAGGCGCAGGATGATGGGCGGCAGGACTAGCAAGATTTTGGTCAGCGGCAAAATGCCCGGTTCCGCCACTGCGACTGCCTAGCATGTGCATCTCTTCGGCCAGTATTTCTGTGGTATAGCGGTCTTGCCCGTCTTGGCCTTGCCACTTACGAGTTTGCAATCGACCTTCAACATACACTTGACTGCCTTTCTTTAAATATTCGCCAGCAATTTCAGCCAAGCGGTTGAAAAATATCACCCGATGCCATTCGGTCGCTTCTTTTCTTTCGCCGGTTTGTTTATCTTTCCAGCGTCTTGTTGTCGCCAGGCTGACGTTCGCTACCGAACCGCCACTGGGCATGAAACGTACCTCAGGATCTGCACCCAGATTGCCTATTAAGGTCACTTTGTTTAGCATGGTTCCTCCTTATGTATTTATGGAATAAGTGGATTTTTATCAATCAAATTTAGCTATCTTTCAGGCCGGTGCATATTCGGCTATCAAATGCTGCAACTTTTGCCTATCCAATTGCTGGTTATCCACTTTCAAATAAGCCACACCTTCTTCATAGTGCAGGGTCACATCTTCAACACCTGGAAGTTTTAACATCCGGGCAGCAAATTCATCTGCCCGTTGCTCGGTTAGCGCTTGCAAAGAAATAAGCAAATTGGCCCAATAACGCGGTGGCTTCATGCTTAGTGACAGCAAAAACCAGCTTAGAGCCGCCAGCGCGCACATCATAAATACGCCCTTGGCACCGTATTCACCGTAGCACCATCCGCCCGCACTGCCGCCGATACCTGCGCCTAAAAACTGGCAAGTGGAATAAACCCCCATCGCCGTCCCACGCATATCGCCAGGTGCCGTTTTGGAAATCAGGGACGGCAATGTTGCCTCCAACAAATTGAAACCGCTGAAAAACAAGCAAAGAAAACCAATAATGCCGATTAACGAGGAACTGAATTGCATCAAACCCAAGTCTGCCAGCACTAACAAAATGATCGCCGTCAAAAATACAGCTTTCATTTTGCGCTTTTTTTCAGCGATTATCACAAAGGGAATAATGACAGCAAAAGATGCGGCAAATACCGGCAAATAGACTTTCCAATGTTCGGCTGGCAACAAACCGGCATCACGCATCAATAAGGGCACCACAACAAAGCTAGCCATCAAAATAGCATGAAGGATAAAAATACCGTAATTCAGGCGCAGTAACTCGCCATTGGCTAAAACGTGTCTGAATGTGGCAGTCACCACTTCGGCATCGCGGTGCTTTTTTGATTTCGGCGGCTTGGGTACTATAAAAATAATTACCAAAATTGCCAGTAATGACAATGCCGCAATCAACCAGAATATGCCGTGTATCCCTATATAACTAGCAAGCACCGGCCCTGCCGCAATCGCTACACCAAAAGACACACCGATGCTTGCACCAATTAACGCCATTGCTTTGGTGCGATGGACTTCCTGGGTTAAATCAGCCAACAACGCCATAACCGGCGCGGCAACCGCACCAGAACCCTGGACAGCACGACCTAAGATCACGCCGTAAATAGTGGTTGAAAGGGCGGCAATCACACTGCCCAAACAAAACAGTAGCAAACCAAAAACGATAATCTTCTTGCGACCAATACGGTCTGAAACCAAGCCAAAAGGTATTTGTAGTAACGCCTGACTCATACCATAAATGCCGATAGCAAGCCCGATTAGCGATGGCGTAGCGCCTTCCATCTGCTCGGTAAATAATGACATAACCGGCATGATCAAGAATAATCCGATCATCCTCAATGCATAAATACTGGCTAAAGACCAAGTTGCCCGGCGTTCCGATGCTGTCATTGGACTTGTTATATCTTGTACTTCTGTCAAGCGCTCACTCCTTGAAAAGCGTTAGAAACGGTTTAAGGGAAATTTTTTATTACTGTATGTCCCTTCATTATAACAATCTTTATAAGAATCCATGCGGCTTGATAGGTCTGCAAACGAAACCATAAGACAGGGACAGGTTATATATAGTTGGGGATAACTATTCGAGGAAGACGCTTTATCTAGCAGGACATATACGTGCTTGACTATCATCAGCATATCTTCGATGGCTTTAGGTAGATGTATTTATCGGACGGATGATGCTTGAGTGTTGCATTTAGAGATGCCGATAATAAATCAGGTTCAAGTCTTCACTTTATCTTTAAATCCTGATTATATAAGCAAAAACCTATCTTCTTATAATGACAGGCCTATTCGGAAGTTCATTATGATCAAGCGAATCAGCCGGAAAATGCGTGGCCAATAATCGAGTAATTTCTTCAATCGCTTGCAATGAACCTTGTTGAAACTGCTTTTGGCTGAATGCCTTTTGCATAACTTTGGCGATTTTGTCCCATTCGGCTTGCTCAACACATTTGTTTATGCTGCGATCAGCAAGAATATGAACTTCCCGATCTGCCAATTGAACATAAATCAGTACACCACTGTTTTCCTCGGTATCCCAAACCCGCAAATTCGAAAAAACTTCTGCGGCACGATGGCGTGACGAAAGGCCATACCATATCCAACCCGGAGCCAAAGAATTCTCAATGGCAAAACGAAGTTCACCACGGTGTTTGGATTCCGATTGCTTGACCGCTTTTTCAATTTCATTCAAAACCGGCGTTGGAAACGACAAGCGCCAGCACCACGGCGGCATAAAAGCATGTTTTAACCAGCGTGATAGCTTCACCATGAGTCAGATGCGCCTCCACCGCCAAAACCACCGCCCCCACCGCCCCATG
>JABFQX010000066.1 GCA_013141505.1 Methyloglobulus sp.
GCCGCTTTATCAACTTCTACAATACCGTTAAGCCCCATAAGGGTTTGAACAACTCAACACCTTATGAAATACTTTATCAATATTTTAATCAACCCATCTGTAAACAACCCTGAGATTTCTTACACCTTAACAGATTAAAACTTTATACCCATTTAACACCGAATAACTCAGTCCAGTATTTGCACTGGTTCTACTTATATCAACAGGTTTGTCATTTCGACCATAGGGAGAAATCTTGAATAATAAGCCATGAGTAAAGGTTTAAGATTTCTCCCTATGGTCGAAATGACAGTAAAACGAGAAAGTGGTGGATGGTTACGGTTGAATTAATTGTGAACTTCGGCTATTGGCAGGCTTCACAGCCGGGATCATCAATCAGGCATTGTTTCGGCTGATCTATAGACGGTAAAAACGCCGCCACTGCATTTAATTCACCGCCGCTTCCTGTTGATTTCTCCGTCGAAGTCGCCCCTAACGAACGCAGGTAGTAGGTGGTTTTCAGGCCACGTTGCCATGCCAACATATAGATATCATGCAGCTTTTTGCCGGAAGGAACGGCAAAGTAGAGGTTTAGCGATTGCGCTTGGTCTATCCATTTTTGCCGCCGGGCGGCGGCTTCGACTAACCATGCAGGATCAACTTCAAATGCTGTGGCATAGAGCGCTTTTAATCCGGCGGGGATTCGGTCTATTTTAGCTAGCGAGCCATCGTAATATTTGATGTCCGCCACCATGACTTCATCCCACAAATCCAGTGCCTTTAGCTCAGAAACCAAAGCCTCATTGACCACAGTAAATTCGCCGGACAATTTGGATTTCACGTACAGGTTTTGGTAGTCCGGCTCAATGCTGGCGGAAACGCCGACAATATTGGCAATGGTGGCTGTCGGTGCAATCGCCACGCAATTCGAATTACGCATTCCGTATTGTTGAATGCGAGTTCTCAACACATCCCAGTCCAGAGTGCTGCCCCGGTCTACGTCCACCTGACCACCACGCGCTTCGCTCAACAGGTTTAGCGTGTCCAGTGGCAAGATGCCTTGATCCCACAAGCTGCCTTTAAAGCTGGAATAAGAGCCGCGCTCTTCTGATAAACGGCTTGAAGCCGAATAAGCGTGATAACACACAGTTTCCATCGTGCGATCAGCAAACTCAACGGCTTCTATTGAAGCGTAAGGAATCCGAAGTGCATGTAGGCAATCTTGAAAACCCATAATGCCCAAACCCACAGGCCGATGGCGGAAATTGGAATTACTCGCACTGCCGACCGCATAAAAATTGATGTCGATGACATTATCAAGCATCCGCATCGCAGTCATGATAGTGGCTTTTAGTTTGGCTTGATCCAACGCCAATTTGCCATTACTTCGGCCACGCTCAGTACAGGTTTCTTCAGTCAAATGTGCCATCAGGTTCACCGAACCCAAATTGCACACGGCGATTTCGGTGGCGGAAGTATTCAGTGTAATCTCTGTGCAAAGGTTGGAACTATGCACGACACCGACATGCTGCTGCGGCGAGCGAATATTGCAGGCATCCTTGAAGGTGATCCAGGGATGGCCGGTTTCAAACAGCATCGACAGCATCTTGCGCCACAGTTGCAGTGCGGAAACACGCTTAAATTGTTTGATTTCACCCAGATCAGCACGGCGCTCGTATTCGCAATACGACGTTGCAAACGCCTTACCAAACTTGTCGTGCAAATCCGGTACATCAGAGGGTGAAAACAACGTCCACTCGGCGTTTTCGCTGACGCGCTGCATGAACAGGTCGGGTATCCAGTGCGCGGTGTTCATGTCGTGAGTACGGCGGCGGTCGTCACCGGTGTTTTTGCGCAAATCCAGGAACTCTTCGATGTCCAGGTGCCAGGTTTCCAGATAAGCGCATACCGCGCCTTTGCGCTTGCCGCCTTGGTTGACAGCGACAGCGGTGTCGTTGGCGACTTTCAGGAAGGGGATCACGCCCTGGCTCTTGCCGTTGGTGCCTTTAATGCGCGCACCCAAGGCGCGGACTGGCGTCCAATCGTTGCCTATGCCCCCGGCATATTTTTGCAGTAAGGCATTTTCTTTAATCGCCTGGTAAATGCCGTCCAGGTCATCACTGACCGTGCTGAGATAACACGACGAAAGCTGAGAATGTACTGTACCGCTGTTAAACAAGGTTGGCGTGGAACTCATGAAATCAAAATTGGACAACACGCTATAAAACTCGATAGCACGGTCTTCACGGTCAATTTCGTTGATCGCCAAGCCCATCGCCACGCGCATGAAGAAGATTTGCGGCAGTTCGATACGCCGCTCGTCGATATGTAAAAAATAGCGGTCATACAGGGTTTGCAGGCCAAGGTAGCCGAACTTGAAGTCACGGTCTGCTGCAAATGCACCAGCAAGTTTGGTCAAATCAAACTGCACCAAGCGCTTATCCAGCAAACCTGCATCTATACCTGATTTGATATAGTGCGGAAAATAGTCGGCGTAGCGGGTTTGCATCGCGGCGTGGTTTAGAGACTGTGAAAGTATTATTTTCACCCCATATGATATAATGTAATCGATTGATAAATATAATGAGTTTCATATAAACATGACCTCACGCCGCTACAAATCTGTTGCCGACCGTCAGCAAACCAGC
>JABFQX010000016.1 GCA_013141505.1 Methyloglobulus sp.
GATTTCTGGAAGGCCTACGCCAGCGTCTTTTCCGAACAAGGCCACCACCAAAGCGTCGGCAAGGAGACTGGCGAGACCGCGCACATGGAACGGTGGAACAACACCCTGCGGCAACGGGTCGGGCGCAGGGTGCGGAAAACGCTCTCGTTCTCCAAGTGCGCAACGTGGCATGACGGCATGATCCATTGGTTTGTCGTTACCTATAATTCGAGCTTGTCAGTTAATGTTTAGCCACTACCGATCATTTATATGAGCTAAAACTTCATCGTACCGAATCAATAGAAATAGTGGGTAGTGGGTTAAATCTGTGACTTGATATAAGGCGGAGTGACAAACCTTACCCTCTGGGGCATAAAAGGTTTGTCACGCCAAAATACATAAAGATCACCGTTATGAAGATGAAGTTGACAAGTTGATCAAAAAACACAGATTTAACTCGCTACCGAAATAGTGATCGGTTCGTAAAAAAATCGAGGCTTACTTGGTTTTTCACACAGTACCGCGATTTCTACAAGAGTTATTCGTATAGGTTTTTAGGCTTTTTCTACACGGTATCGCGAAGAGCCCTGATTTTGTAACTCCGCACTCACTGTTTTAATGCCGTTAATTTTATATGCTATTTGTAAAGGCAGCGATTCTTATCGCCTACAAATTAATAAGCGTGGCAGGTTCCGGCAGCCAATTTTCGCAGATCCCTCATCGTTCCCTATTTTTAAAGAAACAGAAATAGAAGGGGCAACTTCCCTATTTAAAATTAATGCTTTTGCTAAAGCAAAATACGTATATTGTCCGGGTACGTTTGTGGCACTGATTGTCATCATGCTTATGCCTGACTTAGCTTTAATGGCTTTGTACATGTAACGTGATTTGCCCAGAGCCTTAAATGATCCAGAAGATAAGGTTTGATTAAAAAAGTAGCCATTTTTGTCGGATATTGAAAATGCTACGTCTTCCGATGATGGATTAATTCCGTCAGGAATACCGCCAATCTTAAAAGAACCTCTGGCGACAAACCAATCGTCTTTATGAAGGTTTTTTTTCGACAAAGTTAATTCTGTGCTAAAAACATTGAACGGGACAGTATTTGTTGCTGATGAGGGCATGACAACCAGTCCGAAAGGCATGCTGCCGGAACCTAAGGCAACATTGCCGAAGTCGCTGAGTATAGTGCGTTGCCCTGATAATGGATTTATCCGGAATACGGCACCAACCCCGGGTCCCATGAAATCATCTACATCTTGGTCTACCACTAAAATAGAGTCCGCCGACTCCACGGCGACATTTCTTAACAATGCGCCTGTCGGCCCTTGCAAAGCATTGCCAAAATCATTTAGTAATGTCCGTTGCCCGTTGCTGGGATGAACCCTATATAACGCCCCGCCACCACTTGTGCCTGCGAAAGGCGCAACTACCAATATATGTCCTGATGATTCTAAGGCAATGCCGCCAAGAGATTGGGTTAATCCGCCTTGTTGAGCATTTCCGAAATCGCTTAGTAACGCTCGCGTGCCGGTTATTGGGTCAATTCTGAATAATAAGCCGCCGGAGGAGGCACTGCCAAAATTATCGCAGTCGGTTGCAAGTATTTTGCCTGATGTCTCAACGGCTAAACCGAATGCACATTGGCCTCCTACTACACCTTGCGTCGGGTCACCAAAATCGCTCAGCATAGTCCGCTGGCCAGTAACTCGGTCAACTCTAAGTATGGCATCACGGAAATTAGTGCCAACGCCTTTGGCGGTAATCAGAATAGCACCTGATTTCTCGATAGCAATTCCTAAAACAGCATTTCCAGCTGCATTATCTGGCACGAGTCCTTGGGCAGGGTCATTAAAATCGCTTAACAATGTGCGTCTACCAGTGGACGAGTCAACTCGAAATAGCTTATTCAACTGGTAGTCAAGCACAAGAATATTCTGAGCTGATTCGATAACCAGATTGACGGGTCTGCCGCCTGACTCACCTTGCGAAGCATCGCCGAAATCACTAATTGAAGTTCGGATACCTGTCAATGCATTGATCTGCAATATGCTGCCAGCATTTTCTGTCCCGGCATTGCTGTCTGCAACAATAATGTCACCAGATTTTAGCTGAGCATATGTAGCCTGGGAAGCCCCCGTTAACAGCAGGGCGAAGCTTAAAATAACTGTCCCGGATAATCCGAAATAGTTTGTTTTTTGGTAATTCAAAGAGAAAATTGTGGACATCAGCTACCCTCCTGCTTGATTGTTAATCACGAATGGTACGGTCGCCATGTTAGCTCCCCCAATGGCTCTTACTTTGATTTATATCAAATAACTTAGAAAAAATATTAAAAGCTTCTCCTGCTGGTTTTAAGGCGATGGAACACATTGTTTGCGACAAATCCCCCTCTTTCAAAGAGGGGAAGGCAAGCCAGAGTGCGTTACCTCAACAACCCTTGCAACAACCCATTTAACTTATGCACAAACGCAGCAGGATCATCCAATTGTCCACCTTCGCTTAATATTGCTTGATCGAACAAGATGTTGGTCAAATCGGCAAAACGGGCATCGTCTTGCTCAACCTTGAGCCGTGCGATTAAGGCGTGATCGGGGTTGATTTCAAAGATTGGCTTTTTGCCCATACCAAATCCCATGCCTTGCCCGGCATCCTTCATTATTCGTTCCATGTTCAGGCTCATGCCGTAAACGTCAGCGACCAAACAGGCAGGGGATTCGGTCAAGCGATGGCTTAATTTAACTTCGCTTACCTTGTCGCCCAGGACTTCCTTAATCTGGGTGATGACTGACTCGTAATCTTTGCTGATTTCTTCGCGTTCCTTTTTGACTTCGTCATCTTCAGTTTTTTCGAAGTCCAGGTCGCCTTTGGCAACCGATTGCAAGTGCTTACCGTCAAATTCATCCAGATTAGAAATTAACCATTCGTCGATGCGATCTGATAACAACAAGACTTCTATGCCTTTTTTACGGAAGATTTCCAAATGTGGGCTATTTTTGGCGGCGGCAAAACTTTCTGCGGTTACATAATAGATGTTGTCCTGGCCTTCCTGCATCCGACTGACATAATCTTCCAGAGTTACGTCCTGTTTATCAGTATTGGCTTTGGTTGATGCAAACCGTAGCAATTTGGCAACGCGTTCTTTGTTGCCGTGATCTTCAATCGGGCCTTCTTTAAGCACTTGACCAAATTCCGCCCAGAATTTCTCATATTTTTCTGGATCGTTCTTCGCGACACCTTCAAGCATGCCCAGCACTTTCTTGACGGCGCCGGATTTTATGGTGCTTAGCTGTTTGCTTTGTTGCAAAATTTCTCGAGATACGTTTAACGGTAGCGAACTGGCATCAACAATCCCACGAATAAAACGCAGGTAACGCGGCATGAGTTCCTCGGCATCATCCATAATGAATATTTTACGCACATACAGTTTTACGCCGTGTTTGGTATTCCTATCCCACAAGTCGAACGGTGCGCGGGATGGCACATAAAGCAATAGCGTAAACTCGTTGGTGCCTTCTACTTTACTATGAACATGTACCAGCGGATCCTGCCAATCGTGGCTGACGTGCTTATAGAACTCATTGTAGTCTTCGTCTTTGATATCTTGACGCGCCTTCGTCCATAAAGCCGAAGCACTGTTGATGGTTTCATCTTCCGGTTGCGGTGGGGTTATATCCTTGGCTTCAGCGTCTTCCCCTTCTGTTTCTTCCTCATCGTAAGAAGGCACGGCTTCTTTAGTCATTACGATAGGAATGGAAATGTGGTCCGAAAACTTACGAACAATAGACCGCAAACGATAACCGTCTAAGAACTCATCTTCGCCATCTTTTAAATGCAGAACGATTTCAGTGCCGCGTTGTGGCTTGGTGACAGTTTCCAGAGTGTACTCGCCTTCACCAGCGGACTCCCAACGCGCACCTTCGTCTATCCCGGCACCGGCTTTACGCGTGGTCAAGGTGACTTTATCGGCAACAATAAACGACGAATAAAAACCAACGCCGAACTGGCCGATCAATTCGCTATCTTTGGCTTGTTCGCCAGTTAATTTTTCAAAAAACTGTTTGGTGCCGGATTTGGCAATGGTGCCGATATGTTCCTGCACTTCTTCCCGGCTCATACCTATACCGTTATCGCTAAGAGTAATCGTGCGTTTTTCTTTATTGAAATCCAAACGGATTTTTAATTCGCTATCGCTTTCGTACAGGCCATCGTTAGATAAGGCTTCAAAGCGCAATTTATCGGCGGCATCAGAGCTGTTAGAAATCAACTCGCGTAGAAAAATCTCCTTATTGCTGTACAAGGAGTGGATCATCAGATGTAACAGATGTTTTACTTCGGTCTCAAAACCCAGGGTTTGTTTTTTTGCTTCGGCAGTCATTTTTTTCCTAACTCTATAGATTAATAAACTGATTATATAGTAAGGGCAGGTTGTAAATTTTCAAGCCCGCATAGCTAAGCAATTGTATTTAGGTATTACTTATTAATTTCGCTTTAAGTATTGGTAATTATAGTTGCTTGTTAGCCGTGCTGTGCGTGACGTAGAGCATACTGGGTGCATTCCCGGGCTAGAGCGTTGAAACGGTAAAATACCTGAGTGGGTAACGCTGAAGTTGAGATATTCTCACGGCAAGCTGGTTTTAATTTACTCTTTCTTATGCCATGATCGGGAATATGTGCAATCTTCGAATATTTATGGGAATCTCTAAAAATCCCCTCTCCCTCTGGGAGAGGGCCAGGGTGAGGGTTGTAATTGACTGATTAAAACCCTCATCCCAACATTCTTCCAGAGGGAGAAGGAGATTTTTGAATTATTAGAGATTCCCTATATACATGAGCCGGCAATGCTGTTTGGCAGTATTCTTCAAATATCGACTTATCGGAATGAAATCCATGCGAACTATCATTAAGCAAAAAAACATGATTAATTTTTTCAAGCTATTACGCTTTACAGTGTTGATACCATTGTTTGTCATCAACAATGTGCATGCGGCAAATATTGTCGTCGGCAACGGCACTCCGGGGAGTTGTAGCGATGCTGCGTTGACCAGCGCCCTCGCCGGAGGTGGCAATATCACCTTTAAATGCGGGAGTCTGCCCAAGACTATTTTGCTAGGCAGTGAAAAAATAATAGCCGCAAATACGCTTATCGATGGCGGCAATTTAGTCACAATAAGTGGCGGTGGTGTTAAACGTATTTTTAAGGTCAACCCTTACGTTCGTTTTACTGTCAATAATTTGACCCTGACAAATGGCTATACGGCTGACGAAGGCGCGGCTATTCACGCCGCAAGTTGGCCGGACAGTGTGGTTGCAATTAACCATTGCAGTTTTATCAACAATGTTTCTAGCGTATTAGGTGAACGTGGCGGCGGTGCAATTATTAGCTCTGGAGGTTACCTGACAGTCGATAAGTCGACATTTTCGGGAAACAAGGCCAGTACCGGCGGCGGCATTCGGGTTGTTCAGAGTGACTTAACGGTCACTTCTTCGGTATTTAGCAATAACAAAGCCGTTGATTCGTTGTTGGGTAATGGTGGCGCAATTCATATCGACGGCGCTAAAACCGATAACGGGAAAGTTCTTATTCATGCCAGCACGTTTACGGGCAATTCAGCCAGCAAATATGGCGGTGCTGTGTTTAACAATATTTTGAACAACAACACGACAGTCATTAGTAATAGTTTGTTTTCCGCTAATACGGTTGGTAATGCGGGCAGCCAGGGGCAGGGTGGGGCGATCTGGAGCACTGGCGACCCTAAGAAGGGTGGGCAATGGGTAATCAATACCAACAATACGACACTCACCGTGACCAACACAACTATAGCCAATAACACTGCAAGCTCTCAGGGCGGTGGTCTGTGGGTTGCCCGGCATATCAAAGGTACACTGTTCGGTAACAATTCTGTTTATGGCAATAAGACCCTTGGCAGCATGGGCGGAGGCATACTACAAGCCGATGGCGGTAAACTGCTGCTTAGCAATAGCACTATTTCGGATAATACGGTAAACGGTGCTTCATCAATGGGTGGCGGTATTTATGTGAGCCGCAATGCGACAGCAGCTATAACAAATGCCACTATTGCCAACAATAGTGCTTCTTGGCAGGCGGGTGGCGTATTTGGTATGGCAAATGTGACGCTTAAAAATACCATTCTTGCTAATAATATTGCCTTGAACGGCGGTAACACTTGGAACATAAAACATAATTGCTTTCAACCGATGACCAACGGCGGCAACAATCTGCAATTTCCCAAGCCTATCGATGCGACGTGTACGCCAGCCATTCTGGTGGCTGATCCAAAACTGGATGTCCTCAAAAATAATGGTAGTTTGACGGCAACCAGAGCCTTGCTAACAGGTAGTACGGCAAGCCGAAATGGGTCGGGATGTCCCGCAACCGATCAACGTGGTGCAGTGCGGCCCAGTCCTGTCGGTACTTTGTGTGATATAGGCGCGTTTGAAGCGGGGTTGTAAGTCAATCGTTTATGCGTTGCTGATCTTGATAAAGAACAAACGCATTCACTTCTTAAACAATTGTCTCAATCCTGGTCATATTTAAGATGATGCTTCTGCACCCGGTAGCGCATGGTTTCGCGGGTGGCACGAAGCATTCGGGCGGCACCGGTGACGTTATTGTTTGCCCGCAGCAGGGCTTCCTGAAGCACCAGCTTTTCTATGTCGTGCAGTGATAAAGTGCCGTCAAGGGGAATGTACATGCCCGTATTTTCTGCGCCCGAAATCGCTGGTCTTTTGTTGGGCAACTGTAACCACTGGACGGGGAAGGCATCGCCTTCTGCCAGCAATATGCAGCGTTCGATAATATTACGCAATTCGCGGATATTGCCAGGCCAATCGTAGGTTTCCAGTTGCTCCCAGACAGTCTCAGGAATTATTTTGATCTGTTTCCCCGATTTGATATTGCAGTCGGCAACGAATTGCGGCACCAAATCACGTAAGTCCTCAAGTCGTTCGCGCAAGGGCGGAATGTGGATGTTTAACACGCTCAGGCGGTGGTACAGGTCTTCCCGAAATTGGCCGTTTTTTACTTGCTGCAACAGATCCCTGTTGGTGGCGGTAATAATTTGCACATCGACTTCGACCATCGTCTCGCTGCCCAGCCGCCTGAACCGCAGTTCCTCGACCGCTTTCAATAATTTGCCTTGCAAATTAAGATCCATTTCACCGATTTCATCGAGAAAGATCGTGCCGGTATCGGCTTGTTCCAATAGCCCACGATGGCGTTTTTTTGCCCCTGTAAATGCCCCCGCTTCGTAGCCAAACAATTCAGACTCCAGCAAATCTTTGGGAATGGCGGCACAATTCAGTTCGACCAAGGGTTTGCTGGCTCGGCTACCTGAATAATGCAAGATACGCGTTATCAGTCCTTTGCCCGTACCTGTCTCGCCCGTTATGACCAGGCTCGAAAAAGGCACGTTACTGAGTTGCTTCAACATGTCCCGCACAGCTTTGGTTTTTTGGCTGCGACCCACCAGTGCGTCTGTGGTGTAACGGTTGAAATGCTGGCTGGTTTCCTGTAGCAACCGCCGTTGCGCCCTGGCGCTTCGGGCTGCGCCTTCAACCAGCATATTCAATCGATCCAGTCCGCACGGTTTTTCGATAAAGTCATACGCGCCCAGACGTAAAGCGCGGACTGAATCGGTGACGCTACCGTAACCGGTCAAAAATATCCATTCGCTGTTTGGTAAACTGGTTTTTGACTGTTCCAGAAAATCCAGGGCATTACCATCCGGTAAATTCATATCGGATAAAATAACGAGAGGGTCTATCTGGCTCTCATTGAGTAACTGACGTGCGTTTGTTAAGTGGGTTGCCAACCTGACTTCCCACTGCTGCTTTGAGAAGAAGCGAGCCAGTTCATTGCCCAGCAGTGCTTCATCCTCAATAATCAATAAAGTGTCTTTCATACGCCCGTCGGTAAAATTAGCGTTGCACAGGCATGGCCTTGACGGTCATTTTGCAGTTTTAATTGCCCGCCTAGCGAACGGGCAAAGCGAAGCACCATCGCCAATCCGAGACCAGTGCCGTGTTCACGATAACTGGCAAAAGGTCTTACTCCCTGCTGTAACAGGTTATCAGGGAAACCCTGGCCACTATCGGAAACTTCAATCTTTAAGGTGTCATGGTTATCTTTGTCAATGAGCAAGTTAATAGTGCCGCCTTGTTTACCGAGTTCTTGTACCGAATTCAGCAGCAGGTTAAGTAACGCCTGACGAAACTCAGTCTCTGGCAATAGGGACTGTAGATTGGCAGGAACTGAGTAAATCAGTTTTATATTTTCATTCACCTGGTATTTCAATAATGTCAGCAGGTCGTTGACGAGTTTGTTAATGTCAACCGGTTTGGCTGTTTCCGGCTGCTGTTTGGAATAAGCCAGTAAATCGTTGAGATGGTGGGTCAAGCGGTTGGTTTCCGCGCTCACGAGCTGTAAACGCTGGGTCATTTCCTTATCTTCACATTCGCCACAGATATTTTCCAACGCGGCCTGTATGCCGGCCAGCGGATTACGTAACTCATGGGCAGTGCTGGCGGCCAGTTCGCCTACCGCAGCCAGACGTTCAGAACGCGCCAAGGTGCAGCTTTGTTCAAGTAAAGTGTGGGTTGCGTTACGTACTTCCCGTTCCAGTGTTTGGGTGTATGTCAGATGTTCTTCTTCCAGCTTCGCCAAGCGCCGGATAAGCCGGTTATAGCTACTGAACAAAGGTTGCATAAACGGGTCATTAAGGTTTTCCGTGATGGGTTGCTTTTCGCCGTCGGTTAAGCGTTTGAGCAGTTGTGCCAAAGCGTTGAGCGGCGACAGGATTTTTCGTTTGAAAAACACCATGCCAAGGACAAACGTGGGCAACAGTAAAGCAAGAGGGATAAGCATCGCAAAATTAAGTTCTAAGCGGCTGTCGTGGTATACCTGTGCCAGAAGTTTTTCCTCATTGCTACGCTGAAGGTTAAGTATTTGCTGTGACACCAGTAGAATCTGCGCTATGTCCTGGCGTTGCCCTTGTTCGATATTGAGGAACAAGGGTTTGATTTTGTCCAATAAAGCCCCGGTGCCATTGCCATCCGGTTGGCGGTTGGCGATAAAATGGGTGATCTTTTTGTGAAGTTCTGAACTTTCCGGGGTTGAACTGGCTTTTCCTCCTGTCGTTAGTATGGGGGCATTGATAAGATCGAAAACCAATTGTTCAAGCTCATGGCCTTGAACAATGTCTTGTTTGATCTTATCAATTCTGTGCAGGTTTCGCCAGGTAATGCTACCTAATGCAAGCAGCTCCAGCATGACTAACATGCCTAATACCAAGCCGATAACGATAATGGGGCGGTAGAGTATTTTGTGCATAAAAGGCTACTCGGCAATGTTGGTTTTTTCGTTAAAATAAGCTAATGCTTATCGTATATTTTGAGCACTAAGTTATAAAACCACTGTGGCCGCAACAATACCACCCAAATTAACAATAAAGGGGTCAGTGGAATCGGGCCAACCTCAATAATTGAGATAAGTATAAGGGTTATAAAACAGAGAAAACGCATACGGGCCTTCCTTGATCGACAGTTTTAAGGGTGATTAGTTAAGTTTAATCTGAACTGAGTGTAAACGGGTCGATTTCCGTCTGACTTTGCCGATTGCGTTAAAAGTTGAAAAAAACTGAAGTCATTATCAAGTGGTGCATGGTGTTGTTGGTATGGGTCGCGTCGTCCAGATATTGGTTCATATAACCGCCTTCAATACGAACATTTTTGTTGAACGTCCAACCAAGACCTGCGAATGCACGGTTCTGGTCGAAGCCGGATCTGCCGCCATATTGTGTCGAGTTGGCACGGATGAAAAACTCGTCCCAAGCAATCAGGCTCAAGCGCGGTTCAAATTCGAGCGGATGGGTAAATTTAATCATCTGTCGTGGGCGGAAGCGGACATCATCGCCCCTGATAAAGTTGCTTTCGATCATCGTCCTGAACATGAATGTGCCGTAGCAGGTGGGCAAGATGTAGCGGAATGCCGGCCAAACATCCTGTTGAGAAACAGATCTTTTGCCGAGATTTTGCGTAGGTAGCCAAGTATAGCCTGCCCATATTGTTGCGCGGTCGCTGATTTGATAACCAGCGGCAATCCGCGCCATACCCTGATACCAATGTTGCCAGTCATCGTCCCAGCGCGATTGGCCTTCTAGCCATATCCGTGCTTTTGACAGGCTAGGGTCGATGCCGCCTAAACCGCCCTCGGCAACTCCTTGCACCCAGCTTCCGGCATCTTGTAGCAAATCATCCTCGGCGACGGCGACTGATGCCATACCCATAGATAATAGAGCTGTCACAATTTTTACTTTATGCATATATTTCTTGATCATATTAAGTCCTAAATAAACTATGGGGATTCTTATTGCTGATATTGTCAGGTTTCAAGTTTGCCTTCAGGCTTTGATCCATGCATTAGATGATCGGACTTTCGTTTTAATGACAAACTGATTTCGCTTACAACAATCCGTCCGTGTTCACCACATAACTCCGTTGGTCTGCCCAGACATAGCCTTTGGAATACGCGAGCGCCGGCAATACCATTGATAATAAATGCAATAGTAATAGGCAAAGCAAACCAGGGATCATGGCTGCTGGCATGTGACAATAGCAGGTCTTCGCCGAGAAATGCGGGCGAAATCGGAAAGCCCACCAAACCTAAAAAACTGATAAACAGTAATAATGACAATCTTGGGCGAGTTTCTGCCATAGCTTGATAGGTGAATAGCGATTCAGCAGCATCCTGATTTTTTAGCATCCTAAACAAAACCATAATACCCAGTAACCAGGCGGGCAAGATGCCGCTCAAAAATATAGCAACATCCGGTTTAGCTTGCGGATTTAGGAATAGCACGGCGATACCTGCAAGCGTAGAGCTAAGCGTAATCGCATTCCATACGCTGATGGGCTTATTTAACTGCCCGAACGCGCTCAGCGAAGCCAAAACCATCGCTATCGAGATAGGTATCGCCACATATTTTCTTTCTATGTCCAATACCTCAAAGACAATGAATACTAGGCTAATACCCACCAATGCATTGAAGGCTTTAATCCAGAGGTTAGTGGTGTTGACGCGCATACCGATTCGTTTTAAAGGCTCCCACACCGAGGCACGAACCACCAGCTCAAGATTGCCTTCCTGTAACGAGAACACATACAGCGTATTCCGCAAAACGTCCGGCAAGGTGTTGCGGATTGACTCGGGCAGGAATGAGTAGCGTCCTGTGCTATTGATATGGAAATCGGTGTCAGCAGAGCCTTCAACCCTGAGTAAATGGGCGACAATCGAAGGTGAAACCAGTAGTTGGTAGCAACGCAAGAAAGCATTGCCCAGAAAATGCACCAGCACCAATGTTTCCAGGCCAAGCGACAACTCGATAAACATCAAACCTACTTGGGTAATTGATGCGTAAGCAATTTGGCCTTTTATATTCGATTGCGTTTTTTCGGACACGCTAGCGATAATCACAGTCAACAGCCCGATAAAAAATACAATGAATCGGGTAAAGTACTCGTAAGTCCAGATGGGCGTGGTACGTAACAATAAGAACACGCCTAAATGCACAGACAAAGCACCATAAAATATGGCGCTGGAGGGTGTGGGGCCTTCCATTGCCCGTGGTAGCCAGAAGCAGAACGGGAATTGCGCCGATTTGCCTGAGGCAGCGATGATGATCAAGGTCGAGAGCAACAACAACGAAGCATAACCTGCTGGTGGGAATGCGTCATGATTAAATAAGTCAGCCAACTGGCTGAAATGCTGGCTCTCATGAAAAAGTAAGTGGCTCATCCAGGAACCCAGTAACAAGCCTATATCGCAAAACCGGTACACGGTATAAGCCCTTAAGGCATTACGGATAGGCTGGGGACGGTGACGGTAAAAAGCAATCAGCAGGAATGACGACATGCCGACAATTTCCCAACCGGCGAACAGTATGTCAATCGACCCCGACAAAATAACGATATTCAGGCCGAACACGAAACTAAAAATTGTCAGGAAAAAGCGTTTGTAACCGGCTTCACGATGTAAATAAATCCGGCAATACTTGACGATGATTGAGAAAATCGCCCAGACACAGCCCAAGTAGACGGCGCTGATCCGGTCGAAATACAGCAAAACCGGAAAACTATAGTCATCGGTGGCATACAGGTTAAACCACTCAAACTCATGGTGCGGATAGCCTTGCGTAGCCCAGACATACAAAAGGGCAGCTATACACAAACCCATGATATGGCTGCAACTATAGCTAATTACGGCGATTATTTTCTCATTATTGGGAGTGAAAAAAATCAACCAGAAACCGGCTAAGGGAATTAGTAAACTGGCGAGCATCAAGCTATTCATGAATGGTTCCTCTGTAAATGGTGAACTGGAACAGTTTCAGTTTTATCCATAAAAATGTCTTCCGAAGATTGTGCCGAAGGACTAGCGTAATCAGTCGGTAAATCAATAGCTTCCCAGCTGTCTTTGCTATATAAGAATTGCTCTTGAGTTGCCGGGTTGCTGGATACCAAGCGTACCCATTCGTTATCCAGCCACTCTTTAAGATCGCCTATGTTCGCTACCGCTTTGTCGAGAATGGCTGTGGATTGTTCAGCAACAATCAGCAACCGTGCCGGTTCGTGGACTTCAATCATTTGTTGGGGCAGACCAGTACGTAAATCACCTTCGACACCGTTTGCTACGCCCAGCAAACCGATGACATTGTGCGGCAATTTAGTGCCTGCACCGTACACAGAGTTATCGACGCGTGAAAACAGGTATTCAAGGTTTATGCCGCCACACACCGGGATTATGGCGGATAGGATTCGCACCATAATATTGCCCATGGGGTCAGTATTGGGATCGTAAGAATGCAAAAAGGCACGCCTGTCCATGAACAGGTCACGGGTTAGTTTACGTCTGCCGATGATGCAATATAAATTGTTGGAATGGTTATATTCCGGGCGTGGCTCAAAGATGGATGAAGCCCGTGCCGTTACGTGGTCATGCGCTTTTTCGACGGTATTGGATTTGGGAGCCAGTTCAAACCACCGGCAACGCTCGCGGGCATTTCTTTGCAGTGCTTCTACCATTACTTTCTGGAATTTGGCTAAACCTTCAGCCGGATGTTGTTTCAGCAAATGGTTGTCGAAATAAGTGATTTCATCTCGGCTGGTGTTGTGCAATGCGGCGACAAACCGTGTGCCGCCGGGAATGTCAATGCCACGGTCAAACAGGATTCTGCGTACTTCTTCATGATTTGCCATCCAGGCGAACGCCCTGGCGTTAGGTGCGCCCGGTTTACCGGCACAGGCACCGCAATCATAAGCGGCAAAATGAGGGTTATTAACGCTGCTGGAGCCGTGCGCGACAATGACGACCAACGGTGCGAAATGTCGGGTTAGGCCGATGTTGGTGAGCAAACCACCAACCCGATCCGCCATTTCCGTAAACGAAAAGCCCAACAGATAACCGTCTTTAGTGGGCGTGTCATTCTCGCGCAGCAAATGCAGTTGGGAATGCGCTTCTATCTCGCTCAAAGATTTTAGTTTGGGCAGTTTTGAACCCGGCCGAAACACATCCCATACCATCCGTGCCGCATAGCCTATGCCTAATGTTTGGGTATACAACCAACCACGCAGAAAAGAGTGTGATTTGAAGTGCATGTGGGAAATATCATCGGCTTTGGAGTCCTTTTCCGGTTTTTCCCCACCTGTTTCCAGGATCAAATGTTTGGGGGTGATGATGACCGGGCATTGGGCGACTGGGTAAGCATCATCAAGGCCTTGGTAAAGAAAATCAATGCCAAAAAAACCTGCCGCGCCAAACGTTTCAATGTTCGGGTCGATTTCTTCAAGGTGACGGCGTAACGAACATTCACGGTCATCAAGACAAAAGAAAGCCTGTACATTAGGTTTGGTTTGCGGCTTGTGTGCTTTTTGTTGCTCAGGTTTTAAGGCGGTTAGTAATTCGGTGTGCAAAGACCACTCCATTGCTTCATGCCAGAGCTTTAAAATCAGGGGTATCTCTGGGCTGGGTAGGCCTTTTTTCAGCAAGGTTGTCTTTTCGGTTAATTGAATACTGGCGATGTTGGCAAAATTCTCACCTTTGTATTTATGCACAAAAGCCAATTCACAAAGTATTTCAACGGCGATCATTTGCTTTAATGAGATATTGCGGGGATCAAGCAAAGAGCGTGGGGTTTCTTCCACAATCCGCACCATGCCCGCCCAACCTGGATGCGCCAGCAGCATTTCCAGTAGGTATTGCTCGTACAGGTCACTTGCGCCGACCATTTTATCGAGACAGATTTGGATTACCTGGTCAGGCGTTTGAGTTAATAGCTTTCGGACGATAGGTTCTTGTAATGGGTAAAGTGGAATTAAGCTGTTTTGGGCGAGACGCATCACGCAATCCCAAAAACTTTCGCCGTCTTTGGGTAGTGTCCAGCGGCTGATGCCTTGATCCAAAAAATTGCCCAGCAAGCGAAACAGGATGGGATGCACCAATGTACTCAGGTCGAGTTCAAGTTTTTTTGCCCAAGCGTTACGTATACCATGATTAGCCAGCGATATGGGCGGGTAATGGCTGTTTTTATCTTGTATGAACATGGCAAGTTTGAGCTGTTCTTGGTGTTCCTTTGTCGTATCTGTCCTGTTCAAGGCCCAATCAATGCCATGATTTTTGATTCGGCCTTGTAGGTACATTTGCAGATAGTATTCCATCGGCATATAACTGCGTGCGCCGAACATTTTTGAAGCCAGGGCAACGCCTTCATGAAAAGGCAAATGCTGTACCGCGTGCAACGTATTGTGATGGATAAAATCTTTGATAGGTCCTTGGGTAGGTAACCAGTGGGCAATATGGCCTATCGTTTCGTCCAAGTTGAAAGGCTCAACGGATTGTGCTGCCGAATGGTGGCTTTCCGTTGCAACCGACTTTTGGGTATTAAAAACCATGAATAGTTAACCTCGTTTGTGGTTTTAGACCTTGTAAATATGCGATGAAGTAATCATACGATGTTCAATTCGCAAGTTGTTAATGCGTGCTGCCATTTTTAATGGTTTGATACGATCAAAAATGGCGGCGTATCCCTACGCCGCAGGATTCTCAAACTGACAATTATTGATCCGGCCTTTTAATGTTTGAACATGTACCCCCTTCGGCCCCGCTCAGGGAACCTGCGGACACGATGCTGCTTCGATTACAGTTCCCTGGGCGGGCTCGAAGGGGCGTTAAAACTTCATCAAGCCGGATCTATAAGAGAAGCTAAGGGATACCACCATGAAACTGTGTCTTAGTGTCGGCATAAACCAGAATTACCTGGGATTACTTTAAACAAGCATTTCTTGTACCAGTTTTGTTAGTATGTTGTTAGGTATTGCTAGAAAATAATTTATTTTGGTTTTATGGCTTTATTTACAATGAGATAAAAATAAAAAACAATCGAAAGCTATTAATAATAGGTAATAAATGATGCGGCAGTGGGCGGGCTTTAATGGGACGCAATAATAAATTGGTTGAAATAAACCAATTCAATTGGTTTATTTCAACCAATTATCGACTGTGGTTTTTGGTTGGTGGTCACAATTAAACGCTATTGCTTGATAACTATAGAGAATTTTTGGGTTTAATATATTGGCATATCGTTTGCTTATTGTATTGTGGAAGAGCGTCAGAAAAATTCAATCAGGAGAAAATAAATGTCCAACCCCAACCCGTTAGTTTTGCCTAAAACAGGTATTCCTGGCCTTATCGAAAACTGGCGTAGCGATTTGTTGTCCGGTTTTTTAGTGTTCCTAATTGCGTTGCCTTTATGTTTGGGTATCGCCATGGCTTCCGGCTTTCCGCCGATGGCTGGAATTATTACCGCCATTATCGGCGGTTTGGTCGTTTCGCGGCTGAATGGATCTTTTGTCACGGTTAATGGCCCTGCGGCTGGTTTGATTGTGGTCATTGTCGATGCGGTCACAGAATTAGGGCAGGGCGATGCTATGGCCGGTTACCGTTATACCTTGGCGGCTATCGTAATTGCCAGCGTCTTACAGGTATTGTTGGGTGTGTTTAAAGCCGGAAAATTGAGCGCATTTTTCCCCTCGTCGGTGGTGCATGGCATGCTGGCGGCGATTGGCATTATCATCATGGCAAAACAGATACATGTACTTTTGGGTGTCAAACCTCAGGCAAAAAGCCTGCTCGGGACTATCGCTGAAATTCCTCATTCCATTTATGAGTTGAATCCTGAAATTGCAATCATTGGCGGTTTAGGGCTGGCTTTGCTTATTATTTGGTCGTTGTTAAAGAATAAAACTTTAAAAATGATACCGGCACCTTTGCTGGTGGTTTTGTTGGGCTTGGCTTTGGAACGTTATTTCGACCTGGATCATGTCCACAAATATCTGTTTTTGGCTGATAACCCGATCTTACCTCACCATGAGTTTACGATTGGACCCGCCTTCTTGGTGACAGTGCCGGAGCATTTTATGTCAGGTTTTTATTTTCCTGATTTTGCTAAAGTCGCCACGTTGGAGTTTTGGGAGGCAGTTGTCACCATCTGGTTAGTTGGTAGTTTGGAAAGTTTATTGAGCGCTTCTGCGGTTGATAAGCTCGACACCTACAAACGTAATTCCAATTTAAACCGCGATTTGACGGCAGTGGGAATTGGTAACATGATTGCTGGTATGGTAGGTGGTTTGCCGATGATTGCTGAAATCGTGCGTAGTTCTGCAAACGTCAATAATGGTGCTAAGACAGCTTGGGCGAATTTTTTCCACGGTGTTTTTTTGTTGTTGTTTGTCGCGTTATTCCCAAAATTAATTCATGAAATCCCTTTGGCTTCCTTGGCGGCATTATTGGTTTTCACCGGTTTTCGCTTGGCTTCGCCTAAAGAGTTTGCCAACACTTGGGCGATTGGCCTGGATAATTTTGTAGTGTTTATTACGACCATTATCGGTGTTTTGGCAACTGATTTATTGGTCGGCGTGGGTATCGGGATTGTTGTCAAATTGACGATCCACTTGTGCCGTGGCTTAAAATTGAAAAACGTTTTCTCGATGGCTTATCACGTCAATCGAACTGATCAAGATACTTACCATATAGCGGTGGAAGGTGCGGCTGTATTTTCGAATCTTATCGGCTTGAAAAGCCTGTTGTCAGACTTGCCGGAAAAAAAGATTATTTTCTTCGATTTATCGCAGACGGAACTTGTTGATCATACGGTTATGGAGTTTATCCATCATTTTGCCGAGGAATATGGGCATAACGGCGGACAATGCAGCATTGTCGGCTTGGATGAGCATGAACCGTTTTCTGATCACCACTTGGCAGGACGGCGTAAAAAAATGGTTTGAGTCTTGAATCGTATAGGTAATGTCAGGTTTTGATCCCTGTCCGCACGCGACGCAGTTGCTATTGAAGTTAACCGGTAAGCTGGTTCCAGGTTTTTGATAAAGGCTAATTTCCTGGGACAATTAATATTGCGATGCCTATCCTGAATTGACTGTGGCTATGTTCAGTTAAAAGTCCAAATATTTGCCTGCTATCACAGTTAAGGTAGAGGTTTTATGTCTGGGTGCATTACCGATCTTGGCTCTGTAGGGGCGGTTTTAATCCCAAGAAGCAAAAAGTCGCAATCACAGGGACGCCCATTATAAAAAATAGCTGTCGCGCATGTTCTTCAGGTATTTCATCAGTGCCCCCTCTTAACAAGGGGGCAAAGAAAGTCAGGCCGATTAATGTTAATAATTTGAGGAGTTGGTAAGCCATTTTTTTCACCTTTAGATGTGTTTGTTTATCCATTTAGCCCCCTAAAAAAGGTGCATCCTTGCACCAACGCGATATCCGGTATCTACACGAGGAGGGCACAACAAAATCTTACTTACATCATAATTAGCCGCCGATATTGGCGACACTTGCAGCGATCATTAGCGCGATTGCAACGGCTATAAAATAAACCGAATAATCGGGTTTCTTTACTACGGCTTTGGCTTTGCAGTTCTGAATCATATTTACCTCTGCTGTTATAAATGAAGAACTCATAATTAACAAAGCAATAGGTGTGCCAAGCAACTATATTAAATTATTTATCAATTAATATAATGACTTAAGTTGTTTTTGTGGGTAGGCAATGGATTCAAATAACGCATTGATATTGTGCAGTTGAGTGTTTTAGCGCACCAATGAGGGGAGTTTGTTGGGTTTTTTGTTGTTTTACCGAATAAGTTACAGGTGATTGTGGCGTTTTAGTATAAATTTTGTTAAATGTGCACAATAATTTTTTGATTATTAGAAAATAATGCTAAGTGCCACGGTATCTAAATCAATATAAATAAAAGGCCAAGCGGATTTATATTGATCTTGTTGTTTTTGGAATGTCAATTAATCGACACAACTCTCGTTTTCTGCATTTACATCACTGTACACTGTCCACACTAGCAAATAGGGTTTGTGCTATTGATATGTGAAGGCAATAACATCAATCAACTTATTAAGTTGAAGTTAAGTTTGATTTGCATAATCAATATTTTACCCGCTAATAGCTAATGGCTTATTCATTCCGAGGAACACAATGAAACACACATTTTTCGTTAAGGCTTCTATATTACTCATTGCCATTAACGCCGTGGCAATGCACGGTGCTTTTGCTGAAACAGAAAGCCTTATTAAGGAACAACCACACGCCATCTACCATGTTGTAAAAAATAAAACCTTGCAGGAAGCGAGCAATCAAATCGCCTTACGCAGTGGTATTGCTTTCCAACTCAATGCCGCAAACAAAAACGACAGCATCACGGCAAAACTCGCGGCTGAAAATTGGCAAGCGGCTTTAGCGCAATTCTTACGTGGCTACAACTACACGACTGCCTCTGCAAACGGCAAGATCAAATCTGTGATAGTTACAGGTTTAAATGGCAGCGGCACTAGCAATCCTGATGCGATGGTTGCCATAGCGCCCGACGTGATGGACAGTTTACCCGACCAATATAAAAATCATGCGCCAGGATCGGTTGAGCCAATCAACCTGAATATGGACAAACTCAAACAAACGCCCGTCGGCAAAAAAGTGACGCTGGACTTGCCTATCGGGCAATACACGGTTGCCCATGATGACTATGTTAAACATAATGACGGCAGCTCAACGTGGATAGGTTATCTGGATGAGGAAGGTAAAGCCTACCGGGTTTACCTGTCGCAAGGTGATGCCGGTTTGATGGGCAATGTCAACACGCCTGACGGTATGTACACTATTGATACAGTTGCAGGACAAACGTACTGGGTGGACGTGAACCGTTCCGGTCAACTAGCCGGTGGATTTCACAATGATCAGGTGTCAGAACCGTTAGCTAATGCCGGTTTCGACATCAAAACTGCCGCTGCACTCGCTTCAAATGGTGCATCAGCTTTAAAGGTCAAAGCCCCTCGAAGTGTTGTGACGACGGTTCCCGTGGTTGATATTATGGTTTTATACACCACCGTCAAACAAACTGCGGCTTTTGCGCGGCAACGCCTGCAATATCTGATCGATGTCACTAACAAAGCCTACAAGGATTCAAAAATCAATATACAGTTGAGATTGGTGCATACGCGGGCAACCAAATACTCGGAAACTGCGTCCAACGATGTGGCGCTCTCAGATCTATCGCGTGATCGCGGAGCACTTGCCGGAACCTCAGCATTGCGGACAAAATACGGCGCAGACTTGGTGTTTCTGTTCAGACCCTATTACAGGTCTACACACGGCAGTTGCGGCATGACTTATGTGGGTTTTTCAACAGGCCAAAGCGGTAATCCTGGCACGGCTTTCGGAACGGTTAGTGATGGCACATCGCGTGACAACTACAATCTCTACTATTGCGGCTTACAAACCTTTGCCCACGAAACCGGGCATTCACTGGGCAATGTCCATGACCGTTATTATGCTTCGTTCCAAGGTAAGTTCCCCTATTCCTATGCTTGGGGTATCTACGGCAAATTTGGCACTATCATGAGTTACTACTCGCCCTCGTTGATGTTTTACTCAACGCCGCTGCTGAAAACACAATGTAAGGGTGGCCCGTGTGGCTATGCTGAAGGTAACGTCAATTCGTCCGATCAGAGCCGGACGATAAATTACACTGGGCCTATTGTCGCGGGTTTTAAACCGAAGACTACCGCCGTGCCGGTAATTCAATAACAGATCATTATTGATTTAGCCTTACGAAGTTTTAACTTCCTTTCGGCTCCGCTCAGAGAACGAAGCCGTAGCGTTCCCTGAGCGAAGCCGAAGGGGCAAAACATCGGCTTCAAACTTTAAAAGGCCGGATCAATAACGTCCGGTGGTTTTATTAAAACCACCGGGTAATTGAAATTCAATCCAGAACTGCTCCACTGTCAAAATTCGCGATCAGCTAATTCCAAACCTTCGTGGTTTCCGCTGACAAATTTTCACATCGCCAAAAACAGGTGTTCGATGCCAATCAGATTGCCGCGCCTTGCTTGAAGAATGGCGGCTCAAAAAACGATCAATCAAAAAACATAGGTTATTGACTAGATAAACTATACTTTTCTCCTGAGGAACAACGTAGGTAATCCCTAGGATCAATTCATGACCGTAAGCCAACACGCAGGGCGCTACATTGCCCACGTCCGCAAAAATGATAAGCAAGAACAAACCGTTGCCAATCATTTGCTGGCAGTGGCGGAAATAGCCAAGCACTTAGCCGCCAAAATTAACGTACCGGAAGCCGGTGAATTGATTGGCTTATTGCATGATTTTGGCAAATACAGTGCAGACTTTCAAACCTACATTCAATCTGGCACTGGGTTAATCAATCCAGACAGCGAAGACTTTGTAAATGCCGGTGCGTTAAAAGGCAAAATCGACCATTCCACCGCAGGCGCACAGTGGATATGGCAGGAACTTAGCAAATACGGCAAAAATGGCGAAGGCAAGTTGTGCGGGCAAATACTGGCGTTGTGTATTGCCTCGCACCATTCAGGCTTAATTGATTGCTTAAAACCGGAAGGCGACAACGGTTTTAAAGGCCGTATCGACAAAGGCGATGACCGCTCTCACTTAACAGAATGCAAAAGCAATGCCGACAGGGTTATTTTGGAGCAAGCCCAACGGCTTGCCGACAAGCCATTACTGTCTGCCATGCTCAGGCAAATAACACGTATCACCCAAACCGAACAACATGGTCAAGTTGTCTCAGCAACGGTCAAATGCTTTTATGTTGGCTTTTGGACACGGTTTTTATTCAGTTGCCTGATTGATGCTGACCGCATTAACAGTGCCGATTTTGAAAACCCGACTAATGTGGCACAGCGCAATAGGCCGGTCTTTTGGGATATTGCTATTGATCGACTTGAATTATTTTTGGCTAACCAACAAGCAACACCAACGTTGTCGCCGATAAATACAATTCGCCAAAAAATTTCCGATACCTGCAAAAATAGGGCAGAAGATGCCCAAGGTATTTATACCCTGACCGTGCCTACCGGCGGCGGAAAAACCTACGCCAGCCTGCGCTATGCTTTACATCATGCCAAGGCGCACAGGTTAGAACGCATTATCTACGTTATCCCTTATACGTCGATTATCGAACAAAATGCCGATGCCATCCGCAAAGTCGTTGAACAGGTTGGCGATCAACCCCCTTGGGTGCTGGAACACCATTCCAATTTAGAACCTGAAAACCAAACTTGGCACAGCAAGCTGGCCGCCGAAAATTGGGATGCGCCGATAGTCTTGACGACGATGGTGCAGTTTCTGGAAACGCTATTTAGTGGTGGTACGCGCGGGGTGCGTCGTTTGCACCAATTGGCGAACAGCGTCCTCATTTTTGATGAAATCCAGACCCTGCCGATTAACTGTACTCATTTGTTTTGCAATGCCCTTAATTTTTTAAGCACTTATGCCAAAACTACGGCAGTGTTATGTACGGCGACCCAGCCCTTATTGGACAAATTGCCGGTATCCGAAAAAGGCCAGCTTTTTATCCCAAAAGAAAATGAATTGGTCGATGATGTTGGCGAATTATTCAACCAATTAAAGCGCGTTGACATCAGCAATAAAACCAAACCTGGAGGTTGGTCGGAAGCTGAAATTGCTGAATTGGCGATGTCCGAATTTAACAGCAAAGGCAATTGTCTGGTGATCGTCAACACAAAAGCCTGGGCACAGGCGTTATACATTAATTGTTCAAAATCGGTTGATAAGGCCAGCCTATTTCATTTAAGCACCAACCAATGTTCCACGCATCGAAGCGAACTTTTTCAAAGGATGCGGGAGCGATTAACTAACCAGCAACCGGTCTTATGCTTCAGTACCCAGCTAATTGAAGCGGGTGTTGATATTGATTTTGCCAGTGTAATCCGTTTTCTGGCTGGTTTGGATTCAATAGCCCAAGCGGCGGGGCGATGCAATAGGAATGGTCGTCTGGACACAGCGACTGTACATGTCGTCAATCCGGCAAATGAGACCATTAATCAACTCATCGACATCAAAGTAGGGCAGGAAAAAACCAGTCGTGTTTTTAGTGAACTCAAAGGCAAATCCTTGCTTGATCCAGAGGTTATGGCGTTGTATTTCAAATATTATTTTTATGAACGCGCCGATCAAATGGCCTATCCACTGAATGCCAAACAAGTTGGACGGGATGATTCGCTGTTAAATTTACTCAGTGAAAATAAATCCAACACAGGTTCGAAAGCACAACTACAATTAAAACAATCGTTTATGACCGCTGGCAATGCGTTTAAAGCCATAGATGCACCTACCCAATCCGTTATCGTTCCCTACGGACATGGGAAAAACCTGATTACAACGCTCTGCGGAATCTCGAAAGATTTCAATGCTAAAAGCTATTACCAAAGTTTAAAACAAGCCCAAAAATACAGCGTTAATGTTTTCCCCAATGTTTGGCAAAAATTAAAAGAGCAAGAGGCTGTCTGTGAAATTCAAGGCGAAGGCGTGTATTACCTGAATGAGCGCTATTACAGCGACGAGTTTGGGTTATCTACTGAGGTTGTTGGTAAATTCGAGTTTTTTGATTTATAAAAATTATGCCCTAAGGAGGGTAATCCGTGAAAAACAGCATTAGTTTTCGATTGTGGGGCAAGTATGCGTTATTTACTGATCCCATCACCAAGGTTGGCGGCGAAAAGTGTTCCTATCACCTACCGACCTACGAAGCCATCAAAGGCGTATTGAAATCCATTTATTGGAAGCCGACGCTTATTTGGTATGTCGATAAAGTGCGCGTGATAAAACCCTTACGCACCCAAACCAAAGGCACTAAGCCTTTAGTTTGGGGCGGCGGTAACAGCTTGGCGATTTACACCTTCTTGCGCGATGTCGAATACCAAGTTGAAGCGCATTTTGAATGGAACGAACACCGCCCTGAACTGGCGGCAGACCGCATTGACGGCAAACATTACGCCATCCTCAAGCGCACTTTAGAAAAAGGTGGCAGGCAGGATATTTTTTTAGGTACACGCGATTGCCAAGGCTATATCGAGCCGTGCGAATTTGGCGCGGGTGAAGGCGCTTACGATGCCATTGAAGAATTGGCGTTTGGCTTGATGTTCCATAGTTTTGCCTATCCTGATGAATCCGGCGTTGACGAGCTACATAGTCAGTTTTGGCAGGCAACGCTTAAAAAAGGCATTCTAGAATTCCCGCGCCCTGAAGATTGTGAAGTTCGCCGTCTGGTTCGGGACATGATGCCGAAAAAATTCGGCTTAGGTGAAAACCTATTGGCTGTCGAACACGAAGAGGCACAGTTATGAGCTGGATGGAAAAGTTGTATCAAACTTATGAAGCCGGTGTTTTACTTGATTTACCCATAGAAAAACGGTTGATGCCAACCAGCCACACGGTTCAAAATGCCCATATCAATATTGTTATTGATGGTGAAGGTAATTTTAGGGGCGCATCTGTATTGGAAAAAACACAGATAGTTTTACCGGCAACAGAAAGCTCAGCCAGTCGTACCAGTGGTGAAGAGCCACATCCGCTTGCCGATAAAATACAATATGTTGCCCAAGATTATGAAAGTTTTGGCGGGCAGAAAAAACCGTATTTTGAAGGTTATAAAAAACAATTGCAGGCGTGGTGCGAGTCTGAATATACGCACGATAAAGTAAAAGCCGTTTATCGTTATATTAAAAAAGGCACTGTGATTGCCGATTTGATAGCGCAACATATTTTATTTGTTGATACTAACAATAAACTGTTGACCGAATGGAGTAGTGATGACGAACAGCCCGCCTTATTTAAGGTTCTGCCCAAAGACAAAGGTAAGTTAGATCAGGGTTCTGCTCTGGTCTGTTGGACTGTACAAAAAGATTCCGACCCTAACGACGCAACGTGGAAAGATAAGACCATACAAGACAGTTGGATTGCGTACGACACCTCAAACAGTAGTGATATGGGGCTATGCTTCATAACAGGAGAAAATCAATCGCTGGGGGTTAATCATCCTAAAAAAATACGCCACTCTGGTGATGGCGCTAAACTGATTTCTGCTAATGACTCCAGTGGCTATACCTACAGAGGCCGGTTTTTAGATGAGAAACAAGCGTGTGGAATAGGTTTTGACGTTTCCCAAAAAGCCCATAATGCACTACGTTGGTTGATTTCCAGGCAAGGCTTCAAAAATAGCGACCAAGCTTGTGTGTCATGGGCGGTATCAGGTAAGCCGATTCCTGAGCCGTTGACGGATGCTTGGTCGTTATTGAGTGGCGATGAATACAACTTGGATGTTGTCGATGAGCCTGTAAATCAAGAATCTCAAACGACCCCAGACCACACAATTGATCTAGGCGAATCCTACGCGCAGAAACTCAAAAAATACATGGCAGGTTACGCTGCCAAATTAAGCCCTACTGAGCAAATCATCATCATGGGCATTGATTCGGCTACGCCGGGTCGCATGGGCATCCTCTACTATCGGGAAATGTTCAGCGCCGAATTCCTCAATCGCTTGGAAGCGTGGCATAACCAATTTGCTTGGGCGCAACGCCATACAAAAGAGCTTCCCAGTATTGACGGCAAAAAGCCCAAAACCAAAGTGATTTGGCCGGTCAGCTCCCCTGTACCCAGAGATATAACCAAGGCGGCCTACGGTGAAAATGTCGCCGATAACCTCAAGAAAAAAGTCATTGAGCGTCTAATGCCCTGCATTATTGATGGTCAGCCGTTTCCACTGGATTTGCTCATGAGCTGCGTACGAAAAGCAACTAATCGAGTCAGCTATGCGAGCGATGAACAGTGGTTATGGGAAAAAAACGTAAGCATCGCTTGTGCGCTGTACAAAGGCTATTACCAACGCCACCCCAATTTAACCCAACGGAGAAACTATGTCATGGCACTTGAAGAAAACTACCATTCACGCGATTACCTGTACGGGCGGCTCTTAGCCATTGCCGAACGTATCGAAGAAGTTGCATTAGGCATAAGCGGAGAAAACCGATCCACTACTGCCGCCCGTTTAATGCAACGCTTTGCTGATCGCCCTTTTGAAACGTGGCGAACCATTGAATTAGCGTTACAGCCTTACATGCAGCGTTTACGTGTATCCCGCGCAGGATTTTTAACCAACCAACTAAAAGAAATGGATGTCATTTTGGGATTGTTTCAGCACGATGACTTTAGCCGTAAAGAAGCCTTATCAGGTGAGTTTTTATTGGCTTACCACTGCCAACGTCAAAAGTTTAGAACCAAAACTGAAGCCGAAACAATAGACGATACAACATCACAAGGAGATACCGAATGAGTGCCTTAAGCCATAAAATAGATTTTGCCATTATCTTCAGCGTAAAAAATGCCAACCCCAACGGCGACCCACTCAATGGCAACCGTCCCCGTACCGACTATGACGGCTTTGGTGAAATTACCGATGTTTGCTTAAAGCGCAAGATGCGTGATCGTTTGCAAACCGCAGGCCATGCCATTTTTGTGCAATCGGATGAGAAAAAAACCGATGGTATGGTTAGCCTTAAAGCAAGGGCTGAATCTGACGAATATGGGCTTGGCAAAAACGCCTTTAAGCCAAGCAAAGATAACACCAAAGATGAAATTGCTAAGAAAGTATGTGCCAAATGGCTGGATGTCCGCGCCTTTGGTCAAGTGTTTGCATTCGGCAAAGAGGGCGATGCGGCAGGTGTTTCTATTGCCATTAGAGGCCCTGTGACCATTCAATCCGCGTTTAGTCATGAACCTGTCAGTATCACCAGCACTCAAATCACCAAAAGTGTGAATAGTGAAGGCGACGGCACTAAAAAAGGCTCGGACACAATGGGTATGAAGCACCGCGTGGACAGTGCCGTTTATGTGGTTTACGGCGCAATGACACCGCAATTGGCCGATAAAACCGGATTTAGCGATGCTGATGCTGACAACATCAAAGCCATCTTGCCCAAACTGTTTGAAGGTGATGCTTCATCTGCAAGGCCAGAAGGTTCGATGGCGGTGAGCAAGGTTATTTGGTGGCAACACAATTCCAAAGCGGGCCAATACTCGTCTGCCAAGGTGCATGGTTCTTTGGCTGTCAATGCCGATGGTAGTTTTGAATTAAAACGACTTGACGGTTTAGACCCAGAAGAAATCGATGGCTTTTGATGCACCCACTTGAACCCATCTACCTATCAAGCCTACAACACTACCTCTTTTGCCCACGGCAATTTGCCCTGATCGAACTGGAAGACATCTGGATTGAAAACCAGTTTACGGCGGAAGGGCAGGTGTTGCATCGGCGCGTTAATCAGGCCGAGCAAGAAAAGCGCGGCGACATACGCACCGTCCGCGCATTGAGGGTGTCTCATGCCGAGCTGGGCATCGAAGGCGTTGCCGATGTGGTCGAATACCACACTCAACCGGATGGGCAAGACTTGCCCTATCCGGTCGAATACAAGCGCGGCAAGCCCAAAGCGCACCGCGCCGATGAAGTGCAACTGTGCGCCCAAGCCTTATGTCTGGAAGATATGGAAAACGTAACTGTCCAAGAGGGTGCATTGTTTTACGGGGAAGTACGCCGTCGGCAAACTGTGCTGTTTGATAACGAATTGCGTACTTTAACTCAGCAAAGCATTCTGGCGTGCCGAACTATTCTCCAAACAAAAGTCACCCCGAAAGCCCAGTATCAAGCCAAAAAATGCGGTAATTGCTCGCTATTTGACCAATGTCATCCGCAAGATTTCGGCAAATCTGCGGCTAAATGGCTTGCCCAACAGCTAGCACAGGATTAACCATGCGTCCATTGCGAAATGTTATCTATGTTCAAACCCAAAATTCTTGGCTGCACAAAGACAATGACAACCTCGTGTTAAAAGTTGAAAAAGAAACCAAGGCGCGAATACCCATCCACAAATTGCAAGGCTTGGTGTGTTTTGGGCAAGTCAGTATCTCGCCCTATTTGATGGCGCACTGCACCGAAAACGCCATCACCATTACTTACCTTAACCAATTCGGAAAATTTTTGGCACGGGTAGAAGGCCCGGTCAGCGGCAACGTGCTTCTCAGGCGCACCCAACATTTAACGGGAGCGAATATTGAACAAAGTATTTCGATTGCCCGGACGATGTTGGCAGGAAAGTTGTTCAACCAGCGTTATGTTATCCGGCGTTATCTTCGAGATTATGGTGACCAAACTGATATGGCATCCGCACTGGCGGAACTAGCCACGGCGGAAAAACGTTTAACCCGTTGTTTGGCGCAACTTGACGGTTGCAACGCGATTGATACTCTGATGGGGCGTGAAGGCGAAGCGGCTCAAGTTTATTTTGGCGTTTTCCAACATCTCATAAGACAAGCTGACTTCACCTTTGATGTCCGCAGACGTAGGCCGCCCACCGACCCAGTGAATGCTTTGTTGTCATTTGTGTACACATTGCTCACCCATGATTGTCGGTCGGCATTGGAAACCACCGGGCTTGATCCGGCGAGTGGCTTCCTGCACCAGTTGCGGAGCGGCAGGCCGTCGTTGGCGTTAGATTTAGCTGAAGAACTTAGGCCAATGGCGGATCGGTTTGTCTTATCATTAATCAACAAAAAACAACTGGGCATCAAGGATTTTGAGACTTGGCCGAATGGCTCGGTGACATTAAAAGAAGAGCCGCGTAAAACCTTGTTGGCCGCTTGGCAAGACCGTAAGCAAGATACCTTAATGCACCCCTGGTTTGAGGAATCTGTGCCGATAGGCTTATTGCCTTGGCTGCAAGCGCAAATACTGGCGCGGCACCTGCGCGGCGATTGCGACAGTTATGTGCCGTTTTTGTGGAAATAAGAGGATAACGCGATGATGATATTAGTGACGTACGATGTCAGTTTTAAAGACGAAGGCGGCCCAAAACGGCTACGGAAAATCGCCCGGCAATGCCAAGTTTTTGGGCAGCGGGTACAGTATTCGGTGTTCGAAATTGAAGTGGACATGGCGCAGTGGACTTTATTGAAAGACAACCTGATAAAAATTATGGATGAAAAGGAAGACAGCCTGCGTTGTTATTATCTGGGTAACAACTGGGAGCGCAAAGTCGAACACATCGGCGCCAAAAAAAACCTCGATTTAAACGGCTTGTTGCTGGTTTGACCAACGCCGTGCGAACCCCTAGCGGACATGGTTTTCCGCCATCATCCGCAACTCCATCATATTGTTGTTTTTTAAAAAGTTTTTATTTTCATCGTTATAAACTAAAATGCTCATGGCATTTGTATTGATCGATTCGCATAACAAAGGCGATTTAAGCCCTAAATTCAAACGATTAAGCAAATGCCGTCGCGCCCCCCGCGGGCGCGTGGATTGAAACGTCGTAGCAATAAACCATCGTTGATCCTCAATAGTCGCGCCCCCCGCGGGCGCGTGGATTGAAACAAATAGCAAATAAATAACGTGCTATTTAAGCTGTCGCGCCCCCCGCGGGCGCGTGGATTGAAACAAATAGCAAATAAATAACGTGCTATTTAAGCTGTCGCGCCCCCCGCGGGCGCGTGGATTGAAACCTGATTATACCACGTTATCACACAAAAATCTACGTCGCGCCCCCCGCGGGCGCGTGGATTGAAACAACTGAACGAACGGTTACACCGATTGCAGCAGGTCGCGCCCCCCGCGGGCGCGTGGATTGAAACCATTGTCATTCATGGGATTTTGTCAGTCTAGTGTCGCGCCCCCCGCGGGCGCGTGGATTGAAACGAAGATATTGATGATGAAACCATAGCACATGTTGTCGCGCCCCCCGCGGGCGCGTGGATTGAAACTTTCCCTGCCAACTCTTTATGGTAAAAACCTGTTGTCGCGCCCCCCGCGGGCGCGTGGATTGAAACGACATCACAGGGTGGTGTTGGAATTGGAAAGGGGTCGCGCCCCCCGCGGGCGCGTGGATTGAAACCTTACAGTTTTGTTGTTGAATACTGGCCGTTAAGTCGCGCCCCCCGCGGGCGCGTGGATTGAAACGCCTTCGTAATGGTTGTCGGGGTAAGGCTTATCGTCGCGCCCCCCGCGGGCGCGTGGATTGAAACTGCACAAGCCGGGTCATGGCATGATAATGAGGTGTCGCGCCCCCCGCGGGCGCGTGGATTGAAACCTGTTGCGCCCTTAAAGCGTCATCAATGGCCTTTGTCGCGCCCCCCGCGGGCGCGTGGATTGAAACCAACAACATGACCATCAACGTTGGTTATTGGCACGTCGCGCCCCCCGCGGGCGCGTGGATTGAAACAAAAACATACAGAACACTTTGGACAGCCGGAGGTCGCGCCCCCCGCGGGCGCGTGGATTGAAACACTGGTGAAATTTGCGTTTCTTAAATTTACAAGTCGCGCCCCCCGCGGGCGCGTGGATTGAAACGGGTTGGGAAGTCAAATATACCGACAATCACCGTCGCGCCCCCCGCGGGCGCGTGGATTGAAACCAAGATATTAACTTAACAATTAGTAACTTATCGTCGCGCCCCCCGCGGGCGCGTGGATTGAAACGTCAATATCACCTGAATAATACTTGTCTTGTAAGTCGCGCCCCCCGCGGGCGCGTGGATTGAAACAACCAGGTCGTGCCAGCGCGGGCCTAACCCGAGTCGCGCCCCCCGCGGGCGCGTGGATTGAAACGTATAATGCCTTTGCTTCCCCAGTAAATGGCATGTCGCGCCCCCCGCGGGCGCGTGGATTGAAACTTCGGGTGTTATAAACTCTAGTAGCTCTAGTGGTCGCGCCCCCCGCGGGCGCGTGGATTGAAACCGGGTTATTGGCTTTGATATGCACGTTTTCGAGTCGCGCCCCCCGCGGGCGCGTGGATTGAAACTAATGTTTATAATCTCTGTCTTGTTGCCTATGCGTCGCGCCCCCCGCGGGCGCGTGGATTGAAACTTAGTATCGATACTAAATATAAATCAATTAAGTTGTCGCGCCCCCCGCGGGCGCGTGGATTGAAACTACTTTTGTTGCTTAATCAATACACAATCAAGGTCGCGCCCCCCGCGGGCGCGTGGATTGAAACTGTTAACCCCGGCGGCGGTTGCCGCGAATATCGTCGCGCCCCCCGCGGGCGCGTGGATTGAAACGAAGTCGCCGCATTGGATGTTGAGGGAGTAGTGGTCGCGCCCCCCGCGGGCGCGTGGATTGAAACGCTGGAAGTATAGCCAGCCGCATAATTGCCATCGTCGCGCCCCCCGCGGGCGCGTGGATTGAAACTGTGGTGTAAAGTTCAAATGCCATGTTATGCCGTCGCGCCCCCCGCGGGCGCGTGGATTGAAACATCACGAGATAACAAAGCATCCGTATCACCCGGTCGCGCCCCCCGCGGGCGCGTGGATTGAAACCACCAGAACCACCGTCAGTACCACCAGTACCAGTCGCGCCCCCCGCGGGCGCGTGGATTGAAACTTGTTCAATCTTTGGTTGCTGGTTTGAGTTAACGTCGCGCCCCCCGCGGGCGCGTGGATTGAAACTTCCAAACGGCCTACAAAAAAATTGGCGGCAAATTGTCGCGCCCCCCGCGGGCGCGTGGATTGAAACTTCACGGTAAGCATTTTCCCTGTCGGCATGGGGTCGCGCCCCCCGCGGGCGCGTGGATTGAAACTTCATATGCCCTCCGTTAACATCCAGATTTCCGGTCGCGCCCCCCGCGCGGGCGCGTGGATTGAAACAGCCCGGTATGTGTGGTAGGTTTTAGATGCCAGTCGCGCCCCCCGCGGGCGCGTGGATTGAAACTGTCTACAATACGCAATCGATAGGCACTGACAAGGCGATATGACTATTGCTTACAACATATTAAAAAACTAAATAGAAAAATAACCTGTGTTCCGTTAACAGAAAACGATATAGATTTTTCGCTGGTCATTAGAAATGGTTTTTTTGACTTTTCGTACCACGGGCTGAAATGATTTGACCAATGATGAACTGGCGGTCATCAATTTTTCACACACTTGTAATATTTTTTAATTAACCTGCCCAAGGTTTTTAAACATTATTCCTAGAAGTATGGCAACGGCTCATAAAATCACCGAGGATCCTTTTGCAGATACATTGAAACAAATTCTTGTCGAGCTGATCAGCTTGCGTGAGAAGATTCAAGTCCATACGAGCCAGAGTTTGCAAAAATATCAACAGCATTTTCATTCTGGCTTATTTTCAAAAAGCGCATTTAACTTGGCTCATTACCTTGCGTTAAGGCAATTTGATTTTCGGTTGTTGCATGAGAGGCTCGTCAACGCTGGAATACCTTCCCTGGGCTATGCGGAAGTATCAGTATTGGCAACCTTAGATTCACTGATAGATTTACTGTCACGAGCCACCTGTATAGGCTATCAGCCTAAAAAAAATCCGCACAAGTTTGGGCATAGTTCTGGGCAACAACTTTTAGATCAACATTGTACAAACTTATTGGGGTCTTTTCATGATCATGCTAAAGCCCGTGTCATGGTCACTTTGGGTTCTGAAGCAGCGTGGAATTATGCACTTATAATTAACTTGCTTAAAAAAGGCATGACCTGCGCCCGCATCAATTGCATACATGATGACAGCAAGGTTTGGCAGGGGATTATTGGTAATGTCCGTAAAGCAGAAACTGAGACAGGACAAACTTGCCGCATCATGATGGAGTTGGCAGGCCATAAGATACGGACGGGTGCCATCGCGCTGGAAGCCCCTGTCCATCATGTTAAGGTCAAAAAAGACCGGGCTGGCAAAACGATTGCGTCAGGCTATTTGATTTTAACCGTTGATTTGAAAAATGCACCCACTGAAACTTCATTGTTCAGAATACCTATCTTTAAGGACTTGCACAAGAAACTCGCTCCGGGTATGTTTCTGGGATTTATTGATAATCAGGAAAAACAGCGTTATCTAAAAGTGGAGAAAGCACTTTCCTGCAATGACTGGTTAGTCAGTTGTGAAAAATCTGCTTATCTCGTTTCAGGAAGTCCGTTACGGTTGCTGACCTCTGAAAAATTAGAGAATAAAAATACGCGTGCCGCTTACAAGCTTGGTAAATTTGATGGCGAACCTTTGGTTATACGTTTAAAGAAAGATGATCTGCTATTGTTAACAGCAAACCATTTTTTGGGAAAGCCCGCCGAATACTCGGCCACCGGGGTTTTGGTGCAGCCCGCGCATATTGGATGTACGCTTTCTAAAGTTTTAACCAAGTTGGAGGTTGGTCATCCCGTTTGGATTGACAGCGGTAAACTCGGTGCGGTCGTGGAAAATATTAATGATCAAGGCGCCTTGTTGCGGATTACTGTCGCAAAACACGGAGGCATCAAGATCCATAGCGATAAAAGCATTATTTTTCCTGAAACTGAGCTTGGCTTGCCGCCCTTGAGTAAAAAAGATTTGACTGACTTGGATTTTGTTTGCGAATACGCGGATATGGTCTGTTCTTCATCGACCGAAACACTTGCTGAGATGGAGTGTTTAATGTCCGAATTGGAAAAAAGAAAGGCATCAAAATTGCCGATTATTGCCAGAATTGAAACCAAAAAAGCCGTAAAAAATTTACCTGATGTATTGTTAGGGACTATTGGCCGTCATTCGCTTGGCATTATGAATGCCTGGAGCGAGCCTGACATGGTGCTGGATGGCGCGAGGTTGCCGGGGATCCAAGAAGAGATACTTGGTTTGTGTGAAGCGGCGCATGTGCCGGTAATATCAGCAACTCAAGTGTCGGAAGCCATTGCAAAAAAAGGGATGAGATCAATTCCAGAATTTTCTGATATGGCCATAGCTGCCCGCGCAGATTGCATCATGCTGAACAAAGGCTCTTATGTCCTTGAGGCAATTGATGCGCTGGTCAATGTCATGACCAGGATCAATGAGTATCAGAAGGGAAGGTTTTCCGGATTGACCGCTTTCGAGTGGTGATCAAATTGGCTGGGTTTTGGCTCTTGTTTCAAAACAATAATGAAGCAATCGCGTTAATTTACGGCATCAACAATTACGGGATACGTTCCTAATATTTTTGCGGGATACAAGTTATATTTTGCTATTAAATAATCTTTTAAACATTCTTCAACATCAACGCTGCTGGTCGAGACCTCCATCAATTTACTCAGCCGTTGCCTAAGATTGCGCTGAGGCATCAATAGTAATTCAACATCAGACATTGCAACATATTTGTCAGCGTCCAAAATATTGCCGTTAATAATTTTTTCCAACTGAATTTTTTTTAGACCCAGCGTGTGATTGATTTCGGCCCGAATTTCACACAGTGGCAACAGTAAATCACTTCCTGTACAACTTGGGTCGAGTAAGCAGCTAAATCGATTAAGAAAGAAGCTGATGGTAAAGCGGTAAATATCTGATTCTCTTACAAAAAGACGGCTAGCGATGGCTTGTATATCAGTTCGGTCGCAATCAAGCAACCGCAGCGAAATCATTTCATTTAATTCCTTCAATGCTAGTCCTTTAGAAATGTTTTTCAGAGAATGGTCGGTTGGAAGACAATCATAAGTCTGAAATATGACAGAAACTTGACAGTATTGAATTTAGAACGATTCGGGCAAATGCGCTCCCATTGTCCATAGGTTGATCGCGCTAATAGACAAAATGGAGGCAATAATAAATGTAGTACAAACGTGGCACATTACCTTAAATCTTAATCAACTTGTCATCATTCCATCTAGGTAATTATGAAAGAATTCGCATCGGTTTTGGTGTAACTGGTTAAGAGTGATTTAACCCCAAAGATCATTTTTATCAGTTGCATTTAAACCACCCTGATATGTGTGTTATGGCTTTAGTAAAGCTTCATGGCGCAAATCACAGAAATTTTTAGCTCTACCATCGAGGAAATTATGAAAAAATTAATGTTAGGTGTAGCGTTTTCTGCTGCATTATTTACGGGTGCAGCGCAAGCTGTAACTTTTAGCGGTACGACTATTGATGAGTCAGTCACCACAGAAATTCATTTGTCAGGTGCTTCAGCGCCATTGGCATTCATTGAGGGTTTGTTGACTAACCAGTCAGTTCCTGACACCAATCAATTGTGTGTGCCCAATACCACAATTTATAAATACAAAGATAACGGTGGCGGTAAAGACCAAAACGTCTATCTTTGCCAAACCGCTGCAAGGCTTACTGCTGCAGGCGTAAAACCTTATCTGGCGCTATACAAACGTAGCTTAGGCGGTTCCGCGATTGGTGTTAACCCGCTGATAAATGGTGCCCTTGTAGACTTCATGAAGGTAAAAGGTGTCACTTGTGCTGCCAGTGCGCCGGTTGGTTTCTTAACTACACTGACATGCGGCTACTACACCACAGGCACAACGGTAAATGCAGCATTCAAAAACCCAAAGAAGCCTGATTTTGGCGTATCTGATGTCGATCCTGCTACATTCAGAGGCACTAACACGCCAGCGGGTTTCCAGCCAGTTACAGCAGCTCAGGTTGCTTTGTTAACAGTCAAACCAGCTGTTTCCCAGACTTTTGGTGTTACGGTCTCGTTAAACTTGCGTAACGCGCTGCAAACCTTGCAGGGTAAGCCTGCGGGCAGTGAGTTGGCGGCTAACCAGCCCAGCCTGACTACTGCGCAAATTAAGACGATCTTTGCTGGCAATACCGCGTTATGGTCAACCGCTATTCCAGGCTTGGCCGCATCACATGTACACATTTGCCGCAGGGTTAACGGTTCAGGTACCGGTGCCCAATTCGCGCAATATTTCTACAACTATCCAACAGTAGGCGCAGCCCCTCAACGTGCTGCTCCAGCTTCTGAATTGGCTGCTGTGCCTGTGTTCGCACCTGAGTCTGCTGCGTTTGCTTCGGTTCATCAGTTGAGTACTGCGGGTCAGGTTTCAGAATGTTTGGCAGAGTTGTCTGCAGGCACTAACACTGTAGGCACTGCGTTCAACAATATCTACGGCGCTAAGTTTGCTGTTGGTATTCAAAGTACTGACGCAAATGCTAATAATGCTATCGCATGGCGTTTTGTAAAAGTGGATAACGTTGCACCAACCTTGGCTAACGTCAATGCCGGTACCTACAAGGATTGGTATGAATTCACTTATAACTACAACACCGCCTATTACAATACCAGACCGCTTGACGTAAAAACAGGTGTTAGTCAAGTGATTGCCCAAACAGGTGTCACACCTGTCGTACAAGCACTGGATGTAGCGACTTCAAACCAGTTGTCACATGGTCAAGCGGGCTTCCAAACAGTACCTGGCGCTTGCACAGGTTCACTGTATGTCAACAAGTTCACACGTAGCGGCAAAGCTGCTAACGCGCCTTTGAGAAAATGCCCTTAAGCTCAATCGCAGCTAAGGTAAATAGGTAAAGGATTACATCCAATCAACCAGGTCAATCGTTTTCGGGCGATTGGCCTGGTGTCTTTTATTGATCCGGCCTTATGAAGTTTAATTTCCCTTCGGCTTCGCTCAGGGTACGTTAACGCTGCGTTCCCTGAGCGAAGCCGAAGGGTATCACAACCACTTCAAACTTTAAAAGGCCGGATCTATAAGGCTTTCCAGCCTCCCGTCTCGGCTTCTCATTTCCGCTATTGTCATAAAAAAGTCACATTCATTGACTACACTGACCGACCATGTAGCGGCCAATAGCTTATAGAATGCTTATTTTGGTCTCTTGTGCTTTAAGAAATGGAATACAGGTAATTTATACGGCGGCACTCTCCAAAGATATTCGGCCTTATGGGTTTTAACTTCTGCGTCCTGTGGGTGCGACGGTTCAAACATAAAAGATCGAATTAACAAAAGCTACTGGCATCAATTTAACACTGATATAAAAAATAGAACATGTTAAACCGTCAATTTGACCTGAGGAACGGAATCGTTCAGCACTTGATACTGGTGTTGTTTATGTTGCTGCCTCATTTACTGTATGGCATGGAACCGGAAACGTCCGCTCAAAGCAGTCCTCCAGCAGTTCCGAAAGGTCAAGTTGAAACGAAAGATCAGGAAGCTCCAGAAAACGCCAGCTTCGATTTGCTGGAGTTGCGGGTCAAAGGCAATACCTTGTTGAAAGGGACGTTGGTGGAACGGGTTGTGTATCCCTTTTTAGGGCCTAAAAAAACCATTGATACGGTCGTCAGCGCCCAAAAAGCCTTGGAAAGCCTGTATCACGACAAAGGCTACCAAACCGTATTGGTCGATATACCTGAGCAGGATGTCGAAAATGGTATTGTTTATCTGGATGTCATTGAAGGCAAAGTGTCGCGGTTACGGGTTAAGGGCTCGCGGTATTTTTCCTTAAACAAAATTAAAGCCGGGGTGCCGGAGTTGGCGGTCGGCAAAGTACCCAATATGACCGTGATGCAAGAACAGATTGATAAACTGGGTGTCCAAAGCGAAGACCGGCGCATCGCACCTGTGCTACGTGCTGGCGATACGCCCGGTACCCTGGAAGTGGATCTTAATGTTAAAGACGAGCTGCCTTTGCACGGGCGGCTTGAATTAAATGGCCGCAATACCGCAGCGACCAGTCGGCTCAGGCTGGTTTCTTCGCTGCATTACGATAATCTATGGCAAAAAATGCACAGTGCTTCTTTGATGTTTCAGGTATCGCCGGAAGAAAGCCAGGAAGTCCAAGTGTGGGCAGGTACCTATGCCCTGCCTGTCCCGGCGTTGGATGCCAAACTGGCTTTGTATGCGGTCAGTTCCTCCTCTAAGGCACAAATTGCTCAGGTCGGTAATTCGAATGTTATCGGTATTGGCGAAATTTATGGTATTCGCTTGATAAAACCGCTGCCGGGATTGGGTGATTATTCGCACAGTTTCACGGTTGGCGCAGACTACAAAGATTTTAAAGAAAACATTAACCTTGTCGATCAAGGCAAAAAAGTTATCACCCCCATCCATTATTTGCCCTTTCTGGCGCAATATGACGCGTCGCTTATTGATAAAAACTTTCGCGCCGCATTCAATCTGGGTGCACATTTTGCCGTACGTGGTCTGGCGTCCAGTACGCCGGAAGATTTCGATAACAAGCATTTCAAATCCCGTTCAAATTATGCGTATTTAACGGCAGAGACCCAGGTCAATTACGACTTGCCCTGGGGCGTGGAGCTTGCCAGCCGAGTAACCGGACAGCTTGCCGATTCGCCTTTGATACCTAATGAGCAATTTTCTCTAGGCGGTATGCAATCGGTACGCGGTTATTTTGAAACCCAAGCCTTGGCGGATGACGGCTTTACTGCCTCCATGGAATTCAGGTCGCCACGTTTGGCACCGATTAAGTTGGATTACATCAACAAGCTGCAAGGTTTGGTATTTGTCGATGGCGGTATGGGTTGGTCCAAGAAAACTCAAGGCCTGCAAAAACATGTCGCCCTCGCCAGTGTGGGTTTTGGTTTGCGTTTGCAAATGTGGAAATATTTAAGCGGTGTACTGGATGTCGGTTTTCCGTTGTTGGGGATAAACACCATTAATTCAGGTGATCCCAAAGTGCATTTTAGTATTGCGACAGAATTCTGATAGGTTTCTTTGCCTTGCACCGCCCATGATTGACATCAGTTTGCAAGGCTGAGATTGGCGCTGGTTAAAACCAGGTTTTATGTGTTTAAAGTGTGTACATTTTACGGTCGGGTGTTCTATGGTTAACAAACAAGACGCAAAGCAAAATAACAACAGCCTTGTTGAGTTTCGATTAAAACCGCTTTCGGCTTGTATTCGGCTTGCCATTGCGAGTGGTGCACTGCTAAGTCATGCTTTACCAGTCAATGCTGAGTTGCCGCAGGCTGCCCAAAACTGGGCTGCGGCGGGTGTAGCAACGAAAAGCGTGACCGGTAATGTCATGAATATTCAACAGAAAGTTCAACGCGCTGAGCTGAACTGGAACAGCTTCAATGTCGGCACCAAAAACACCGTCAATTTCAATCAGCCCAATGCTCAGGCTATCGCGTTAAACCGTATTGCCGATGTTAATCCCAGCGCCATCTTGGGAAAAGTGAACGCCAATGGGCAAGTTTATCTCTACAACTCAAACGGTTTTATCTTTGGCAAAGATTCAGTTATTGATACCAATACCCTGGTTGCTACGACACTCGATTTTAATAAAGACGTATTCAATGGTACTGGTGGCATTAGTTCCATAGATGGCAGTGTGACTTCGCTGGAAGGGACACCTTCGGCGAATTCTGCTATCAATATAGCGGCTGGTGCCAAAATTCATGCCGGTCAGGCGGGCCGCATTATTATGGCGGCGCCAACAGTTACCAACAATGGCAATTTAAGTACCGACAAATACGGTCAAATCATCCTGGTCGCCAGCAAAGACAAGGTTTATTTGACGCAATCTACCTCCGGTGCAGACAACCCTGCTGCTGCTGGCTTATTGGTTGAAGTGGGTAATGGCGGCGAAGTGACCAACGGCAAACTGGGTAATATCCTAGCGCGTCAGGGCGATGTGACCTTGGCGGGGTTTGCGGTTAATCAGGATGGCCTAGTCAGTGCGACCACAGCGGTGAATATCAAGGGTTCGATTCATCTGCTGGCTCAGGAATCAGGCGAAAGCAAAGGTAATCTAAGTACCGTGCGAAGTGCAGATTTGGGTGATAAGTTAGGTACGCAATCCGCTATTAACTTTGGCTCAGGCAGCAAAACCCAGATTGTCGCCGATAGCGAAAACACCACGGCTGTGGACGGCACTGCACAAAATAGCCAGCCTGTTTCAAATCTGGAAGCCATAGCCTACAACGTGCATATGAAATCGAATTCCGCCATAGGCATTCCGGGCGGCAAAGTCTTTATTACGGCAACTGGCAATCCTAATGATCTCACTAATAAGGAAGGACGTATCGTTCTGGACAGTGGCGCAAGCATTGACGTGTCCGGCAGTAAAACCATAACAGCACCAGTATCCCGCAATGTGGTCGAAGTGCCTGTGCAAAGCTATGAGCTTAGAAATTCCCCTTATCAGCAGGGTGGGGTTCTTAAAGGCCAAACGGTGCGTGTTGACATCCGTGACAAAATATTCAAAGACAATAAAGGCATTATTGATATTGCCGGCGGCTTAGCCCGTATAGAACGGGGTATAGATGAACGTCTGGGTAATGGCGGCACCGTTAGTCTGACTGCTGGTGATTATGTGGCTTTCAATAACGGTGCCAGCGTCAATATTTCCGGCGGCATTATCAATTACCAATCCGGTTTCATTAATACCAGTAAGCTGATTACCGATTATGGTGCTATTGTTGACATCGCCGATGCCGACCCACGGCAACATTATAAAGGTATCTATGGCGTGTATACGGAACGCCATGATAAGTGGGGTTATACCGATGTGTGGCAGACCGGCGGCTTGGGTGAGGGGCGCTTTGAACAAGCTTACCAGCAGGGCTTAGATGCCGGTAGGTTGTCTGTAACAGCACCCGCCGTATCCTGGAATGGCGATTTGGTTGCCAATGCTGCCAGCGGTCTGTATCAGCGCAATTTGGAGGCAATGCCTCACGGTGGTGAATTATCGATTATCACTACTAACTTTATAAATGGTGCAATAAACACCAGCGCCGACCTACTACTGGGTCAGAATGTTTTGTTCCGGGCGCGTGGTAATGGTTTGAATATTGGTATTGACGAGTCTTTTCCTACCGATACCAACGATGGTAAAGTCGATTTAGTACTGTCCACGGAAGCCATCAACCGTTCAGGGCTGCAAAAATTGACGGTCGAAACGTTAGGTAAGGCCGAGATTGCATCAGATGCCAACATGGCATTGGTTCCCGGTGGAGCGACTTCCGTGAGTTCTGCTCTTGGCGAGTCTAGTTCCGGTGGGCTTTTTGAGCTGAAAGCTGCCGGAGGTATTGACGTTAAGGGCAATGTCTACGCCCCAGGGGGCAACATTACCCTAACCAGTGGTTACATTGATGTTAACGGGACTACTGTTTCAGCTTATACACCCATTAATGTTGCCGCAGGGGCGGAATTAAATGTATCAGGTCGTTGGGTCAATGATTTTGCCTTAGGGTTGGATGCCATCCCCAAAGAGCCTGTTGCGATAAATGCGGGCAGCGTTAATTTAAAAACTTTGGATGGTGGGCGTATTCATTTGCAGCAGGGTTCAGCCATCAAGGCCGATGGCGGTGCTTGGTTAGCACAAAACCAGCAATTAACGGCGGGAGCCGCTGGCAGTATCAGCTTAGACAGCGGTCAGCTGGTTCCAGTGGATCTCCAGTTGCCAGTTGAACCGCAAAGACTGGCTTTGGAAGGCACGTTGTCTGCTTATGGCTTATCATCGGGCGGCAGCTTAAGCATTAATACTTTTAATATCATCAATATTGGCAATACATCCGAACCAGCCGACCAACAAACCACAAAGCCCCTGCAATTGGGTATCACCGACGGGCATCTTGATTTGGATGCTGGGCAAAGTTTTGGTCATCTTACATTCGGCAGTGTTACATTAACAAAGCAAACCGCCTGGTCGCTCAAGCAACAAAACTGGTTGTTGGACCAGGATTATCGCCAACGCGGAAGCGACAGGTCATTAGCCGCGTTCAGCACAGTAGAAACATTACCGGATTATTTACGTAAGCCGGTTGATTTGACTTTAACGGCTGCGAATATAAACCTTGAAACGGGCAGCAAAATTTCCGCAGACCCGCAGGCAAAAATTAACCTTAATTCGGTAGGTGGCAGAATCTATATAGATGGCGTGATCGATGCGCCTGCGGGTTATATTACGTTGTCTGGTTTTAGCGAGGGTGGTACTAAGAACTCTCTCGACACTTTTTGGTTAGGCCAACACGGCCAGTTACTGGCAAAGGGTACTACGGTACTGAATCCTCCCGATGCGCTAGGCAGACGCACCGGCAGCGTACTGGATGGCGGCAATGTGACCTTGACGAAAGGCGATGTAACAAACTTTGTTCTGGAACAAGGTTCACTGATTGATGTGTCCGGCACCCAAACTACGCTTGATTTGCCGACTGATAACCCCAGCGGTTTAAATGTTGCCCCGACGGCAGTCGCTTCAAATGGCGGCAAAATAAGCCTGTCTGCTTCTACTGTCGGCATCTTGGATGGCAGTTTAAAAGCGACGGCGGGCGGCGCATCAGTCAGTGGTGGGCGTTTGGATTTGCACCTAAATGGTAGTAGTCAATTAGATTCAACAGCTGTGGCGATTAATGTACGGCAAAACAGCACAAAAATTTTACCGAACAATATCCAGTTTGGTGATGGCTTGTCTGTTGGTGACGACCTTCTCGCACAGTTTCCTACTCCGGCAGCCACCACCATCAGCAGCGAGCAAATTACCCGTGGCGGCTTTGACGATGTGCGCTTGTCTGTTAGAGATACAACTATAAACCCTGATACTGGGGGAGCAATAAATTCCGAGTATGCTGCCGTCAATTTTTTAGGTGATGTCAATTTGGCTGCCAAAGCCCGGATTGATATTGATGCGCCCACGATTGGTTGGCAGCCATTAAGCAGCGCCGACAAAGGCATTGTTAACTTGAATACGGCATACTTCAGGGCGGGGACGACCGATATAAAAGATTACGCAAACAATTATGGTGTAACGCGATCACCTCAATCCGGCGGAATAGCGCAGTTTACTGCCCATACTAAATGGACTGAATTGGGTGGAGAATCACTTTGGGACGGCTTTAAAGCGATAAATCTTGACAGTAGCCACGACTTGCGGACGGTTGGCGTGTTGAATTATGGTGTTGTTGAGGGTTTTGGTACGGGTTTCCCAGACAAAACCTCTCCCTTTAGCGGAAAAATGGTGTCGGCGGCTGACATCAACATCACTGCCAGCCAGGTTTATCCCTCCACCCTGACAAATTTCACTTTTGCCGTAGAAAACAGCCCGAACGGAAAAATCACCGTTACGGGCAATGGCAATACCGATGCTGCACCTCTGTCGGCGGCAGGCAACTTGACATTTAAAGCCCCTTTTATCCAACAAAACGGCATTTTAAAAGCACCATTTGGGAATATCAATTTACTTGCCGGAACCGATTTAACCCTAGGCAAAGGCAGTATCACCTCGGTATCTGGCGCGGGGCAACTGGTGCCATTTGGGACCACTTTTAGCGGTGCCGATTGGCTTTATCCGGTAGATGGCATAAATCTTGTATATAATCAGCCGTCCGAGAAAAAACTGGTATTATCAGCACCGAAAGTGACGCTGGCAAAAGGCAGTACGGTCGATGTCGCCGGCGGCGGTGATTTGTTGGCCTATGAGTTTCAAAAAGGCCTGAGTGGTGATAATGACTACTTGCAACTGGCGGATGATCAAATATCCTATGGTCGCAACGGTGGTTTTGCCATCCTTCCGAGCTTAGGTTCGGCACTCGCGCCTTATGATCCTTTCCAAAGTGCATCATTTACGGAAGGGGTCGGTAGCCAGATTTATTTGAGTGGCACGGATAAATTGGCGGCGGGTTTTTATACCTTACTGCCATCGCATTATGCCTTGCTGCCGGGTGCGTTTCTGGTCACGCCGCAAAACAACACTCAGGATCAACGCACCACTACCTATGATCAGGCCGGAATACCCACCGTTGCTGGCTACCGTAGCCTTGCTGGTACCGGCGCACGGGATGCGCGTTGGAGCGGTTTCCTATTGGAAAACGGTGTTGACATTCGTAAAAATTCAAAATACGACGAGCAAACCGCCAATAGCTTTTTTGCCCGCGCCGCCGTTACCAAGGAAACCAGCGTTCCTTTGTTGCCCAATGACAGCGGCCAGATTATTATCAAAGATGTGCAAACCAAATTGGCGCTGGAAGGTGATATTAAATCAGCCTCATCTGGCGGCAAAGGTGCGCGCTTGGATATTTCAGCCAATCGCCTAAAAATAGTCAAAGCGTTGAGCGCGTCTCCGATCGTGGGCGAAGTTGAACTGTTGGCGGACAATTTAACTAACCTGCATGTTGGCAGTCTGTTGCTGGGAGGGGAGCGCAGTATAAACCCTACGTCTAAAGCGACAGAGGTCAATATTACAGCGGAACAAGTCAGCTTTGAAAGCAATGCCCAAGTTCATGTGACGGACTTGGCTGCTGCTGCGACCGGTCAGGTCATTGTAAAAAATAACGCGACTCTAATTGCCGATGGCATAGTCAATACCGGTGACAAGCAGTTCAATATCAAAGGGGACGGTGCGTTACTGCGGGTATCTGCCGATAAGCAGATTACATTGAGCAGGACAGGTAGCCAAGGTGCTACTGGCGACTTGTTAATTGAAAAAGGCGCAAAACTCAGTGCCAGCAAATCAATGCTGCTGGATGGTAGTCACACGTCGGAATTGGCAGGCGACATCCTGATGAAAAGTGGTTCCCTGTATCTAGGTGGCAATGCCATGAATATTGGCGAAGTAAACGGCTTGTCGGCGGCGGGGGCAATCAATCTGAGCAATGACAGATTAGCAAGCCTGACCGTAGATGAATTGTTGTTGAACAGTCAAACCGGCATTAACTTCTATGGTGACGTAGGCAAGCGCGACAGTGCAGGGTTATTACAGCCTCTGTCATTCAAGCGGTTGGTCATGAATAGCCCAGAACTTTCCGGGTATGGTAGCGCCAAACAAACGGTAAACATCAAAGCAGATAATCTGCTGGTGCAAAATACCTCCGGCACTGATGTTATTGGGCATGGATCGGGGGTTGGCAAACTGGCGATAACGGCTGAAAACTACAGCCAAGGTAGCGGCAATGTCGGCATTAACGGTTTTAATTCCGCCGCCATCACGGTTGCGAAAGGTTTTACTGCGGTAGGTAATGGTTCGTTAATTGTCGATGCCGATTTGTTTTTAACATCGGGCTACCTGACTGCAAATGGCGGCAACGTGCTTGATATTAATGCGGTGGGTCATCAACTACAGATGACGCAAATAGCCAATGCCATCATTCCTGATATAACCAGTTATGGTGGCGTTATCAAGGTGACTGCCGATAGCATCAATTTTAACGCCAGAGCCTTATTGCCTTCCGGTACTTTGGCTTTGTACAGTTTAAAAGGCAGTCTCCTGGTTGGGCCGCAAGCAGACATCGATCTGGCGGGGCGCAAAGTGGGCTTTGCCGATACCTATGCTTACACGCCAGGCGGAAAATTTAATGCTACGGCTGATCTTGGTAAAATCACCTTGGCAGAAAATTCCAGCATTAACGCCGATACCGGCGGTGGCAAAGCGGTTGGTGGAAAATTATTTTTTGCGGCACCCAAACAAAACGTAGAGATACTGAAAGGCGCGAAGCTGAGTGCCAAAACGGGTAGTGCGACATTTGATGTTGGTGGCTTCAATGCCAACAGCAGTTTCGATAACTTAATGGATACCCTGCTGATAGCAGGCGTGACGGATTCAATTTCATTGCGTTCGCGTCAGGCAGATATTGTCCAGCAATTCGGTCATAGCATTACCGCTAACCAGATCAATCTGGCAAGTGACCAAGGCGCTATCAGCCTGGCAGGTAAGCTGGTTGCCGATGGTGAAAAAGGCGGCTCAGTAAAACTGTTTGCCGGTGACTCGATCACCTTGCAGAGTGGTGCGGTAGTTAGCGCAAAAAGTACCGGAGCCAACGCCAAAGGCGGCGATGTGCTGCTGTCATCAACGAATTCCGATCTGCTAGACAAACTTAGCGGCATTCGGATAAATAAAGACGCATTGATTGATGTCAGTGGTAGTGCCAAAGATAATGGTGGTAAAGTCATACTGCGTGCGTTAAGAAAAGGCTCTGATGACATCGACATAAATCCAATCGCCGGAACTGTAAAGGGATTTAGTGGGTTTTACGGGGATGCGGTCAGAAAATATGACAATTCCAATTTTTCTGTACAGGGGCAGATCCTAACCGCAAACATCAACGATATCAAAAAGGATACTGACGATTACATGACGGCCGCAACCCTGCTGAAAGTCAGCAACAGGCTGGGCAGCGGTATTCGCTTACGCCCCGGCGTTGAAATTGATTACAAGGGCGATCTTAACTTAAAAGATCTTTGGGATTTAAATGAATGGAAATATGCCGATGCATCAGGTAAGCCCGATGTGGCTGGGGTGTTAACCATTAAGGCGACCGGCAATTTAAGTTTTGAAAATGCCCTAACCGACGGCTTTGTAAGAGGCAATACTAGCACTGGCGAAGTAAAAGATATATTGCAAAGCAATGATTCATGGTCTTACCAACTGACCGCAGGTGCCGATTTAGCCAGTGCCAATGCTACAACGGTGGTGGCTGCGGGCGCAGGCGAAGGCAAAAATATAACCTTGGCTACCAACACAGCCGCAAGCACTGATCCTTCCATTGTCAACACGGTTATCCGCACCGGTACCGGCGATATTGAGCTGGCTGCCAGCGGCAATCTGGTCTTTGGCGATAAAACGTCGCTTTACAATGCTGGAAAAGCCAGTGCAACCAACCCTTATGGAACGTTGGGCGACACTTTTACAAATGCGACAGATTTTACTCAACCCCAATACTATGGCGGTGACTATTCCCAGGCAGGCGGTGATTTAGTCATCAATGTTGGGCGGGACATCAAGGGCGCACTTAGTCAAAATGTGTTTTTCGACCCTGTAGGGTATCAGGTGCCCAACTGGTTGCGTATCCAAGGTAATAACTGGGCTGATCCATTACTTCCTTACCCTAAAGAAGCTTCTGCCTGGGCGGTCGATTTTATTAAATTCGATCAAAATGTCGGCTCATTTGGGGGCGGTAAAGTCGTGATTAATGCCGGACATGACATCAACGATCTTGCCGTCATGATGCCGACCACAGGCAAGCAAGTTGGCGAGAAATCGGTCAGTGCCGATGGCGTAACGACCTGGTTGACCAACAAGCTGCAAATTAATGGCGGTGGTGAGTTGCGCGTTAATGCCGAAGGCAATGTTGCGGGCGGGGTTTATTACCTGGCGCAAGGCAAAGGCAGCATCCATGCGGATGGCGCAGTGACGGGCAGCAACGCCCCTAATGCCTCGGTATTTGATGAGTTTTTCGTATTTAGACGAACCGTCCTCGGTTTAGTCGATGGTCCACAACTATTGCAGGGCGGCAATGCTCAATTATTTGTCGATGCAGCTAAGGCCGTCAATGTCAATGCCCCTACTGATCCCCTGGTGCTTGGCGGTGCTGACCACGGCCACAGCTTTTACAGTTACGGTCCTGATAGCTCGCTTTCTTTAAGTTCCTTGGCTGAGGACATCAAGTTAAGCGGCGTGTCGGTGGCATTGCTAGGGGAGGATTTACGAAGCAATAATTATTATCAATATTCCCCGGCCTCCCTGTTTGCCACCGCATTTGGCGGTAATTTTAGAATGGGAGGTGGCGCAACAATGACTCTTTTTCCGTCGCAGCGTGGGCAATTAAGTATTTTGGCTAAACAAAACATAGATTCTCAATTTGACGCTACCGCCCCTGCGTCAGGAGCCATAACAATGCTGGATTATGATCCAAACAGCCTACCCAATGCCTACGCAATAGGGGGGAGCGCGACACTCGAAAACAAGTCTATCCATGCCGGTGATGCCGAGCCAGTCAGGCTTATCACCCAGCAAGGCGATATCCGTGATCTGGCGCTTACTCTACGGAAAAAAGCGATCATCAGTAGCGGGCATGACCTTGTGAATGTCAGCGTCAATACGGAACATGCCAATCCGTCTGGAGATACCACGGTTATTGCTGCAGCACGGGATATTACTTATCCGACTCTGCGTGATAAAAATACGGGGGTATTAGATTTGGGAAGTGGCGATGCCATCAGGGTCGCCGGGCAAGGCAATGTGCTGGTGCAGGCTGGGCGAAATATTGATCTGGGTTCAAAAGATGGCATCGTAACCGTTGGCAATGCTGGAGGGACTTATAAAAACTTGTTAAAAACCGGTGCCAATATAACCGTTATGGCGGGGCTAAATGGCGGTGTCGCGAATTATTTGGGCGTATCTAAATTGAACCAGGATGTGCTGAAATATGCAGGCAACTTCAATAAGGTGCAACAATTGGTGACCGACTTTATGCGTAACCGCACCGGCAACACTAAACTGACCACTAAAGCGGCTTACGACCAGTTTAAAAAGCTTAATGAAGCAGAATATCCGGCGTTGAAAAAGCAACTGGACGCTTTAAGAAGCAATCAATACACCGATGTAATCGCGAACATCAAGGCTGAAATTGTCGGTTTTGTCAGGCAATTAACCAATAATAATGCCTTAACGGAAACTCAGGCTTTGCAAGCCTTTGCCAAACTTAAGCCCGATCAGTATCTGGCTATACAACCCAAGTTGAATACCCTGACCAATCAAATTTTGTTCAGTGAACTCAATCAGACCGGTACGGCTTCAGCCGGGGATCCAACCGCAGGTAACGTACGGGGCTTTGATGCGATTGCCGCACTTTATCCCGGCAATGCCTGGAAAGGTGATATCAATTTGGTCTTCAGTAATATAAAAACCACTGCAGGCGGCAACATTGACCTGATTGCCCCGGGCGGGGGGATCAACGTCGGTTTAGCATCGCCGCCTTCAGGTTTAAATAAAACTTCTGACATTCTTGGCATCATCGCCAACCAAGAGGGCAATATCAACGCATTTGTTAAAGATAATATTGCCGTTAACGAATCCCGCGTGTTTGCGCTGGGCGGCGGGAATATTATGTTGTGGTCTTCAGGGGGCGATATCGATGCGGGGCGGGGCGCAAAATCAGCGATTTCTATACCACCGCCAGTGTTTGGTTTTGATAATGACGGCAATCTTGTGGTTGAATTTCCAAACCCCAGTTCCGGCAGCGGTATCCGCACTGCTAAACCGATTTACAGTGCTGGCAAGCAGGGGGATGTCGGGTTGTTTGCGCCAGGCGGTGTGGTTGATGCGGGTGAAGCCGGTATTGGCGGCAATAATGTCACTATCTCTGCAACTTCTGTCTTGGGTGCGAATAATATTCAAGTGGGTGGTGTCAGCACCGGTGTACCTGCGGCTTCGACGGGCAGTGTTGTTGCTGGACTGACAGGAGTGAGTAATTTGTCTGCAAGCGTTAGTCAAATGGCGCAAGCGTCGGCAGACCTGGGTAAGGATGATGATAAGAAAAAGAACAAAAAACTGGGCAGGATTAATGTCGAGTTGATTGGCTTTGGTGCTTGATTGCATACATCAGGAACAGCGAAGCTATTGGATGTATTTACAGATGGTTAGCGGGCGTTAGGACACGATTTCCGACGGTCAGTTTCTCACGTGGCATTAAAAAAATCGGGCGATTATATCGCCTCGTCCAGGCGGTTTTTCCAATCAATCTGGAGCAGTGTGACTTGGGAGCATGTGCATACAAGTTTATATAAGCATTAAATCTTAAACTTACATTTGTAATAATGTTGTAATGAGATTTTGGGATACTCATAAGCTAATGAATTAATTGCCATGAGCCTGAAAAATGAAACGGTTTAAGTTTTTATTATTACTTCTTCTAATAGCGGCTCCAAGCGTTGTTTCGGCGTGGTGGAGTGATGAATGGGGTTTTAAGAAAAAAATATCATTGGATGTGCAGCAGCTTAAAAAAGACGGCGTTACTGTGCCTGAAGATAGCTTTGCGCTGATCCGTTTACATACCGGCAATTTCTTGTCTTTTGCGGAATTGGCTGAACAAGGTAAAGATATTCGCATACTGGCTGAAGACGAAACCACGCCACTTAAGTTCTATATCGAAAAACTCGACCCTATCAACGAAATGGCGCTTATTTGGGTTAAGTTGCCTAAGTCGGTAGCTACCGCCGCCGAACCCAGTGTATGGCTCTATTTTGGCAATCCAGAAGCCGTCGATGGACAAGATATGCCGGGGTCTTACAATGTCAACCAAGTTTTGAGTTATCAGTTTGCTGCAAGTGGTATTAAAGATGCGACGGCTAATGCCAATAATCCTTCCGAATCTACTGCCACTAACGGTGAAGGCGGTTTAATTGCCGGTGCCGGGTTATTTCAAGGCAGCCAGATTATCCGTATTCCAGCCACACCTTCTTTACAAATGTCCCCCACTGCTGGTTGGACGGTATCTACATGGTTAAAAATAGACCAGGCTCAGCAGGACACGGTCGTCTTTCAAAGAACTGGTTCACCAAGCAGCTTTACACTGTCGTTAAAAGAACAAATGCCCGTTTTACAAGTCACCGATGCGACTGGCGTAGCGCAGGAATTTACCGGCCAAGCCGCTGTTACACCCGCTGCATGGCATAACCTAACCCTTGTCGCCACCTCTGATAACCTGGCCTTGTATCTCGATGGTATAGCGTCAGGTCTTTTTCCAGTCAAACTGGCGGATCTGAATGGCGAAATGACGATTGGTGCGGATGCAACTGGCGGAAGAGGCTTTTCTGGGGCGTTAGATCAATTTGGGGTTTATAAGGTTGCTCGCGATGCCAATGCCATCAAGTTTGACGTTCAAATGCAAGGTACAGGTTCAGGGCTTTTAACCTATGGCGATGACGCGACACCTGATAGCGAAGGTGGCGATGAATCTTATGTCTTGTCTACGCTCAATAACGTGACGGTGGATGGTTGGGTCATTATCGGTATTCTTGGCATCATGTGCCTGATTAGCTGGATGGTGATGATAGTTAAATCGATAGTTATTAACCGCATTCACGGTGAAAACCGTAAGTTTGAAGAGGCATTCAACCACTTGGGTACACAGGATATCGCAACCTTGAATGCTAAAGAGTCGGAAGACGATAAGGATTATGAAGAATCACCTTTGTTGTTCTCATTGACTAAAAACCACGGCGCTTTCACCGGCTCATCCCTATACCGCATTTACCATGTGGGTGTCGAGGAAATGAACAAGCGCTTTGTAAAAGCGGTAGGTGCTGACGTAGTTAATCCGCAAATTTTGTCTGCTTCTTCAATGGCAGCGGTAAAAGCCTCGATGGATGCAGTGGTTGTCAGGGAGCTCCAAAAACTGAATGCCCAGATGGTATTGCTGACTATCGCCATCAGTGGCGGGCCTTTTCTCGGATTGCTCGGCACAGTGGTCGGGGTAATGATCACCTTTGCCGCCATTGCCGCCAGCGGAGAAATTAATGTCAATGCTATCGCCCCAGGCATTGCAGCGGCGCTGGTGGCGACCGTTGCTGGATTGATTGTCGCTATCCCGGCCTTGTTTGGCTACAACTACTTAGGCAGTCGTATCAAAGTGATTACCGCCGATATGCATGTGTTCGTTGATGAGTTTGTCGCCAAACTGGCTGAACAACATACCTGATAAAGCACAAATCCACATAGCAAGCACAAAAAAATAACCATGAAAATTCAAGAAGACAACGCCGCGTATGATGAAATCAACGTGACCCCCATGCTGGATTTGGCTTACGTATTGTTGATTGTTTTTATCCTGATGGCAACCGTATCGGTGCAAGGTATAACGGTCAACCTGCCTAAAGCAAGCGATGCGCCCAGCCTCGCCAAACCGCAAACTAAAGCCATTACTATTACGGCTGACGGCACGGTTTATCTGGATACCTTTCCGGTGACTATGGAGCAACTGGAATCAACTTTGCAGCAATACAAAGCCGTCAATCCTGCCTTGCCGGTCGTTATTAAAGGTGATGCCGCCGTGCAATATGTCAAGATAGTAGACGTGCTGGCTCTGTTAGGAAAACTCGATATTACCCAAATAGGTTTGGTTACCCAAAATCTGGTCAAGTAACACTCTTCTTGCTTTCCAATGACACAAAAAAAACACTTTCGGGTTTATCTGCCTAGCATTTTGGGTGCGCTAATACTTTTGGTTGTGGTTGGGGTAATTGCTTACTTCATCAGCAACATTAAGGATAAACCAGAAAAAAAAGAGCGGAAAATACAGGCTGTCTCGTTATCGAAACCGCCACCACCTCCACCGCCTCCACCCAAAGTTGAAAAGCCGCCTGAACCCGAGCAGCAAGTTGAGAAAGAACCGGAACTAGAACCAGAACCGGAAGAAATCCCCGATGTGGCTGATGAAACGCCGCCTGGGGATTTAGGCTTGGATGCAGAAGGCACGGCAGGTTCGGATGGTTTTGGCTTAGCCGCCCGAAAAGGGGGAAAAGGCCTGTTTGGTGGCGGCGGAAACCCTTTTGCCTGGTACGGCAATATTGTCAAAAACGACATTATGGATATTCTTTCAGATGAAGATGACCTGCGCCGAAAGGGTTACTCTGCGGTTGTCAAACTCTGGGTAGAACCGGACGGGCGCATTAAACGGTTTGAATTGGCGAGAGGCAGTAATGATCCTGATATTGATAATTTGCTCGCCAAATTAATCGGCAAATACAGCAAAATTAATGAACCGCCCCCGCCGGGAATGGAACAACCCATTAAATTGAAAATATCTTCAAGTCTTTAGACGCATACAGGTAGAAAATGGATAATAAAAAACAGTTAGTTGCCCTGGCATTGTGTAGTCTTGTGGGTGTGGCTCAGGCGGGCGAAAAAGAAGAACTGCTCAAGTTACGGGAAACCACCACCACATTAATTAAGGAGTTGGTAAAGCAAGGTGTTTTGACCGAAAAAGTGGCGATCGAAATGCTCAATAAAGCCGAAGGTGCGGTTGTACCCGACGCATCTGCCCAAGCGCAAGCCGCTAAAAATGTGGCGGATACACCGCCAGAACCCGGCGAAGTCAGGGTGCCTTATGTACCGGAATTTGTAAAAGATGAGATTCGCCAACAAGTGCGGCAAGAACTGCGCGAAGATGTGGTTGGCGATGTCATGCAAAAAGCCAAGAGCGAAAAATGGGGAACCCCAGATGCCTTACCGGATTGGATTAACCGGTTCAAAATATCCGGCGATATGCGCCTTCGGTCGCAAAATGAGTTTTTTTCGTTTGATCCAGATAGCATAGAATATTATAAAAACTATCAAGCCATTAACGCTGCTGGTGGGCTATCAAGAGTCCAGCCGGAGGCAGCTAAATACGTCAACACGCTAGACCGCCAGCGCTTTCGTACCCGGACACGATTGGCGATAGATGCCAAAGTCACTGAAAACTTAGCCGCCGGGGTGCGTTTGGCAACGGGTAATTTTAACGATCCGGTTTCGACCAACCAATCCTTGGGCAACACCGGATCACAATACCAGTTTAATCTTGACCGGGCATTCCTCAAATATGATGCCGTCGATAGCGACGGCTTTAAATGGTTGACCCTAACCGGTGGCCGTATCGCCAACCCTTGGTATGTGGGCGGCGGTGAGTTCACCGCAGGTAGCGAGCTGGTATGGGATACCGACTTGTCTTTTGAAGGCTTTGCGGCGACTGCGCGGCACAGTTTCGGCAGTGCAATGGGGTTGACGAACAAGCATGATAAATCCAGAGAAATTTATGTGACAGCAGGTGCATTCCCGTTGCAAGAGACGGCGCTTAGCTCAAGTGCCAAATGGTTGTTGGGTGGGCAAGTTGGCCTGGATTGGGGCTTTGACAACCAGAATGCGTTAAGGGCGGGTATCGCTTATTATGATTATCGTAATATAAAAGCACAGCAAAATTTAAACGGTACTGGCTTATGCAACCAGAATCCGGCTAAAAACAGTTTCTCAGTACCGCAATTTATGCAGTTTGGCAATACGGTGACTGGAATTTGTCAAGAAAATGAAAATGTAAAGTCTCCCGGTCTTTATGGCCTAGCCTCAGACTACGAAATCATCAACGTCAATTTTTCCTACGATTGGGCAAAGTTTGCCCCTTACCATCTTATTTTTGGTGCTGACTTTGCTAAAAATATTGGCTTTAATAAACAAGCGGTCAATAATTTGAACCCTGTAAATAATAGAACCGGCGCATCGAATAACGTGGAAGACAAGACTAACGCCTGGCAAATAAGGCTTGATTTTGGTTGGCCCAAAGTAGACCGTGCCGGGCATTGGAATGTGTTTGCTTTGTATAAATATGTTGAACAAGATGCCGTGTTGGATGCGTTTAGCGATTCCGACTTTCATTTGGGCGGCACCAATGCTAAAGGCTGGGTGATTGGCGGCAACTATGGTTTGATGAAAAATCTCTGGTTTACCGGCAGGTGGTTAAGCACTGATGTGGTTAGCGGCCCACGCTATGGCAACGATGTACTACAGTTAGACCTTAATGCCCGGTTTTAAGCGACAAGGATTAGCAATAATGAAGACATTCATCTGGGTATTTTTGGCACTCAGCGTGCTGCCATTACAGGCAAGCCACGCGGGCAACAAAGAAGGCGCTAGTGCCAAAGCCATCAAAAAATTACAAATGATGGTAAAGGACGTAACCACAGAACGCGACCTGTTAAAGACCGACAATGCCAAAGTGGTTGCTGAATTGGCGGAATTAATAAAACAACAGGAGCTAGACAAAAAAGCGGCTCAGACGCTGGCGGACAAACAGGCGAAAGACTTGCAAAGCCAGCAAAAAATGACCAGTGAAGTGCGTCTGCAATTGGAAAACACCACGGTCAGATTGCGCGAGGTGATTGATAAATACAATGCTTTGAACAAAGCCAAAAATGAGCTGGCCGCCGAACACGGCAATTTAAAAAATACCCAACAATTTACGGCATCCGAACTGAAAGGCTGTGAAAGTAAAAACATAAAAATGGCCGAAGGTGGCAGGGAAATTATCAACGGTTACCAAAAATGCCAAAACAAAGACCTTGTTGATGTAGTGATGGACTCAGAGCCGTTCTCGCAAATTAAAACGGTGGAGTTTGAGACCATTGTCCAGGAATACGAAGACAAGTTATACAAACAGAAATTTCATGGCAAAGCAAACGCAACAAAATAAATCCGCCGTCTGGAATCATATTCTGTTTTATCAAGCTATTATCATTCTGTAATCCCATGTTGTTTCAAATAACTAACCATCCAACGCGTTGGTCGGTCAAGCGTTGCGCCAGAAATTTATTGCTGCTGAATTTACTTGGCTTCTTGGACGCTTGCGATTATTCGCAAACCCAACGTAGTCATTATATTGAAGAAGGCAAACGACTTTATCAAACGGGTGACATTGAAAAAGCAAAACGGGTATTTGACAAAGCGGTCGCCGTTGAACCGGCAAACATCACCGCCCACTTACAGATTGCCGAAGAGATCAGCAAGCTGGGCGATATGCAAACAGTAATAGGGCATTATCAAGCGATTGCTAATCAGGACAGCAAACAACTCAACGCAAGGATTAAATTAGCCAACATAATGATGGTTTCGGGAAAACTACCGGACGCAGAAAAATGGGCAAAAGAAGCCTTGGCATTGGCTGCCGATAATGAAGAAGTGAATGTCCTGATGGGTGGTATCTTATCGGCACAAAACAATACCGATGCCGCAATCGTCATCGCAGAAAGGCTGCTCAAAAAAAATCCTGAAGACGTTTCTGCTATTTTATTGATGGCTTCCTTGACTGCGAAAACGGGTGATTCGGCAAAAGCCATTAGCTTATTGCTGCAATCTATCGCTAAGCAGCCTAACAACGTCGGTTTACGTTTATTGCTGGTCGATGTGTATATGCAAACCAATGCCATAACTAAAGCCAATGATATGCTAATGGCTGTGATAGAGCTGGAACCCAAGCAACTCAGCCATAGGCTACGTTTAGCCAAGCTTCATCTTGCTGCGCGGCAGATAGATAAAGCGGAAGACGTTTTGCGGACTGCAAGCGAAAACTTGCCCGACAACGAACAAGCCAAAATGCAATTGGCCGAGTTTTTAGTGGCTAACAGGTCGCCGGAAGTTGCACTTGCAGAATTGATTCCGATGGTTGAGGAAACCCCGGATGCTTATGAGTTGCGCTTTAAACTGGCGGATTTGCAAATGGCACAACATAATTCAGCCGAGGTTGAAGACATCTTAACTGAGGTTATCGAGCAAACTCAGCCAAGTCCACACGCAGTTACAGCACGCAACAAGTTGGCTCAGTTTTATCTGACACAAAACCGGGTAGAAGATGCAAAAAAGCTCGTAAAAACGAATTTAGTAGAATACCCTGATAATACCGATGCACTGATAATTAAAGCAAAGTTAGCACTTGCCGATAATAATATTGCCGAAGCTATAAACCGGCTTCGAGCTATTCTTGCTAAACAGCCAGGCAATAAACGGGCGCTTAACTTGCTGAGTAATGCCCATAAGCAGAACAACGATAGCATTCTGGCGTTGGAAAATTTACAAAAAATACTTGAAAGTTCTCCGCAAGATGAAGACGTAAGGATTAATGCTATTGACCTATTGTTGAAAACAGGCCAACTTAAACAGGCCGAAGAGCAGCTTGATGTCTTATTTAAGTTAAATCCCAACAGTAAAAACGGCCTGGAGACCTTGGCTAAAATTTATCTGGTGCAAAAGCAGTGGGAACAAACTAGGCAAATTGCGAAAGATATCCAGATTCGTTTTGCAGGTGACGCTTCTGGATTTTACATGGAAGGTTTAAGCTATCAGGCTGAAGGAAAGTTTGAGAAAAGCCTAGAGCCATTAATAATCGCGTTACGAATAAAACCCCAAGCAGCCGAACCTCTAAGCCAGCTAATTGCCGCTTATCTGGTCTTAAAGCAACCTGAAAAAGCAATCTCTAAGCTCAAAGAAACAATTAAGACCCAGCCAGAAAATTTCTTTGCCTACAATTTGTCGGGCAGTGTTTACCGTAAAATAAACAAACTTGGCGAGGCTGTTAACGCTTATCATAAGGCCATTGAAATTAAACCCGGCTGGTCTGAACCTTACCGTAATCTGGCTTTAATTCAACAGATGCAAAAAAAGTCTGATGAGGCGATTACCACTTTAACGAGAGGTATTAATAGCAGCAATTCCAATGACGAGCTCGTCGATGATTTAGCACAAATCCACCATCGACACGGTGAATACGACAAGGTTATTGCTTTGTACGAAAAAATCCACCAAAACAGGCCGGACTCATTAATCGCCATCAATAATCTGGTGAGCTACACCACCGCTTATGGCAAAGAGGATGGGCAATTGGTACGGGCAGGGCAGTTATTGAACCCACTTTTGCAGAGTGAGAATTCGTTCTTGATTGATACAGCGGCCTGGTTTTTGTATCGTCAAGGCCAATATGAGCAAGCCAGAGATGCTTTATTGAAAGCGGAAACATTAAACTCAAATTACAGAATCAGCCAATACCAACTTGGTATGGCCTATTTCAAGATCGGCGATAAAATACTGGCTAAACAGTATTTGCAGAAGTCAGTGAATGGCAAAATCGAATTCAATGGTTTCAAAGAGGCTAAGGAAACATTGAAATTGTGCGGCTAAGATGGTTTTCAATCTGGGATAGGTCGGGATCGTTAAGGTTTTACAGTGGAAATTGCCCTGGACTGTTCTCGCTCCACTGTTTCAATTGGGTAATTACCCATTCACCATCATCTATACAAAGATCGTGACCTGCCCAGGGATGCGTTATGAGCGGGAGCGACCAGCGCTGGCTGATGGTACTTGAACACACGGGTGCAACTAAGTGATCACCCAGACTGTTAAGTAACAGCACGGAAACCAGAGGTTTGTTTAGCGGAGGACGGTAGTTGGCTGCCGCTATAATTTGGCGTTTGGCATTTTGCCAACTGATGGGCCGGAGTCGTTGGATGGTTTCCCAATCACGGGCAATCGTTTCATGGTGAGTTTTATCGTTACTGACCAGTTTCAATATGGCTAACTCACGTTGATAGAGATCCCTTTTAAAGATGAGGCTTGCCAGTTTTGGGTAGCATTGCCAGCGCAAGCGTTGATAACAAGGATTCAAGGGTTTCAGGCTGGTATTGATGAGTATTGCACCGTTAATTTCATCCGGGTAGTTTTGTAGCCATTCCCAGGCGACCATACCCCCCAAAGACAAAGCCAGCAAATTGGTTTTGGTTTGCAGATAACCTTTTTCGTAAGCGTGTTGACGAATTTGTCGGGTAATTTCCTGGATTGAATTAGGGCTGATTTGTTGGTAAAAAATGCCGGCACCGGGTAAGTCAATGGTATGGGTTTGTGCATCAGGAAAGGCTTTTTGCAATTGCGGTAAAAAGCCTCCCCAATGAGCGGCTTCACGGGTCAATCCGCGCAATAAAATCCAGTTTTGGCCTATGTTATTTTTCATGCCAGAGCGTCATGGCTTGTTGGTAGCAGTCTTGTTTTTGTTTCGTATCGAGATAAGCCCAATGCTTCGGATTTAACAAGCTGCGATAAAGAAAATCAAATAAGATTAAGTGCCGCCTTAAAATACGTTGTTGGCGATGAGGAAGCAGCGGATGGAATAAACCGTGGCGGCTAAACAGATGCCTGGGGCTTTTTCGCAGCCATCGCCATGATCCCATTTCCAATGTCAGCGGCAGGAAAACTTGTTTTTTATCTTTCGTTTGAAGAAAGTCCAGGTACAAATAATCCCATAGGTCGCCTTCGATCACATATTCTTTGCTGGTAGGCTCAATCTTGTAAAAATGATGAGGGTAAGTCCGATCAAATAATTGTTTCCAGGCATAGGTTTCCGCTAAACCAGGATAAGGCTGCTGACTGTAGGCATAAGGGAACCACAACCGATCCTGGATGCCAAATCCGGAATGCAAGTCAATAGTAATGGTCAATGGGGACTGAAGAAGGCAGGTACGCACCGCTTTACACACGGCTTCCGCTTCTATTTCCATCTGTGTCGGATCGCCTTGATACCACGGTAAATACGGGCTAAGGCGGTGGCCGCTGAAAATTTTTCTTTCGCCTGTGCATCTTACCGGTGAATTACGCATTAAATCCACGCCGTTGCCATTACTGCGCGATCCTTGAAATACACCGACTGGATTGACCAACGGGAAAAACACTAAACGGGATTTTTCCAGACGTGCCTGGAATTCTTCATCCCATTGTAACTGCTGGATAATCGTCTGCAAATAAGCAAAAATAATTTCCGAACCGATTTTTTCTAGACCATGGACACCGCCGAAAAACGCGAGTACAGGAACATCGGTTTTATTTGAACCCAAACTAATCGAATACAAAGGGAATTTATGATGTCCATGTTGCACATAATCAAGAATGTCTACTGTGGCCTTATTGCCCAATTGGGCAATAAGCGTTTCCAGCATAAGCAGTTCCGGGAAGGACTTGAGCAACATCTTGACTCAGGAAGCCATCGGTAAATCAATGTAGCGCTGCTTTTTTTTCGGGGCAATTTTGTCGATTTCGACCATGATTAAGCTGTCTATACAGTTATTAAAATCGGGGTCAATATTAAAGCCGATAAAGTGGCAACCTTTGTCAACGCAAAGCTCAACATATTGTTTATATAAGGTCGGCACTTTAACGCCCAGTTTTTTAAGTTCAGTATTGAGGATTTTAAAGCTGGTCGAATAATCATTGCTAAATTCTTGTTTAGCGAATCGCTGACTGGCTGCTGAAAGCTCAAATGGTAAGTTAGCGGTTACATGGGGCATTTCCGTACCAAATTGCTGTTGGTAAAAGCTGATTATCAATTCTTTTGCGAGCTGAGGATAGGTGTTGCTCAAGCTGACAGGGCCAAATAGGTATTTAACCTCAGGGTGTTCGCGTAAATACGCGCCGATACCATACCATAGGTATTCGAGGCTGCGTTGCCCCCAATAACGGGGTTGCACAAAGCTGCGCCCCAGTTCAATACTGTAAGGCAGATAATCGGCAAACGTCTTGGTAAGGTCAAAGAGCGTATTCGTATAAAACCCCGCAACACCTTTAGCGTCCATAATCTCGGCACCTTCACCAATTCGGTAAGCACCGACAATCTCAAGGTCGTTTTCGTCCCACAACACAATATGGCGATAATAAGTATCAAATTTATCCAGATCAAACGCAAGCCCCGTGCCTTCTTCTACGCATCTGAATGTTAGTTCCCGAAGCCGGGCAATTTCGTGCATGACCGGGCAATCATCCTGGTAGTCATACAGGAATATTTTTTTGCCGTCCCGCGTTTCGCCGAGCAACGCGGAATTGTACAATCCTTTCTTGATTGCCTTGGTATCGGCAGGATGGATAACGGTTTCTACAGTAGCGAATAGCGGTTTTTTGTGATTTTTACCTAGATTGATGACGTGTTTGCGGAAACGCTGGCTTAATTCTGCATTGGATAACTCGCTGGCAGCAATAACGGAATAAGACACTGGCGCACCGACACGAAATTTGATTTCCTGGTCGCTTTTGTTGAACATCTCATTCACCAGCAACATCGTCCCTAATGGTTTGTAAAGCGTTGACAGGCTGTAAAACAGCGCAGAATTTTTGGCCTTGATATGGATCGGCAAAATGCTGCTTTGGGTTTTTTTTGCTAGCTTTAGAAAGCCACTTTGCCATTCGCCGTCCCGCACTCCAGCCGGTGTTATACGGGACACCTCTCCTGCTGGGAAAAAGATAATCGCTTCCTCATTCTCTAGGGCTTGCACTAATTTTTGATAGGTGATTTTGAAGTCCTTTTTATCGGATAGCACGTCCACCGGGAAAAACAACGATTGCAGCGGTTCCATGTGATTAAGGACGCGGTTAGTCACGATCCGGACATCCGGGCGCACTGTCCGTATCAGCTTAACAAGCGCCAAACCGTCCAACGTGCCTATTGGATGGTTGGCGATAATGATCAGGCGACCTTCGGAAGGGATATTGTTGATCGAGCGGTTGCTGATCTGATAGCTGAACTTGAAGTAATGCAAAAGTTTGTCAAGAAACGCAAAACCACGCAAGTGCTGGTTTTTTAGCATCACTTCATTGAAATCGTCCTCGTGGATTAATGTCCTTAGTGCCTTGACGATTAGCTTTTTATTTTTCCCCGGTTTGAAATGTGGGTAGGTGTCTTGCAAAATTCGTTCAGCATTAATCATATTGTTTTTCAGATCCTCAATGATGGCTTCTATTTGAATAGCTTGCCAAATATACGCTTTGTAGTACGAGCTACCAGAAACGGAAGAAGAAACGTAGAAATTGAAGTCTGCACCTAGGCGCATTAATATTCCGGGCAACTCCCCATAACCGATATGCAATCGACTTTAAACTGTATAAGACTACCGATGGTAATAGATGCCATCCATGGCTTTATGGTTCCAATAATTGCTCAAATGTTTGGACTCAACGATTACCGGTTATTGGTATGCCCATGATGTCCACAGTCTTGCTCTTGCCTTTCACTTGTATAATTGCTTGAATTATTACGAGCCGCAACACCCGTATCGGCAAAATCGGTAAACAGGCCGTCAATGCCTAAATCGTAGTAATAGGTCATTTCTTGCCTCGGATCAGAAAACCCGTAGCCGCTCGCATCATTACGGAAAGTCCAGGTATGTACCAGCAAGCCTTTTTTATGTGCCCTTTCAATTACGCCAGTGCTTCCGTCAACACGGCGATCATTGATGGTAAGTTTGCCGTCACCATTGCGGTCGATACCGTCATCAACGGTTTTTACCAGATAAGGTTTCCATGGGCCAATGCCATCGGCGTAGCTTTTAACGAAATCCAGGCCTTTGTTGGTCAACAGATCAGCAAAGGTGCGGGGATTGCCGGAAACGACGAAGTCATAAGGCTGGCGTGAAGGTGCTGCCAAAGCAATAGAACCATCTGCATTCACGTCATCGGCATCGACCAGCTGTACTAAGTTGATATGGGTCTTTTTGTTTAGATAACGTAAGTTGCTGACTTCAAAAGACTGAATAAACACTGGCGCACATTCGCTATTGCCATACGCGCTATGCAATGATTTGAGCAGTTTATTTTCAAACCTGTGGTTGCCAAAAAAGGCGGCATGGAAAGTTGAATGCTTGATTTCAGGATAAATCCCGATAGTCCGTCCGGTCTCTTTACTCTTGCTTTTGGCTAACGCAATCACTTCAGATAAGGTCGGAATTTCAAACTGACCGTCATAAGCCGTGTTGCCTGGCCGTAAATTGGGGAGACGCTCCTTTGCGCGTAAGGTTTTAATTTCCGCCAAGGTGAAGTCAGCGGCAAACCAGTCGTTATAGCTGACACCATCCACCAGACGGGTTGTCTTTCGATTGCTAAATTCGGGGTGATCGGCGACATCTGTGGTTCCGCCAATCATGGGTTCATGGCGGGCAATCATATAGCGGTCTTTAGTGAGTACCAAATCTGGCTCGATGAAATCGGCACCCATTTCGATAGCCAGGGTGTAGCTGGCAAGCGTATGTTCTGGACGATAGCCGGATGCACCGCGGTGACCAATGACAATCGGGGCATGTTTCGCAAATGTAGCGGCTTCAACGGTGTGCGGCATAGCCAACATGTTCAATAAGGTGGTAGCTAAGATAGCTGTGGTTGTTGGGCGATTAAGTATCATTAGAATCCTCTTTATGGTGTTACCGCTTAAAATGGCGGGATATTGTATTATTGGGTTTATAAAAATTGTCTGGTCCACCAGTCCTGTTAGAGACAGCTTTGGCTCATTCCTGGCTGTATTCCGCAGCAAGCGTTTTGCTGAACACGCTCGTGCCATCAATATCTTTTAAATCGACAGTCAAAGTCTGGTTGTATTTGTCTATGTTGATCTCGCCAAAAAATTGCAGTCCCGCATAGGGCGATAAGTTTGCCTGTCCAGTAGGCGGTGCCTTAGTGAAGACAACTTGTGGGCCAAAGGTGCCATCAGTTGTGTTCGGGCCGAAAGAACCAGCATTTAAAGGGCCTGCCACAAATTCCCAAAACGGTGAAAAATCCTTGCTTTGCGCTTTGCTAGGATCGTAATAGTGCGCGGCGGCGTAATGTACATCGGCGGTTAGCCACACGATATTGCTAATGTGTTCATGCTTTATAAAACGTAGCAAGCGGGCAGTTTCCAATTCGCGGCCTGCTGCCGGACCATCGTTGCCATTGGCAATGGCTTCCCAACGCGGTTTGCCTTGGGTATCGACACCATCGGCGATATTAAGGCCTATGGGCATATCGGCAGCGATAACTTTCCAAACGGCATTGGAATTCTTTAGCTCATTTTTTAACCAGCTAAGTTGCGTTTCGCCCAGAAATGCGGTTTCACTGGTTTCTTTGCTTTGTAAATTGCTGGTGTTTGGGCCACGATAACTCCGCATATCAAGGACAAACACTTCCAGTAATTTTCCATAAGAGAGCTTGCGGTAAATGCGGTCAGGTTCTTCCGCGCCATGTGGGCGCAGCGGTGCATACTCATGGAATGCCGTAGTAGCATGTGAGACCAATAAAGGGATGTCCTTTACTACGTAACGGGTATCGGCACTTAAATCTTTGGAGTCTGACCAGTTATTGACGACTTCATGATCGTCCCACTGCCATATTTGTGGGACTTCAGCATTAAAGCGGCGTAAGTTTTCATCGAGCAAATTGTATTTATAACGGCCACGAAATTCGTCTAGGGTTTCGGAGACCTTGCTGACGGCTGGCGTGACAATGTTGTGCCAAATTTGTCCATTTTCAGCTATCTGGGTTTCCTTGATGATGCCGTCGGAATAAACATTGTCGCCGCTGTGAATAAAAAATTGCGGTTCTACTTGGCGCATGGTTTCGTAGATTTTCATGCCGCCAAACCCTTCGTTGATACCCCAGCCTTGGCCTGCGGTATCGCCGCCCCAAACAAAGCGGATATTGTCCTGTCTGCCGATGGTGTGGAAATGACCCGTCACAGGCATGCTTTTGTTATGTGCATTAGTTAAATCTTCAAACCAGATTTTAACAAAAACATCCTTGCCATCAGGCAAGCCAACCAAATCCTGACGCACGGTAAAATCGGTTCCTTCCAATGCATAAGCGCCGCGTATTGTCTTGGCTTTTTGGAATTGTTCATTGAATGCATATTGAACCATCATTCTTGCGGGACGATCACTGCGGCTCCAAACGATAGCGCGTCCAGGTGCGAGATCGCCGATCTGGATACCTTGTTCCATCAATGGGGCATCGCCGGATGCGAATGCTGAAAAGGAGGTGCTGAACGCCAGGAATAAGCTGGCATACGTTAGATTTTTTTGGTTACTGATCTTATCATGAGGTAATTGGGTATCGACGTTGCGCATGGGAATGTTCCTACAATTCTGCTGATGGAACCTAGATGATAAGAGGCTCAAGTGACAGGATAATGAACGACATGTTACGGAACTGTTAAAACGGTTAGTTGCATAAATATACATTTCATGGAATCAGTTTGATTTTGCCATTGTCATCATTTCTTCATAGTCTGGCGATACAGTTCTATCCAGAAATTTTTGTGCTTTGATAGAACGGGTGTCATGAAAATCCCAGTCGGTTATTTTTTTTGGTTTGCTGCGATAGCGTTAACCTGTTATTTGCTTGTCGGCTTTGCCCAACCGGCGAAAGTTTGCCGCTACAAGTTGACTAGGCTTTTTCCTGCTTCTGCCAATACTTCTGCATTGTTTGATGACAGTATTATTGCCAGTTCCTTACTTGATGTGTCCCAGGGAAGGCCGCTTATTATAGTGCCGGTTGCAAATGGGCTTATTGCCGCGTTGGACGGGGAAAGCGGTGACTTGGCTTGGCAATTTTGGTTGCCGACACCCAAAGGTCAGCAAGCCCAACTGATTTCAACGCCCGTGCAGATAGGCAATCGCTTGGTGGTTCTTTATCAGTGCCTTGAGAAGAATGTCCGTATCAGCCATCGTTTGGTTGTGATTGATTTGTCGCAAAAAAAGTTGGATCCAAGCTTTCCCGTTTTGACCCTTTCGGCTGAAAAACAGTCCGTCGACGGCAATGGAACGGTGACCTTTAATGCATCGACGGCTTTTTCACATGCTGCCGTTAAACACGCCAGGAGGCCGGGTTCGGCATGGGGTACAGTTTATGTGGCCTTCGGTAATTCCGCAGACACCCAACCCTTTCATGGTTGGATGTTTGAAATTGACATGGATGCTTGGCAAAAACAGGGGGCACAACAGGCTATCAGCCATGTGTTGTTGACAACACCGGAAGCAAAGTGCCCGGTTACCCTGGAATCCGGTACCCAGGAGATGATTTGCGGCGGTGGCATATGGTCGCCTGCGGGTCCACTGCTTTTCCCCAGTGGGGACAGTTATGAATTAATCGTGCCGACCGGTAATGGACAGATTGATCTTGCCCGACATGATTATGCCAACACGTTGATGCGTGTGCAGCCCGATTTGTCATTTGACCCAGCTTGCGATGAGGCCTTATGTAGAAATTTTAATCCAAGCCAGCCTGATGAAGCCTGTATGGCTTCTTGCAAAAACCTGTTCATTCCGCGATTGCCGTCGAGTGATACCAATCTAAAACCGGCAAATCACGAATGTGACGACAAAACCTTTTCCGAATGTCTGGCCTGGATGGATTATGATCTCGGCGGCAGTTCGCCTGTTAAAGTAGGCTTGAACAGTGGTCATTCAGTGCTTGTGCAACCCGGTAAGGATGGTGCTGTTTATCTGATCGACGCCAATCATTTGGGTACACAATATGATCGCTTGCAGATAGTGGATGTGTGCGGAACAGCAATAGACCCCTGCAAGGCGGGTTGGATGGGCATGATTGTCACCCAGCCTACGCTCACTTATATCGACAAAATACCGGTCGTCGTTATTCCCACGTTTGTTCCCGACAAAACCCATCCGGCAGGACTGGTTGCCTTAAAGATTACCGTGGAGGAGGGTGTGCCCCGATTGCAACCGTTTTGGCGTTTTCCCGATCCGAAAACAAAAAAAGCGGTGCAGACGTTTAGAAGCCACCCTTCTTTTCCGGTTATAACCACGCTGGGCAAAAATGCCGATGCAGTGGTTTGGGTGTTGGATATTGGTGCAACCGGTACGTTGTATGGCGTACGCATCAAAGACGGCCAAGTAATGGCCGAACAATCATTATTGGGTGCCGGACGGCCGCTTTCTACGCCGCTTATTGTCGAAGATACGATTTATCTGGCATCTATTTTACCTTCTACGGGGAAGGCATTGCTGGAGGCTTACCGAATAGATACAGAAGAATAAGCCGCTGTCACAAAAAATTCATCTAAATGTCATTAAACAGTAACTTATTTGTATCAGGATAGTGTTCATTCAATGCTTTTTAATTGGGAGACATTATGAATAATAACCTCAACTTGATAAACCGTCCTGTCAAATTTCAAGATTTGAAGGCTTATATTCTGGGTATAGCAATTTTATCCTTGATGATAACTTTAGGATTGGAGCTACTAACCAGGGAGTTATTTAGGCTTGCGATTATATAGAGATAGACTTCAATGATTTGATTAATAAAGATTTGTTTGCAATTTCATAAAAATGGCGGAATTGTTTTTACGTCACTCTCTTACTTTTCGCGTGGACATTGCTTAGACGGCAAACCATCTTTCAGGAATACCCAAGTTAGATGACGTGTCATTGCAAAATTAAAGAGAAGAACCAGAGAAACGATCGACGTTTTTGACTTTTGCAGCCACAGTAGCTTTTGTGGATGGTGCATTCGCGCTCTTCGCGCCTGCAACGCTACTGGCAACTAAAGGCATATCAAGCTCAACGACTGACGTTTGGGTTCGAGAGGTCGGGGTACTTCTTCTGGTGGTAGGCGCGACCACCTTTATGGTTAGGAATCATGAGGATTCTCCCTCACTCCGCGCTTTGTTGGTCAGTAACGCAGTCATTCAGGTCGGATTATTCCCAATCGAAATACTCGCATACCGTGAAGGAGTGATAACGACGCTTTCTGGTATCGTGCCAAACTCAATCATCCATCTTTGTTTAGCGGTAGGGTTCATCTACTACATTGTTAAAATGACTAGGTAAAATGTCAGCTAATAGTGCAGTCAACCATTCATATAGCAAGCTGCTTCGGCTGTAATAAAAAACTATAGTTCTCCAGCATAGCTTATCGCTATGTTACGGAAGGATGGTCTGCAAGGTCACAGGTAAAATGGGGCGTTGTGCGATACCTTTCAGGGTTGAAACCATCTTTCTATCCGAAAGATTCATGTCTAAATTTAGGTGGCTTTCCTTTTCTCCCCGGCTATTTCTGACTTGCAAATTTAACATTGCGGTCATCATTGTGTAACAACAAGTAAGTAATCTCTTACAAGGATGCCTGACCCCATGCGAGAGGCTTCCTAAATAACAATATCAACAATTTTTTTGGAGTTACCTATGAAACTGAAAGTTCTTACTTTGGCCGTTTCTGCTGTGTTGGCATCTACAACAGCACATGCAGCACTTGATTTAGGCCTGCTCGATTTTGGTCAATACGTCGAAAAATTAGCACAATTAAACCCTTCTAAGCTGTTTGGCACAACAGGTGCCCTGGATGCTTCATCCCGCTTGCAGGCTTCCGCTGAAGCCGCTGGCTGCGACCTGATCAAGGTCGCCCCTGGACTAACATGTAATGTCGTCAGTGAACAACCAAACTTAGGCCCTAATACTGACATGATGGCGTTGTATCCGAATTCCGGATCACCCTCACATCTCATCACTTGTAATGAACAAGATGCCGCCAGTGTGGCTGTGCAAAGAATTGACTTGGCAACAGGCGTTGCCGAAGACATCATTTCTTCAGGCTTGACCAGTTGCGATCCAGTGGAGATGACTCCGTGGGGAACTGTGATAGTCGGCGAAGAGGCAGGTATCAATGGCCGCATGTTCGAAATTCTGGATCCATTGAACACGAGTGGCGTGACGGTAACAGGTTCTGGCGAACTAACAAAAACATTTATTGGTGAAACACCAGCCGATGATAAAGTGCGTTATTTGGCTCCGCTAGGCCAATTGTCATTCGAAGGCATTTCTGTATTGCCAAATGGGGTTACATATTATCAAGACGAAAATCGTCCGGGTAAGGGTATTAGCGGCGGTGGATATTTTAAATTTATCCCAAAAACCTTATGGAAAGGCGGTGCACCGATCACTGACTTGAACACCTCGCCATTAGCCGCTGGTGGACGCGTGTTTGCTTTGCGTCTAGGCAAAAACAATGGCAACACAGATTTTGGGTCGGGTAACAATGCGGGTCGCGGCGTTTGGGTTGAAGTAACTGATGGTAAGTTCGGTGCTAAAACGACAACGGCTGGCGTTGATCGGATTAACTTACGCGCTGCCGCAGAAACACTGAAGGCTACTACCGGTTATCGTCCAGAAGACCAAGACATCGACCCTTTAGCGCTTTCGTTAAACAAAGTTCGTATTTGTGGCACCAATACCGGACAAGATACGCCAACTACATCTGCCAATGGTGACAAGAATTATGGCACTACATTCTGCATTACCGATGGCACTGTTCCACAGGCCGGAAGAAGTAACACAATAGTCCAAAATGTTGATGGTGTTGACTATAGTGTAATTAGCGGTTCTGTTGCCAATTCCATACCCGAATATCAAACCTTGGTAAATCATTACCTTGATTTTGGTATGCCTGACAACATTGCCTTCCAGCCCGGCCGCAGCAACATTATCATCCAAGAAGACGGCGATGGCGCTAGTTACAACCCTCCACGCAACAACGACATCTGGGATTGTATGGATGATGGCAAAGACAAAGATCTGTTGAGCGATGGTTGCATCAAAATAGCGACATTGAACGACTTGACTGCCGAATCTACAGGCGGTGTTTTCGATGCTACGGGGTCAGAATATTACCTGAGTATTCAACACAATATCACGGGTCATGGTGTAATTGTGAAGTTAACCGGCTGGAGATAAAAGCTTTACTCAAAAATAAGGTTTAGAAGTGACGCGCATCCACTAATTGGAGTGGATGCGTGTTTTATTAGCGTTAAATCCGAATAAACTAACTATTAATTTTGAGGTGAAATATGGCCAAGGTTAAAAATATAGAAGAAAATTTTACAATCCAAGAGACCAACAAAATCATGGTGCTCTCTGATCTAGATGCCAAGATTGCCGCGATTGCTTATTACAAAGCCGAAATCAGGGGATTTGTCGAGGGTCATGAACTTGATGATTGGCTGGAAGCAGAACAGGAATTAAATCTATCCTGAGAATGGCGGAAACGTCGGCAAAATACATCAATCCTCGGGGAAAATACACTGATTATGAATTGATCAAAAGCGTTATAAGGGCATATTCGGAAACGATTGCAATTCCGGTGATGGATATTTATCCCCCGTTGAACTTGAATTGCAGCAAAATTCTGCTTAAATAAACGTCCGGAAAAGCGTTGAAAAATCAATTTGCACCCTACAAGGCAAATGCCTATTCAAAAAAATTGGCTTTTAAACATTTTTCTAGTGTTCCTGTTATCCGCGCAAAAACCTTTGTTTACTAGAAGTGTTTATGGTCAATGATGGTTCATACTACACTCTGGTTGTCGATGTGTGATGTCAGTGTAATATATCGTCCATGTTTAGATTATTTTACGCGGTTAGCACTCTGCATAGGTAATATTGTGTTAGATTTGCGGGTAACCCCTTATTTGAAAAATAGGTCAGGTGATCTGTGTTTAAAGTGATTGACGGCCAACGCTATCGTTTGGAATGCGAACTTATCGAGGCAATCTGCCTTGGCGACATGGAGACGTATAAAACCTTAATTGACCGCTTAAACCATCGTGCCGACCTTACCTCGCTAAAAAGCTGTATTTCCAACACGGAAG
>JABFQX010000060.1 GCA_013141505.1 Methyloglobulus sp.
CAGCATCTACTGTGCCAGCAAATTCGCCCTGCGTGGCTTCACCCAGGCATTGCGTGAAGAGTGTAGTAAAGACCAGATAAGGGTTTGCCTGGTGAATCCCGGGATGGTGCTTAGCCCTTTCTTTGACCGCCTGACATTTGCACCGGGCGATGATGACAGCAATTACCTGATCCCGGAAGATGTCGCGGAAGCGGTCAGCTATGTCATTAATTCGCGTGCAGAAATGATCGTTGACGAAATAAACCTAAATCCAGCCAGCAAGGTTGTGAAAAAGAAATAAGTGAGTATTGCATCAAGGCCGCTCGGCATTATTTGACATACCAAGCTGTAAAAGTCAATCATGGCTATAATCACATAATTTAAACCTAACCAATGTCACAGCTTTTACAATATATTGATGAGAGATTGCCCATGAAAAACAGAGGGCGTGTTTTATATCACCTTCACACCCAAAGGTACGAGCGTCAGGGACATGCCTACTGAAGTGTTACCGAAAGACGAGGCACACTGCCCCGTCCGCAGCATTTGAACGTGGCCCGAAAGGCCATTCGTCGGCAAAAAATGTGAGTGACGGGGCAACACGTACTCCGTCACTCGGAAATCACCACCGTGACTTAACTGTAATAACTGCCTGCTGGGCCACGATATCATGCATCGCCTCTGTCGGGTGGATACCATCCCAAAATAAGTAGCTATCCGGATTAATGCATTGGTATGGATTTTGATTAGGCTTAACACATGCATCGGTAACATTCGCAAATCCATAATCGGCAGCATGCTTTACAACATCATCTAATTTGCCCTTGATATCGAGCAATTTCACTTTATTTCCGGGCAGTTTATTAATGCCTTTTAATGCTAACAATAGGTTTTGATTAAATGCTTCCGTTAACTTTGTAGCTATTTGAGATGCACCTGGAATCATCCGTACCGCAGGAGTTTTGCCTAAATCAGGCACATTAAGAACCAAAAACTTGCGGGCACCGTGCATATATAGCGCAGATAAAGTATGGCCAATACTTTCAATAGCACCTTGAATGTAAGGCCCAGGATCTTGGCCTTCTGCTGCAGCAAATAAAGCATCGCGGATATCATTGCCGCCGATTTCCAACGTAATTAAAGTATTCGGTGATGTCCGACTATAATCGGCAAAATAATTTTGTACTTGGTCAGTTAAATTAACCCGGCAAGGTTTGTTTGCCACCGCCCTAGCGCCGCCCACTGAATAGTTAGTGAGTTTTTTGTTGTCATTTGAGAACGCCGGTTGTGCGCTGCGAGCGAGGGCGAGGTAACGCGCAAAACCTTCGAGCCAAGTTTGACCATTACTAAAATGATACTGTCCATCGATAAAATAAGGGCCGTTCGGCACTAAAAGCGGGTCAAGCACAAAAAAAGGCGGCACGTTAATTTTGCCGCATGCCTGATTTTCCGGCAAAGACAGCCAATAATAACTGTTGCCGCTATCACTTAGGCTTGCTCCGAACGAGACTATTCGATTAATTTCAAATCGATGGGCTACAGCTTGCGATGCTACCATTGAAAAAATAATCAACACTGATGCCTTTACGATGCTTGTTATGGAATAAAAAGACTTCATGATGAATTCTCCTCTATATTAATTTTGAAAAGCGGACAGATATAAGTTATCTACCACTTGGTTGATTGTTAATCGGTAACCTACAATAGGGATTTACCAATTAAATTTTTCACTTTTTGTTTTTGATGCTTTTCTAATTGCCGCCATTAACCTTAAGTGTAAGAAATATCAGAGTTGTTTACAGGAAGGTTGATCACATGTGCCCGGTGGACGATACAATCTAAAATTACATCGACAATGTCCGGTCACCGAACAAATCATACCATTTGCTGGTTAATATTGACGAAACACTTATTGATTGCGAATCCGGAGCATAAATGAATGGGGGCAAATTCTGAGCTACCTCAAACGCTGAAAATCTTGGAAGCTTAGCGCGTTGGCGAAGTGAAGATTTTCAGCGAGAACCAAGCTGGATCGTGCCTTGCTAAAAAGATCGAATTTTCTTAACGGTAAAATACAGTTTTTAAGTCATCCCAGTATGAAACTTTATTACTCTCTCCGACAATTGATGTAAATCGACATTAAAGCATCATACTGAAGGTGTTCTAAATTAAACTAAGCTTATCGGAATAGCTTAGGCATCTTACATGTCCTCATTTCTTACTTCAGTACCTAAAACTGTCACAGACTTACTGGACTTATCAATCATTAAGCGATTTAAGGAAGGTCGCGGTCAAGGATACGGTAAACACTATAAGCCTTTTTTGACAGTTCGTGACGTGCTTAGCAAAGGGCGCGTTCACCGAAGACCGTCAATTACCCATGGTCGGGTTGTTCATCTTCTTTCAGATTGAAGCTATCGGCGAGCTACTAATCAAGCGACTTACTTCAGTACAGGAAAAATCGGAACAAAACTCGATAACAGTCAAGGTAAAAACTAAGAAAAAAGAAGCGTTAATTTGCGCGTAAATTAACAGCGACGTGAGTATCCAGCAGCAGATTCAAGATTGCACCTCGCCCATGAACACTCTGGCCCTTGCTCGATTGCCTCTACTAGGCGGGACAGAGAGGACTTGGCTTGCAACATATTTACGGTTTGCATTACATTCTCCAAAAAACACGCATCTAGTCTAGCTAACATAGAAAGATCAAGTAAGTATGAATCTTTATTACTCAATTTTTCTCGGTCGATGTGTTTTATGCTGAGCCAGTATGACACTTTATTTTTCATTGGCTGATTTTCACACCAGCAGAATGCTGACCTCCAGCGTGTTCAGCATGATACTTTATTGCCCTCCTACAATTGATGTCACTTTAAAATAATTGGTAATACTTATTTTAGTTAGTTTCGGTGGCCTCGCTTATTTTCCTAAAGATCATTTAGGCATTCCTGTGGTTCATTGCGTAAGATTGTCTTCCATAGTTTTCAGCAACACCTCTAGTTTCTTAATATCATCAGGCGGTATTCCGTTGACCATTTCTGATACTAATATCTGTTCTTTCTCCATGAAATTTGTGACGATTTGACGGACTTCGTTGCTTGGTTTGAGTATAAAACTGCGTTTATCAAGCATATCCTGCTCTTTGATCAGTAGCTTTAGTTCGGCCAAAGCGTTGACCAAGCGGGTGACTTGGGCTTTGTCCCGCGCCATTTTTTTGACTAATAGATTCTGGGAAATTTCACCTTCCTCCACCAGAATCCTAAGCACCAAAATCTGCATGGGAGATAATTTCGCTTCCGCTTCTTGCACCACATCCAGCATTCGCCCGCGAATTAAAAAAATAAGCCTGAATAAGTGTTCATGGAGTTGGGATGTCGGTGAAAGGGGCATGATTGAGTATTCCGTATGACGCGATGGTGTATTAGTAAAAATGCTTTTTAGTCGGCTCACATGATGGATAAAGTAGTTGATATGGTCAATCAAATCCGATATAGTAGACTCTATCAACCAAATAAGAGTCCCGCCAGGAATTTATCATGACCAAGCCGGCCAGTCTTAATCATAGCATTATCCGCACCCATGGTTTTGAAACCCTAAGCATTGAAGGAACATTGCCCGCTACCCTGCGGGGGACATTGTTCCGGGCAGGTCCAGATTTGTTGGAACGGTTTGGGCGTACGGTGGCGCATCCGTTTGAAGCCGATGGTGCGATTACGGCGGTACGCATCGGCGATAGAGTGCAAGGGGCTTGCCGCATCGTGGAAGGTGAAGAATATCGGCTGGAAGAAAAACATGGGAAACCGCTTTATGGTTCGGCTGCATCACCGTTTGCGCGGCTACGTAACGGGCTGACCCACAAACCTTCAAGAACACGGGAAACACCAATGTTTTGGCATGGCAGGGGCGTTGCTTTGCCTTGGTGGAATCGGGCAAGCCTGTAGAAATGGATGTGGTGAACTTGGATACCAAAAACGCCACGGATTTAGGCGTGATTCGGGGAGCTTTTTCGGCACATCCGCACCGCGTCGAGGCGCTCAAGGCCACCTTCAATTTTGGCTTGCGGGGTAAGCATATCGACCTGTACGCCCTTCCCGACGAAGGTTCTGCGCGTTGGCTGGGCAACTTTGAAGCCCCTTGGATCAGCATGGTTCACGATTTTATTGCCACTGATCGCCACCTCATTTTTTTTATCGGCTCTGCAAAACTGGCAGCATCGCGTGCCGTGTTAGGGCTGAAGGACTTTACCAAATATTTTCGCTGGGATAATCGCGCTGGTATGATGATTGTGATCGTGCCTCTGGCAGATCCTGCCCATCCCATGAAATTTGAGGTGGATGCGTTTTGGATCTGGCATTTTGTCAATGCTTTTGAAGATGGGGATAGCATTGTGGTGGATGCGATTCGGCATGATGATTTCCGGGTGTTTGCCTCGCCGGTTGACTTGAACGCCAACGGGGGCAGTAAACCTGCGTTGTGGCGGTTTCGCCTATCACCTAAACAGCATGGATTTTCCGGTGAGCCACTGCGACTATTCCCTTGCGAGTTTCCATCCGTGCATCCGCGCTATGCTGGAGCAGAACATCACACCATCTGGCTGCAAACCTATACGAAAGCTGATGGTACAGAAAGCGCGGGGGTTGGGCGTTTTGACACCCAAACAAGACAAACGCAGTATTGGTATAACCCAGAGGGCATTTAGGTTCAGAACCTGTTTTTGTGCCAAAGCATGGAGATGCGCCAGAAGGTTGGTTGTTGCAAGAACCAGAGGCAGAACGTAGTTACTTGGCGGTGCTGGATTCAGAGTGTCTCGACGCAGGGCCGGTAGTAAAGGCTTGGTTTAATCAGGCAATCCCCATGACGTTTCATGGGGTTTTTGTGCCAGAAGCAAAATTTATTAGTAAGGGTGTGCGGGCTTTTTTGCCCAAAATCAAACTCAACATTGCGATTAAGCCATTTAATCATTTTGGGATTGGAACATATGAACTTGGTTGTGACTTTTTTTTGCCATATAGCAGGCGGATTCAGCAACCCTCAATACGACGGCTAAATCTTCGTCGGCATCGGTCAATGCTGCTATCCCAATGGTCATGTCGACCGAAAAAGATTTGCCTTCCCAAGTAAAACTGCACTCCCTAATCTTTTCGCAAAGTTCATTGGTGATTGTCCAAGCCTGGTCGAGTGTGCAGTGTTCTAGTAGCAGAGAAAACTCCTCTCCTCCGAAAAATGCTACGGTATCGCGCTGCCGTAATCTGGACTGTAGCACCGAAGTCACCTTACGTATTAATTCGTCCCTGGCTGCATAGCCGCAGGTATCTTTGATGATCTTTAATTGGTCGAGTTCGAGATAACACAACACATGTTCGGACTTATGTATATGAGCGCTTGCCAGCACGCTAGAAGCACGCCGTTCAAACTCAGCCCGATTGATCAGACCGGTAAATGGGTCATGGGTCGCTTGGTAACAAAGGCTTTCGGTTGTATTACGGAATATCAGCACCGCGCCAGTGATCTGCATGTCAAGCCGCATTGGGTGAGCGGAGCACTCGACTAGAATGGAACTTCCATCCTTGCATCGAAATATTTCGGCGCTGCTTTGGGAGTTACCGCCTCGCAAGGCACTATAAATAAGCCATTGTTCGACCGGGACGGAAAGGCCGTCGGAACAACCTTGGTGTATCGTTGCATGGACATCTCGGCCAAGTAATTCTTCATGAGTGTAGCCAAGCATGGCGAGCGCAGACTTATTGATGAAGGTGCAGCGGCCTTCGGCATCAACCCCAAGAATACCTTCGCAAGTCGATTCCAACAAATGCTTGAAGTGCGCCTCTCTGATACGCAATTCTGCCTCTAGTTGCCTACGTTCTAACAATACTTGATCAAGGTTGCTATTAGCCGACTTAAGGACGGCGCATTGTTTTTCCAACTGTTGAGTACGCTTGGTCACTTGGTCGTCAAGGCGTCGACGGTAATAAAACAATTCCCGCTCGGTTTCCTTGTCCTTTGTGATATCAACCAAAATGCCTTGTAGATACGGGGTTCCACCGGTTTCGTAATACACTACTTTAGCATCATCCAAAAACCAACGCGCAAGCCCATCGCTGCGGATTAATTGATATTCACAATGTAATGGCACATGGTGCCTGTAGGTTTTACTGTAGGCATCAATCACGCTTGGCCTATCGTCAGTGTGAACTCGTTTTAAAAACCCTTCTGATTCTGCGAGCCATTCGTCAATAGGGTAGCCCAATTGTTGAACTTGCGGACTCAAATATAACAGTTTCCCCAGGCTTTCCAGGGATGCAATGTAAGTGATGATCGGAATCTGTTCCAACAGCGTGCGGTAGTTAACTTGAGCTTCCTGCAATTGTGCCACTACCACCGTCCTATCCTAGATGTTTTCATGTTCGCGCGGCATACAGTGCTCTGTGGACAGCATATAGTCGCATAGCATTTGAAACCGGCCCTGCACTGGAAAGCCAAGCCATACACTCCTCTTCTGATAGTGTAGTCATCGGCGACAGGACTGTATTTCAATTTGAGCATCTCTTTGGCAACTAATTTAATTCAGCGCACGCAATAAGATTCCGTAGAAAAAACAAGCGTGTTACGCAACCGGATGCCCAAGATGAGAGGGGCGAGATCAACAATTGTAATATCAAGATTGGCAACCCTGATTTTCAAGCTACTCAACAGTGATGCTACAAAAGATCAATTACTATTTTGGGATAACGACTGAGGTAAGTTTCCATAGCTCATTATTGTATTCGGAGATCGTTCTGTCAGAAGAAAACTTACCGCTATTGGCACAATTTATTATGCTCATTTTTGTCCAGCGATCTTTATCCTGATAAGCCGCTTCTACACGTTTTTGAGCATCAACAAAACTACGGAAATCTGCAATAGTCATCCATGGATCATGCGGATTTTTTAATGACGCCACAATATCATCAAACACACTTGGCTCGAATTGGCTAAAATGCCCGTTCTCAATAAGGTTAATGACTCTTTGCAAATCTTCATCTTGACCAATAAGGGTAACGGGATCATAGTGATGCCTCGTCGCTTCAACCTGCTCTTCTGTCAAGCCAAATAAGAAGAAATTATCGTCCCCAACCTCATCACGAATCTCGACATTCGCCCCATCTAGTGTGCCAATTGTCAAAGCGCCATTCATCATAAATTTCATGTTGCCTGTGCCCGATGCTTCTTTGCCAGCCGTTGATATTTGTTCGGATAGATCTGCACCAGGGCAAATTTTTTCCATCGCAGACACACGATAATTGGGCAAAAAGATAAGTTTCAATTTATCGCCAATATCGGGGTCGTGATTAATAACTTTGGCAACATTATTGATAAACTTGATAATTTTCTTCGCCATGAAGTAACCGGGCGCTGCTTTACCGCCAATTAATACACAACGATCCGTCCAGTTGGCTGTGTCGCCGCGTTTGATACGATCATAAAGATGAATGACATGCAAAACATTCAATAGTTGGCGCTTGTATTCATGAATGCGCTTAACCTGTACATCAAACAAGGCATTGACATTTAAATCAACATCCAACTCTTGCTTTTTAAAATCAATCAATTTTTGTTTCGCGGATTGCTGAACTTCATACCAGCGTTTGCAAAATGTTTTATCGTCAACGTAAAGCTCCAGCTTCTTTAATAAAGATAAATCCGTTAACCAGCCGTCTCCAATTGTTTCAGTTATCAACTTAGCGAGATCAGGGTTGCAAGCGACCAACCAACGCCTAGGAGTAATGCCATTGGTTTTGTTATTGAATTTTTTTGGCCACAACTGATAGAAATCGTGAAACAGCCCTTGCTGTAGCAATTTTGAATGTAACTCTGCAACTCCATTGACTGAATAACTGCCGACTATAGCCAGATAAGCCATTCTAACGTGCTGTTCATCGCCTTCTTCTATCAGTGACATTCTGGCCAGACGTTCTTTGTCTCCTGGCCAATGTGCTGAGACTTCGGCCAGAAAACGGGCGTTAATTTCAAAAATAATCTCTATGAGTCTTGGCAGGAGTTGTTTGAACAGATTAACCGACCATCGCTCCAACGCTTCAGGCAACAGAGTATGGTTGGTATAGGCCATGGTATTACGGGTAATATCCCAGGCTTCCTTCCAATCCAGACCGTGAATATCTATTAAGAGCCGCATCAGCTCTGCAACCGCAATACTGGGGTGAGTGTCGTTTAACTGAAAGCAGTTTTTCGCGGCAAAATCAGAAAAATCATGCCCATGCCGACCTATCCATGTTGCGATAACATCCTGCAAACTGGCAGAAGCCAGCAAATATTGCTGGCGCAGACGTAATGCCTTGCCATTCTCATTGGCATCATTTGGATACAACACCATGGTGATATTTTCGGCTGAGTTTTGTGCCGCGACCGCTTCTGCATAATCTCCAGCATTAAATTCCTCTAAACCAAACTCTTCGGTCGCCGTAGCCTTCCATAAACGCAAAGTATTAACCGTGTCATTTTGGTAACCGGGAATCGGGGTATCAAAAGGCACGGCAAATATATCACGCGTTTCCACCCAACAAACCCGATTACGACCGTTTTCATCAATGTGAGTCTCTGTGCGACCACCAAATTTAATGCGTTGCTTATACTCAAATCGTTCTATTTCCCAGACATTGCCATTCCTTAGCCAATGATCGGGGTTTTCTACTTGTTCACCATTGACAATGGTCTGGGAGAACATGCCATATTCATATCGCAAACCATAGCCCGTAACAGGTAACTGTAAGGTTGCACAACTATCGATGAAACAAGCGGCCAATCGACCCAAGCCGCCATTACCGAGTCCAGCATCCGGTTCATTTTCAATCAATTCTTCAATATCAAGGCCGAGTTCATACATCGCGCTTTCGACAGCATTGCTAATACCCATACTGAGCATGGCATTGCTGAGGGTACGCCCCATTAAAAACTCCATCGACAAATAGTAGGCTCTTTTACAATCTGTTTCTTTGTAGGCGTTATACGTTTTTTTCCACCGTTCTGTCAGTCTGTCGCTAACAGCCAAGGACAAAGCCTCATAGGCATAGTATGACGAGCGGCAATTTTCATCCCTACCTAGCCGATGGCCGTAATAACGCTTGAAATCATGTAATAGGTGTTGTTTGCCCATACCTATATCTGGAAGTGCCCCAACTTTAGTATTTGGTTTGCTTTTGAAATGTTTTTTCAGCATATATTCACCATGTATGAAAATTTATAATAAATTCATTGTTAATGGTTCAATACTAGCTGAATAATAAAAAATTGTAATTTGTCAACTGTATTAAAGATCTGATCTATTCCAACTATTTAGTGGGTATGGGGTTTAGAATCAAGAATGGAAGTGCTGAAAAGGGGGATGAAGCGGAGAGAGGTGTATTACATTTTTTCTAGTACTATCTGGCGGGTCCTAGCGAAGGTTTCCTGAACAATCAAGGCATCAGTACTGGCACGGTGTCGGGTTAGGGCTAAGTCAGCTATCACTTCCATTTTAGTTTGCGACCAAATGTCCATTTGCTCTTCTTTCAGTATGATTTCCAGCGGACTCAAGAAAAAACTGGGAATCATTCCGCATCGGTAATACAGCTTTGACAACCACGGTTTATCAACTACCCAGCCATCACTATATACAGTTTTATTTGCTAAAAAAGCATTTAACTCTGCAATAACTAAAGCTATTGGTTTGCCATGAGCATGTAAATCTTCAACGCGCAAACCATGAAGTTGCTCAGCCTCTTGGTCCCAATGCAGCCAATCGCTGGCCGGCTTGATCAAGGTACAGTATTTTTTGCCGGAGCTTAACGCGACACCCACCTCAATAGGGTAGCTTTCGAAGCCGAACCCGGATGCTTCAAAATCGATTATATTGGGTCTAAACGGCAATTTTTATCCTTTAAGATAAGTCTAAATATCAATCCATAATTTTATAGCAATGTTAAATTCACTAAAAACTGATTTGCCCGTGCCCCTACCGGTCTTAACGGCTTATCAACACGACCACTGACCTATCCATAACGCGATAACAATGCTGATCGTTTAAAACCGCTAACGCATTATTATCCATAATTGCCAACTCTCCCGGCAGACTGGTATCAATAAACCGGTGCCATTTTTGGTTACTGGGCGTAGGCAGTTGAAATTCCGTCGATTCGCAATGAGCGTTAGCGATCAAGTAAATATCTGGAAATAGCCCACTAGACGTACTGCCAAACATATGGGCCGCTATGCTGCGTGAGTCAACGCCCCAGTCCGGTTGCCCCAATTGATGGCCATGCCATTGGATTTGTAAGCCAAGGCCGTCCTTAATCGTAAAACTGTCGTGGCGCAATAAGTCATGGGATTTCCTGAAAGCGATCAGCAAGCGGAAAAACCGGTATAAACCACTATTTTTGGCCAAGCCCTGCCAGTTTAACCAACTGATGTTATTGTCCTGACAGTATGAGTTATTGTTACCTTGTTGCGTCCTACCGGTTTCATCGCCCGCCAAGATCATAGGCACGCCACGGGATAAGAGTAACAAGGTGGCTAGATTACGGATTTGACGTTCACGCAAGTTGTTAATATCAACATTATCCGTTTCACCTTCAACACCGCAATTCCAACTGAGGTTATTATTGTCGCCATCGCAATTGGCTTCGCCATTGTTCCAGTTATGTTTGTCGTTGTAGCTGACCAAGTCATGTAATGTGAAACCATCGTGGCTGGTGACAAAGTTTATGCCGTGTCCTGGATCTCTCCCAAACTGGTAAAGGTCAGAACTTCCTGCAAGGCGATTAGCCAGCTTGCCGACCATGCCAAAATCGCCTCGGACAAACCGCCTAATATCATCACGGAAATGACCGTTCCATTCGGCCCACCGCCCCCAATTAGGAAAGCTGCCTACTTGGTATAAACCCGCCGCATCCCAGGCTTCCGCAATTAATTTGGTGCTAGCCAAAACAGGGTCTCCGGCAATTTGTTCCAATAGCGGTGGGCTGTCCAACACATTACCTTGTTGATCTCGACCTAATATGGATGCCAGATCAAAGCGAAAACCATCGACATGCATTTCCGTAACCCAGTAACGTAAACTGTCCATAATAAAATGCCGGACATAGGGTTGATTACAGTTGATGGTGTTGCCACAACCCGAAAAATTCATGTAACTGCCGTCGCCGGACAGCATGTAGTAAGTGCTATTGTCGATGCCTTTTAAGGAATAGGCCGGCCCCCTGTGATCGCCTTCTCCGCTGTGGTTGTAGACGACATCGAGAATGACTTCAATGCCCACTGCGTGCAGTGCTTTGACCATATCTTTAAATTCATTGATTTCGCTGCCCGGCAATTTACCCGCTGCATAACCTGACTTAATGGCAAAAAAGGAGAGGGGATGATATCCCCATAAGTTGCGTAACGCAGAGCCGTTCTCTGGATTGTTACGGTCATTATCCAGCTCATCGAATTCCGTGATCGGCAACAATTCCACAGCCGTGACACCCAGCTCAACCAAATAAGGTATTTTTTCGATGATTCCACGGAAAGTGCCCGGATTCTTAACTTTCGAAGACTTATCTTGGGTAAAGCTGCGGACATGCAATTCATAGATGATTGAGTCGGCAAGCGGACGATTGATAGGCTGGTCAAATCCCCAATCGTATTCCTTGTTGACCAAGATAGCACGCCGAAATGGCGTATTGACGTGCCGCCGATCTGCCCAAGCAACGCGGCCGTTTAAGGCAATTGCGTAAGGATCGGCCAATAACAAGTCTGCATTGTAGCAATGCGGAAAAGTTTTCGGCCCGTCAATTCTATACGCATATTCAACGCCAGGATTTAAGCCGGCAACAAAAACATGCCATACATCCCCAGTGCGGTTAATTTTGTTATCCAGTGGGAATGCGGCTATCTCATGCTCCGCACCGGGAAGAAAAAATACCAGAATGACATCTGTTGCATGACGGGCATAAATCGAAAAATTAATACCACCTCGTTCTATGGTGGCTCCGAAAGGCATGGCATGCCCTCGCTGGATATTAAAATCGTCCGTAATTAAGGATAGAAACTCTACAGTTGATTTCAATGCCATAAATAAACCCTTTTTACTATTGGTTACTACCAAGTCCTATTTCCCTTAGTATAGGCTTCTTTTTAAAGCTTGCCACAAGCCATTTTACATAAGCATGTTGAGAAAACAGTTTGGTAGTTGGGTGTTGCAACTCAGTATCAGCGCTTAAGCCGTATCAATCTCATTATTGATTCGGCTCCGCTCAGGGAACGCTAAGTTTTAGTTCACTGAGCGGAGCCGAAGGGGGCGAAACACCGATTTCAAACTTTAAAAGGCCGGATCAATAGGGTAACAACCGCGAATACCGTATTGTCGTTGATAACAGCTATTGGAACATCATTTACAGATAGGCCATCGACCTTCTTCTGCCTACTCGACATCAATATGCTGACAGTTGTTATGATAGGTCATCCCCTTTTGCAGATTTAGAGCCTATCTATTAGGCAATTGACTACTAGGGTCTGTTGACAATTAATATGAGATAATTATGCCAACTAATTGAATAGGTTGGCAAATGGTAAGAAAGATATTGCGGGACGACCAATGGGAAAGGATTGAGTACATGTTACCTGGCAAAAAGAATGACCGCGGCCAGACGGCGGCGGATAACCGCTTGTTTGTGGAGGCGGTGCTTTGGGTTGCCAGGACGGGTTCGCCGTGGCGGGACTTGCCGGACGAGTTCGGGTTTTGGAACAGCGTGTACAAGCGG
>JABFQX010000025.1 GCA_013141505.1 Methyloglobulus sp.
ATTTCAGTGCGCGGGCGAAGATGCCCAAAGGGCATAAAAGGCGGACGCTTTTTTTAACGGGCCATTGTCCGATTTTAGTTGCCGGCCCTCCGTCTCCGGTTGGCGGATGCGTTGCAGTCCGGCAGTGGGGGCTTGCCCCATTGCTCGGCACGATATTGCCCCACCCAGCGGCGTACTGCGGTGCGACCAATCTTCATGCCGTTAACGACTTGCACCACACCCAAGCCCTGATCGACGACCATCCGTGCAACGTCCAGTTTAAATGCGGCTTCGTAATGCTTGCTTGATTCATTATTTACGCGCCTCTTTAGGTGAATAATAACCTATCAAGGTGTCCGTTTTTATTAGATCATGGCAAAGCACGACAAGCGCACCATCGTGAACGCCATTTTTTACCTGGACAAGGCGGGCTGCCAGTACCCACAGGGCATAAATGGCGGCTGTTGCCCAAAGATTTCCCGCCCTGGCAAACCGTGTACGACCCTTGGCGGCGTTGGGGGCAACGGGGCGTTTGGGAGAAAGTGCTGGATGCCCTGAACGAGGCGCACCGGAAAAAAACGGCAGGCGGGCCACGCCGAGTTATACCCGCAGGGCACAAGTGGCCTTGTCGATCCGCAAAGCGCCAAGACGGCGTATGCCAGCGAAGGCCGGGGTTACGAAGACGAAAGGCCGCAAGCGCCACATCGTAGTGGACACGCTCGGCAATTTGATTCAGGTATTGATGCATGCCGCCCTTGTGCCCTGCGGGTAACGAGCATGACACCAAGGCGGGTTGCGGCGTGCTGAAGGCGGCGGACAAGCACGCCTCCTTGGGGCGTTTTCGGGCGATGTGGGCTACCGCGGCACCGCCGTCGAATTTGTCGAGACGGCGTTGAAGCCCAAGCTGCACATTTCGCACTTGTGCCCTTTGGGTAGAAGATCAAGGACGCTTTCGCCGTCCTGCCTACGCGCTGGATCGTGGGACGGACGTTTGCTTGGCTGGGCAATTACCGGCGGCTGTCCAAGGATTTTGAAATATTGGCCCAGTCCGCTGAAAATATGGTTAGGGTAGCGATGGGCGTATTTGCCAAACTTAAAGGCATGGCAAGCCCTGCCAAGACTGGTTTTCACGTTGCCGAGCAAGGTGTGTTGAGCCGGCGGAATTCGGGCAAGCCCTTGGGTTTTCGCCCACCAACCGCCAGCGGTTCATGTCGGCAACCGGCTTTGGTGACCCCCGAAAAACAGGCCAAGCCGTCAGAAAGCACGGTACAGTTGGCACTAAGGTGGGCTTTTGACCACGCGGCAATCACATCATGGGTAAACCCTGGCACCCGTGCCAGCTTGGCGCGCAAGAGCCGACCTTCGGCATCCAGGGAAATCGCCGCCACAAAGATTGCCTGCATGAGCGTGTGGTGCGGTGGTCATGCGGTCGGGTAACTGACCCCCAGCTGGCGTTTCAACGCCAACGCCGACAACCCCGCTTTAGTCTGGCCCAATAAATAGACCGCTAAAAACCAAATGCCCGACGCCAACTTGCCGCCTTGGAACAAGGTGCCGGCAATCAGCGATGTTTGGCGGCGGCATACCTGCATTGGGAAGTTTTACGGGCCTTGGAGCCGAAATACACTATGCTTGCCCTGACCACATTCAGGGCAACGAAACCCATCCGGCCAACGGGCCTGTTCCAGTGCCGCTTCGCACTGCGCTTCCGCCCCAACTGTTGGTTGAACCCAAACAGCGACAACCTATGCTGAAACTGTACCCGGTTCATTGGCATGGCACACTCCCCACCTGAAACCACAAACCCTGTAGGCCATTCGGCGCACTAAAAAATCAATTTGGCTGAACTTCCTTGCTAATCAGGTAATTTTATTGGATATTCTTAATATTGAATCTTGAACAGGTTCTAAGGATTTATCACAAATTCTTTAAGAAATCACTTTCAATTTTTCAGACATAAAAAAAGCACTGACGAATCAATCGGCAGCGCTTTTTTCGTTATTGCTTAAAGACGTTACATGATATACACGAAGATAAACAGACCTAACCACACTACGTCAACAAAGTGCCAATACCAAGCGGCGGCTTCAAAGGCGAAATGGTTTTCCGGTTTGAAATGGCCTTTCCAACTACGGAACAGCACTACACTCAAAATGATCGCACCCACACAAACATGAAAGCCATGAAAACCGGTCAACATGAAAAAGGTTGAGCCATAAATGCCTGTACCTAGAGTCAAGCCCATTTCGGTATAAGCTTCATGGTATTCGGTCGCTTGGCAAAGCACGAACAAAAACCCTAAAGTGACGGTAGCTATCAAACCCTTAATAAGCTGGTCGCGGTTTTTTGCCAACAAGCCATGATGCGCCCATGTGCAGGTGACTCCACTGGACAATAATAACAAGGTGTTCAACAAAGGCAAACCAAAGGCCCCCATGGCTTCAAATTCACCGCCATCAGGTTTGCCATCAACCAAATGTTTTGGGCCGTTACTCGGCCATTTGGCTTCAAAAGAAGGCCAGAGCAATTCTTTCGTAGCAGCACCCGTGCCTTCACCACCCAACCAAGGTACGGATAAATTACGCGTATACCAAAGTGTGCCGAAAAACACGGCGAAAAACATGACTTCCGAAAAAATAAACCACATCATACCCATGCGGAAAGAAATACCGACCTGGGTATTATAAGTGCCTGACTCACTCTCGCCAGCTTGCAGGGTAAACCAGCCCGCCAACATAACTATAAATATGGCAAATCCCAAGAGCATAAAACCTGACCCACTTGAGGATCCATTTAAATATCCGGCAAATCCAGCGAGCATACAAAGCAAACCGGCTGTAACAAGAACCGGCCAAGTGGCTTTATGCGGAATGTAATAACCGTGGGAAGTTGACATAAATTTTCCTCTTTTAATTTTGTATTGCTGATTTAGTATTATCAAAAAACGTGTAAGAAAGCGTAATAGTCTTAAGCTCTTTTGGCAAATCGGGCTTAACTGCAAAACGCATTGCCATACGCTTTGATTCGTTAGGTTTAAATGTCTGCTGGTTAAGGCAAAAACACACTACCTTATGAAAGTATTCAGCAGCAATACTCGGCGTAAAGCTAGGTATCGCCCTGGCCTCCAGAATCTTATCGGTCTGATTCTGACCATAAAAATACACGGTATGGTATTCCCCGGGATGGACTTTCAATTGCTTGGTTTCTGCATGAAATCGCATAGGCGTTGATTCATTCAACGAAGTGACCAATTCGATATTTATATCCCTAGCCATATCAACTTTGTAAGGTATCTCTTCTGTTGCCAGCGATTTTGCCTTACCGTTAATCCCGGTCAAATCACATAGCACATCGTAAAGAGGCACTAAGGCGTAGCCAAAGCCGAACATACCTATCACAACTAACACCAAAACCTTAACGATCTTGGCGTTTTTTTGCTTTAGGCTTAAGACATCATCCATTAAAAAACAGCTTTTAGTGCTTTGGCGATCTGCTCTACAACTGCTGAAGGCATTGCATATAGGTAAAAACCAAATGCTAACAGCCCAAGCAATGATGCCGTCAAAATATTTTTTGTTTTAACATTCATGCCGATTATTACAACCACTTAGTGGATTAGTGTTCATATTCAATTACCACAACCTCTGGCGCTTCTCCAAAAGTGTGGTAAGGCGGTGGCGAAGGCAATGTCCACTCCAAACCTTGGGTCATACCGCCACCATATTGGAGAGCACCCTCCCACACTTCATTAGTTACCTTTTCACCAGTACCGCCGCGTATTGTATCGACGACAATGTACAGGAACAACAACTGGCTAAAGCCGAAAATAAAACCGCCAATACTGGAAATCATATTCCAATCGGTGAACTGCACCGCATAATCAGGAATTCGTCTCGGCATACCCGCCAAGCCCAAAAAATGCTGCGGAAAAAACAGTATGTTTACAGAAACCGCCGATAACCAGAAATGCAATTGACCAATTTTTTCGTTGTACATATTGCCCGTCCACTTGGGCAACCAGTAATATGCTGCAGCCATAATCATAAATACTGCAGAAGGCACCAAAACATAGTGAAAGTGGGCAACAATAAAATAAGTGTCATGGTACTGCAAGTCTGAAGGTGCAATAGCCATCATCAAGCCGGTAAAACCGCCCATCGTGAACAATACTACAAAGCTAATTGAAAACAGCATGGGCGTTTCAAAAGTCATCGCCCCTTTCCACATGGTCGCCGTCCAGTTGAACACTTTTACCGCCGTAGGGACGGCAATAATCATGGTCGAATACATGAAATACAATTCGCCCGCAAGTGGCATACCAACCGTAAACATGTGATGCGCCCAAACAATAAACGACAGAAATGCAATTGCTGCTGTTGCATAAACCATTGAACTATAACCAAATAGCGGTTTCCTGGAAAAAACAGGAATAATAGTTGAAGCGATTCCAAAGGTAGGCAAAATTAGAATGTATACTTCGGGATGACCAAAAAACCAGAAAATATGCTGATACAGAACTGGATCGCCACCGCCTGCTGCATCAAAAAAACTGGTCTCAAAAAACTTGTCGGTCAACAGCATGGTAACCGCACCAGCAAACACTGGCATTACGGCAATTAACAGGAAAGCTGTAATAACCCAAGTCCAAACGAACATTGGCATCCGCATTAAAGTCATTCCAGGCGCACGCATGTTGAAGATGGTTGCTATGATATTGATTGCACCCATGATGGACGAAATCCCCAGCAAATGCACCGAGAAAATGGCAAAAGGCAATGCCTTGCCAGTTTGCAAGACCAACGGCGGATACATTGTCCAACCAGCAGCAGGTGCACCACCTTCCATGAATAAGGTACTGGACAGCAATACGACACCGGCAACCAACATCCAGAAACTCATGTTGTTCATCCGTGGCAGCGCCATATCAGGTGCCCCGATCATCAGCGGAATCATCCAGTTCGCCAAGCCAACAAAAGCCGGCATCACACCACCAAAGATCATGACCAAGGCATGCATGGTCGTCATGGAATTAAAGAACTGCGGCTCTACAAAAGACAAGCCGGGCTGGAACAATTCAGCACGGATAATCAAGGCCATCACACCGCCCACGAAAAACATTGCGAGGGCAAATATCAGATAGAGTGTGCCGATATCTTTATGGTTGGTGGTAATAATCCATCTCAAGATACCTTTGGCTGGACCATGATCGTCATGGTCATGGTGTTCGTCATGTTCAGCTACGATAGCGGACATATTTTTTCCTCATTCCTATTCAAATAATCAACGCAATCAGGGTTATTGCAATGCCTGAATTTCCGAAGGTTTCTTAAAATCCCCCGTCGCGTTACCACCTAACCCGTTACGCGTATATGCAAGCACAGCGGCAAAGTCTTTGGCATTCAAGGTCTTGCTGAAAGCAGGCATCGCGCCTTTGCCTTTTAGCATAAGTTCGACCTGCTTGTTAATATCCCCGGCCACAATGGTACTTCCTTTCAAAGCAGGAAATACGGGTGGCATACCGACACCGTCTTTTTGATGACAAGATTGGCAATTTTTTTCGTAAATTCTTGCACCGTGGGCTTTCAGCTCTGCCAAACTGGAATCCGATTTATCACTAGATTTACTATCGGCTTGCGAGTTCGGCTTTCCGCTTTCATCATCTTTTTTATCGGTAAATTTTTTAGCCGGATAAAACTTGTCTTGTGCAAATTGAACATTATCAACTTCTTCAGCTTTAGCATCAATTGAACTCGCTTTGCTTAAAGCCTTGGAAGATTCATCGCCTTTTGCTTCATCGACGGGTTTAGCTGGTTTTTGCTCAGCATCAGATTTTTTTACCGACACTGGTTGTTTATCCACTTCTCCAGAATCTTTTGCTGCTTCTGTAGTCACAGGACTACCACCGCCTAACATAACCTTGATTGCCTTAGGCTGAATTTCATCACCTTTCGAATTACCCAAAGCATTACGTGTGAAGGTAATTACCTGAGCCAATTCCATCGCTTTCAATTGCTTACCGAAGGCTGGCATAGCGTTCCGACCATTCAGGATCAGATTGGCTTGAGCATTAATATCGCCATTTACAACTTTACTACCTGTTAAAGCAGGAAATACACCTGAAATACCTTCGCCTTTTTCCATATGGCAGGTTGCACAGTTATTGGCGTAGACTTGAGCACCATTTGACATCAACTTGTCGTGAGTTTGATCAGCCGTTTCGTCAACCTGATCACCTCCACAACCGTCCTTTTTGCATTTTTCCCAAGCATCGTAGTCATCCTGCTCCATCGCTATGACAACCACAGGCATAAAGGCGTGGTCTTTTCCGCAAAGCTCGGTACATTGCCCCCTGTAAATACCTGGATCATTGACTGAAGTCCAGGCTTCATTGATAAACCCGGGTATGGCATCTTTTTTCCAGCCTAAATCAGGCACCCACCAGGAGTGAATAACATCAGCCGCTGTAAACACAAGACGAATTTTTTTCTTGACCGGAATAACCAACGGCTCGTCAACACTCAACAAGTAGTGGGAAACTGAACGGGCATCTGTTTTCGAATCCAGCTTTCTCGCCATATTACTGGCATGATCTAGATTACTGAAAAAATGAATCCCACTATTCAGATACTCATATTCCCACTTCCATTGCCAACCAGTGACTTTGATAGTCATTTCGTATTCTTTGGAATCGTCCATTTCCATCATTGTTTTTGTCGCAGGAAACGCCATGGCGAACAAGATCAATGCTGGAATGATTGTCCAAAGAAATTCAATTTTGGTATTTTCATGAAATTGAGCGGCTGTATGCCCTTTCGATTTTCGATGATGGTAAATCGAATAAAACATAACACCGAATACGAGGACACCCACAACAACACATATCATCAAGATGAGCATGTGCAAATCGTACACATCGTGGCTCAGCTTAGTATGACCGTGAGTTAAGTTAACCGCATAGCCACCCGGTGTTGATTCTACCGGAAAACCTTTCGGAAGACAGACGCTACCTTCCATCAGTTTAGACGGACACTCTGCCGCTTGCAAAGCCCCCAACCCTGATAGCAATAAAATCAGACCTGTGAATAGTCGCTTTGTTTTCTTCACCAAGAAAACTCCTCTCTATTTAGTTATAAATTCTTGAAGGTATGGCATAAATCCACTCGATTTAATTGCCTATGCAACCTTACTTTTTATTTAACGGTAATAACGCACAATTAACGCGCAGATTCTACCCTATGTGACCTTCTTATACCAGAAATGACTATGCATTTAGAACCCATAAAACAATCATAATTACACCTTTTTTGTGCAATAGACTATTTACGCATTAGTATTTTCTCGCGACGATTTCTTTAAATTATGTCATTAAGTAAATGAAATATTCTCTGCTAGGCCATCAAAATCAGGAATATTCAAGTAAGGCAGTATGCCTAACAAGGGAATATCAAAACTGTCCCTTATGGTCTGCACGATGTCATCAAGACACTCAAGCTGCGGCTCTGTGCAGACTGCTATCCAGCCAGCACAGACAACGCAATCTTTGCTGATTGCCTGAAAGGTTAATTTTGCATGATTAATACAACCGAGTTTAATCGCCACAACCAAAATTACCGGTAAATTTAATACACTCGCAAGACCGCTGTTATCTTGATGTTGATTGAGCGGGGAATACCAGCCGCCAGCGCCTTCAACGAGGATTATTTGTGCGTATTCTTTAACAGAATTAAAGATATTACCAATGACCTTGAGTTCCACAGGATTGCCTTTTCCGGCAATATGTGGGGAAACAGGCCGCTCAAAAGCGTAAGGGTTAATTAAGCCATAGTCCAATTTTACCGTGGCATTGTCTTGCAATAAAAGTGCATCGGCATTAACCAACCGTCCTTCTTCCCAAATGCAGCCGGAAGCCACCGGCTTCAAACCAATGACCGATTTGCCTTGCCCCTTAAAATATCGCATCAAGACAACTGTCGCCCAGGTCTTGCCGACATTGGTGTCCGTTCCGGTAATGAAATAGGCTTGTTCCATAAATAAATCGACTACAAATAAAACAGCTACGTGCTAACCACGGCGGTAATGACCTCGAAAGTCGCGACCACCGCCCCGTCTTCATCCTGTTTTGGGTAGGCGTTGATCATGCGCTGCATCGTTGTTTTCGTGGTCAGGTATTTGTTGCCTCTAGCCATGACGGTGTGCGCTCCCAATTGCTTTAGTTCAGCCATTAAACCCCAGACTGATTCATACGTTGGCAAATACGATTCGGTTTCCAATGTAATCGGATGGAAACCCGTTCTCTGGAGTATTTGCGCCAATTGCTCCATGCTGTAAAAATGATTAACATGATCATAATCATCAACTCCAGCCCAGGCAGATTTTAATTCCTGAAGGGTGCTGGCGCCAAAAGTCGTGAACAACAGCGTGCCTTCCGGCTTTAAAATGTATTTAATACCTCTTAAAGTTTTCTCAAGATCGCCGCACCACTGCAAGGCCAAGTTGGAAACAACCTTGTCCACCGAATGGGGTAGCAATGGCAAATTTTCCGCATCAGCACACAAATAAGTCATCGAACGGTTAGCTCCGAGTTTATCGCGGGTTATTTGCAACATAGGCAGGGCAATGTCCAGTGCTATCAATTGCTGAGGTGCCTGCTCAGGCACACTGGTTTTTTGCTGCAAAAAGTGGCTGCTTAAATAGCCGGTTCCACACCCTAAATCCAGCACGATACCACAACCATCAACTGGCTCAATGTGTCGCAACAATACCTTGCCTGCACTTCGTTGTAACGCTGCCACACTGTCATAAGATTCAGAAGCCATAGCAAATGATCGCTTTACCCTTGTTTTTGCCAACATTTACTTAGCCATGAATTGATGAATCGCCGCCGTCACCCGCTCTGGGTGCGTTAAAAATGGCACATGCCCTGCCCTGTCAATAATCGTCAGATCAATGTCCGGCAGTAATTCCCGTAGTTTTGCGCCAACCGCAACAGGAACCAAAGTATCCAATTGCCCTAGAATGACGGCAACGGGTATATGCAGGTCGGCAAATGCCGGTCTTAAATCAGTCTGTTTGAGAATCGACAAGCCGTCTACCAATACGCCTTGATCGGGTGTATGGGTTTGGTAAACCAGATCCTTTAATTCCTGAAATATCGCTTTTTGATTGACCATGCCATTAACTTGCAAGGCTAAAAACCGGAACAAGGTGGATTGGCAATCGTGTTGTAAACTGCCTGCAAAGCTATCAAGCACCTGCACATCCATCCCCGGCCACGTATCTTTTTTGACAAAACAGGGAGTTCCAGAAAGCAACATCAATTTGTTTGCCCGGTCAGGATAACGGCGACAAATCTCCAACACCACCTCAGCACCCAGCGACCACCCCAACCAGCAACTGGCTTCATCGTCGATGACTTCAAGCAGCGCGCCACTGATAGTTTCAAGTGTGAACGGCTTAACCGCCTCACTGCGCCCATGTCCGGGCAGGTCAATTAGGGTAACTTGGTAGGAAAGCGCCAACTCCCTGGCAAAATTTCGCCAAATTCCGCTGTGCATCGCCCAGCCATGCACAAGCACAATTGGTTTGCCTTTACCGAAAGTTTCGCTACAGATATTCGTCATAGCAGGGCTTTTCCAGCGCATCCAGTAACTGGTCTATGTGCTGTTCTTCGTGCATTGCCGAAAGAGTAATCCTTAGCCTTGCACTGTTTTTAGGGACTGTCGGCGGCCTGATTGCGCCCACCAGAAAACCCCTGTCATAAAGGCCATTGCTTGCCGCAACGGCCTGTTCAGAACTACCGACCAATATAGGCTGGATAGGTGACGTTGAAACCATCAACGGCAAACCCAATTGTTCTGCGCCAGATTTGAAATAGCCTGTCAATTTTCTCAGCTTGTCTCGTCGCCAGCTTTCCGTCTGGATAATTTTTAAGCTGGTACGCGTGGCTTCTGCGATAGCTGGCGGTAAGGCAGTAGTATAAATGTAAGGTCGGGCTTTCTGTATTAATGTTTCAATCAGGTCTTCCGAACCCGCAACAAACGCACCGAATGTGCCGAATGCCTTGCCCAACGTCCCCACCAATACTTGCACATCGTCTTGGTTTAAACCCATTTGCTCCAGAATACCACCACCATGCTCACCCAGAACCCCTAACCCGTGGGCATCATCCACCATCACCCAGGAGGAATGTTTCTTTGCAATATCTGACAATACTTGCAACGGTGCGGTATCGCCGTCCATGCTGAATACGCCGTCGGTGACAATCAACTTATTTCCGTCAGCTTTTGCCAATAGATTGTCGAGATATTCGGCATCGGCATGGGTGTACCGTTTAAATTTTGCGCCAGATAATAAACCGCCATCCAGTAAAGAAGCATGGTTCAAGCGGTCTTCAAACACCGTATCGCCTCGCCCGACTAAGGCCGAAATCGTACCCATGTTCGCCATATAACCAGTGGAAAACAACAACGCCCGATCACGCCCGGTAAAGGCCGCCAATTCCTCTTCCAAAGCATGATGGGCATTGCTGTGGCCACAAATTAAATGCGCCGATCCGCTGCCTACGCCGAATTTATCCGCCGCAGACTTGAAGGCATTAATCACATCAGGATGATTCGCCAACCCCAAGTAATCGTTACTGCAAAAATTGATGACAGGCTTGCCATCGCAAATTAGGTTAATACCTTGCGGGGATTCGATGATACGCCTTGAACGATACAAGCCTTGTTGCGATAGTTCGTTTAGCTTTTGAGATAAATCAAACAAAACAGAATCTTATTGATTAATTTGTAGGGAGCTTTTTATGCGCCTTAATGATTGGGTGTATAACAAACTCAACGTTACTTTTCCATGTATGGATGACTATCCCAGTCCTTAAGACGATGTTCACCGGTTTGATAAAATTGACGAATAAGTTTTATACAATCCATGAAATGGCTGTTTTCTTCCGCGAGACGATTTGCTGCATTCCAATCTATATCAACTCTTTCACGAGCAGGAATTATTATTTGGCTATCAGCAGGGCTATCAACATTGACCTCAATTAGACCAATCCCATGCAAACCGGATAAAATCCTGAGTTCTTTTATGGTTTCACTTCCTTGTATCTCTGCTGCGGCTAAATAGCCATAGTTTGCCCAAGATGAGTTACTAACCGCCTGAAAATAAACTTCTCTTACATTTGATCGATTAATAAGCTTTTTTACTTCAAATGACCATATTTTTGTCTTTCTATCGGCGACTTGTTTTACACAGTCTTTAATTTCAGAATGCCAATCTTTGCTAAGGTCTTCAAATCCAACAATATCGGGAAATAACCAACGATTTCCACCTGAACCATGCGCATTTTTTGAACGTTTTTCATCAATACGTTTACAAAAGATGCTTAGCTCGTACCAAAGAAATTCTATTAGCTTCGGATATAAATCATGCTCCGAATAATTTAGCGATAAAAATTCAGGACTTTTTTCATTCGCTTGTTCGATTTCAACTTCATTATCATCAGACTTATTCGAATAATAATACTTACGTGGACGGCCTTCAGTAGTTTTTATTTGTGGTATTTTCTTTTGTAAAAGTGGGCGTTGGGCACCAATTTCTGCTGCTAGTTGTTGTAACAAGTCTGCATCAGAGACAATTGGTGTAACAGTTGCCGTACTGCGTTCTTTTTTTTCTTGGCATTCTTTAGGATAAAGCTTAAGGATAGCTGTCGATATTTCACGAGCCGTAAACTTTTCTTCTGGTTTAGATCGTAAAAATTCAATAACTGCATTTTTTAGATTCAAAGCCATAATATTAAACAACTCCCATATTTACCCCCAGCCGCTCAAACAAAACCTTGTCATGATTAGTCACCGGATTATCCGTCGTCAGCAGTTTCTCACCATAAAAAATTGAATTAGCCCCCGCAAGAAAGCATAAGGCTTGCATCTCGTCACTCATATTGTTACGTCCGGCAGACAGGCGTACACGGGATTTCGGCATCATAATCCGCGCCACAGCAAGAGTTCTGATAAACATAAACGGATCTAGATCTTCCGTACCCATAAGTGGTGTGCCTTCCACTTGCACCAGCATATTGACGGGAACGCTTTCAGGATGCTTAGGCATATTGGCAAGTTCAATCAACAGATTTGCACGGTCTTTGTCGCTTTCGCCCATACCGACGATGCCGCCACAGCAGACATTAATACCCGCATCCCTGACCCGCGCCAAGGTATCCAAACGGTCTTGGTAAGTGCGGGTCGTGATAACTTCGGCATAATATTCTTCGGAGGTGTCGAGGTTATGGTTGTAATAATCCAACCCGCCTTCTTTCAGTTTGGTGGTTTGCTCATCAGTCAACATGCCCAGGGTGACGCAGGTTTCCATACCCAAGGCTTTCACGCCCTGCACCATCTCGACGACCTTTTCGACATCCTTGTCTTTCGGTTCGCGCCAGGCCGCACCCATGCAAAAGCGCGATGCACCTTGTGATTTGGCTTGTTGGGCGGCGGCAAGCACATCGTCAACACACATTAACTTTTCGGCTTTCAGGCCAGTGTCGTAACGGGCACTTTGTGGGCAATAGCCGCAGTCTTCCGAACACGCGCCGGTCTTGATGCTTAACAAGCTGCTAACCTGCACTTCGTTGGGGTCGAAATGCTGGCGATGCACGGTTTGCGCCTGATATATCAAATCGTTAAACGGCATAGCAAACAACGCTAATACTTCGTCAAGTTGCCAATCGTGGCGGATGGGGGTACGGTTAGGGGACATTCGATTAAACTCCAACTACAATCGTCTTATTCAGAATTAAAAACTGTGACACTGGTCAACCAAATCACATGCTTAAAGTTTACAACTGGCTTGATATTATACAGAATCGCCTCTTACCAGCCACGTGTATTTTGTGCGGAAATCCTGGCTTCGGCGGTTTAGACCTGTGTTTGTCCTGCCATGATCACCTGCCAAGGAATAGCCAGCATTGCCTGTGTTGTGCGGAAATATTCGAACCCCTTATCACCGAACCAATGCTGTGCGGGCGTTGTGTAAGCAAGCAGCCCGCTTTCGATAAAGCCTATGCGCCGTTTATGTATCAGGAAGAAATCCGCTATTTGATCGCCGGCTTAAAATTTGGCAAACACTTTAAAAACGCGCGTTTACTCGGTTCCTTGCTGGCGGAACACTTGCAAGAAACACAGGATAAACCTGATTGCATTATGCCCGTCCCCTTACACCACGCCCGCTATCGTGAACGGGGATTTAACCAGGCGTTGGAAATAGCCAGGACGGTTTCAAAAATATTGGTGATCCCTGTTGATGCGTCCAGTTGCTTGCACGATAAAGACACCCCGCATCAAACTGGCTTATCTGCCAAAAAACGCCGCCAAAATTTGCGGCAGGCATTTTCTATCAATAGGCCATTGCGCGGCGTACGACATGTCGCAATTCTGGATGACGTGATGACGACCGGCTCTACCGCCAATGCACTGGCTGAGGCATTAAAAAAAGCGGGGGTTAGCCGGGTCGATGTCTGGGTGTGCGCCAGGGCTTAACTGATTGTCCAGTTAATGGGCTTCTGCCGCCCAACTAATCTAATCTGTCTAACCTACTGATGAGCGAGCCTTCGTAGAAAAGGAAATTCAAGGCACTTACTGTTTTTTGATAACATTGAGCTTATCAGCCTGGATACCAAACAGTAGTTCGCCTTTTAATAGGCCAACCAGTTCTTCACCCGCCATTGAATATCGCCAGCCATGCAATAAAGGGCAATCTTCCGCTTCATTAAACAGCAAATCTTCAAGGTCTTTACGTGTCGCCAAGATGGTCGGATTTAATGAATTCTCTTCAGCGCGAATGCGTACCAGTGCCGTCAAAATATCCAGTATGGCTTCATGTTGCTGGTTTTTTTTTATGGAGCGATCTTTTTCTTTCAGGGAAACGGGCGCGTTGTTTTTTGCAACGGTAATTATTTCGCACAACTTTTGCCCGTAGCGGTGTAGGGTTCTTTCATTAATGCCTCGGATATCCGTCAAACTATCTATTGTTTCCGGTTGCAACTTAGCCATATCGAAAATCAGCTCATCACGCAATAACCAAGTTTTGGGGCGGTTTTCGGACTGGGCGGCAATTTCCCGCCATTGCGCCAAGGCCTGGACTATAGCCAGTTGTTTTGAGGTCAGCTTATTTTTGGCACGGATTTTTAACCACGCATTTTCCGGCAATACATGGTAGTTATTAGGATTTTCCAAGGTTTTAAAGTCTTGCACCAGCCAATCCAAACGTCCTAACTCAGCAAGTTTTTGCAGCATCAATTGATAGATTTGGCACAAATAAATGACATCATCGGCGGCATATTGTATTTCCGCTTCCGATAAAGGCCGTTTACTCCAGTCGGCACGCGTGTGGGCTTTGTTTAGGTTGACATTCAGCAAACTGGAAACCAGCATGCCATATCCGGGGTTGTCTTGATAACCCAACAGCGGCGCTGCCATCTGGGTATCAAATATAGGTCCTGGCACGTTTCCGGTCAGCTGGTAAAAAATCTCCAGATCCTGATGGCAGGAATGAAAGACTTTGACGATGGTAGGGTTAGCAATTGCAGCAAAAAGATCGCTCAAATCCGGCAATACCAAAGGATCAACACAAACCACCCAATCGGGTGTCGCTACCTGGAGCAAGCAAAATTTAGGATAATACGTTTTTTCCCTTAAAAACTCGGTATCGAGCGCCAACCATGAGGTTTTTTTTATCTGCCCACAAAGCGTTTTGAGCTGTTCTTCAGTGTTTATATATTGGATATTTGTCATTTAATCCCTTATTGAACAATAATATAAAATCATTTTAGCCAAGGATTGGGTTAAAAGTAATATCCCTGTTTGTTACAGATTAACATTATCGAAATAAATAAAAAGATGTGCCGATACACGGTTTTATTCGCTATTAAGCACTTCCTGGGGTGTTGCGTGGCTTTTGCGGGCGTTTCGATGCCGACGGTTAATACGTTTTTTGTTGCGCGGTTTAACCCGCCTGATATCCAGCATACGTCCATTAATCTCGACCGTTTTAAGATGATGGAATATTTCTTGAGGCATTTCATCAGGCAAGTCGATGAGCGTATACAAATCCTGGATTCTTACATTGGCGATATTGTTTATGTCAACGCCGGACTCTTCGACCAGCACTTTTTTAAGCTCATCAATGTTAATGTTGTGTTGAGCGCCGAGATCTAAACGATAGCGCACCAGTCTAATACTTGGTTGTTGATTAAAGGGCAAAAAAAGGGGGGGGGCTTTTTCTGCACCCGTACCAACTCGACCGATTTCCTTAGCCTTATCTTTGATAAGATACAGCAAAGCCGCCGCACAATCAGTCACCGTAAGATTCAATTCTGTTGTAATGTTTTGTATCAATATGCGCTGATCATAGAGATTTCGCGAACTAACCGCGTTTTGAATCTGCGCCTTGATTAGTTCCTTTTCATGATCCTGATTTTTGGGCATCCCTACAAATGCGTTATTATCCATGTTAATTCAGTTATGCGAAGAAAACGTGCCCACACAAATCACTAAAGACGATCCTGATATATTTCAACATAGGACTCATCACGCAAGCGCCGCAACCACAGTTCAGTTTCTTCTTCAATTTTTCGCTTCCGGATAATATCCCTGATCTGATTTTTTTTATGCTCGCTGGTATTGTCCTTATTTTCCCGTTCCAGCACCTGGATCAAGTGCCAGCCAAACTGGGTTTGCACTGGTTCACTGATTTCATTGATAGCCAGTTTTTCCATCGCCTCCTGAAACGGCTTGACCAGATCTTCAGGGCCGACCCAATCGAGCAACCCACCTTTTAAGGCAGAGCCTTTGTCATCAGAATGGGCGCGAGCAAGGGCGGCAAAATCATCGCCGTCAGCGATGCGTTGTTTTAATGCCGACAACCGCTTTTGAGCCTCGGCATCGTCTATCAATTCATTGGTCTTAACAAGGATATGCCTGACTTTTGATTTAGTTATCATGTGCTTGCCAACGCCTTTCATCTCCAACATCTTGATGATGTGAAAACCGTTGGGACTACGGATAGGATCGGACACATCACCTTCTGCCATTTTGCTGACCGCATCGACAAAAAAAGTGGCCATATCACTTTTGGTTTGCCAGCCCAAATCACCGCCTTTTAAGGCATTGCTAGCATCAGAATCAGACATCGCTATTTTGGTAAAATCCTGACCGGAACGCAATGCCTTGACCAGTTCGTCCGCCTTGGCCTTAGCTTTCTGGATAGCGGCTGAAGACGCGCCTTCCTTAACGGCAATCAAGATATGGCCGAGATGATATTGTCCAAGACCATCACCGGTTTTGTCTTCCGTCTCGATAAAATGTTCGATTTCCCTGTCCGTGACCTTTATGCGCTCACCAATTTCTTTACCCCTAAGCTGGCTAATAACGATTTCACTACGCATATTATCGAGAAAACTTTGGTAGGACAGGCCTTGTTTTTGCAATTCTTGCTTGAATTGGTCCAGGGTCATATTGTTACGCTGGGCAATATCGGTTGCTGAACTGGTCAACATTTCTTCGGTCAGGCTGATACCGGCTTTTTCGGCCAACTGGCGCTGGAGCTTCTCGACAATCATTTTCTCCAGCACTTGTTTTCTCAGTACGTGTTCCGGCGGCATCGCCGTATTGCTTGATTGGATTCGTTGCGCGATGACGGCCACTTCGCGTTGCAAGTCGTTTTCAAGAATCACATCGTCTTCGACGACAGCGATAATTTTATCAAGTACTTCCGCGTAAGCACTTTGGCAAGCCAAAGCCATTCCCAAAAGCAATATTAAATAAGTTATGAGTTTTTTTACCATGTCGATACGTACGTTAAAAATCTGATTTGCGGTAACCATAAATACTTTTTGCGAAGAAATCACCTAAGTCTCCCGCGTTGCCAAGACCCGTCAAACCCTTAAATTCAATCTGGAAATAGATACCTTCTTGGGTAACACCGGTAGCAGTCGCTGCCGGATTTGCATTAAAACCGGAACTGCCGCTGAGAAGCGTACTGGTCGTAAAATGCCGACCTATAATCTTAAATCGCCAGCAACAGTTTTCTTTTTCCAGCCCCAAAAACGCATCCTGAGTTTTGTTATACAGAAAAGAATATTGCCAGCGGCCAATGGCATACCAGTCATCGTAGACAGGCCAGCGAAAAGAAAATTCACTTTGGACAATATCTTGCCCCCTGACAATTCGGCTATTATTCCGGTAACTTTGCAGGCTGCTTCTAGGTATATCTAAATCACTTAAAATCTGGGCATCGCTTTTTGCCAGCTCAGCATCCAACGCATCCCTGATCAAGTTGCTTTTCCGGTAGGTAAATCCCGCATTCAAAAGCTCACCCGGATTATTGACAAAATGAAGCATGGCATTGCCTCTCAATATGTCATTGCTATCAGGATCCCACTGGATTGCCGTATCTACGGCAAAATGCTCATTGAATTGCCCGCCTAATTCAGCTACTAACGGTGATAAAGTGTTAGTTTGCACAGTGTTTTCCAGAAAATATTTTCCTACCCTTATCACCGGTGCGGTCACTTCCCGGTTTTGAAAATAAAAAATCTGACCTATATTGAACTTTAACCGTTCCAAACCGCTTGCTGAATCAATCACTTTTGACGTGATTGCCGCAGTGATTTGGTTAGCGTCCTGAATCCTGTCAGTTCCGTTGAAGCGATTTTCCCTGAACAGGCTGTTGTACGAAAAATCATATAAGGACGTATCAAATATAGGGATGTCTTTCTGGTTAACCCTGGGAACGTACAAGTAAAAAAGCCGAGGCTCCAAGGTATGTAAGTATGAACCGCCGGCAAACTTGAGGTCTTTTTCAAAAAACAAGCCGGTGTCTAAAGACGCAATTGGCAATGTCCGGCTGATATTGGTATCAGAAGAAAACGTTGCCGGCTTATCCAGGAGGTATTGGGTATGTTGCAAGGATACCTTGGGAGTTGCATAAGCACTGTCAGTCTTTATCGGAAAGCTAACCGATGGCCTAACATTAAAACGATGGGCATCCGGTAAAAAACTGTCGTCATGTTGAAAATACACGTATTCACTGTCCAGAGCAGTAGCAACGGGCAGCGAATCAAACTCGTGTTTCCAATTAAAATTAATTTGCGGTAAACGCCGATAGGGTTTTAATCTACCCGTCAGCGTTGGATCCACGGTCTGGTAACTTTCGACACGCCCGATAAGAGACCAATCACTGTCGATATAAAAAACATCGGCCGTACTTCTTATTTGGCTGAATGTGGGAAAACTTAGAGCATTACCAAGTTCAGAAAAATAATATTTGTCAGAAACAACATTTAAATCAAGGTTTGCACTGATATTTTGGGTAAAGCGGGTATTATTTTTGATCGATGCCAAGTACCTTTTTTGGGTTGTCAGCGGATCAGTTGGCGAGTACAGCGAATCGTTAGGCATAAACTCTCCGCTGACCTGACCTTTAGACATCTCGGTTAAATAACGGAAATCAGCAGCAAATAATATCCCTCTATTAGCATAATACCGTGGCCTTATCGTGGCATCTAAATTGGGGGCAATATTCCAATAAAAAGGTGCTGATAAGCTAAAGCCGCCCTTGGTGGTATTGCCATAAGAGGGCGCTAGAAAACCTGTATTCCTTCGGCTGTCTATGGGAAAAGATAGGTAGGGCGAATAAAATACGGGTACACCCTTAAACTCAACCCAGGCATTTTTTGCCGCGCCTTTCCCTGTTTCCTTGTTCATTTTCAAGTCACTGGCATGGACAACCCAGTCCTGATTACCCGGCTGACAACTGGTATAGGCGACATCCTTGTACCTGGATAAGGACTTGCTGTCCCTGTACACAGTATTAGCCTTGCCTCTAAGCGGCATTGTTGGGGAAATAAATAAAGTATCTCTAAGCCGGGCTTCTTCATTCGCCAGTTTAAGGGTTGCGGTGTCAGTGGCTATCGACAATTCATCTTCGCTATAAAAAACATTGCCATGCAAATCAAGCGTTTCTGAGACAGAATCATAATTTGCCGAGTTTGCCGAAGCCCGCTGATCGGCACGCTTCATATCGACATTGCCTTCGTAATGACCAATTTCATTGTCGTAAATTTCAGAGAAATTTGAGTCCACGTCCAGATCCGATTGCTCCCTCTGCTTTTTATCGGTAATGGCATACGTCTGGGTTCCCAATTGCATGGTGCAATTCGCCCACGGATTATTTTTCAGGCGATCACGCAAAGTACCGAATGTTCGTTCATCCTTATTATCAAAAGCAGGATCGAGTAAACTCCAGCCATGCTCTTCGGTCTCGACAGGGCCAGCTTCACCTTTTGGGTCGGTTCCCACCAAATTACAATTCCAGTTGCCATCTTTACCTTTGGTATCACAGCTCCAACCACTTTGTTTGCCATCGGGTTGCGGGAGTGTTTTAGTATCTGTCCGCAGTGGTTTAGGCAATGGCTTTTGTGATGCCGATAACACCGGCAAGGATTCCTCCTTAACAAGCGGAGCGGGTAAAGGTTGTTTTGCTACCGGCTGGCTGATATTAATTGGCGCTTTTTCAACGGGCTTTGCTTCAACAGGCTCTTCGACTGTGTCGATAGCGGCTGGCGCATCGGCTATCTTGGGCTGGACAGGGGCAACCTGTTTTACAGCGTCCGGGTTATCTCTAAGCTGATTTTGCGGATTTGGTGATGTGCTTGCTTTGGTAGTTTCACTGGGCTGAGTTGTTTTCTCAACGACAGGTGGAGACTGGCTATCCTGTAATTGCGGATCAGGCTTTGCTGATTTATCGGCACTATTTGCACTATTTGACGAGCCAACGCAAACCCATTCTTTGGATTTCTTGTCTTGTTGGCAATTCCAGTTTGCTTCATTAGCAAAGATTGTAGGCGCAAATAACAATAAAAAATAAGCCAGGTACATTCGGTCGAGCATGGGCAAAGGAAGATTAGTAGCTTAACAGGTCAAAAATCGAATAGAATGCCAAAGGGGATTCTACCTCAAATTGACTCAGCATTATAACTAATCTGCCCTCACCCTGATGATCTCCGACGACTTTCGAAAAATTAATTTACTTGATTGGCTTAAGAATGATCTTTTACTGAGCATTAACAGTTGCGAACCGGCTTCCAGTGATGCCAGCTTCCGGCGTTATTTTCGGGTTAGCTTGGCTGATCGGCAGTTAATCGTGATGGATGCGCCGCCGGACAAAGAAAATATCGCATCGTTTATTAAAGTAGCCGGGTTAATGGCGCACGCCAACGTCAAAGTGCCGGCTATTTATTATGAAAATCGCAAAGATGGCTTTCTGGTTTTGGAAGATTTTGGCGGCTACTGCTTGTTGGATAAGCTCAACGAAGGCACTGTTAAAGCATTATATCGAAGTGCTTTGGATTGCTTACTAACACTCCAAACCAATACCTCTGCTTCAGAAGTTAACTTGCCACGATATGATGAAACGTTGCTGCAAAAAGAACTGGAAATATTTGAGGCTTGGTTTATCAATCAAGCATGGGGGATCGAAATCCCTGCTTCTGTATGGAATCCAGTACGCAATCTCCTGGTAAGCTCCGCATTGGAACAGCCTGTTACCTGTGTGCATCGTGACTACCATTCGCGCAACCTGATGGTTCTGCCAGACACGTCTCTCGGCGTCATTGACTTTCAAGATGCTGTCATCGGCCCGATTACTTATGATTTGGTCTCCTTATTGCGGGATTGCTACATTGCCTGGCCACACCATCATGTCGAAAAGTGGGTCATGGAACATTACCGCAATCTCAAAAAAGCGGACTTGGTAACGTGTGATTTATCACAATTCACACGCTGGTTTGATTTGATGGGCCTGCAACGGCATTTGAAAGCCATCGGCATTTTTGCCAGACTGTATCTAAGGGACGGCAAAACCGGCTACCTAAAAGATATACCGCGAACCTTATCTTACGTGCTGACCCAAACAAAAGCCTATCCGGAATTAAGTGAATTTCATGATTTCCTAAAGCATCACATCGTACCCAAATACCCTGGACTCAAATGAAAGCGATGATATTGGCGGCTGGTCGTGGGGAGAGAATGCGACCATTAACAGACCGCACGCCTAAACCGCTATTGGAAGTTGCCGGCAGACCGTTAATCGAATATCTCATTAAGCAACTGGTTAATTCAGGCTTTACCGAGCTTGTTATCAATCATGCTCATCTCGGGCAGCAAATAGAACAAAAATTGGGTTCAGGCACGCACTTAGGTGCTGAAATTAGTTATTCATCAGAAGGCGATTCAGCGCTGGAAACCGCAGGCGGTATTATCAAGGGCTTGCCATTATTAGGAGACGAGCCGTTTCTCGTCGTCAACGGCGATATTGCTACTGATTTCCCCTTCGCAGAACTTAAAAATATCCCGGTTGAATTAGCGCATCTTGTATTAATTGATAATCCACCACACCATCCTCTGGGCGATTTTGGTTTTGATAGCAACGGCAAGGTTGCAGAAAACAAGCTACCGCTATTTACATTCAGTGGCATCGGTGTCTACCACCCTCACCTGTTCAGTAAAACATCGCCGGGAAAAAGCAAATTAGCACCTTTGCTTAAAGACGCAATGACAGCAGGCAAAGTCACCGGCCAGCACTATTCTGGCTTTTGGATGGACATTGGTACGCCGGAACGCTTACAAGAATTAGCAAACCGATTACGCGCAACTGGTTAAGATAAACGGCCTTCACTTATTTAAAAGCGATATATTTCCGATAAGGTGAATCTTTTTGCCAAGTAAGCCCTTCCATATAATAGTGCATCAAAGCCAGATAACCGAGAAAACCCAGCGTTACCACTTTGTAAAACTCTTTACCGAATAGATGTTTAGCAATAAAGTTGACTACATCATCACCGTAGGCCTGAAGCATAAATGCCAGCAAAAATGAGATTACTGGCAATATGACAAAAATATGGAGTTTACACCGAGCAGCGCAGCGATACATAAAATTCTGCGGTTGCCGTGCATGTTTGTTGTAATCATGGGTTACGTAAAAAATATACGCTGTCGCATCATGGACAAAACGCGGCAATAAAATCGCCATAAAGTAATACTGTTGTTGATAAAGATAACAACTAGCGATCACCAAAAAAATATTAGCCCAATAAAACCATCGGCCAAATTGCGTTTTGATGTACGTCTGGTAAAAGACCGCAACCACCAACAGCAATATACAGCTCAAAGCGGCACTGTGTTTTATCCAAATAATCTCGTTTGCTTCCAAGCTATTCCTGAGAAAAATACCAACATAAATAGTCACACCGACCAATACGCTCAAATATAGCAACACTTTAAACACGCCATCCGGCAATTGACATATCCCCCGCGCCACCCCATATTGCTGCTTTAAGACGTGATAAATAGTCCATGTTGCCACCAGCACGTACATTAATTTAAACGGCAACAACATATTGCCCAACACATAAGCAACCCCAATTGCCATTGTCATAAAGATGACGTTACGCTTGTAATGTTTGAGATAATCAGGATTACTCACCAACAAAATATTGCTGGCAAAAATATGCGGAGTGCCAAATAAAACTTGGAACAAAACAAAATGATGCGGGTTGGTAGGCAATTTTTGCTGCAAGTAATCCTGCCAAAACCAATGGTCAACGAATTGCAACAACAAACAAGCAGGTATTATGCCGTACAAACCCAACAATAGCCGAAAGCTAACAGTCAGTTTTTGTTCACAAAAGGCTTCGTGAATAGAAACAGATGACGCGGACATGATGCATTCTCTTGTAATAGTTTTAATATGAGAAGGCTATAATTTAAACCAAAAAATATTAACTTTTCAAGCTACTTTTACGTATTTTTTGCACCTTTTTGAAACCAGCAACAATGAAATTTAAACTGCACCCACAACTCAAGCAAGACTGCATAGCCATTGGCCGATTTGAACTCTGTCACTTGCTGATGATAAACGACAGCCAGTTTCCCTGGTTTGTTTTGGTACCAGAAATAAACGGCATTACCGAGATATTTCAGCTCAATAAACCACAACAATCTCTGTTGATAGAAGAATCTAGCACACTTGCAGATACGTTAAATACGCTTTACAACGCTGACAAAATCAATATTGCCGCTATCGGCAACCTTGTCCCGCAGTTGCACATCCATCATGTAGTTCGTTATCGCACTGATAAGGTTTGGCCTGCGCCAATTTGGGGAAAACTTCCCGCAATCGCTTATTTAGAGCAAGAACTGTCTGATACGCTAGGTTCAATTACCCATGCGCTACAGTTGAAATCCATGAGTTTTAGTACGTCATAAGATGACAAAGCGAACCTTCTGCGCTTGTAAAAATGCCAGCGCAACAGACTAATTTTTTTCGATTAGCTTCCTAATGCCAGCCGGCATTTCCAATTTGGTCTTGTCCCAGCCTTCCAATTCCAATATTTCATCAAGACAATCTTCCATTAGCTGATGGGCTTGTTTAGTAACCTCGGCAATACGTTTATGCACGAGTATTTGCACAGCGTTTTCGGCGGGTGTCTCGTTTTTCATGCAGTTTTTTTCATACTCGAACAATTTACGCAAATTGGTAATTTGCATACTGACATGAACGGGGCAAGCACAATTATACAAGACTGCTTGATCATTAATAATTGCCAGTTGAAGGGATGTAAATTTATTGTCAAGATTCATGCTTTGCTCCTCATATTATTATTTTTAATAGTTATAGTTATTTATGGGTTATCAACAATTAGTCCTGCATAACAATTTATTGAGCTATTAATTATAACCTTAATGTTCCGGGCATTTATCAACCAATTCCAGGATTTTTTGGCTTTTCAAAAAATGCATCAGTCGCCTTATTTTTTCTGGCTTAGCTCTTCGCCAAGCATTTCGGCAACTTTTGCAATGGCTCCACGATTTTTTTCCACGAATGCCTTGCCATTGGCAATCAACAGTTTTCGCTTGGACATATCTGAATATAATGATTGAACAGCCTGAACGATAGCGTCTTTATCCTGGCATTGCAAGGCAGCATTGTGTTCTACAATTTTTTTGGCTATCTCTTTGAAATTCTGCATATAAGGCCCGAATAAGATGGGTACGCCCAGTGCAGCCGGCTCTAACAAATTATGACCACCAACTGGCACTAAGCTCCCCCCCACAAAAGCCACATCTGCCCCAGCATAAAGCATCTTTAACTCACCTAGCGTATCAGCAAGATAAATATCGGTAACCCAAGCACAATGTTTTTTTGATGTGCGCGTGACGACTTTTAAATCATTCTGCCCACATAATGCAGCCACTTCAGCAAAGCGTTCAGGATGCCTAGGTACGACGAGTAATAAAAGCTCAGGAATTACTACCTTTAGTGAGGCGTACACCTCTAAAAGTATTTGCTCTTCGCCATGATGGGTACTAGCCGCCAGCCAGACAAACCGGTCATTAAACTCGTTTTTTTTAAGCTGCTTGCCCTCGACTATGGTTTCTTCAGCTATATCCATATCGAATTTCATGTTGCCGAAAGTACTGACTTGGCTCGGCTTTGCACCAATAGTAACAAATCGTTCGGCATCTTCCTGGGTTTGGGCGGCAATCTGTTTTATCCTAGCTAAACCGGGCTGGATCAATGAAGGTAGCTTTTGATAACCGCGTGCCGATTTTTCTGATAGGCGGGCATTGATAAGATAGCAAGGAATATTGTTTTCGCCACAGTAATGAAGCAAATTCGGCCATAGCTCTGTTTCCATTACCACTGCAAGTACAGGCTTGAAACACGCCAGAAACCGCTTTACGATACCAGGAATATCATAGGGCAAATACACATGTTCAACCGTTTGCCCCAATACCGCACGAACACGTGAAGAACCAGTTGGCGTAGTAGTGGTCACCAGAATTTTTGTTTGCGGAAACTGTTTTTGCAAGCATTTGACCAACGGAAAAACGGCTTCTGCTTCCCCCACCGAGACAGCATGAAACCAGATGACATCTTGCGGCATCTGCTTATTATAATAAGCAAAACGCTCACGCCAGCGCTGACGATAATCCGATGCTTTGATGCTTCGCCAAAGTAAGCGAACGAGGATAAAGGGAACAAGCAGGCTGAAAAGTACCGAATAAAAAATTCTCACCGGACTTTTATTGGCTCAGGGACAGAAAACAGAAATCCAGCCCAAATTGGACTGGATTTCATTGTTGTTGCTTTTACGCTTCGAGAGCAATCTTGATTGACATCGTTACGGTGACATCAGAATGTAAATTGACATCAACATCGTAGTCGCCAAGGTGTCTTATTGTGCCGTGAGGTAAACGGATTTGCTGTTTTTCAACAACGCCGCCAGCCTGATTAATGGCTTCAGCAATATTATGTGTGCCTACTGAACCGAACAATCTGCCTTCGTCACCCGCTTTATGAGTGATAACAATTGCTAGCTTGCTGAGCTTATCGGCAACTGATTGTGCAGCACTCAACTTATCAGCGGCAGCTTTTTCAAGATCAGCCCGTCGCGCTTCAAACTCGGCGATTTTTTTCGCAGTCGCAGGAACGGCTTTACCTTGTGGAACAAGATAGTTTCTACCGTATCCGTTTTTAATGTTTACCTTATCACCCAGGTTACCCAGGTTTACTATCTTTTCAAGAAGAATGACTTCCATACAAATTCACCTCTCGGCTGTTAACCGACTATTTTGCCCTCAGGCTTTCAAGATTGATTTAAAGTTTTTTTACGTATATCCAACCACGTATCGCTAAAACCAACTAGCGCAACAGGCAATAAGGTATACGGTATAACAAATAAAGTTATGTAAAACATCGGCACCGCAAACTGGCTTATTTTCGTGTTAGCGAAGACGGTATGTAAAACGGCAGTGCCTATAAAGGTATAAAGTACCAGCAGTAAAATAGACGTGTTCCAAGCTATTTGAGACAAGGCTCCCGAACTGACCATAGCAATACCAATTATTGCAAGGCAAATCATCGCCAATCTAGGCTCAACCCTCAAGCCTAAGAACTCCTGCTTGAAGCCGCCCGGATTGTACAGCAAAGATTGCCACCAACGTCCCAGAAATAAGCCCAAGCACATACCAAATACTGCTCCGGCAGCAGCAATACCGGTCATATAAGGTGCCAACACATCAATGGTTTGCTGTATCTTTTCTGTGGGCACATTGGGTGGCACCATTTTGGGCATGACTTGTTTCCACATTGACGCAGGATCGGTGTTGTACAGGTAGTAAGCAACAATGCCTACAATGCCTATCAAAACCGCGATCTCGACCGCCAGGGAAATGTGCCGCCCTTCCCGTAGGACAATGGCTATCAACCATATCGGCAACCACAAAAACAGCACATAAACTACAATGAACTGGTAACTGATCTGAGTTAATGCCGCCAATATTCCGGCAGCAACACTGGAACAAACCAGGACAAGCAGCCCTTCAGAAGCGCCCCGTCTAAGCGTTACCAGCGCTACCGCCGCCGAACTGACCAAACTGAGTGGTGCCAACAGCAGGGACATCATTGCTAAAGTAGAGGCAACAAGAATTGCCTGTAACCTACCGCGCATGATGTACTCTGCCAGCCACTTCATCGGTTTGCTACCTTACTTGTGTGAATCGCAGTAAGGCAGCAACGCAACCATACGTGCGCGCTTTATCGCTACGCACAATTGCCTTTGGTTTTTAGCGCTGGTACCAGTAATGCGGCTAGGCATGATCTTGCCGGTTTCAGTAATATAATCTTTCAGCAAATCAAGGTCTTTGTAGTCAATTTCTATTCCACCTTCACCGAAACTGCTGATTTTTTTACGTCTAATGTTACGTGCCATAATAGTTTCTTTATCCTTGTATATGCGTTATTCGGGAGCAACTTCGTCGTCTTCTAAGTCATCAATGGATATATTGTCCAAATCAATCTCTTCATCGACAGTATCATCAGAAGTTGCTGCCAGAGCTGCTGCCGCTTCCGCTTCTTTAGCCAATAGGCCTTTAGCACGCGCTTCTGCTGCCTTATTCTCTTCTGCCGTAGCAATGGAAATAGCTGAAACACCGGTAATCGCAGTTTTTTGCAGTAGGGTCATGCTGCGTAAAATCGCATCATTGAAACGAAAACCGCTTTCCAGCTCAACCAGAGTGGCTTGGTCGCATTCGATGTTCATTAAAACGTAATGTGCTTTATGGATCTTTTTGATGGGATAAGCCAAGTGCCTACGACCCCAATCTTCTAGGCGGTGGATAGTGCCGGATGTTGCTTCGATAATCGCTTTGTAACGATCGATCATCGCCGGAACCTGTGCACTCTGATCCGGATGTACTAAAAAAACAATTTCGTAATGTCGCATAGTTTTCCTTACGGTTGAGGCCTCTCACCCTTATTCACGCAGTGAATGAAGATGATGAAGCAAGGCAGCACACTAAAGTGCCAATAAAACCCAGTATTTTAGCCTTTATTGTTTGTTTTGAAAAGGATTCATATGTGTATCGTGCCTATCAAAGGTATTGGGGTGTAATCACACGCGATTTCTACAGGCTATTTACTAAAAAATAAATTCCACATCACCTGAATACTGACTCACAGCCCGCACTATTAAGAAAATAGGCCATAATAGTTTGTACACCACTTTGAAAGAACTGCATGTTTATCCTCCACAGCTCAAACAAAACTGAAAATCTAGTCGAACATCTGGTTGCGGTGATTGCCAATGCGCCGCTGAACGCGCCTTTTGCTAAAGAGGTATTTCTGATCCAGAGCCAGGGTATGGAGCGGTGGCTGTCGCAGCAATTGGCAAGCCGCCTTCATGTTTGGGCTAATTATCAGTTTTTATTTCCCGGAAAATTTTTTAGTTTTATCGCCCAGCAGATTGATAGCAAAGTTAATGATGCGGCATTTGATCGCAGCTTGATCCTGTGGCGGCTGGAAGCGTTGTTACGCAATTTGGAAAATACTGATTGTTTACCGTTAAAGCAGTATTTATCCGGCACAAATCAAGCCTTAAAACGCTATCAATTAGCCCAGCAATTGGCGCAGATTTTCGACCAATACCAAATTATGCGCCCCGACTTGCTGGAGGCATGGCAAAACGGACGCTTGCTATACAACACCGACGTTGAACGCTGGCAGAAAGCACTCTGGCAACAGTTATCCGCTCAAGTAGGTAACAAACATCGCGGCGCATTATGGTTGGATGTGATCGCTAAACTGAATAACGCATCGGCGGGCGCGTTAAGCCCACAATTGCCGGAACGAATAAGCATATTTGGTGTAAATACCATACCTCCGTTATTTTTAAGCTATTTACAAAGCCTCTCGAAACATTGTGATGTGCATCTTTATCTGTTTAATCCGGCGCAGACTTTCTGGGCGGATCTGGCAAGTAAGCGGCAACTCACTTATGACGATGAATCTACCGGACATCCTTTGCTGGCAAGTCTGGGTCAACAAGGCCGGGAATTTCAGGAAATGCTATTGGAACTCACCCAGCTTGATTTCGAACCGGAAAGTTTTGCAACAATTGCGAAGCCCAATAACCTCCAGCAAGTACAGAACGATATTTTAAACAATGCGGTTTCTGATCGGACTTTGGCGCAGGATGCTTCTATCAGCTTCCATGCCTGCCATTCCAGAAAACGGGAAGTTGAAGTCCTGAGAAACCAATTATTGCAGGCTTTGGAAAACGACCCAACGCTGGAACTGCGCGATATTGCGGTGATGGCACCGGACATTCAGCTTTATGAACCCTTTATTTCCGCCGTATTCAGCGATATTCAACATGCTATCGCCGACCGCAGTTTGCGGCTTGATAATCAGGCGTTGGATACCTTCATCCGGTTTCTGGAGTTAAGCCAAAGCCGCTTAGGCTGGCAAAGCGTGCTCGATCTACTGGAACGTGCTTATGTTTTCGCAACATTTGACCTCAGTGAAACCGACCTTGAATTGATCAAGCACTGGGTTCAAGACACCAACGTGCGCTGGGGGCAATCAGGGCAACATAAACGGGATCTGGATCTGCCGGAACTCAACGAACATACTTGGCAAGCCGCACTGGACAGGATGTTAATGGGTTACGCGGTTAGCCTTGAGGATGAATTTATTGATGATATTCTGCCTTATACGCATATTGAAGGGTCATCGGCGGATGCACTGGGCGGTCTCAATGATTTTTTGCAATTGCTGTTTTCAGCAAAAACAGAACTGAAACACGCCCTTTCCCTGAAGTCATGGGGCAATCGCCTGTATTATTTTGCCGACCAGTTACTGGGCAAATCCGATCTCATTGAACGCCAGCAACTTAATGAGCTGCTGCTGGAATTGTCGGGAAACCTCGCGGAAGTGCATAAAGACCCCGTCGAGTTACAGGTTATTATTTCATGGCTGGAAGGCATGGTTGAAGAACGCAAATCCTCGAACGGTTTTTTGCGCGGCAAATTGACCTTTTGTTCCATGCTACCGATGCGTTCGATTCCTTTCAAAATCATCGCCTTACTGGGCATCAATGAAGGCGAATTCCCCAAAGTAGATCGCAAACCCACATTTGATTTGATCTCACAACATTTCCGTAAAGGTGACCGCTCACGTAGGACAGATGACCGCTACCAATTTTTAGAAATTTTATTGTCTGCAAGACAGCAATTAATCATCACCTATATCGGCCAATCGCAGGCAAATAATGACACGATTGCACCTTCCGTCGTCATCACCGAATTACTGGATGTGCTGCGGGATTGCTATCACCTGCCTGAGCTGATTACCCGCCATCCCCTACAACCGTTCAGCAAGCGATATTTTGATAGCACTGGCAACTTATCCAGCTTTTCCGAAGCGGATTGTGACATCGCCAAAGCCTTGTTAGCTGCCAAGCCCGAACCTGCTTTGTGGTGGCAAGGCACCACCACGGTTAAACCGGAAGAAAACACTGAAAATATTATTGAACTAACTGATTTAATACGTTTTTTTCAGCATCCGCAGCGTTATTTCATGCGCCAGCACCTGCATTTGCGTTATACGGGGCTTGATGCGGAAATTCAGGAACGCGAACCTTTCACCATCAACGAACTCAGCCTGTATGACATTAATCAGGAATGGCTTCAACAATTGCTGACAGGTTCAGACATGTCGCTCAAAAAACTGCAAGCTCAGGGCAAATGGTTATCCGGTTCAGCCGGTAAAGTGGAATTCGAGCAACATCAACTTGAGATGCAAGCCTTTGTTGACCGCATCAAGGCAATCAACATCGGTACGCCTTTAGACGATATTGCTATCGATATTCAGGTCAACGGATTTCGGCTGCTTGGCAAACTGGGCAACCGTTACCAAAATGGCAACCTGATTTATCGTTATGCCGATTTAAAAGGCAAAGATTTCATCGCTGCCTGGCTGCATCACCTGATCATTAATCAGGTTGAACCACACAACACGCACCTGTTAAGTGCCGATGAGCAACTGCTATTTAAGACCAACATGTGCGACCCAGAGTTTTTACATCAATTTATTGAAATCTACCAAAAAGGCCAGCGACAACCGGATGCTTTTTTTGTGGAAGCGGCTTTGGAATATGCGAAACAAGCCAGCAAGCCAAAAGCCCAAAAAGCACCGATTGATGCAGCCTCGGATTACTTGTCCAAAGCCATCAAGTACGCAAATGAACACGAACTCAGGCAGTTGTACGGAAACGTCGCCGATATGCGTTTGATCCTAACCGATCATTTCGAACATACCTGCCAAACTTTAGTGTTACCCGCTTGGGAAGCGGCTCATGACAATTGAAGTTTTCGACCCGATAAGCACCAAACTCAGCACCGGCATTAGCTTGATTGAAGCCAGTGCTGGCACCGGCAAGACTTACACGATCACCATGTTGGTATTGCGCCTAGTGGTCGAACAAGGCATTCCTATCGACAAAATATTGGTGGTGACTTTCACCAAAGCGGCAACTGAAGAACTCAAAGACCGCATTCGCAGCAGACTGGCAGATGCCAAACACGCTCTGTTCGGCGCTATTGAAGGCAATGACGATACCCTCAGTACGTGGCTATCGCAACTAACCGTACCCGCTGAACTTATCAAAAAACGCTTGGATTTGGCCTTATTGGACATCGACCAAGCGGGCATATTTACCATCCACGGCTTCTGCCAGCGTACGCTTAGGGAACATGCACTCGCCTCTGGGCAGTTGTTCGATGCTGAATTGACTGACGATCTAGCGACAATCAAACAAGCCTGTGCCGATGATTTCTGGCGGCGACAACTCCAAAACCGTTCGCCGTGGGAAACCGCAGTATTAACCAAAAATTTCAAAACACCGGATGATTTGCTTATCAGCATAAACAATGTTTCCGACGATGCGTTGATATATCCTGAAGAACAACCCTTGGATACAGCTTTAGCTGAGTTGAAGCAACTGGTGGATAACGCGAAGTCGAAACTAGCGATTTGCGCCCAAAAAATTGACGCACAATTCTCTGGAAAAATATTCAAAAATAGCTATCAAGATATATTTACAGGACATTGCAGGGAATTAGGCGAGTGGTTACAGGGGAATACCTTGCAATTCCCAAGTGCTGATGCTTTATCTATTCTGACTTACAACGGTTTGCTGGACGGGCTGAACGGCACTCAATTCAGAAGCAATAAAACCCAAACGGGTGATGAACGGAAAGCTGAATTTATAGCTTCATTAAAGGTCGATACCAAAGCATTTGATGATTTGACGGCGGCGGCGCAACAAATCACGGTTGCCTTGCGGCGGAGTTTGCTCGAAATCTTACGGGTGGAATTGGACAAACAGCTGGAACAAATCAACCTATGGTCTTTCGACAATTTAATAACCCACTTGGCAAAAGCATTGTGCGGCGCGAGATCCCTACAGTTAATCGGTGAACTCAGGCAACGCTTCCATGCGGCATTAATCGACGAGTTCCAAGATACCGACAACAACCAATGGCATATTTTTTCCAGTATTTTTGCCGCAGCTAGCCACATTCTGGTCTTGGTCGGCGATCCCAAACAGGCCATTTACAAATTTCGGGGCGCGGATATTTATTCCTATCTTGACGCCCAAAGTCAGGCACAACACCATTACACACTTAGCGAAAACTGGCGCTCGAATCCGGGTTTGGTTGCGGCCGTTAATCGCCTGTTCCAAAGGGAACACGCCTTTTTACTGCCTGACATTGTTTTCCATCCCACACTCGCCGCCAGATCGGCAGATGATGGCACATTGTTTTATCAAAATGCGCCCTGTGCGTCCATGATGCTGTGGCAATTACCGGAAAGTAGCAGCAAATCAGGACATTGGCAGCCCAATCGCAGTGATGCGGCACATGCAATCCAAATGGCGGTAGCCAATGAAATTGTTGACTTATTGAATAAGAACTATTCCTTGCAGCCGCAAAACCGAAAATTGCAACCTCAGGATATTGCCATTTTGGTCAGGACAAACCAACAAGCCAGGGAGTATCAAGAAATTTTACGACTGGCGGGCATACCCTCTGTTTTAAATAGCACCGAATCGGTGTTTAGGTCTGAAGAAGCGCTGCATTTGTACACCGTTTTACAAGCCGTCGCACATCCTGGCGACATAAGCCTGCTTGGCTCAGCTTTGTCACTAGACTGGTTTGGCCATAATGGGCAAAGGCTTTACCAAATCCTTAATAGCGAAACCGAGATAGATACGTACCTGGAAAGATTCGTCGGCTATTACCAGATCTGGCAACAAAAAGGGGTCATGACGATGATGCAAAGCATCTTGAATCAGGAAAAAATAGCAGCAACCTTATCTAAATCCTCCTTGGCAGAACGACGGCTGACCAATTTGCAACACATCCTGGAATTGTTGCAACAAGCGGTGATTGACGGGCGGCTTGGCCTTCATAAAACCCTAAATTGGCTGAATACCACCATCAACAAAGCGCACGAAAAATCTGCCAGCGCAGAAAACCAGCAATTGCGTCTGGAAAATGATGCCGACGCGGTAAAAATCATCACCATGCACCGTGCCAAAGGCTTGGAATACCCTGTCATTTTTTGCCCTTATTTGTGGCAAGGGTCGCGAAATAAAACCGAAAAATATCCGCTCGTCAAATGCCACAGTTCCGCAAAAAACGCTGGCGACACCAAGCGCTCGCTGGTCGATTTAGGTTCACCAGAACTTGAAAAACACATCAAGGAAGAACAACTTGATGAACAAGCAGAGGACTTGCGCCTGACTTATGTAGCGCTTACGCGGGCAAAATACCGTTGTTATGTTGCTTGGGCAAATGTCCGTTCGGAAACTAATGCCAATGATTCCGCATTGGCTTGGTTGCTGGATTTCGCCGGCCATGATTTTCCAGCGCAACAAGCCATTTTGCAAGCATTGCAAAATGAGAATGTATCGAACTTTGCTTATCGTCTTTTGGGTATTTCAGATAACCTCAGCCACTACGAGAGACCCACCGGACAAGACTTTACACTTCAGGCAAAAAAACGCCGAAGATCCTTATACACAAACTGGCAGATGAGCAGTTACACCGCGTTGTCGGCATTAAGCCTGGCAGAAACATCCGAATTACCGGAAGACAAAGCACGGGAGGATCAACTTGCGCCCGGCTCAATCAATGACCCAAGCACTGATCGGCTTCCCGCTGGCGCACATACCGGTAATGTCATACACGAACTGCTGGAAAACATTCCCTTTATCGACCTGGCTAGACAAGCCAATATTGCGGCACAACGCGATAAAGCCTGCCAGCGTTATGGTTTAAGGCTGGAGCAGCCAGACATCATCAACACTATTTTGCAAAAAACCGTCACCACACCCTTATCAACGACAAAGCAAACATTTTGCTTGATGAATTTGGCGGATAACCAATGTATCAAAGAGATGCCTTTTTATTTATCCCTACCTGCTTTAAATACGCAACATATCAACAAGATTCTGCGCCATAAACCAACCTATCAACTACTCAACCACAAACAAATGAGTGGCTATCTCACCGGTTTTATTGACCTTATCTGTGAATATGATAACCGTTATTATGTGATGGATTACAAAACCAACAGCTTGTCCGATTACCATGTGACCACCTTAACCCATGCCATGCGGGAACATAATTACGGTTTACAATACTGGCTATATTGTGTGGTACTGCATCAATATCTGCAAAATAGGGTAGCCGATTACCGCTATTCCGATCATTTTGGTGGCGTGCGTTATTTGTTCGTGCGTGGCATGGAACCAGACCGCCCGATGAGCGGCGTGTTTGAAGATTTACCTGATTTGAAAACCCTGGAAGCGCTGGCTGAATTATTAAGGGAGCCGTCATAAAATGGAACATGACGATACGATTTTTGGCCGTCTGGATAAGGCTTTTGCGCGTTTTCTGAGTCAGCGCACATCATTCGACAACCAAAACCAGAAAATTTTTGAAAACCTTCTGGCAACATTGTCGCAAAAACACCATCAAGGCCACAGTTGTATCGAAATTACTCAAGCAGATAAACAACTTTTGCTGGATTCTGGATTAGCCCGCGAAAATGTGCAAAATGCTTCGGAAGCCTTGCCCTTAATCATCGAGCAAAACCGCTTATACCTGCAACGGTATTGGCATTATGAAGATCGACTGGCGAAGCAAATCAAGTTGCTATCAGATACCGTTTATGACAGCCTAAACCTTGAAAGTGTGCTGGATCGCTATTTTGGCACACCAACGATAGACGTTGATTGGCAACGGGAAGCTGCAAAAATGGCCGCACAAAAAGCCTTCTGCATCATTACCGGCGGGCCAGGTACCGGCAAAACGACGACTGTCTGTAAAATCCTGGGATTGCTGCAAGAACTATCCGACAAACCGTTGCTCATCGCTTTGGCAGCACCGACCGGAAAAGCCGCAATGCGGCTCCAGGAAGCTATCGCGTCCAATTTGGAACAGTTGAATTGCCCTGAAAACATCAAAGCACAGATACCCCGGGCAACCTATACCTTGCACCGATTATTGGGAGCAAAACCGCCGTCACCGTATTTCAAACACGATGCGAAGACACCCTTGGTATTCGATCTCGTCGTTGTCGATGAAGCCTCCATGGTTGATCTGGCGCTGATGAGCAAACTTGTCGACGCCTTAAAACCTGATGCCAGATTAATTCTGCTAGGGGATAAAAACCAGCTCGCTTCCGTGGAAGCTGGAGCGGTACTCGCCGACTTGATCGACGCTTTACCGAGCAATACAGTGGAATTGAAACAATCTTACCGGTTTGACGACAGTATCAAAAAACTGGCTGATGCCGTGAATCGGCAAGATCAGGAAACCGCTTGGTACATCTTATCAGACAGTCAATTTCCAAAAATATTGGCGCAAAACCACCTGATCCCTTACATCATTGAACAGCGTGAACATTACCTGAACCTAATAAAAAACGGCGCAGACTTTCCCGATATTTACTGGGAATTCAGCCGCTTTCAAGTGCTTTGCTCAAATCGTTATGGAAAAAATGGGGCGCTTGAATTAAATATCGCTATTGAACAAGCACTTTTCGAGCAACAGCTTAGCCGTGGAACATCATCTTGGTATCCTGGCCGTCCGGTTATGGTATTGCAGAACAATCCGGCACACCATCTTTACAATGGCGACATCGGTATCTGTTTGCCCGACAAAGATAAAAACCAAGATTTAATGGTATTTTTTGAACGCCCTGACGGCACCGTCAAAAAATACCTACCCGGACGCTTACCCACCTGTGAAACCGCATTGGCCATGACGATCCACAAAAGCCAAGGCTCAGAATTTGATGATGTATTGATTATATTACCCGACACCATCAACCCCGTGCTAAGTAAAGAATTGTTATACACCGCCATCACCCGCGCCAGACAGAAGATCACCGTCGTTGCAGAAGAAAGCGTTTTTGCCGCAACCCTACAAAAAAAGATAGCCCGGCTTACTGGCTTGTCTCATAAATTCTGACCATATGCAATGAAGAGGTCGTGATGATCTTCCCGTTAACAACTTAGAAGATACAAAACGACCTGTGTTTACAGCCAGCTCAATTAGTCGCTATTTAGCAATAGTGTTAGCTGTTATTTAAACATACTAATCTTTGTCTTCCTTATCATCACCTTCATCATCTTTATCGTCTTTTTCATGTTTACTGTCGTAAGTTCCCATTAATCTTTGGGTTTTTTTCCAGGCTTGTTGGGCAATAAGCCGACCCAGTTTTCTGGCTTCCAGATCGCCATCGATAAAGTGAATACCGCCGTAACGCCTTGAAATACCAGCTTCATCGGCGGCTTCTGAAAATGAAGCCCAATAAAGAACCGTGTCATTTGCAGGCACTAAACCCGGCTCAACACGGGATGAACCTGCCGCCACGGTTGCGCTTTGCCCAAAATAGTCGCTACCCGTAAACAAGTTCAAGGTCTCGGCCGCGCTGGCACTGAATATGCTGTGTCCTGAAACATATTCGGCAAAAGCCGGCGTCACCAATGTATCTACCTGATATGGTTTCCAGTCGGCACCGTCCACGTTTCCTTGCCAAGATTTTACCGATTGACCGGCATAAAGGTAATGGATTGCCGTAATCGGCCTGACACAATCGAAGGCACGTTTGGCATCCCAAGCGGCGATGCTGGCATCAAACACCGCATTGGTCATCGCGAAAAACATTTTCACGTCCTGATCTACGGTATGCCTGTCGCGCTCGGAAACATATTCGGCAAATAATGCCCAATGCCCTGGTGGCGTTTCAGAAGCAGGGCCATCTGCCCAGTATTCAGCAATTGCCTTTTTCTCGTCGGTCAGATTTGCGGTGTACTCCAGAACTTGTTTAGCCTGATGCTCAAAACGTACTGGACTTTTCACATAGTCGGCAGGTGTCAACAGCGTTTTGCGATATTGGTTACCCGTTTTCATCGCGTACGGGATAACCTTTCCCCAATGAGGGGTAACAAATTTTTGTACGTTAGCACCCACTTGCAGAGGTTGCCAAAGATTGGGGTCAATAATGGATGTCGGGGTATTCTTCGGGGCATAGCCTGTGTAATCGGTGTAAGCACCTGGGTTTAAATCACCCAGTTGATTGGAACCGTCATGATGGCGATAATCCAGCACGGCCTTGCCAGCTGCATTGCCAACACCGGCAGGTTTTGTGCTATCCGCCGTACTGGCAGAAGGATCAAAGCCCAACTTAGTCATTAAAGCACCAAAACGCGCCGCTTCGGTTGGGAACAGGTCTGATAAACATTCATGCGCCGCATAACTGATTGCCATTTCTTTATTTGCATCCGTACGCTCGGCACTGGGGCGACGGAGCTTATCGCCTAACTGCGTACCTTTTGCTTTACCGTCATAGGCTGCCCATGCGTCATACATGCAGGTATGTGTTATCGCCAGCGCCCTGGCAACAACGGGCGGCGCGGTACGCGTGGCACGTATTGCTTCTAACGCTGCGTCATTCCATTGCGTAACAACCGTGCCGGCAGCAACAGATCCTGAATAGCTAACTGCAAGTACCGCACTCACAGATAGTGAAAGTATTATTTTGAAATTAAATGGTTCGATTTTCATTAAAGGATTTCCCGTTAATTGCTCTGCTGGTATTTTGATAATAAGCACCAGAAACAATCTTTCATTACTAAATAAAACAACCGCTGACATGTCGATCAACTTAATTTAAATTCCAACAAAACCTATTTTATTAAGTGCCAGCACATAAAATATAAGATATATAAGCCTTTTGCGATAAAGTTCGCGCCAGACCGATCTATACCCAAGCCTAATTAAACCTGAATTAAACCCCGACATTTTCCCACGAAATCAATTAATAAACATCCGTTAATTCTTATAACTTTAAAAACTATAATATCAATTACTTCTATAAATTAACGGGTTAACCTAATAGCTAACGATAATACTGAATACAATATAAGTATTGTTCTAACGGACAATTTTATAATGTTGTATATCTAAGACAGTTGTTGTATAATTCGCACAAGGGTTGAATGTGGTTGCTTTCAATTTTGTTATTTTAACTCTCCTTTGAAAACAATATGTTTAGCCGGAAAATAGCTGGTGAGTTGTATTTGATAAAATCAGGTATATACTTAAATCAGCTTCAGTATTGTTTTGCTGTTGTTTACTGACAACATTTTTAGTAGTTTAAATTGCTATACGGTATGTTCTAAGTTACTTCGGTAACCAGTTATTTTTCTCACTTGATTAGGATTAAGACATGAATAAAAAATTATTAGCCTACGCCCTTTTAAGCGGTTTAGGTTTTGCTGCTTCAGCACAAGCTGAAGAGTTTCTTGATGATCGTTGGTATGTTGCACCATTCGGTTCTTATGTGAAACCGGGTGGTGACAGAGATTCAAACGTAAAAGGTTATGGCGCTGGCTTAGGCTTCGGCAAAATCATAAACGAACATTTCAATGTTGAATTGAGAGGCTTCTACAATGGTTTTGATGACGAAACCAATCGTTTCCCAAGAGCCAATGGCCAATGGGATCTTGCCGGCGGCTCCGCTGATCTGCAATATTTCTTTTGCCGTCATGATTTCTCCCCTTACACCGTTATTGGTGTCGGTGGTATGAACAGCAGTGTCCGTGGCGACAGTGGCGTAGGCATTATTGGTGAAGCCGGTGCGGGTTTTACGTATGAATTAACCGATAACTTCTTGTTTCGCAGTGACGTACGTTACCGCTACAACAATAACTTCAATGCCCATCTGACGCGTAACGGCACTGATGAATATCACGATATGGTTGTCAATGTTGGTTTCGTTGTTCCATTAGGACCAAAACCAGTGGCGGCAGCACCTGAGCCTGCGGCTCCTGATTGCTCGACACTGGATTCAGATTCTGATGGCGTTAATGATTGTATTGACACTTGCCCAGGCACAATGGCTGGCAGCAAAGTAAACGCTTCAGGTTGCCCTTTAACCCTTGAGTTGAAAGGCGTTAATTTTGAATATGATTCTGCACGATTGACACCAAGCGCAACCTCTGTGCTTGATGGCGTTGCCGAAAACCTGATTGCTTATCCACAAAAAAATGACATTGAAGTCCGTGGTCATACCAGCAGCGAAGGCAGCAACAAACACAACATGCGTTTGTCGCAAAAGCGTTCACAATCTGTTGCTGATTACCTAAGCATGAAAGGTGTCACCAATAAATTGACCGCCCATGGTTATGGTGAAGATATGCCGATTGCTGATAACACAACAGAAGAAGGCAGATCACAAAACCGCCGTGTAGAGTTGGTTTGGGGTAACTAAAATTTAGTTGCTGTTTAACTAAAAGCGTCATAGAAAAACCCGCCTAATGGCGGGTTTTTTTTGCCCCAAGAAATTGATCTTCATAATGTGGTTAATTAACCAAAAGAACAGTTTGTCCCGCCCCCTCCTAAATCCTAGTGTAACGTCCTCAACGAAGGAGTACACGGAAGCGTAACGCGAGTGGAGCGGTGTACGACGACCCCCGCGTAGCCGTAGGGGCCGGGCGTGTTGACGGAGTTGGAGCGCGAGCGGAAGCGTAGTCAACATGCAAGGCCATCCGACACGGCGTCAAGTCATTTGGGCAGTCGTGATGCACAGCGTACCGAAGGGGAGTTGTGCATCGTGACGAACCGAGGACGAACGCGGGCAGCCGAAGGCATTAACCGCCACGTGATTTTTCGCCGCTAAAATCGGATGGATCCCATTTTAGCTTTCGCGAAAAATAGTGCGCGCCTGTGCTGCCCTTCAGACAGTCAAAACGGACACCCACCGATTCAATATTGAGTAAAACTGTTTTTATAAAATCCGACAAAGCCATAAAAAAAGCGACTGCTATTATTGATGAAGTAAGCCAGATAATCATTATTATCATATAGATTGACTTACTTTTTGACTGTTATCCGTACTATAGACAGCTATTCTCGATCACAATCCTATCGGCATTCAAGCATCTAAAACTTTAGTTTCCATTTACTGTATTGGGCATACAAGGCTGGCATCAATATCAGATTTAGGACAGTTGAAGTGACTAGGCCGCCGAGTATGACCACGGCCATTGGGTATTCGATTTCCTGGCCTGGGATGTTGCCTTTAATAATCAAAGGCAATAACGCCAGTCCGGCACAGGCGGCTGTCATTAAGATCGGTGCCAAGCGTTCTTCTGCACCGCGCATGACCAATGCCAAGTTAGACTGTTCGCCTTCTTTTAGTTCAAGGTGCCGGTAATGGCTCAGTAACAGAATGCCGTTACGTGCAGCAATGCCAAGAACGGTAATGAAGCCTACTAGGGATCCCAAAGAGAGAACCCCGCCGCCCAGGAAAGCACCCACGACACCGCCGATCAAGGCAAAAGGTAAGCTCAGCACCACCAACGTCACTAAACGCCATGAACGGAAATCGATAAAGAGCAGCATGATAATGCCCAATAACGAAATGGCCGCCAGCCAGCCGAGCCGGTCGCGGGCAGCTTCCCGTACTGCGTATTCGCCGAGCAATTCTGGGTGATAACCTTTGGCGAAAGATAACTTCCTAAGCCTTTTTTCTACCTCTTTCGCCACGCTCCCCAGGTTATTTCCGGCGACATCCAGCGTAACATCGAGACGGCGGGAAGCATTTTCATGCTTGATCTCGTTGGGGGTCGGTACAATTTGCAGGTCGGCCAACTCACCCAGCGGTACGCGCGCACCAGAGGGTGTATCAATCGTTGCCGTACGCAGCGCACCCATATCGTGGCGAATCCGCTCTATTCCCCAAACCGTCACATCAACGACTTTTTGATCACGGTAAATCTCACCGACCTTACTGCCGCGAATCAAGGTTGAAGCGGCTCGCTGGATTGCCCCCGGCGTTAAGCCAAACTGTGCCGCCATTTCCGGTTGCAACCGCACTTGAATATGCGGCACTAACGCTTGTGCTTCCACTTTAAGGTTGGCAATGCCGGGTATATCAGCGATCAGCTTATTGATTTCAGCCGCCTTATCGCGGAGCACAGCTATGTCAGTCCCATAAATTCGCACGACAAGGGTGGCGCTAGCGCCGGTCAGGACTTCCTTGATCCGCTCCCGCAGATAAGTCAGCACATCGCGATATAAGCCAGGATAACTATTCACGACCGCCTGAATCTTAGCCAGGGTGGTGTCATAATCCACTTCAGGGTCTATGCTGATCCATAACTCGGTAAAATTCGACCCGACTACTTCATCCGCTACTTCGGCGCGGCCAATGTGTGCACCGAAATTGCGGACACCGGGGATGGCCCGCAAATCTCGGCTGGCTTGGACGGTAATGCGGCGCATGGCTTCCAAGGAAGTGCCGGGTTTCTCTACCCAATGCATCAAAAAATCGGTTTCCTTGAAGTTAGGCAAAAAGGCTTCGCCAAGCTGGGGAAAAACCAATCCGGTCAACCCAAACGCGACCGCAAGAAAGATGGCCGCCCAACGCGGTCGCGCGATAACATGGGGCAATAAGCGTCGATAACCGCGCTTTAATGTTTTGGTTAACGGCGCATCACCAGTATGTTTGGCATTGGGCAGCAACATCAGGCATAAGGCTGGTGTAACGGTCAAGGCAACCAGAAGTGAAGCCAAGATCGCCAATAAATAGGAAATTGCCAGGGGCCGAAAAAATGTCCCGGCCAAGCCGTCAAGAAAGAAAATCGGCATGAAAACCAGTGCTACGATTAGACTGGCAAACACCACCGCACTACGGACTTCCAACGAAGCTTTCAAAACGACACGAAACGGCGACAGTGGCTTGGGTGCCTGGCTATTCAGGCGTAAGCGGCGCATGATATTTTCCACATCGATGATGGCATCATCCACCACTTCACCCACCGCAATGACCAGACCCGCCAGCACCATCGTGTTGAGGGTGCCACCATGCAGATAAAGCACAGTGACTGCGGCGAGCAAGGACAAAGGAATTGCAGTTAGGCTAATTAATGCCGTCCGCCATTCAAATAAAAACAGCATAAGGATTACAGCCACCAATGCACAACTGATAATCAGCGTATGGGTGAGATTGTCGAGTGCGCGTTCGATGAAAGTCGCCGGACGAAAAATGCTGGAATCAATATCGACATCGGCTAGACCGGGCTGCAATACAGCTAAAGCGGCTTCAACGTCGCGGGTTACGGCCAAGGTATTGCCCCAAGGCTGTTTTTCAACAATCAACAGCAAACCAGTACCCGAGTTGACCACGGCATCGCCGATGGCTGGTGGATGGCCTTCGACAATCTCGGCGACATCCCCCAACCTTAATGCTGCACTGCCGTTGAATTGAACGACGGTACGTGCTAAATCATCCGGAGTCACCATCGTAGTGACATGGCGTACTGGTAAGCGTTGGTTGGGCAAATCAATGAAACCGCCCGCACTTACGGTAGCGGCATCGCCTGCTGCACGGATGACTGCATCCAAGGTAACGCCGTGTGCAGCCAGCCGATCCGGGTCTACCAGCACTTGCAATTGGCGGTCACGCTGTCCCCAAATAGCAACATTAGCTACCCCTGGCACTGCCATCAGACGCGGCCTAATAACCCATCGAGCCAGTTCAGATAAATCAACTTGCGACAGTTTCTTTGAGGACACGCCAATCTTCATCGCCCGGCTTGTTGAAGAAAGCGGCGGTAAAATCACCGGGGGACGAGCGATGGCTGGAAGCCTTGATGCTGCCAGCCCAACACGTTCCTGAATCAATTGCCGGGCGCGCATCAAGTCAGTGCCTTCCTGGAATATACAGACCACCGACGAAAGGCCAAGCACCGACTTCGATCGCAGCGTTTTCAACCAAGCTGTACCATTGACTGCATTTTCGAGCGGTACGGTAATAAAGCTTTCCACTTCTTCTGTGGTTAAGCCAGGCGCTTCGGTCTGGATTTCAACTTGGGGCGGAGCAAATTCAGGAAACACATCCAGCGGCATCTCCCGTAACGCATGGATACCAAAGCCCACCAGGATAACGGCGAGGGTTAATACTAGCACCCGTTGATGTAATGCGCTAGCAATTAGCCATCGCATCATTTGCCTATACCAAATTCAGTGCCGAATAATTCGGCAACACCGGTAACGACGACTTTTGAACCTACTGTAATATCCCCACTGAGGGCAGTCAAATCACCGACCACCCGTTGCACTTGTACCCGTCGACGTTGGTAAACTAAAGGGGCAATTTGTTGATAAACCCAGGCTCCGCCTTCAACGTCGTAAACGATTGCCGACCAAGGTATGGTTAGCTCGCTTGCACTGGCTTGCATCGGGATGCGTACCTTAACCCGTTGACCTAAGCGAAAAGCGCCATCACGGTTGGATAACTTATAAAACACATCCAACGTAGCGGCGACTGCATTGGCGGAAGGCGGTGCTTGAATGGGAGCCGCTTTTAGGCTTGTCGAATACAAGCCGTCGCCCAGAACACTGATGGACGCTGCTTTGTGGGTATCAAATTTAGGTAAATCACCCGCATAAACCGCTACCCGCACCCAAACTTCTGTCGGGTTAGTGGTGGCTAGCAGCGCCGGCCCCAACAACTCGCGGCGTAGTTTGGCAGTCTGCAACCCATTTTCGGTCAAACTGGCTTGGACACGCGCATCATCTACACTACGACCCGTACCCACCTTATCGGTTTGCATCTGCTCGGCACGTTGCAGGGATTGCTTCGCACCGTTTAATTGCACTTTTGCTTGCTCGACCTGGCCATCGGCATCGATTTGAGCCTGCGCCAACCGTAACTGTTCGGCAGGCGACAATAACGGCAATATCGCCAACACCGATTGCCCGTTTTGAGGACTGCTGTTGTTAGCAGCACCGGCACGGGCTGGTACGGTAATTTCGCCAGCCAGTTCCCGCAGTTGAGCCAATTCTCGGCGTTCCACTGTCGCAACCACGAGTCCCAACCGGTGTTCTGCTTCCTGGGTCAGGGTGATAGTCGAAAGTTCGGTTTCTTTAATCGGATGGTCAACTTTAGCAGGACTAGGAGCAGCGGCATTTGCAGGTGAACCCAGCGATAGGCTCAACATCACAACTGAAATCTTATACGATATATAATGAAATTCGTTCATGGCTTGGGGATTGTAAATGCTATAGAAGGATGATCCAGGCTGCGTCCTATGCTGCGCTCGAGTTCAGCACGGACACGGCGCAGGTCTGCTTCGGCAGCAACGGCTTTAAGCTGTGCATCCAGGCTTTTGCGTTGTGCCTCAAGCACAAATAGGTAAGAAACATTACCGTGGCCATACGCTTTTTCGGCATTTTTTACGGCTTCATTTAAGGGTGGCAGTATTTCCGTCTGCCATTGGTTTAAACTGGCGTGCGCCTGTTGAAGCCGTGTAAAGGCTTCGCGGACTTCCAGTACAATACGGTCGCGCAGCGTTGTGTAAGACCGTGCCGCTTTTTCAAAACGTGCCTTCGCTTGTGCTACGCCGCCTTGGTTCTGATTGAAAATAGGCAAGGCGATGTCAAGGCCAGGCCCGGACACGGTTTGGCCGTTAACATCTTTTGTACTGAGAATGGCGGTGATAGTAAAAACTTCTGCACGGGCCAGACCAATCCGTTCGCCCATTGCCGCTAAATTTAATTCTGCGGCATACAGGTCAGGCCTTGCCTTCAACGCTTCTTCTACCAGGGCTTTTGATTCAGCAGGGATATTCGACAATAAGGGGCTAGGCTTTATGATTCGGGGCCAATGTTCTAAACCTAAGCCAACTAAGGTTCGCAAGCGTTGGTTAGCGATTTCGACATCGTGTTGCCAGCGAAGCCGTTGTTCTTCCGCCTGCTTTGCGTCTACCTTGGCATTAGCAACCTCCAGCTCCGTAGCATCACCGGCATTCAGGCGTGCTTGTGTCAGTTCGGCGACATTCGCTGCCAAATGAGCCGTGTTATCGGCATAGTCAAGGCGTTGCTTGGCTAATGTTAATTCGGCACTTGCCAAGCGTGCATCACGAATCACATCCAGGCCGTTTTGTACCAAGCGCTGTGCTGTTCGTTGAACATCCTGTTCGGCTGATTCGACCCTGTCTGCGCGGAGCCAAAAGGCTTCGAGAGGATACCTGAGCAACAATTCCAGCGGTTTAATGCCAACCGGAAACAACATCCACAGGGTCGGATTGGGTAACATACCTGCCTGGATCAAATCGGCTCGTGACAATTGCAGATCGACCAGCGTTTCTTGAAATGCGGCGTTATTCCATAACGCCAGTGCGACCAACTCATCCTCTGTCAAACCGTCTTTGATTGCTACGCCCGGTGGCCAAGCAAGTTTTTTGGCAGGTTTTGTATTTAATCCGTAACCTGTCCTATGCTCAAGGCTGTCTGAAACCGCTTTAATATCGTTGGGATGGCTTGTGCAACCTACGAACATCATGAAAATCCCCCCCATCGGTATTGCCCGAACAAAAGCGAATGCTCGGTTAACTTTCATGACAACACCTGAAAGCAAATATTAACATTCAGACCTTTGCCGCTTTTACCATCGGACAGGATAATCGCGGCACGATGCTGAAATGAACGCTTCTCAGGAACGTTTGTCCGTTCTGCAATTTGCGCTTGCAAAGACACGGCAGTCAATGGCGTTCGCAATTCATGAGCAGCATCGGCTATAAATTGGCGCTGCTTGTTTAACATTTGACCCAGTCGGTTTATTAAACCGATGGGCAGTGCCCAAACTACTGACTTCTTGCGGTATTCGTTCATTTGGAATAGCTTGCAATGATTCTGGATTACGTTGATTGACGGCATTGACGACATCTTGCAGGGGGGGCGCAAGCTCCAAGCATGTTCGCCGTCCTGAAGCCAATCGACAACAAAATTGCTTTGTGTTAATCCTTCACGAATAGCCCGTCCTCCCATAGGGTCGTCTTGAACCAGTAATACGCGCATTTATATCTTATTGGGGTACATACCGGTTTAGTATAGACCAAAGATATTTTAGTGAGCATTAAGATAAGTGGCGGATAACAATAAATCTCAAATAATTGCCGATTCAGTAAGTATAGATTTTATAGCTTATATAATGCCTTAACATTCAATTGGTTATAAAATATTTATTATCGAATTTGAAATTGATATTTTCCCCTGTCAGCCTTATGTAGCAAGGCTTTCAGGGATGTCTCGGGGCAAACCGTTCTTTTGATTATTTAACCCCAGAATAAAGATTAAATTTGCAACCCAACCCTCTTCAATAGTTAAATACCCGTATAGATTACGCACTACCATAACAATTACCTAACACACGGATTCGCTTAATCTGTAGTTGCACCATTTTTCCACCATCATGAACTGGCAACCTATTTTAGAGCATATTCAAACCGCCACCGGATCCGCCTTCAAAACCGAAAGTATCCACGCCGTTGCTGGCGGCGACATCAATTCGGCATTTCGCTTACAAAGTAAAGATACCGCCTATTTTGTTAAACTGAACCAAATTAATAGACTGGATATGTTCGTTGCCGAAGCAGAAGGTTTAAGTGAATTGGCTGCGGCGAAAACATTGCGAATCCCCTCCCCTATCGTATTCGAAAAATCAACGGAACATGCTTTTTTGGTGCTTGAATATATCGAATTCGACACTTCTGGCAAAAACTCAGGCCGCCAACTTGGACAGCAACTGGCATTATTGCACCAAATACCTCAAGCCTATTTTGGCTGGCATAGGAACAATACGATAGGTAGTACACCGCAAGAGAATACACGGTGCGAAGATTGGCCGGAATTCTGGCGCACTCAGCGCTTGCAACTTCAGCTTACGCTGGCTGCGGGAAACGGCTATGGCAGTCGCTTACAAACAACGGGTGCAAAGCTGTGCGAAAGTATCGCTGTTTTTTTTGATGGCTATCGACCTCGGCCTGCTTTATTGCACGGTGATTTATGGGGCGGCAACACAGCCACCGACAAAGCGGGCAACCCGGTTATTTTTGATCCCGCTTGCTACTACGGCGACAAAGAAGCCGATATTGCTATGACTGAGCTGTTTGGCGGCTTTGGCCGGGATTTTTATGCCGCTTATCAGGAAATTTCGCCCTTGGATCCAGGCTATGCGACCAGAAAAACCCTGTATAATCTTTACCATATCCTCAATCACCTTAACCTGTTTGGTGGCGGCTATTTACGACAGGCGGAGGACATGATTACCAGCTTGCTGAGTGAAATTCGTTAATTCGAGATTATTGGCCTTTGCCAATTTCGCGTCTTATATTCTCACCCCCATTCATTACCCATAAAGCCTAACCGTGACCGAATTTAAGTCTTTTTTTAGTAGCGAAGGCGCATTAGCGAATATTTTAGAAGGCTACCAACCACGCAACGCCCAAACTGAAATGGCTGAGGCCATCGCCCATGCGATTGACGAAAATCAAAGTTTAATCGCAGAAGCCGGAACAGGAACGGGCAAAACCTTTGCCTACTTAGCGCCAGCAATTCTATCAGGCAAAAAAACCGTTATTTCTACGGGCACCAAAAATTTACAGGATCAACTGTTTAACAAAGATTTGCCTATTATTCGCAAAGCCTTGAAAACACCCTTCATCAGTGCGTTACTAAAGGGCAGAAGCAACTATGTTTGCAGTTACCGTTTGAAAAATGCCCTGGAGTCAACCTTTGGTTTCGGTAAGGAAGAAGCGGCAGCTCTCACTAAAATCAAGTCATGGTCTCAACGCACTAAAACCGGCGATACTTCAGAAATGACTGGACTCAGCGAAAGCGATCCAATCTGGTATATGGCAACCTCCACCGTGGATAATTGCCTCGGCCAGGATTGTCCTGATTACAGTGAATGCTTTCTGATGAAAGCCCGAAAGAAAGCCCAGGAATGCGATTTATTGGTTGTTAACCACCATTTGCTGTGTGCGGATTGGTCTATTCGAGAAGGTGGTTTTGGTGAATTATTGCCGAGCGCAGAAGTGGTGATTGTCGATGAAGCACACCAATTAGCAGACACCGCGACCAACTTCTTAGGCACTCATGTCGGCGGCAGGCAATTGATCGACCTGGCGAATGATACCTTAATCGAGTATTTCAAAGACGCAACTGACCTGCCAGAATTAAGAACAGCCTGCGAAGATCTTGAACATGAAGTTAAAGATTTGCGCTTAGCATTTGGCCTTGAACTTAAACGCGGCGATTGGAAGGACATTAGCACTAACCCGAAAATTGTTGTCAGCCTGAACGAAACCAGAGGAAAATTGCAAAGGCTTCGCGACCAGCTAAAACTGGCATCGGTTAAAACCAAAGACCTGGACTTGTGCTACCAACGGGCAAATGATTTAAACGAGCAATTACAAAGCATTATCGACGATAAATCGGGCAAATGGATACGCTGGTATGAAACGCACCGAAAAACTTTTACCTTAAGCAGAACACCGCTGGATATTGCCAAAGAATTTCAGGCTTTCATGCAACAACATAAATCAACGTGGATTTTCACCTCCGCCACCTTGAGTGTAGCGGATAAGTTTGACCATTTTGCCAATAACTTAGGCTTAGGCGACATTCAAAATAATGTTTGGGACAGCCCTTTTGATTTTGCCAGCCAATCTTTGTTTTATCATCCTAAAGGCTTACCAAAACCCGAAGATGCTAACTTCATTCCTGCCATCATCGAATATGTGCTTCCAGTACTTGAAGCCAGCAAAGGCCGAGCTTTTTTCCTTTTTACCAGCCACCGTGCCCTTAAACAAGCGGCAGAGTTGCTGGAGAACCGAATTCAGTATCCGTTATTGATCCAAGGCAACAAACCTAAAGCCCAGTTATTGGCAGAGTTTAAACGCTTGGGCAATGCAATCTTGCTGGGTACAGCCAGCTTTTGGGAAGGTGTCGATGTACGCGGTGAAGCCTTGTCATGCGTCATAATAGACAAGCTGCCTTTTTCATCGCCCGGCGACCCAATCTTAAAAGCCCGCCTGGAAGCCATTAGCGAACGGGGCGGCAACCCGTTCTTTGAGCATCAACTACCCACTGCCGTCATTGCCTTACGGCAAGGCATAGGCCGCCTGATTAGGGATGAAACCGACCGTGGCGTTTTGATGGTCTGCGACCCACGCCTGTTAAAACGCTCATATGGGCAAATTTTCCTAGACAGTGTACCTGGCATGAAACGTACTCGTGACATTGCCGATGTACAGGCATTTTTTAAGGACGATTACGCAAAAGCAATGTCCTCAGGGAATACGCCATGAAAATACTTGCGGTAGAAACCGCCACCGAAGCCTGTTCCGCCGCATTGATAGTTGACGGGGACATATCCGAGCAATACGGCTTGACTACCAACGGGCACAGCAAACTCATTCTGCCGATGATAGATTCATTATTATCTGAAGCAGGCTTACAACCTGCCGATCTCGACGGCTTGGCATTTGGCTGTGGCCCCGGTTCTTTTACCGGTGTCCGTATTGCCACTGGCATCATCCAGGGCATCGGGTTTGCGCTCGATCTACCTATAATGCCGGTATCTAATCTGGCGGCAGTCGCACAAGATTTTTTCGATAACAATGATGAAAACGTTGCTTTCGTGGCTATGGATGCGCGCATGGGCGAAATTTACTGGGCGTGGTATCAGCGCAATTCGGCTAGTTATGCCGAGCTAATCGGGAAAGAATCAGTCACTTCTGCAAGTGACATCCAGTATCCAGATGACATGGTAGGTGTGGGTATTGGTTCAGGCTGGGGTATTTATGACAAAGAATTACTGGGTTGCTTATCACACCGTGTCATTCGCTATGAAGCCGATAACCTACCTAGAGCAAGGGCTGTCGCCCGCCTAGGTGCTGAAGGTTTTAAGCGAGGATTAGCGGTTACTGTTGAGCAAGCCATGCCGGTTTATTTACGTGACAAAGTGGCTAAGAAAGAATCGGAAAGATAGTATTCAGCTTTGTGAAAATGATTAGGTGAGCTTGTGAATTCAAGATACCAGGATCACAAAACCGGTCATTTAAAGAAGCCTTCACCTAGTAAATACGATTTGGGCAAACTACGAGTATCTTGCATTAACTTAAAACAGTGCAGACAAACGATAAATCTGTTTGCCTGCACTTTGCAACAAAGTTTTACTTGTTTTTATTCCGCTCAGCCACTTCCTTAATCACTTCATCGGCCACGTTTTTAGGGCACGGCATGTAGTGTGAGAATTCCATCGAGAACTGACCGCGACCTGAAGTCATAGTACGCAAGTCACCGATATAACCGAACATTTCGCTCAACGGAACGTCGGATTTAACGCGCACACCGGTGATACCGGGATCTTGTGACTTGATCATGCCACGTCTGCGGTTAAGATCGCCGATCACATCACCGACATGGGCATCCGGTGTAAAGGTATCGACTTTCATAATCGGTTCGATTAATTGCGGGCCCGCTTTTGGAATGGTTTGACGGAACGCGGCTTTAGCGGCAATTTCAAACGCAATCGCTGACGAGTCGACTGCGTGGAAAGCACCATCGGTCAGGATAACTTTGAAATCCAAACACGGGAAGCCCGCCAACACGCCTTTATCCAGCATACCTTTAAATCCTTTTTCAACGGCCGGCCAGTATTCTCTGGGTACGTTACCCCCAGTCACCGCTGATTCAAACACAAAACCGCTGCCTGGCTCGCCTGGCTCAATAATGTAGTTGATCTTACCGTATTGACCGGAACCGCCCGATTGCTTTTTGTGGGTGTACTCATCTTCAACACGCTTGGTGATGGTTTCGCGATACGCCACTTGTGGTTTACCAACAATTACATCCACACCGTGAGTACGTCTTAAAATGTCAACTTTAATGTCAAGATGCAACTCGCCCATGCCTTTAAGGATGGTTTCGCCACTGTCTTCGTCGGTTTCAACATGGAAAGACGGATCTTCCTGAATCATTTTACCGAGTGCGATACCCATTTTTTCAGATGCCGCTTTATCTTTAGGGCTAATCGCCAACGAGATAACGGGATCAGGGAATACCATCGGCTCCAATGTGGCAGGGTATCTTGGATCACATAGGGTGTGACCGGTTTGAATGTTCTTCATACCCAGTACCGCAACAATATCGCCAGCTTGTGCAGATTCCAGTTCATTACGATCATCGGCGTGCATTTCAACGATACGACCTATACGTTCAGTCTTACCAGTGAAGGTGTTGAGTACGTTGGTGCCTTTTTCCAGCTTTCCACAGTAGATACGTAGGAAGGTTAATGCGCCGTAACGGTCGTCCATTATTTTGAAGGCGAGTGCGCGCAGGGGTTTATTGGCATCAACCGTTGCAAATTCACCGGTAGGGTTGCCTTCAAGATCAACTTCTGGCTGTGGTTTAACTTCAGTTGGGTTAGGCAAGTAATCTATTACACCATCCAGAACTAACTGTACACCTTTGTTTTTGAATGAAGATCCGCAGAATGTTGGGAAGAAATCCAGGTTGATTGTACCTTTGCGGATACAGCGTTTAATGGTTTCAATATCAGGTTCTACGCCATCAAGATATTGCTCCATAACATCATCAAATTGGTCAGCAACCTGATCAATCATTTTTTCACGCCATTTTTCAACGTCCGCAGCCATATCAGCAGGTACATCTTCTACATGGTAATTCATCGGATCACCAGAATCATCCCATATCCAGGCTTTGCGGGTAAGCACATCGACAACGCCTACAAACTGGTCTTCAGTACCAATCGGCAAAGTCATAACGACAGGCACTGCACCCAGCACTTGTTCAACCTGCTTAATTACGCGGTAGAAATCTGCACCAATACGATCTAGCTTATTGATATAAATAACGCGAGCAACTTCAGAGTCATTCGCATAACGCCAGTTGGTTTCTGATTGCGGCTCAACACCGCCTGAACCGCAGAAAACACCGATGCCGCCATCGAGAACCTTCAACGAACGGTAAACTTCGATAGTGAAATCAACGTGTCCTGGGGTGTCGATAATATTAAAACGGTGATCCTTCCAAAAACAGGTGGTCGCCGCAGATTGAATGGTAATGCCGCGTTCACGTTCTTGATCCATAAAGTCAGTGGTAGTCGCACCATCATGCACTTCACCAATTTTATGGATTTTACCGGTGAGCTTTAAAATCCGCTCGGTGGTCGTGGTTTTGCCGGCATCAACGTGCGCGAAAATACCGATGTTTCTGTAAAGCGATAAATCAGTCATAGTTTTACTCTATATGTGGGCATGAAAACTTTTTTGGAGACCACACTGACATAGAGTGGCTCTAATGAATCCTAATCTTGACGCCGGATGATGAACCTAAACCCTGTCCAATTGCTTAAATCTGCTGACGACAAATTACAAGTCAGCGCTATTAAAGCGGGTAGGGAATTATTTATAGCTCCAATAATTCTCTTTTATCCAGCCAAGTTTAAAGCCCAACATTTTAACCTAAAATACCTATAAAAATACAGGAAACCTGTCAAATTGTGTTTTGGTTACATTTGGTTACATTATTATCGCTATCAAGCCATACAAATTGGCTGTTCTAAAGTTGGGGTCTGGTGCAATATTTACAGTTTTAATTGAATTTGCCTAAACCTTGCCAACTAAATGATTGGACATATGGTCTTAATCCTTTGTGTGTGCTACTAATAAGCATAAATAAAAAACATTCGTATTAACTAAGAAAGGTTTCTGTGTCCCCATCTACAAAAATTTTATTTGCGGGCGATCCGCATGGAAATTTTAAGCCGCTGGTAGCGGCAGTTCACCAACATAAGCCGAAAGCTGTCGTGTTGTTGGGAGATTACGACCTGGACATACCCTTGGAAAAATCGCTGGAAAACATTATCGGTTTAACTGAAATCTGGTGGATTGCTGGTAATCACGATTTTGAAACACCTGCCAAGCATGACAATTTATTTCATTCAGCTTTGGCTGAGCAGAGCCTGCATTTAAAAGTTGTCGAAGTTGCCGGTCTTAAAATAGCCGGTTTGGGCGGAATATTCTTGGGCAGGGTGTGGTATCCACCGAAACAACCAAAATGGTCGAACAAACAGGAATACCTCAATGCCCAACGGCCTCATATCAAGCACGGCGACATGCCTTTAAAATACCAATGTGCAATCTGGCACGACGAATTTCATGCTTTGGCTCAATTAAAAGCCGATATTTTAGTCACTCATGAAGCCCCAGGATCACACAGGCACGGCTTTTCAGTCATTGGTGAATTGGCATCAGCTATGGGGGCAAAGCATATTTTTCATGGCCATCTGCACGAAAATTATGGCAAACTTATTAAAAATAACATCCAAGTGTACGGCGTAGCAGATGCTTCTGTCGCCGACTTACAAGGTAATACGGTAAGTCAATAATGGCTTTTAAGCACCGGTAAGATTTTACTTGGGTAATATCAATTTAAGATGGCCGGATGCTTGTTCGACATCTAACCGACAATACCGTGATGTTGTCACTTTTACCATTAGCACGGTATGCTGATAACCTTACCAATTTTGCCAAGCATTCGTCATTACAATTAGAATCAGCTAGTTGCAATAGCTCTTCTTGTTTAACATGTTCCCAGAAACCATCACTGCACAAGACAAATGTTTCATCATGCTGAATGATTGGATGCACTTTTATTTCCGCCCTATGTCGGCTTTTTATATTGATGCTACGCGTGAGCTGGTTCTGTTCGGGGTGTTGGGCAATGTCCTGCTCGGAGATCATGCCCGCATCAAATAATTCTTGCGGGATTGAATGATCGTGTGTTCGCCACAATATTTCGCTTGGGTTCATTCGATAAACCCTGGAATCACCACAATGCGCCGCCAATGCCATATTATTGTCCAGATAAAGGATGGCGCAGGTCGTATGTGCTTCATTGGCTGCCTGGTCGTTCCTGAATAACAGTTTCATTTCATTGACGGCATCGGTTATCCAGGTGGAAAAAACCCCAACAGGATCATGCGCCAGCATTTTGGAATAAGTGTGGGCAAATTTCAGCATGCCCTGACAGAAAAAATTTGATGCTTTTTCACCACCATGATGCCCGCCCAAACCATCGGCCACGATAAACAAGCCAAAATTGTCGGTGACAATATGCGCCATGGCATCCTGATTAATACCCCTGTCACCCGTGACGCTTAATTCAAAAAGTTCAAGTTGCATGATTTTTAATTATGAAATGTGGGATCTTGAATTTAACATGATCTGCTTTAAATCTCGGACGGCTTGCCCTAAACCTGAAAACAGCGCTTGGGCAATAATAGAGTGACCGATATTCAATTCGACAATTTCCGGTATTCTGCAAATGGCCTCAACATTGTGATAGTGTAGTCCATGTCCGGCATTAACCTGTAAACCGATGCTGTTTGCGTAGTGTGCTGCTTTTTTTATGTGTTCCAACGCAACATCTTGTAGTTTTATATTTTTTGCTTCTGCATAGCTTCCTGTATGCAATTCGATTACCAAAGCGCCTACTGCTTTAGCTGCATCAATCTGGTCACGCTCTGGCGCGATAAATAACGAGACTTCAATATCAGCATCAGCAAGCCGCTTGCAGGTCGTTTGTAAACGGGACAAATTACCTGTCACATCAAGACCGCCCTCTGTCGTCAATTCCTGCCGTTTTTCAGGCACCAAACAACACGCCTGCGGCTTGACCTTAACGGCAAGATCAACCATTTCGTCGGTCGCCGCCATTTCCATATTCAACCGGGAATTGATCATGTCTTTTAACAAGCTTATGTCCCTGTCCTGGATATGCCGCCGATCTTCCCTCAGATGAGCCGTGATGCTGTCTGCACCATTCTGTTCAGCGATTAGCGCCGCCTGTATTAATTCTGGATAGCGGGTTCCCCTCGCCTGCCTGATGGTAGCCACATGGTCAATATTGACACCTAACAGAATGGGTTTTATGTCCATTTTATAATCGTTTGAAAATATCATTAATAACTGCCCTGCTACGTAACGGTTTACCTTGCAGGTGACTGTCTATGACCATCCGCATCAACATTTTTGCTTCTGTCAACACCCGAGAATCGTGAAATTGCCTTTGCTGCATTGCTAACAATGCCGATCCTGAAAATAGACCATTTACATCTTCAATCAACCCTTCACCCGTATTAAACCGATATTTTTTAGGCGGCTCAATAAGTTTTTCATTGGCGATGTCATAATCTAACTGGACACCATAACCACTGTTTTCCAGCAAATTAAATTCAAATTGGCGCAATGCATTTTCAATATTGGCCTCTTGTTGAAGCCCCGACAAACACACTTGGTAATTTTCAAATACCTCAGGATGAGGATCGTACTTATGGAGGAAGTTACAGACCAACTCATTGACATAAAAGCCACAATAGAGCGCCAGACCTTTTAATTCATGCGCTGAACCTATCTGCTCAACATCGGTCAATGTTTTCAGTTCGGCTTTGCCCAGAAAGGACATCGACAAGCCCATAAAAGGCCTGAGTATCCCGATAGTTTTCGACTTTGCTTTTCTTACGCCTTTTGCAATCAAGGAAATCCTGCCAAAATCCTGGGTCAATGCATCTATAATCAAACTGGATTCGCTATAATTTTGCTGATGTAAAATGTACGCAGGTTGCGAATGGACAGCTACGTCAGTCATTAAACCCTAAACTTTGCAGCGCACGCTCGTTATCAGACCAGCCTTTTTTGACTTTGACCCAGAGCTTTAAAAATACCTTCTGACCGATCAATTTTTCCATATCCAACCGGGCATCTGTGCCGATTTTTTTAAGCAAGGCACCTTCAGTGCCGATAACGATACTTTTTTGTGAATCCCGTTCTACCCAGATGACGATGTATATCTTTGCCACGTTGGGCTGCTCGTCAAATTTCTCCACCTGTACTGTCAGCGAATAGGGCAGTTCATCGCCTAGGCGACGTGTCAGTTTTTCGCGCACGATTTCAGCACATAAAAAGCGTTCCGGCCGGTCAGTCACCTGATCTTCTGGATATATCAACTCGCCTTCTGGTAACAATGCCAGCAATGCTTGCTCAAACTGCTCAAGATTTGTGCCTTTTAACGCCGACACAGGGATTAGTTCTTGGAACGGAAAACGATTTCTAGCCAAGTCAAAAAAAGCCATAATGGCTTGCTTATCTTTTATTTTATCGACTTTATTAACAACCAAAACTACCGGCAAACCGGCTTGTTCCAGTTTTTTTAAGATAATTTCATCGTATTCGTGCCAACTCAAGCCGTCAATGAGCCAGACAATCACATCTACGCCCAGCAGTGAAGTATCCGCAGTGCGGTTTAGATAACGGTTGAGTGCCCTTTTGTCACTGTGGTGCATCCCCGGTGTATCAACATAGATGACTTGCCCGGCCTCTGAGGTGCTAATGCCCATTATTCTATGCCGTGTCGTTTGTGGCTTACGCGAGGTAATGCTGATTTTTTGCTTGAGCAAGTGGTTCATCAGGGTTGATTTGCCCACATTGGGGCGACCAATCAAGGCCACATAACCGCAATTCATGCCTGAGGTTGAAGTTTAGCCAACATCATTTCCGCTGCCGATTGTTCGGCTTTTTTTCTGGATACACCGATGCCTATGCAAGGTTCGTCAATCAGGGAGACGCGACATTTAACTTTAAATACCTGCTCATGGGCTAAGCCAGACATGTCTATCAACGTATATTCAGGCAGTTCCATTCGTTTAGCTTGCATCAGTTCCTGTAATTGTGTTTTTGGATCTTTTTGCCAGTTATCGGAAGACAAGGCTTGTAGCTTTTCTGCAAACAACTGGCTAACCCAGTCTTGGCAAGCCGCTATGCCCTGGTCATTAAACAAAGCACCGATAATGGCTTCGAGCGCATCAGATAGTATCGAATCACGGCGAAAACCACCACTTTTCAATTCCCCAGACCCTAAAAACAAATAATCCCCGAGATTATGTTTTCGGGCTAATTCTGCTAAGGAAGATTCGTTGACAAGGCTAGCCCGCAACCTACTCAACGTGCCTTCATCGGCTACAGGAAACGCCGCGTATAACTTTTGGGCAATCACAAAACCCAAAATGGCATCGCCCAAAAACTCCAATCGTTCATTATTACGCGCCCCGACACTGCGATGCGTTAATGCCATCGCAAAAAGCTGGGGTTCATTAAATGACAAACCCAGCTTTTCAGCCAATTGCTCGGGTTTTTTGATCACTCTTTACCCACCTCAACAACATCATGGAATTCGACAAGAACGCTCAGATTACCGAGGATTTTTTCGACAACTTCATAGTCCATTTCAATTTTCAGGTAATTCCCTCTTTTGGCTATCTTGGCATCTTTATCTGTTGCGTACTTAACGTAATTCATGTCGAAGCGTTTTGTAAGGCCAGCCCTGATCTCAGATTCCCCCATCCCTTCAAGGTCTTTACTTTCTTCAATCGAGTTCAAGGCACTAGTAACCCTGGTGTGATCAAGATAGATAGGCCCTACCTTAAGTATCAGCAAGACAAAAAAACCTAATATGACTAAGCCAAGAATCATCGATATTAATGTTATGCCTTGCTGGGAGTTGGGGTTTTTATTCATCATAGTTCCAGTTATCGAGGCAAAAAAATTACACTTAGTGATAAGTGTAGTTTATTTTAACACAGTGCCAATCCGGCTAAAGCCGATGCCCTTATGCTGCCAATCCCAGTTCATCCAGATAAAAAATGCTTTGCCGACTAAATTTTCTTCCGGGACAGTTCCCCAATAGCGGCTGTCATTGCTGTTGTCGCGATTATCGCCCATAACAAAATAGTTCCCCGCAGGTATTACATAAGTCCCTTCAACCGTGGGCGCTTCATTTCTAATTAAAATACTATGGTTAACGCCGGTCAGGTTTTCTTCAAGATGTTCGCTCCCGGTCATATCCTCGCCTTGTCCCACGCCTTGATATGAACCCAAGGAAACTTGAGTGACGGGCATATCGTTAATGTACAATTTTTTGTCGTAATACGAGACCTTGTCACCCGGAAGCCCGATAACCCGCTTGATGTAATCGACCGCCGGATCTTTAGGAAACCTGAACACCACAATATCACCACGCGCCGGTTCGTTAAGCTCAATGATTTTTTTATTGATGACGGGCAAACGTATGCCATAGGTGAATTTATTGACCAACAAAAAATCGCCAATCAGCAAAGTGGGCATCATCGATGCCGAAGGTATCCGAAACGGTTCCGCCAAAAATGAGCGGAGCAGGAAAACAATCAGGACAATCGGAAAAAATGACCGGGCATACTCAACAACGGCAGGTTCATTGTGTTCATTAAAATGAAGCCCTTTAGACTTCAAGATCAACAAATATCCGCCCCAGATCACACCAGTTACTAAACTGGCGACAAAAAGAAAAAACGAAAAATCAAAGTCCATAGGAAATTATGTATATCGAGTGAGTAGAAAAAGAACCAGTATTATTCTTTATTGAGTTGTAAGACAGCCAAAAATGCTTCTTGAGGGATCTCGATATTGCCAACCTGCTTCATCCGCTTTTTTCCGGCTTTTTGTTTTTCTAATAGTTTTTTCTTGCGGGTTATATCACCACCATAGCACTTTGCGGTGACATTTTTACGCATCGCCTTAACCGTGGAGCGGGCGATAACTTTAGAACCAATCGCGGCTTGGATTGCCACTTCATACATTTGCCTTGGAATAAGGTCTTTCATTTTTTCGACCAAATCCCGTCCACGACTATGGCTGAGGTCATGATGCACGATGATTGACAATGCATCAACTTTTTCTGCATTGATCAAAACATCCAGTTTGACCAAAGGCGCTTCCTGAAAACGCAGGAACTCATAATCAAACGACGCAAATCCCCTGCTTACAGATTTAAGCCGATCAAAAAAGTCCAGCACCACTTCACTCATCGGCAACTCGTAATGGATGGATACTTGCCTGCCCACATATTGCATATCCTTCTGAACGCCGCGTTTTTCAATACAGAGGGTAATGACTGCACCGAGATAGGTTTGTGGAACCAGGATATTCGCCCTGATGATTGGTTCCCGGATACATTTTACCGTCCCCATATCAGGCAATTTTGCGGGATTGTCGATCATCAGCACCTTGTCATTATGGGTGATAACCTCATAGATAACAGTTGGTGCGGTGGTAATCAGATCGACATCGTATTCTCGCTCCAGGCGTTCCTGGACGATTTCCATGTGCAACATGCCCAGAAAACCACAGCGAAAACCGAAACCTAATGCTTGTGACGTTTCTGGTTCGAAAACTAAAGCAGCATCGTTGAGATTAAGTTTATTAAGGGCTTCGCGCAGATTTTCGTAATTATCAGAACTGACTGGATATAAACCAGCAAATACGCGGGGTTGGACTTTTTGGAATCCGGTCAGTGGTTCGGTTGCCGGGTTGTCCGTCCAGGTGATCGTATCACCGACCGGGGCACCGAAAATATCTTTAATTCCAGCAACAACGTAACCGACTTCTCCGGTATTTAAAGATTCTTTTTCCAATCGCTTGGGGGTAAATACGCCAACCGCATCGGCAAGAAACGACTTTCCTGTCGACATGATGGTAATCTTCTGCTTTTTGCGGATACTGCCATGGACAATCCTGACCAAAGACACCACACCCAAATAGCTGTCAAACCACGAATCTATAATCAGCGCTTGCAGTGGGCCTTTGATATTCCCTTCCGGCGGTGGCACTTTAATAACCAATTGCTCGAGAACATCTTTAACCCCCAAACCAGTTTTGGCGCTAATCATTAAAGCCTCATCAGCGGGTATGCCGATGACCTCTTCGATTTCTGCTTGGACACGTTCGGGTTCAGCCGACGGCAAATCGATCTTATTGAGAACGGGCACCACCTCCAGACCTTGTTCGATGGCCGTGTAGCAGTTCGCCACACTCTGCGCTTCAACACCCTGAGCCGCATCGACGACTAATAACGCACCTTCACAGGCCGCCAAGGAGCGGGACACCTCATAGGAGAAATCCACATGCCCGGGCGTATCAATAAAGTTGAGTTGGTAAGTCAGACCGTCCTTGGCAACAAAATCCAGTGTCACACTTTGCGCTTTGATGGTTATCCCACGTTCCCTCTCGATGTCCATCGAATCGAGAACCTGGGCGGACATTTCCCGCGCCGTCAATCCCCCGCAAAGTTGAATGAAACGATCCGCAAGTGTCGATTTACCATGATCTATATGCGCTATGATGGAAAAATTTCTTATTTGTTTTAAATCCACGAATTATTTATCAATTTTCAATGCCAAAAATACCGGACTACCACGACGCTGAATTAAAACCGCTATCGATTTCCCTGCGGGTAGCTTTTTCACTATATTATCAAAATCAGTAGTATTACGAACGACATTATTCTGGATACGCAGGATAATGTCACCAGCCTGAATCCCAGCATCTGTTGCAACGCCACTTTCAACATTCTGGACGTAAACGCCATATTTGACATTTTCCATGGTTTCCCGTTGTTCGTCACTCAAATCGGCAACCGATATACCTAGCCGGTTAGTAGGTTTCGCTTCCACTTTGCGTAATGGCGCTTTTTCTTCCTGGTCCGGTAATAAGCCCACCTTAAAACTAATAGCTTCAGAATTGCCTTGCCGAATGATAGTTAATTTTCCGTCCTGGTTAATCGGCGTCATACCGACCATGGGCGGGAGATCCGATGAAGTTTCGATAGGTTGACCATTGAATTCAGTGATAATGTCGCCGATTTGCAAGCCTGCTTTCTCCGCCGGACTGTTGGGGATTATCTTGGAAACCAGCGCACCTTGTGGCTTTTTCATCCCAAATGATTCGGCCAATTGCCGAGTGACATCCTGAATTTGCACACCTAACCAGCCGTGCGCCGCTTTACCGCTGGTTTTTATTTGCTGAACGACATTCATCACTACATCCATGGGAATAGCAAATGACAAGCCCATGAAACCACCGGTACGACTGTAAATTTGTGAATTAATGCCGACAACTTTGCCATCCATATTGAATAAAGGCCCGCCTGAATTGCCAGGATTAATGGCAACATCGGTCTGGATGAAAGGCACATAATTACCGCCCGGCAAACTGCGGCCTTTGGCGCTGACAATACCGGCTGTTACCGATTGCTCAAAACCAAATGGCGAGCCTATCGCCAAAACCCATTCGCCTACTTTCAATTCATTGGGATTACCAATATTGACCATAGGCAATCCATTCGCCTGAACCTTCAATAAGGCGATGTCTGTGCGTACGTCCGTACCGATCAATTTAGCAACTAACTCCCGTCGATCCGACAGCTTAACCACGATTTCATCCGCATCTTTTACGACATGGTGATTGGTCAGGATATAGCCGTCTTGAGAAATGATAAAACCGGAACCCAGTGATTGCGTGTCCTCGGAATCACCAAAACCGCCACCGCCCTCAGGAGCATTAAAAAAATGCTTAAAAAGTTCCTCCATTTCTGGGGGCAAATTATCAGGCATTTGTTGATTTTTAGGCATTCCTTTCGCTAATGGCTTGGCTTTTTGAGTCGTGCTGATATTGACTACCGCCACACCATTGGTTTTTACCATGCCCGTAAAATCGGGCAACTGTGCCAAAGCCGGATGGACACAAAAAACCATTAAAAAAACACAACAAACCGCCATTTTGAACATAAAACCTCCATAACACAAAACAGTTTTTAAGGAACAACAGCCAATTTTAGGACAAGACTAGCAGCTTTCAAGACACTTTGGAAAGTGAAATAGAAGCCTAAAAAGCAAGATTAAAATTTATTTTTGTTGACCGATGATTATTTTAGAATTCAACGATTAGCATTTCGAAGTTTAACACCTTCGGCAATGTACTTGATGGTAGCAGCAGGCACTTCACCTAATACCGTCAGCTGAGAATCCGCCAAAGTACGGCTTAGGGAATTGACCGCCCCGACCGAATGTATGCCATCGGGAAGATGTGCATCCGATGCGGCCTCGTTTATTCTGCTTTCCAGGTAAACTGAAACCGAAGCAAAACCATCACTCAATAAGACATGATCGACTGGTTGCTCGGATTTATGCAGCGGCTTGCGACTGAAAAATATTTGTTTAAACCCTTGCGGTAAAGCCGTCACTTGAAATGCAGCTTTACCATCTACGTCTACTGATTTCTCGTTTGCTTGCTGGAGATGGCTTGGGGGTTCTGTAGTTGCTATTTTTCCAACTTCTTTATCGACCTGAATGTCAGTGAACACCACTTGTTCCAATACCACACCAGACAAATCGTAAACGATTGCTTTCAAAGGCAGAAGCTGCTCTTTAGCCACCCATATTTTCCTGACATAACGAAAATCGTCTTTTGGCTGGATGGCAATTACAAAAGACGGCATCATGGCGATGACTTCTTCCCCGACAACCTCAAAACTATAGCTAGAATCCAATCCATCCAGGTTTTCTGGCACATCGACAATAAATGAATGCTCATAAGGCCTACTATCGGCAATGACGTTGCCAGTCGATTTAAAGCTGCATTTGACCTCATCAGAATTTCTGACAATCTCGCGCTGCGGTGAATTGAGCGACACCAAGCGTTCTTGTTCCCTATTTTTATCGACGGTATGGGTGTATTTCATGGCCTCCAGCTTGTCGTTTTTCAAAAAAACCACTGTTCCCCGACAATTAGAAACTTGCATGGATTTAACCATTTTCTGAAGTATTTGCTTGGCTGTTAAGTTACTTTCCGCACTGTGGGCTATGCCACCCAGTGCCAGCCAAATTATGAAAAGATACCGCACCACGTTTATTCTCGTCCGTAAGCTGTCACTTTGGCGTAAGGTTGAAAAGTAGCCTCGCCATTGGTGTAAACACTATTGTTATGGGCTTGTAGATAATCGTTAAATTGGGTGTTTACGGGTTGACGTTTTTGTTGAGTAGCCCTTTCCAATTGGGCAATGGCGATAGGCTGTGACTGTTGAGGAAGCGTAGTTGCCGCAAGGGTTGGTGGATTAGTCACGCCTTTGTTTTTATAAAGATTTTGTCCCACTAGGACTGCGACTGCGATGGTCGAAGCGGCCACGGCAAATAGTCGGGTTCGGCTGGGTTGCTTATTGGCCGGTGATCTTTGTGGAAGTAGATAAGTAGATTCTAGCTGGATTTGTTGAAAAATTTTGTCGGAAAAATCGGGTCTTATCTGGTAGAACTCATCTGTCTTTAATGCCTGACTAATGGCATCGTATCGGCACATCTTTTGTCTAAGCCCCGCATCCGAGCGGATTTTTTTCAAAAATTCCAGTGTTTCATTATGACTAAGCTCACCATCTATGAGCTGCGAGATTTTTTCATTGACGTCTTTTTGCATCTAAAATTACCTTAATCAAGCAAAGGGTTTAATTTATTGTCTATCGCTTCGCGCGCCCTGAATATGCGCGAACGAACCGTACCTACCGGGCAATCCATCGCCTCTGCAATTTCTTCATAACTCATACCTTCAAATTCTCGTAACATAATGGCGACACGCATCTCTTCGGGTAAATTTTCAATAGCCGCTTGGATAGTGTTAACAATTTCCTCGCTCAACAAATTCCGTTCTGGCGTATCAAGACCTTGTAATTGCGGCGCATTTTCAATAGCCTCAGCATCTTGTACGTCAACATGATAATCAGAGTTCCGTCTTGATCGCGATACCAGATAGTTTTTGGCGGTATTAATCGCTATCCGGTATAACCAGGTATAAAAAGCCGAATCACCACGAAAACTACCCAACGCCCTGTAAGCCTTAATGAAGGCCTCTTGGGCAACATCCTGGGCTTCGCTATGATCTTTAACATAGCGATTGACCAACTGGATAATCTTATGCTGATACCTGAGCACCAAAATATCGTAAGCTGATTTGTCGCCTTGCTGAACGCGTAAGACCAAGTCTTCGTCTAGCTGCTCGATTTTTCTGGTGCGATCATTCACGAAATTGTTTAACTGTTGAGTAGGACAGGGTTGAAAGAAAAAAGTTCTGGCGTTAAAAAAATTGCTATTATCCACAAACTGAGGCCGCTAAGCTAATTTCTTTAATAATAACTAAAGCTCATTCCTTGCGACCAAACTTGAAATCTTATCTATACGAATGACTATGATTGGCAGACCTTACGATGTTCTTATTATCGGTAGCGGCGGCGCAGGATTGAGCCTGGCGCTGAAATTAGCCGATCATTCAGTACAGGTTTCCGTGTTGTCCAAGTTCGCGCTCACCGCCGGCAGTACCTATTATGCCCAAGGCGGAATCTCTGCGGTATTCGATGCCGATGATTCGCTTGAATCGCACATAGAAGACACCTTGTCTGCTGGCGTTGGTCTTTGTGACCCGGAAATTGTCAGGCTTACCGTCAACAACGGAAAAACATCCATTAACTGGCTACGCGACCAAGGTGTCAATTTTACTGAAGAAACCAACAAGACAGGGGAAACGAAGTTACATTTGACCCGCGAAGGCGGCCATTCTCACCGTCGGGTCGTTCATGCCGCCGATGCGACCGGCAGGGCAGTATCACTTTCGCTGATTGATCGCGCACGGGAACATAGCAACATTGATTTATTCGAGAACCATAATGTCGTCGAATTGATTACGGCACCCTCATTGGGCGAAGCCAATAAAAAAGCGGTTGGCGTTTATGTGCTGGACTCCCAAAAACAGCACGTCAAAACGCTGTCCGCACGCGTTATCGTGCTGGCTACCGGCGGTGCAAGCAAGGTCTATCTGTACAGCACAAACCCCCAAAGCGCGACCGGTGACGGTATCGCCCTGGCTTGGCGTGCCGGTTGCCGGGTCAGCAACATGGAATTCATGCAGTTTCATCCCACGTGTTTATACCATCCACATGCAGGCTCTTTTCTTATTAGCGAAGCAGTGCGCGGGGAAGGTGGCAAATTAGTGCTGCCCGATGGTTCGCCCTTCATGCAGCATTTCGACCCACGGGGCGAACTTGCGCCACGCGACATTGTCGCCAGGGCTATCGACCATGAAATCAAAAAGCGCGGGATAGACTGTGTTTATCTCGACATCAGCCATAAACCGGCGGCCTTCATTCGCAAGCATTTCCCCAATATCTATGAACACTGCCTCAAATTCGACATCGACATCACCAAACAGCCCATTCCTGTTGTCCCTGCCGCGCACTATACCTGTGGTGGGGTAATGACCGACAGTCATGCCCAAACCGATATTGATAACCTCTATGCCATCGGTGAAGTAGCAAGTACCGGCTTGCATGGCGCAAACCGCATGGCGAGCAATTCACTTCTGGAATGCCTGGTATTTGCCGACCGTGCCAGCGAAGACATCCTAAGCAAACTGTCCGCCATCCCAACGCCACCCGAAATTCGCGACTGGGATGAATCGAAAGTCAGTGATTCCGACGAAGAAGTTGTCGTTTCGCACAACTGGAATGAACTCCGCCACTTTATGTGGGATTATGTCGGCATCGTCAGGACTGACAAACGCTTACACCGCGCCATGAGCCGCGTGGAATTGCTCAAACGTGAAATTGCCGAATACTACGGCAACTTCAGGGTAACCAGCGACCTGCTGGAATTACGTAATCTGGTCATCGTTGCTGAGTTGATAATCCGCTGCGCCCAACTACGGAAAGAAAGCCGGGGGCTGCACTTTACGCTGGATTATCCTGAGTTGGACAACAGTAAGCCGCCCCAGAATACTATCTTGACACCTCAGTAATTGTATTGGAGGTAATCACGAAACATGTTGAATTTTGCATGCGTTAGGAAACCAATATTGTAGGGTGCGTTTTACGCACCTATTGGCGCATAAAATGCGCTCTGTCCACCACGCTTCCTTTCTACCGACATTAACCAACCCTTTGTACACAAACCTTATAACTTTGATCTTTTTTAGCAATGGATATCACGCAATTACAATCCGAATACGGCATTTTAGGACACGTTGACTTTATTGAGGGCGCGGGTGGCTTGCCGTTTATCGCTATTCAAAATCAAAATGCAACCGGATTGATTTCCTTACACGGCGGGCAGATATTGTCTTTTAAACCTAAAAGCGAAAACACCGACCTGTTATTTCTCAGTAAAAAATCGCTGTATGAAGACGGCAAAGCCATCCGTGGCGGCATCCCGGTATGCTGGCCCTGGTTTGGGCCGGATCCTAAAGGTTTACAACGGCCTAATCACGGCTTTGTCCGCAATCATTTGTGGTCAGTCAACAAAACTGCATCAACCGATGCTGAAACAACAATCGTTTTGGAATTTACCCAAAGCCATAAGCAAGAAACGACCTGGAACTACCCGTTTGTGTTAACGCTGGAGTTTACCTTAGGACAAAATTTAAGTTTAAAACTGACCACGCAAAATACTGGCGATAAACCATTTTCCATTACCCAGGCTTTTCACACTTATTTCCGCATCGGCGACATTAATAAAGCGCACGTTTTAGGTCTGGAGAATTACCGTTACTTCGACAAATTGGATCAAGGAAAACAAAAAATCCAAAGCGGAGCAGTCACTATCAGCGAAGAAGTGGATCGCATCTATGAAGATGTCGATCATCATGTCGTGTTGAATGATCCCATGTTAAACCGGCAGATTGAAATCGTTTCCGCTAACTGCAAAACCGGTGTGGTCTGGAATCCTTGGCAACAATCATCCAGAAAAATGGCGGATTTAGGCAACCAGGACTATAAGCATTTCATCTGTGTAGAAACCGGCAATATCGCTTTCGATCTTATTCAGGTTTCGCCCGGCAGTTCGCATAGTTTGTTAACTCATTACAAAATTGAAAAACAAGGCAGTAGCTCAGGCAAGACCGGTGGGTAATTCACCACCGGCCAGACAATGCATGCTGCACCTTCACCATTCAGTGCAACCTGCAAATTATTGCACCGCCGGTTTTTCCTGTTGAACCGCTGCGGGTTGTTCAGTTTCAGCAGGCTTTCCCTTTTGAGCCTCGGCAGCTTTTTTAGCTTCAGCCTCTTTTTTTCTATTCTCAAGCTTTCTCTCTGTCGCCGCCCTTTGTTCCGCAGCCTGACTTGCAGCTAATCCACCGCTACCACCAAGTTCTGCCTGAGCTAATGTAGGGACTAATAGCGCAGATAATAAGCAAAACCATAATGGCACTATCATTTTTTTTGATTTGAAATGTAACATAATCACCTCGTTTATTAAAAAGCGTTTAAATGCGAGTCGATAAAATACTCGAAGAATGCAGCCTAACTATCTAGCCTTCCTTGGATCACTAATACCGCAAATAAATTAGGCAAGACACAGACCAGTTAGTTATAGGTACTACAAAAGCCAATCATAGCTTATGCGATTTACCCAGAAATTGGGTAGTTATACTCGACGCATAGATTAATATTTCTACCGCTCGGACACTTGGACTTTGGTAATTTGGCAAAAGTTCAGTCGATTAAATATCATATGGCGGTTTCGCACGAGAGACTGTGAAAGAATCCAAAAAGCTGACTTGCCCTCTAACTGCTTCCGGCATTTTTTTTGAAAAATGGCCAATGCTTTAAGCACTTATCTGGATAAGCCAACTCATTATTCAAATGAACTCCAGT
>JABFQX010000075.1 GCA_013141505.1 Methyloglobulus sp.
CCTGGGCCGGTGTCACCACGCCTTTAAATTCGCAAAATATGCCTCCCGGTATTTAGCCGCTTTCGCTTGCCGTTTTAACCGGCGTTTTAGGCACGATGCCTTGCCGGGGCGGCTTTTAATTGCGGCCACCTCCTCAAGCCCGGCAATTGCGGTTGGCTGAAGTATCTTTGTAATCAGGAAATTTTTTAAATCATGGTTAGCTGCTCTTGGGAAACAGCGTGTTTGACAGATATATCTTGCAGTATTTCGCGGAAATGATCGTAGTTTTTAATTTTTAACACCCCGATTTCATCCAAAACCCTCTCATATTGACTGGCGGCTCTACCACCAACGATTAACTCGACATCCTTTCCAATTAGTTTCCTAATTCGCCGCAGTTCTTTTTCAATAACCAAGTCATCAGCTTTAAAACTGATGCTAATGGTGACCGCCGTTGCATTGGTAAATTTAACCGCAGCAGCAATTTCTTCGGCAGGCAAATTTGCCCCAAGATAAGTCACCCGCCAACCTTTAAGTTCGGCAATAATTCCCGCCAGTAAAGCCCCCAACTCATGCAATTGGTTTAACGGGGTGCTGACAATCATTCTTGGCGCATTGGCGGAGCAAGGGTTGTTGTTACGGAGAATATAGGTTAATGAACGCACTATCGCCGATGCCATGTGTTCATGAACAGGCCTAAGTTCACCTGTCCGCCAGCGGTCACCGATCAGCGTTAACAAAGGGTTTAGCAACTTTTCTATAAATACTTCAGTGCCCAACTCAACAATGGCATTTTCAAAATTGGATTCCAACCCATGAGAATCAAATGCAAGCACCGATGCGTAACATTTTTGCACATAATCCTCAGCAATATGAAGCCGATAGCCATTTGATGTCGGTATATTGGCAACTGGCTGGGTTTTTACCGAAACGTCTTCTTTTAACAATAATGATTTCAACTCGTCTAAATTAAGATGTGCAATCTGGCTTATGCTGTGCCCATGATTGGTGGCTTGATTGAGAAGTTTAAGTCGGGCAATGTCCAAATCCGTATAAACCCTATGCCCACCTTCAGTTCTAGAAGGTTGCACCGCTTGATAACGTCGCTCCCAAGCTCGCACGAGATCCGATTTAACACCCGACCTTTTTGAAACTGTACTGATTAAATATTGTGCTGGATTATCCATATTTTATAAAATAGCCGTATTATTGAGTGCAAGCACAGAGGTGAATTTTACCACACGTTATACAATACATGGACAAAAACTGCATAGAAATTTAACAAAACTGCCATTGAACAATATAAGGGTAATTTGAAACCTGTCAAATGAGAAAATTGGCTTCAACGAGGCGAAATACTTACATAAAATAGTGCTTTACTGATTGCTGGCACTACTAAAATATGGCTTTAATAAGCGATTGATTAAAACATTTTATTCGCCGTTTTATTTTGTCTATCAGACTGCTTGTTGATTGATTTCTTTAGCTTTATCAACAGACCATAATTTTTCCAGTTGATAAAAGTCGCGTGCCTGCGTAGTCATGGCATGGACAATGACATCGCCTAAATCAAGCAAAACCCAATCGTCACCCGCCCCCCCTTCTAATCCTAGAGGAAGCATACCCTTCTCTTTGGCTTTTTCCGATACATGCTCGCACAGTGACATCAAATGCCTGGTCGATGTCCCGGTCACCAATACCATAAAGTCGGTAAAACTGGTCTTATCATGCACATCCAGTGTGGTAATGTGTTGGCCTTTACGTTCATCCAACTCAGTCTGAACTAATTTCAATAATTGTTCCGCTTGCATAATTTCTGTCCAAGTTTATAGGGTTTCATAGAGTTTATGTTGCCTGATGTAGGCTATAACAGCATCAGGTAGTAAAAATCGTGGGCTAAACTGCTCCGCGAACATTGTCCTAATGGCTGTCGCAGAAATGGCTAGTTGGGTAATTGGTTGAAAATATAACTTTCCAACCAGATTCTGCGACAATTCTTGTCTATCAGAGACCTGTTTAGCCACTAAATAATCATCAAGCTGCCCTATGGGCGATCCTGGCCGGGTCATTACCACGACATGGCTCAAATCGAATAATCGCTGCCACTGATGCCATGTCGTTAGCTTATTGAAGGCATCACCACCAATAAAAAGCAATAAGGACTGACTAGGAAACTCCTGTCTTAAAGATGCCAAGGTATCAACCATAAAGGAAACGCCTTGCCTATCTATCTCACGGGTATCAATCTTGAAACCGTTCTGGCCTTCAATAGCCAGCCGCAACATGTGCAAGCGGTTGCCCACACTACCATGAGGTTTATCTCTATGAGGTGGCTGGTAACTAGGTATCAACCTGACTTCAGTCAAACCGAAAATATGTTTGACTTCGAGCGCAGATCTAAGATGTCCGTAGTGAATAGGATCAAAAGTACCCCCAAAAATGCCAATCATTTATTGCCTGATATGACCGTCACCCAGGACGATATATTTTAGCGAGGTCAACCCCTTCAACCCAACCGGCCCACGGGCATGGAGTTTGTCGGTGCTGATACCAATTTCTGCACCTAAACCGTATTCAAAACCATCGGCAAAACGGGTGGACGCATTCACCATCACCGAACTGGAATCGACTTCCCGCAAAAACCGCCGTACTTTGCTGTAATCTTCAGTCACAATCGCATCGGTATGGAGCGAACCGTAATGATTGATATGTTCAATCGCCTCATTCAGACTGCTGACTATCTTTATCGAAAGGATAGGTGCCAGGTATTCAGTTAACCAATCTTCTTCCGTTGCCCGATTGCAGCCAGGGAGTAATAAACAGGTTTTGGCGCAGCCACGTAATACGACATTTTTCTGGCGGTACTCATCAGCCAGACGCGGTAAAACTTTAGGGGCGATGCTCTCGGCTATCAACAAGGTTTCCATCGCGTTACAAACACCATAACGATGGGTTTTGGCATTGACGGCAATGGCTATCGCTTTTTCAATATCGGCACTATCATCAATGTAAACATGGCAAATGCCGTCCAAGTGTTTGATAACCGGTATGGTTGCATCTTTTGATATACGCTCGATCAAGCCCTTACCGCCTCTGGGTACAATGACATCGACATATTGGTTCATCGTGATGAGTTCGCCAACGGCGGCGCGATCTGCCGTAGCGACAATTTGCACGGCTTCCACAGACAACCCGGCTCGAGTTAATCCTTCGGCAATACAAACCGCAATCGCCTGATTGGAATGGATGGACTCGGAACCACCCCGCAGAATACAGGCATTACCGGATTTTAGGCATAAAGCCGCCGCATCGACAGTCACATTAGGCCGGGATTCATAAATAATCCCAATGACTCCCAAGGGAACACGCATTTGCCCCACTTGTATGCCACTGGGCCGAAAACATAAATCGCTGATTTCACCGACTGGATCGGGCAACGCAGCCACCTGCTTTAAACCTTCAACCATTGTTTGAATAGCTTTTGGCGACAACGTAAGTCGGTCAAGTAAGGCAGAATCGAGGCCATTCGCTTTACCTGATATCAAATCTTTCTGATTTTCGGCAATCAATGAATCCGCATTTTGCTCGATAGCATCAGCAATCAATAACAAAGCCCGATTTTTTTCCCCGGATTCGGCGCGACTGATTTCCCGCCCTGCTTTCCTGGCTTTTACGCCTAAATCGTTCATGTAAACTTTGATGTCCACGGCTTTCTCGCTTGGTATTTTCAATGCAATGGCGGAATTATATCGACTATACAAGATTTATGACAGACGTAAGCTAAAACCCACCTTTTTATCCCCTCATCAAATCAAACAAATTTTTCTTAAAAATGTGATTAAACTCACAGAAATAATGCCACTTTTTGACGATAATTCATCCGCTTAAAAACCATCGCCCATCTAACCTGGGTTTAGATGTTTTTACTAACATGAGTGTTCTGACGACAAACCATTTCGAGAGGCATTAAAAACATTAAAACTATGGTGATATTTTCCAAATATCGTTTTATTAGCGGGACTGTTTTAGGTGCAGCTATCATGGCTGGTTTCAGCCATATGAATGAGTTCATAGGCGAAGTTAATCATCTCCCCCCCCTTTCTACAGCAAATCAAACCCTGCCGCTCGACCCGGTAACGGTAGATCCTTCTTGGGTTAAAGCGGGTTCGCCCAACTTCAGGGCAACTATGTTCGCATCATCACCTGATGGTAAGCGCAATTCGGGTATTTGGATCTGTGACGGACCATCGACTTTCGAATGGAATTTTGCCCTGGACGAAACAGTCTACATACTCGAGGGTGAAGTCGAAATCACTTATCAAGATAAAGAATTTACCCTGAAACCAGGGGATACCGCCGTTTTTCATGCCGGCACCAAAGCCATCTGGCATGTTCCCAAACATCTGAAAAAGTCTTTTACTCTTCATGAGCCAGAAAAATTGGTAAAGGTATACCGCAAAATAGTCAATTAACAGGGAACGGAGAGTTGGGCTGGGTTGCGCCTTTAACCGATCAGAGCCAATACAATCATGTACAGCGTTAACTCTCAGTTTACCAAGAGGAAGGGATTTTTTTGTTTATTATTAAACGCTTATCATCAATCGCCACATATCCACCTTTGGTCAGTTCGTGCATGATTTTATTGATCATCTCCCTTGATGCCCCGACCATGGATGCTAAATCCTGCTGTGTTGGTCGATGCTGAATCACCCTGACATCGCCCTCCGCAACAGACATTTCATTCAAGGCTTTTACAGTCCTTTCATACACATTCGATAAAGCCATTTGCTTTACTTTATCGGTTAATTGCCTTATTTTTTCTGATAATACCGCCAACAATGAAATCGCAATTTCAGGATGATTCATTAACCATTTAATGAAATCACTCTTTGCAATGACTGCACACGATGTTTTTTCAAGGGTGACTACAGATGCGGATCTAGGTTCATTGCTCAATAAGGCAATTTCACCAAAGTAAGACCCTGGCTCTTGTATTAAAAGCGTCACTTCCTTGCATTTATCGTCGCTACCGAATACCCGTACAATACCGGACAGGATGATATACAACGAACTGGATTCATCCCCTTCTGTAAAAATGGATGCCTGTTTGGGAAAATTGACCGGCTTTGCTTTTTGAGCAAGCTCAGTCAGCGTCTCTTCAGATAATTCAGACAAAAAAGGAATTTTTTTAAGCCCTGTCACTACTTCTTGAAGCATGTCCACCTCGATAAGGATATGAAGCCTACAAACTTTAACCGACCATCACTAAGAGATAAACGCGATTACCTCATCGTCGTTTGAGACTAGCATGATTAGTGTTAATTTTATAACTAAAATTTATTCAATTCTATTAAAAACCATATAAGTGTTTTTAGTGTAGATTAGCCGAAATAACCGAAAAATAAAGTGTTCCCACACCCTTTAACTAGCGGCTTGGCTGTTCAAAACAGGATCTCAACGAACTCTCTTTAAAATTCGGCCTGACGGCTAACAGGTGCATGAAAGTGATTTAGCTGTATAATTACGCCTGCCAGAAGCTGGCATAACCTTATTAATACAGATTAATCAGACACTTAGTTTTACTGAAAAAATATACATATGATTCGCATTCTACTTGTTGATGACCATGTACTGGTACGAACCGGTCTTGAAGCGCTGTTGAATGCGGCTGAAGATATTAGTGTGGTCAGTGTCGCCCAGTCAGGCGAAGAAGCCGTTAATCAAGTCATCGCTTTATCAGTCGATGTTGTGCTGATGGACATCAACATGCCCGGAATAGGCGGGGTTGAAGCGTGCCGAAGAATCTTGAAGCATGATCCCCAAGTAAAAATCGTTGCTATCTCCGTGCACAATGGCGGCCCCATTCCCCAGCAATTGCTGAAACTGGGCGTGATGGGTTTTATTTCCAAAGGCTCTTCTGTCGATGAGATGATCTTGGCAATACGACGCGTTATGACCGGGCGACGTTACTTATGTACGGAAGTCGCCAACAACTTGGCCCTACAAGGGTTGTCAGGCAATGCAGACTCGCCTTTTGCTAAACTTTCGCAACGGGAAGCGGAAGTTGTCACGCTAATCCTACAAGGCAAGACGATTCAGGAAATGGCTAATATGCTGATCATCAGCGATAAAACCGTCAACACCTACCGGTATCGGCTTTACGAAAAACTGCAAGTCAAAAATGACGTTGAGCTGACTATATTAGCCATCAAGTTCAGCCATATTGACGAAGGCCTAATCTAAACCATCGGCATCACACCTAAATTGTAAGCTTACTGAAAACAATCGATTTACTTACCTATCAGTCAATAACGGATCATTCTGGGACATTTCTTCCGCCATAAAAAAACCCTTAAAATAAGGCATAAAACTTCCGGTAATCGGAATAGAGAAAAAGCAGTACATAGCCGCCGCTTCGCCGGTGGTCACACCGAAAATCCATTGTGGCATAAACAATGTCATGACCGCCATGATGAAATGGTAACTCGCCATTTTCCAATTGTTTTTCCACAAAAAACCGCTTAATGCCAAACCGAATAAGGAGCCGTGGGTGACAAACAACCCGAATGCGCTCTGGATAGCATAACCGATGTGGTATTTGCCCATGTATAAACAAGAAATCATATTGCCGATGAAATTCGGCACAACGTCGAATAACTGCCACTCTTTCGGCAAGAAGGTGCATATTAAAAATATGCCGCTAAGCGTAGCACCTATCATCGTTGCTTTAGGCAAGGCCAGTTTATCGGTCGAATACGTGGCAAGTGCAGGCATGATCGCGAACGCTTGCAAACTGATGTGGTACGTCGATAACTCACTTAAGAACAAATTGGTTCCGTAACCGCATTGGTCGGCTACAGGGTAAGCAAAATACTGGATCAATTCCATCAAGGAAAAGTGGAAAATAGCATACGATCTTGCCGCCCTTACCCAGAAAGCCTCATCTTTATCCATAAAGGTAACGGTCGCGGCGGCGAAACCGACCACACCCATTCCAAGCGACATATTGGCACTAAAACACATAAAAATTCCGTTGTTCTTATTTAGGTTAAAATTACAAAATGTGAAGTTTATCAAAATCAACGCGTGTTTTGATTTTTTTTGAATTGCTTATTTAAAAGTGTATGCGAGAGGAAAAATAATGCGAGTATTGCACTTAGCACTTAGCACTTAACGTATCAAATATTGAGCATTCTGTTGTGGATTATACTGACCGTTTGGGAGCTGAGCCGGTAGTGATCGTGCCAGGTGAGTATGCACTATGGCGAACCGAAAGACTAAACCTATCCATAAGGAAAGTAAATGGTTCATCAGACCCTTTGCGCCACCTCGGATGGGAAGATTCTGAAGCGCAAAGCTTCACAACTGAAACCGACTGTAATGGTATTGTGTGGGAGAACTTTGCAACTATCCATCAAGCACATGAAATAAACGAAATTTGGCCTGATGCCAATTATCATTCGACATAAAACTCATTAACTAGAAAACTGTATGACCAACGAATACAACGCCTCAGCTATTGAAGTTCTGACCGGCCTGGAACCCGTCCGTAAACGACCTGGCATGTATACCGACACAACCCGACCTAACCATCTGGTGCAGGAAGTCGTCGATAACAGTGTGGATGAAGCGATAGCGGGACATGCTAATGCTATCGAAGTCACTATCTACAAGGACGGCGCGGTGCGGGTCAATGATAATGGCCGGGGAATGCCGGTGGACTTACATCCTGAACAAGGCATTCCCGGCGTGGAAGTTATCCTTACCCAGCTCCATGCAGGCGGGAAATTTTCCAACAAGAATTATCAGTTCTCTGGCGGTTTGCATGGTGTAGGCATTTCGGTCGTCAATGCTTTGTCCGCCAAGTTGGAAGTGGAAGTCAAGCGCAATGGCAAAATCCATCACATGGCATTTGCCGATGGCGAAAAAACCACGGAATTGAAGGAAACCGGTACCGTTGGCCGTAACAACACAGGTACGACCGTAACCTTTTGGCCGAATGAAAAATATTTTGATTCCAATAAAATATCGGTACTCAAACTGAAGCATGTGTTACGCGCCAAGGCCGTATTATGTCCCGGACTGAAAATCAGTTTAAAAGATGAGTTCGCCAATGAAGACTATTTTTGGTGCTATGAAGATGGTTTAAAAGAATACCTGCTTGACAGCATTGGTAATATTGAATTTTATCCTGAACCGCCGTTCATGGGCAATATTGCCGGAAACCATGAAGCGGCGGAATGGGGGGTCATTTGGGCGGCTGAAAATCCACCTGAAATGCTTACCGAAAGCTATGTCAACCTGGTACCTACCGTGCAGGGCGGAACCCATGTTAATGGCTTACGTGCCGGACTGACCGAAGCTATGCGCGAGTTTTGCGAAATCAGAAACCTGTTGCCGCGCGGACTTAAAGTCGCGCCCGAAGATGTCTGGGAAAACTGTAATTACGTGCTGTCAGTAAAGTTGGAGGATCCACAATTTTCCGGTCAAACCAAAGAGCGATTAAGCTCCAGGGAGTGTGTCACCTTTGTTTCCGGCGTTGCTAAAGACAGCTTTAGCTTATGGCTAAACCAGCATCCTCTGGAAGGCGAGAAAATTGCAGAAATCATCATTGCCAGCGCCACGAAACGCTTACGCGCCAGCAAAGCGATTATCCGTAAAAAAATCACTTCAGGCCCTGCGTTGCCCGGAAAACTGGCTGATTGCTCGGCGCAAGATATTGCCAGGACTGAGTTATTCCTGGTGGAAGGTGATTCGGCGGGTGGTTCCGCCAAACAAGCCAGGGAACGCGACTTTCAAGCAATCATGCCGTTACGGGGCAAGATTTTAAATACTTGGGAGGTTGAATCCAATCAAGTGATGGCCTCGCAAGAAGTCCATGATATTGCCGTTGCCCTAGGCATAGAACCCGGATCGAACGATTTACAAAACCTGCGTTACGGCAAGGTATGCATCCTGGCCGATGCCGATTCCGATGGCAGCCATATTGCCACCCTGATTTGCGCGCTGTTTTACCAGCATTTCAACGCGTTGGTTGCCGCCGGACATGTCTATGTTGCCATGCCCCCTTTGTACCGGATTGATGCCGGTAAGCGAGTATTTTATGCTTTAGATGAAGCCGAACGGCTAGGCGTACTGGATCGCATTAAGGCGGAGAAAATTAAAGGCCAGGTCAACGTACAACGATTTAAAGGCTTGGGCGAAATGAACCCCAGCCAACTTCGGGAAACCACGATGAACCCAGATACCCGTAGGCTGGTTCAATTAACCATCGAAAAAACCGATGATACACGGGGGCAATTGGATTTATTGCTGGCTAAGAAACGCGCCCCAGACAGAAAATTTTGGCTGGAAACTAAAGGCAATTTGGCGGATATCGTTTGATTCATGGTTGGTTTGCTACGTCAGCCGTGAATTCGTTACTCCGGCGAAAAAAGGGAAGAGCGGGGGTTTTATTATAAATCCGGTCTTTTAATATACGATACCTTTCGACTTCGCTCAGTGTACACTCACTGAGCGAAGTCGATGGGAAGTCAATACTTCATAAGGCCGAATAAATAATCGGATTCCCGCGAAAGCGCGGGAACACCGCTGGTGTTCATGAAGAAAGGTAACGGCCTGTTTAAGGCTGATTTATTGTGGTTTGCCAAACATTTTTGGCCCCGCCGGATGGGCTTTTTCTTGTAAGCATTCATAAGCCGCCGCCTCAAATTTTATCCGTATGGATTGCGGGTTTTCATGTTCCACATTGAATTTTTCCGCCTCTTCATCGGTAAGATCTTTTGCTATGTAGGCGGCAATGCAGCCACAGGATTTTGTTGTTTTGTCCGCGTCCCCAATATTGTTGGCGGAATTGTTTAATTCCCTTTCCGTACATTGGGCGGCAAATTCACGTTCGAATTTTTGTTTTTGGGTTTCTTCGGCTTCGGGCGTTGAATCTGTGGGGGAATCTTTGCTGATGATTTGTTCCCCATTTGACTGTTGTTGTGCAGCCGCTGTCGTTTGTTCCTTGGGATTTTCCCCGTCAGAGCAACTTAATAGCGAAAAAGCGAAGGCCGTTGCCAATAAGGCACGGGGTATTTTTTCATAAGTGAATATAGTCATGTTTTTAACGTTGTTGTGATTGGTTTTTGGCTAATTTTATTGGACTAAATGCCGGCATTAAGCCAACGGCTTAACACCAGCAATTCAGCCGTTGGTTATTTTTCCGTTACCCGCACATCAATACGGCGATTTTGTTGGCGTCCTTCCGGAGTATCGTTAGACGCTACTGGATGGTCACTGCCATAGCCTTCAGCATCAATACGATCGGCTTTTATGCCTGATTTAACGATGGTTTTTTTCACTGCACTGGCACGGTTGTCAGACAGCTTTAAATTTGCCTTGGCTTTGCCGGTGTTATCTGTGTAACCACCAATTTTTATTTTAACTTTTGGATAGGCTTTCAAAACTTCTGAAATATGGTTAATTTGGGCAGTCGATTCGGATTTGATACTGGCTTTATTGGTATCAAAGGTAATGCCATCCATCGTAAACCATAAATCTTTGTCGATAGGCTGGTTCCCTTCAATAAAACCAACCAACTTGCTTTCAAACCCGTTTAAAGCGGCTTTTATGGCATAACCCGTACTGAGCGTTTTTTCATAGAATTCACTGACCTTTTCAACAACGGGCTCCACAACTTTTACAGGCTCTGGCGTTGCTATTTGTACCGGTGGTGCTGTAACAACAGGCACTGCCGGAATAGGTGTCGGCGCAACAGTAATCGGCGCAGTTGTCTCTGGCGCTGTTTCAGTCGTAGCGCAGCTTTTTAACAACCCCCAAGCCAGAGCCAGCGCCGCTGCCGCCAACATCCAGGGTAAAAGCCCGCCCGATTTGTTCGCCGTATCTTCAAACGAATCCGCCGCTTTATGGGCGAACTGCTTGCCGTCGTCGATCAGTTCTGCACCAAAATGACTGGCAGACACACCTAAATCTTCTGCAGCATCTTCAATCTTATGTCCAATTTTGCTGATAGCATCACTAACAGTATCAGTTTCATGGACGATATTTTGGGTTTTGGTTTCAAAATCCAATGTGTCCATGGTTTTATCAAACGCATCGCTCAAATGATCGCCCGATACGGTATTTTTGCCAGCAAATAAGTTGCTGAAGCCAGCAGGAATAAAATTCTTCAGAAAACCGCTCTGGCCAGCCAATAGGCTTGCCAATCCAGCAGAGGTATTCATATTGCCGATATTAAGCGTTTTACCGATCAGTCCCATCACAACAGGGGTAATAAAACTCAGCATGGAGCTTGAGGCGTTTTTGTTAACGCCACTGACACTTGCGATTAAATCGACAATACCGTTGGCCTTATCACCAAAAATTGAACTCAACAGCTTGCTGCCATCCGCTAATAAATGGTTTGTTTCATCCCCTCCACGCGATAAAGCACCCAAATTGCTCAGGATGCCGCCATCATGGTTGCCTTCAGTCAGGGTTTTAAAAAGAGAGCCCAAGCTACTGGTATCGGCACTTTTATCAACCAATCCGGCAAGCAACGTAGGTATTGCAGTATGTAAAGCAGATTCGGCATCTTTTGGTGATTCGCCCATTAAAGACGCGAGGTTTGAGACTACATCACCCGATAAGTGTTCTTTTAATAATTCTAATAGGTTGTTAGACATACATGATCTCCTCAAAGTGTGGCTGGAACAGTCTTGCGCTTAGGTATCGATGTGCAATTTACCAGTATATGAAGTTTTTGTTAACGAAAAAATATCAATGGCTGATAAAAATGGCTTGGCTAATCTTGGAATCAACTATTTCTCCAAGATACTATTTTTACACTATCGTTTGATAGGTGGCGAGGTTTTTTAAATAAATCTTGAGTTTTAGCTACATCCTAAAGGTATCTTGCCCCCGAATGTAGCGCTTTGATAATGAATGTAAAAGCTAAAAATGCAACAACGAATGAATTTCGTAATCGGCCAGTTTTTCGCGGCCATTGAGAAAATCCAGTTCTACGACAAATGCACAAGCCGCAACTGATGCCCCGGTTTTTTCGACCAGTTCACAGCTCGCTTTTGCCGTGCCGCCCGTTGCAAGCAAGTCGTCTATCAACAACACCCGATCATTTACATCAAATGCGTCGATGTGTACTTCCAATGTTGCCGAACCGTATTCCAGGTCATAAGCGACAGTTTCAACATCGTAGGGCAGTTTGCCGGGTTTACGTAAGGGGACAAAAGGCAGTCCAAGCTCCCAAGCAACCAATGAGCCAAAAATAAAACCACGCGCTTCCATCCCGGCGACGGCAGTAATGTCACGTCCTAAAAAAGGCTGCAATAATTGATGCACAGACAATCTTAAGGTCGCCGGATCTTTTATCAATGGAGTAATATCTTTAAAGATAATGCCTGGCTTAGGGAAATCCGGTATATCGCGGATTTTGTTTCTCAATCTGTCCATTCTTCAGTCTCAAGATATTAATGGTTCGAATTTATTTTAATTTCCTAAAAACTCATTAATTTGTTTCAAAATACCTTCCCTATCCAGCCCACACAAGGCAAGCAGCTCTTCCCGCGTGCCTTGCTCAATGAACGCATCGGGCAGGCCGATGTTGAGGGTGTGC
>JABFQX010000017.1 GCA_013141505.1 Methyloglobulus sp.
ATACGCCATGACTTGTAACTCTGCAGAGATATGGACACTTTTTCTTGCTCCATTTCTAGGATTACCGATCCCATTGCTGCCCATCCACATCCTATGGATCAATCTGGTCACAGACGGCCTGCCGGGGCGGCATCATGCAGCGCCCACCCCGTCCACCCCAGGAAAGTATTTTTGCGCAAGGCATGTGGCAGCATATTCTTTGGGTAGGGTTACTGATGGGAGGCATTTCGCTGTTTTCACAAAGCTGGGCTTATCACATAGGTTCCACCCACTGGCAAAGTATGGTGTTCACCGTGCTCTCACTGTCACAAATGGGTCATGTGTTGGCGATCCGATCGGAGCGGGAATCGCTCTTTGGCCAAGGGCTGTTTTCCAACATACCGCTTCTCGGTGCTGTATTGTTGACTTTTGGCCTACAGATGGCCGTACTTTATGTGCCAACATTTCAACCCATTTTTAAGACCGTAGAGTTAAGCCGTGATGAACTGCTGATCTGTTTGGCCCTTTCTTCAGTCGTATTTTTCGCGGTGGAAATAGAGAAGTGGATGCGTCGACGGGGCTGGATTTACCGGAATGGCTAGCATTGTCTATACAAATCCCAAGCTGAAAGAGTTTCCCCTAGGGGCGATTTAACGCATACATCATCTATAAACATTAAGGGATAACCAACCTGTGCCAAGTGTTGTTAAGGATCAAGGTCATAAAAAAATTATGGGCATGACTTATTTACATGACCCTAAACAAGGTTAAGCCAATTCAATTTTAACACTGCCTAATTGTTAATGCGTTTATTTCAAAGTGCCCCGTCAGTGCCCCATAGGCAACAAAAAAGGGCTCCGGTTTCCAGTAAGCCCTTGAATTTGGTGGTGGGTCGCATGCGATTCGAACGCATGACCATCGCATTAAAAGTATCAATATGATATAAGCAACATAAATAAAATCAATGCCTTGCAACGACTAGCACAGTAATATGAAACAACATAAAGCATTGATAATACTTTATTTACACAATTTGAAAGCTACGATATAGCTACGGTGGAATCATGAAAGTTGAAATTGACGATAAATTTATAGGGCAATTGCAAAGCTACACAACGCTACCTTTAACCAATTCAGATTTTGAATTCTTGGCTCAATGCTTTTTTGATATTGGCTTGCTTACGGTTGATTCTGTACTCGAAAAGCATCCTGAATTGACATTCCGCGAGTTGCTCATGATGTATTTTAGAAAACACTAAACAACCTCCCATCTTTCCCGCCAGTACTTATCCACAAGTGCATAGCCCCTTGCTGCGGCTGGGGTAGCGAAGCGGCAACCCCAGAAGCCGCAGGCGTAGCGGGCTGTGTACCCTGTGGGTAAGTGTCTGGCTTTCCGCTGTTTATTATTCTTCCATTTCTTTATAGATAACTTTGATGATGTAGGCTGTCAGCTTCAAGCTGCCGTTACGCAACTTAGCAAACGTAGATAGCAAGGCAACAAAATAAACAGCTAACCGAATCCTGCCCTGACTTTAGGAGGGGCAGGATAAGGTTAGGTACTTAGTTTGGAAGGTTAATAGCTACCTAAAGAATAGGCTTAGCGGAGGCTTGAAGCTGACCAGCCGTAAGCGTCAACACGGTTTCAATACTACTTCCTTGACATTCCTTAAAATGACCTTAAGATATGCGCGTGTTATCGCTTAACTTTTAGAGTAAGTCGATTCATATTAACCATTTTATTAACTTTCGATCACGATATAAATTAATCAATAGGAAGGTATCAAGCCCTAGTCAAGGCTTGATAAGCGAAGCAAGGATATGGATATAGCTTCGTTGGACGCTGCAACCCCTCGCCATAGGATGGCATAATATAAGCAATATACTCATCTATGTTAGGTAGCGTGACTGCTTCTAACCGTGGTCGGTAAACCCAAAAGGTGCGCCGATATGCTATTTCAAAAATATCAAAAATCGCGCTACCCGCATTCAATGCAGGTGGTCGCGTATGTCGTCTAAATCATCCCAATTTATTGTAGACCGTCTTAAATCAAGGCTTTCAAGGCTTAAACGCTCAGTGATAACTGCTGGTCGCTTGCATGAAGAGGAAATTCAATCTCAGCGTATCAGAATAACTCCATGGATGATAACTCTCACTTACGCCCCCGGCGTTGAATGGTCTCAGTTACATATCACAGAGACAATAAAATCCGTTCGTCAATGGTGTGAACGCCGTGGCGTTAAATTTCGTTATGTTTGGGTGGCTGAAATCCAAGAAAAGCGAAAATTGAAACACGGTGGCCATTGCCTTCATTACTACATTGTTGTCTGGCTGCCAGGACATCTAAATCTTCCGAAATTCGACAAGCGCGGCTGGTGGTGCCATGGCATGACCGAAACCGTTAAGGCTCGTTCCCCAGTAGGCTATCTTGCCAAATACGCTTCAAAAGGCGGTAAAACCAATCAATTCCCCAAGGTCGCAAGAATTAGCGGCTCTGGCGGTCTTACGGCTGAATCTCGTTGGCAAAAGTCTTGGTGGTCAATGCCTATATATGTTCGTGAACGGTTTGATAATTTTCTACATAGACCAACCCGTTTAAAAGGTGGTGGGTTCTATTCAAGGTTATCTGGTGAAATTATTGATTCACTTTACGAGGTTGTTAAACTCTCCCCGTTAATTATCACCCCGAAGCAGGTTTTTAAGTATGCATAACGACTCAATTTATGTTTCTGGCTTTGGGCTTGTCTTTAATAAAATAAGCGCGCCACTATTTTTCGCGAAAGCTAAAATGGGATCCATCCGATTTTAGCGGCGAAAAATCACGTGGCGATTAATGCCTTCGGCTGCCCGCGTTCGTCCTCGGTTCGTCACGATGCACAACTCCCCTTCGGTACGCTGTGCATCACGACTGCCCAAATGACTTGACGCCGTGTCGGATGGCCTTGCATGTTGACTACGCTTCCGCTCGCGCTCCAACTCCGTCAACACGCCCGACCCCTACGGCTACGCGGGGGTCGTCGTACACCGCTCCACTAACGTTACGCTTCCGTGTACTCCTTCCAAGTGATACGCACCCCATGGTAAACAACCAGCCAATACCTAACAACCCATTTCGTAAGCTCTGTCCTTATTGTGGTTTCTATGTAAAGAACCCAAAGATTTATTTTGAGCTGACAAGCATATCAGGCAAGACAGGCGAGGTATTAAAACTAATAAAGATTTGCCGCAACTTCTTAGAATCCGATTTAGAACGAATACTAGGTTCAGTTATGCCAAGGGTCGAGGACTAAAATGAAAACACTAATACTCGAAGAAGCCGCAAAAATCCTACACATGCACAAAGTAGTTTTACGCAACAAATGCCGATCTGGTGAAGTCACCGCTGCTAAGCTAGGCAAACGCTGGTTATTTCTTGAGGTAGACCTTACAAACTGGCTACGTTTACAATACTCCCCGCTAGCGTTGCAGGGTGAACAAACAACGGAGGTAAAACAATGTCACTCTACAAACGAAAAGATAGCCCTTACTGGTGGATTAAACTTGAAATCAACGGAAGACGAATACAGAAAAGCACTGGGACTAACGATGAAAACCTAGCCAAAGAGTACCAAGCCAAAATTGAGCAGGACCAATGGCAACAATCAAGGCTTGGCGTTAAACCCGGTTATCTATGGCAAGATGCCGTGTTAAGGTGGCTTAAGGAAACGGAACACAAAGCAACCCATAAGGATGATTTATGGATTCTTCGTGGTGTTGATGTTCACTTGCATGGTTTAAAGTTATCTGAAATTGACCGCGATAAACTTGATTCCATTACCGCTTCAAGATTGTCCGATGGTGTTGGAAACGGCACTGTTAACAGGATGCTTGCCGTTATCCGTGCTATTCTTCGTCGGTCATGCCATGATTGGGAGTGGATAGAACGTGCGCCTAAAGTCCGCATGTTGCCAGTGCAAAAAAGGCGTGTGCGATTCTTGACGCAAGATGAAGCGGCTAGGCTTATCGGTGAGCTTCCACCACACTTATCCGCTATGGCAAGATTCAGCCTAGAAACTGGATTACGTCAATCTAATGTTATGGGCTTGCAATGGTCTCAAATTGATTTGGAACGTCAAAACCCTTGCGCTTGGGTACATCCAGACCAATCTAAGAATCGTAAGGGTATAGCTGTTCCATTTTCTCATTCGGCGGTTAGTGTTGTTCGGTCTCAGATTGGAAAATGCCAAACACACGTTTTTAGTTACAGAGGTAATCCAGTTACGGTGGTTAATACCAAAGCATGGAAATCCGCTCTTAAACGCGCTTCAAGAGCTTGGCGGATGGGAATCCGTAGAAATGGTTAGACGTTATGCCCATCTAACAGGCGATCATTTATCAGTTTATGCAAAGAGCATGACCAATAATTTAGGCGTGTAGCTACGAACTGGCTACGGTATTAAAAACTTAACATTGGTAGTCAATGCTAAGTTATTGAATTTGGTGGTGGGTCGCATGCGATTCGAACGCATGACCATCGCATTAAAAGTGCAATTAGGCACATATAACTTATTGTTTTGTATTGATTTATATCAAGTTTTTTATGTCGCGTATCACTACCAATCACAACAAATCATAGCTAAGTCGCGTAAATCTCGCGCACAATTTTCTGGCTCTATGACCTCATTAGCACTTATCTGACCCATAAGAATTCACTTTGGGTGGTGCTTTATGCCTGTGACTTATTGGTAGGCAAACCTTATAAGGCTGTAAATGGAAGCTAGCAACAGCACATTATTTCTCATCGGAATTACGAAATCAGATTGTAGCAGCTGAGAGTGTCTGCTTGATATGAGAAGCACAAATAACGGCTTGTGATTGAAACTTTCTGACCTCGATATATCGATTTTTACACGCACACCTCATCCAATTAAAATCGGAGATACACCATGACACCAAAACAACGAGACCTCATAGCTGACCTGCATATGAAGATATGTAGGATGGACATTTACTACCACTTGCTGCAAAGAAAAATGAATGAATTATCGGAATCAATTGATAACACAGTCATTATGGACAAACATGAATTTACTGTTGATGAAATCAATAGACTAATCAGTTTTAACCAAAGACTAACCGAGCTAGAACTGTACCTATATGATTTGGGGTATAAAGAAAGCACACAACTGGCTGCCCGTGTTTCCGATCCTGACGACCCGCTGGACGATTACGAAATAGAGACAACACTCTACTTTATATTAGGTGAAGACGATCCTGATTTTGATGAAGACGAGGACAATTTCTTAACCCAGCGACATATTAGTCTCAAACGCATTGATAGGGAATATGGACTCGGGGATGAGGTTGACCATCGTGAACCATATCGTAACTTTCCTGAAGGTCTTAAGGAGGTGCGGAATTGCTGGTTGTTTTATGACCTTTACACAAATAGCCGTGGCTTGGAACAACCCTCTATAACATTGCGCGACTGTTTACGAGTTGATTCGATCTGGGCGGATGTTGCCGTCCACCACCAAGCAACCTTGGATATTAAAACGGGTAAGTGGATACAGCCTACCGGAGTACAAAAATAGATTTCTATAAAACTCAAGAAAATGTACAGCTATCAAAAAAATATTGCACTAAGCATTATATGAGCCCAGAAAATACCCAAAAACTCTTCGATACGTTTCCTCATCTATATCGGGGGCGTGTAAAATCCCTTCAAGAATCGTTGATGTCGTGGGGATTTACTTGCGGCGACGGCTGGTTCGATTTGGTCTGGACACTTTCTCAGGATATCGAAGATTTGGCAAGAACAACAGGATTAGAACCACATAGTGATGAATGGCCGGAAGCCGTCCAGGTGAAAGAGAAACATGGGATGTTACGTTTCCATCTGAAAAGAACGCCCCTGACAACAAGATACAAAGTAGTAGTATTGATACGCGAAGCTGAGTTACGTTCGGCAATAATTTGTGAAGAATGTGGGATGCCTTTGGTTACAGTAGCCAGTCACGAATTTGAACCGTTGCGTGATGTTTATACCAAGTAAAAGATACTGTTATAAACTTGGATATGGAAATGTCCGAAATTGACGAGCTTTTTTAACAGTATAACAAAACAGCCATCCAATAATTTGACACAAGCGGTCATGGTCTTAAATCTATCTCTTGTATAACTGACAAATTTGATGATTATCATCAATAGACACTAAAATAACTGGACTTGCACTATCAAAACCATCCCATAAGTTAATTGATTTTTACCAAGGGGCTAACCGCAATATACTAAAGCAGCCAATCGAAGTTTCTAAACTGGTTATTCTTTGGACTAGGATTTTTCGACACTTTGCTGTCTGTCGACCATAGTGATTCAATGACAGCGATTTAGTCTTAACCAGACATAGCCGCCTATCGCCGATGATATACAAAAAGGAAATTGAAATGCAGATCAATCAATTATCATGTCGAAGATCATTTTCAGATAGATATTCAGTTAACTTTCTATTTCCTTGTTAGGTCTAGATGATATGACAACTTTGGTTTCGTGGATAACTTATAGTACTACTGGTGAAAAGCCAGAACTTCCTCGGGCAATCTACATTGCATCTGATAGTCGGATTACCTGGGGCTCAGAATCCTTGCGTTGGGATGCGGGTAGGAAGGTTTTTAATTCGAGAGAAAGGCCTCATATCTTTGGTTATTGCGGAGATGTCGTTTTTCCAAGTCTTGTACTTGGGCAGATAGTAGCCGCTATTGATAATGAAATTTTATTTGAAAAAAAATGTACTCCAGATCAGAAGCATGAATGCATTTTTGTAACTATACAAAATTCATATCTGGAAGGACATAACCATCCGGTTAAAGATTTTTCAATATTACATGCTTATAGGTCAGCCGCATGGCCAAATACCGAGTTCTATTTTTGGCACATTTCTTATAAATCGAAGATTAAGACATGGGCTAGCGAAAAGCTTCGGTTACCAGAAAAAACGGGAATGATTATTTCACTTGGTTCAGGAGCTGCAAGTGCAAAAAATCATGAGGGACGTTGGAAAAAATCAGATGTAGGTGGTACAAGCCGGTCGTTTTTTTCGGCGTTTTGTGATGCTATAGACTCTGGAGACGATAACCTTTCAGGAGGGGTACCACAACTATGTGCGTTATATCCCAATCTACCGCCAAAAAGTATTGGAGTAGTTAAAGATAATCGATATTTTTTAAATGGAATGGAAGTCCTGCCTGGACCCAAGCTTTCCAATATCGAATGGACAGACGAATTATTTCGAAATATTGATCCAGAAACCAATATGTTAAAAGAAGGCGCTAGACCTTTTGTTAGGCCTGCATTAAAGAAGGGGTTGTAGAGGGGAGGAGCAAGTCATTAAGCAGCCGCTTTCTGGTTATTGCCTGCCATTATATCACTTATTTTGCGTGATTTGCACAACAAACCCTAACAAAGCACAACTAAAACTCAAAAATCCACGCATTAATTTCGGCTATAACACATCCTCAACCTCAAAATTTTGATTTGATTTTGCTCCGCTGCCTTCAATAAAAAAGGTATCTATTTTTCCATCTCCTCAATGTTTTCTTTTAACGTTTTACTCCATTCTATAAACGGATTGTCAATCAACTCTACCTCGTTTACAGTAATCAACACAGATATTGCCAGTTTAACCACACATAGAACATTGATTTTATGAGTTATATTTTCTCGTTTTTGGAAAGTGTTCGGTGTTGACGGTGACAAAAATTGGGTGTTGATTGACATGGATATGGGGTTATTTTCTGAAGTGTTCACTGTTGGCAAACCTCGAAAATTCAGGCAATGAATAAAGAAAATATTTGTCTATTATTCATGCACTTAACACGTATAATACCATCAAAACACTGCACAACAAGGTTACTATTGGTTAGGTTTATCAATCAGCATGAACACAGTTCATCAACACACAAATCAATTTAGCAAAACATCGGGCAGCCAATGGCATGCCGAACAACAACAACTTCACATCGACCTTGAACCACTACTAGGACTACCCACTACCTTGATTTTATCAGGCTGGGACATTGGAATTGGTTGGAGCACAGTTATCGAAGGCGAAACTACTGTCTATAACGACCCCTTTGGCGCATCGCCATTTCCTATTGAGTTTTTCGGCCATGAACTATTGAAGCCTTGGGTGGCAACCATCCCTGAGAATATCATTGCCTTGTTTAAACGCTATAAAGGCAATACGTTCGGTATTCTGATGTTGGTCAACCGACATTCTTATCTCAAAGAACTATTCGAAGACCACCCGGCATTGTTCTGGTTTGCTTATACCTATGCCAAAGATAATCACTGGCAAGAACAAAAGTTCGTCGCCTGTTGCAAAAGCAAAAGGTCGGAAATCCTTAAAGTTTGCGGATTACCAAATACACCTTCGGCGGTAAAGTTGTTGCAGAAAATTGAGGCCAACTATTTTAACCGCTATACCTATGACCAGATTCGGGAATTATTTGGTGTTGAAGACTACGCGGTTCTCAATCACCGTGGTTCAGTACCCATCCGTTGGGTGGCCGTGCTAAAAAGATTTCCTGCCCTTCTTTACTCACCATTTGTACATAACTGGCAAGGGGATTGGACATCAGAGGAATATGAGCTTCTTCGCGACATAGCCCGAATGGTCGCAACTCATGATGATGAAGATTACTTACGCTGGCTGAATGGGTGCAGGGATTTAGAAACACTCAAGGTACAGCATGATAACTTGGTAAACCGGATGGTTGAACAAAACCGAAAACACTCAGGCTATGAAATTTTGGGCAATAAGACCTATCCTACACCGCCTCTTTCGGGCATCGAACAAATTGAGCCGATTTTGAATTCACATGGATTAAGGGATGAGTCCGAACAACAGCGGCATTGTGTCGCAGCCTATCATAGTGAAATCGTACAAGGCCGTTACTACGTCTATAGGATTCTTGAGCCAGAACGAGCAACTTTAGGCGTTAGTGTATTTAAAAAGAAAAATGGAGAGAATTCGCTCCGTATCGACCAGTTGAGAGGCTATAAAAACCAGAAAGTGAATGAGGATACTGAAAAGTTCGTGTTTGGCTGGTTTTATAATTCAGAAGAATGTAGCCAAATCTCACACTTCAAGAAAACTTAATCATCAAAATGTGCTGATGTAAGAATTTTATCAGCGTTTACCCGACCCGGTTACCAGTAATCCTAAAATTTAGCCTCGGGTATGGCCATGATCTTCCCTAACACCTCAAATGATTATGCGCCTTGCAAACACGTATCGTAGTTTAAGTCCGCTCCCATTGCGCTTTAGCCAATAAATGTGAAAAATTTACTTTATTATTTTGACAGATGGAATAAGATCAAACTTTCCATATTAATTTAGATCAATAAAAATATTCAGATAATTGATTGACCTTTAGTAAGGCAAGAATTAATAAAGTTGTTTTAAACATATTTAATAGTGATCCCAACTGTAAATCTTAAGAGGTATTAATCATGAAAAAAATATTGCTACTAACATTTGTGTTACCAACACCAGTTTATGCAGATTATGCCGATATATTTACACACCAACAATCCTTAGTGAATAGTCAAGCCACTTACAACAGTGCCATGAAAGATTATAACAGAATAAATAAGCGTCGACAGGGACACGGCAATCCAGAAACACCTATTAACATAGATATTGTTCCTGGTACAAGGACGGTGTTTAATGATGGCTGGGTAAGTACTGCGCAAACGAATTGGGTGACAGTTGTAAAGGATAACACCGCAGTATTGTTGCATAAATCATTTCCTTTTACAGATGAATTACGCAGAAACATTCCGCTTGCCTGCTGGAATCAAGTTGCTTGGTCAAGGTACGACGGTTTAGCTTTCTATCCAAAACCAAAAAGTGAATTTTATGGTAACCCTTATGATTTTCTACAGGTAGATGCAATAGATAAAGGAACTGGGCAAAGGGTTTTTTTAAGTTTTTTATTAATAGCAAACAATGGTATTGTTAATTGTATTGAAGCGATTAACGCAACACCGAACGAGTTCATGCAATATTTCCCGACCATGAATTCATTACTGGCAATGTCCTCTTATTTGCCTAGAAACTGAAAGTGAACTTTGCAAAATAAAAACTAGAGATTAACCACGAAAGGAATGGAAGTTAAACCGAAAAATCTAAATGCTTCTATAAATAGTTGGAATTTTTATAATACTTGCAATCACAGAAACTAAATCTGTCACATGTTGGATTTTCGCAACCAAAATTTACGGGGACGCTCTTTTCGCGGTCAGGATTTGGTCGGTGCTGATTTTAGCGGTGCCGACTTACGCGGGGTAGATTTTCGCGGTGCTGATTTGACCAATTCTAAGTTTTGCAAAGCGCACATGGGACTTAGTTATCGAAAAAAAATCTTACTGCTGTTGGTAAGTCTGTTTATAGGTTTTGCAGCTGGTCTATTTATTGTTTTCGGAAATAATGTATTTGGCGTTGGTTTCAAATCTATCGCTGAGTATTTTTTTGCTGTCGAAAAAAATAATTTAATCTATTTAGCCACTGTAATTTATCTTGTTGGTCTAATTACGAGTATATGGTTCACTCTAAGAAAGCAAGAATGGCGACCATTAATTTGGTATTTTCTAGTTGCTGCAGCGGTAACGGGAGCAGCAGTTGGAGCAGGACCGAAAGCGGCAGCGGAAGCTGGAATCAAAATGAGACCGTTAGCGTTAGTGGCACCGGTAGTGACAGCGGCAGCAGGAACAATATCGGTTACAGTAGTTGGAGCGGCAGTCGGTTTTGAAGCGGCAGCAGCAGTAGAGTGGGTAGCAGGAGTTGCAGCTGTAACTTTTGCTGGGCTTATTCCGATATTGGTAAAAAATGGAAAGGTATCAGGAGATGGTGGAGTAGCGATAGCGGTTATTAGTATTGCTTCCGCATTGGTGGGTTGGTATCTGAGTCATCGTAGTTTAAAAACCGAAGAACCTTTGCTTTTACCCTTGCGCAAGCTTAGATTGGTTTTTCGCTGTTGGGGCGGAACAGATTTTCGCGGTGCAACCTTAGTTAATACCGATTTTAGCGAAGCGGATTTTAAAAACGCCAACTTTTATGGTAGCACTATCATTCGTTGTATCTTTCAAAATGCACTTAATTTACATTTAGCTAATACTTTAAATACCCCATTAGAACCTTTGGAAGTGCGGCAATTGGTTCTTGCCGGACAAACCGAAGTCAAAGATTTTTCTTACCATAACCTACGCGGCGTGGTGTTTGCCGGTTTGAATTTACAAGGTTGTAAGTTTCATCACGCAGACCTATGCGAAGCCGATCTGCGTGGTTGTATTTTAAAGGACTGCGATTTCACTGAAACTATGGCTTATGGTGCTTTGTTTGACCATGCCGAGTTTACTGCTGCCATCATCGACAACTGGAGCATCGACAAAGCCACGCAATTCAATGACGCAAAAGCGAAATTTGTGTATTTGAAGCGTGATAAAAGTGAATGCAATCCGCCGCAAGGAGAATTCAAAGAAGGCGATTTTGCTAAGCTGTACCAGGACATCGCCAATACTGTGGATTTTATCGCCCATACTCCCGCCGAACTGCAAGCCTTACTGCGCGCCATAGAAAAAATCAAAGACGACGGCATTGATATCTTCATCCAGCAAATGGAACGCAAGGCCGATTCGGTCGCACTCCGGGTTCAAAGCGAAGGCGATGTTGAACTGGATAAAGCCGCGATTTATGCCCAAGTAGAGAAACAGAAAGAAATAGAATTAACAGCTTTGAAACATGAATTTGAGCAAAAATTACTCATCCAACAAAATGAAATGGAAAAAGAGAGAATTAAGCATGAAGAAAAAGCCAAGCAGGTTGACCTGCTGGCTGGATTGCTGCACAAGGCTATCGATAAGCCTTTTATTGTGAATACCGGTACGATTGGAGAAATTACTATGAATAATAACAGCCGCAGCATTCAAAACGCCACAATCCAGAATAGCGCGGTTAGCTTGGGCGATAATAGTGCGGTGACCAATCGCATCCAGCAACTGCCGGAGAACCAGGGCGAATTAAAGGAAGTATTAATGCAACTCATAGCCTTGCTGGAAAAAAGTCAGGTTACTGTCTCTGAAAAGCAAAAAGTGGAGCAGGAAATTAAAAACTTAGCCGAAATTGCCCCCAAACCTGCTGAAGAACGCAAAAGCTCAGGAGGTAAGGCTATTACCGCACTAAAGGATTTAACTTCCATCTTTAAAGACTTGCCAGAAATGGGTCTTAAGTATGGGGAGTTATTAGCAAAATTGTGGATGCTAATTTGAGCAATCCTGGACAACGTTTTTCAACTTTAGATTTGAGGCTATGAGTCACTTTTATCGGCATATTGTATCAACCAACTGTTTAAACCAGTTTGGCCGGAAGATCACCACAAACAATCCTATGGTACTGGTGATGAGGAATATCGGTATCAGCATGAAAACCATGAGGACTAGGCCACAGTTGATTCTGGCGACAAAAGGGGCGGCTTTCATTGTTTCTGAGTACCACTCATAAATAACGACTTCCATAATGAACAGTAAGACAACAGCGAGTTTCAGTAATTCACCGTAATTGAGTTTTAGAGAAACCTTAAAAACAAGAACAAATAGAAAACAAAAGCGCTATACTTTTAGCTTTCCCTTAAAAGCTCAGTGTATGCTTCACCAGTTCAAACAAGTCCTTTTCCCCCAACTGAAACCGAGCAAGGTCTTCATTCCCTTATTCAACGGCAAGGTGTCCGCAGGGTTTCCTTCGCCTGCCGATGATTATGTCCAAAAAACCCTGGACTTAAACGAATTGCTGGTACAAAAACCAGCGGCAACCTTTTTTGTCCGCGCACAGGGCGAATCCATGCTGGGAGCTGGCATCCATCCGAACGATATTCTGGTGGTAGACCGTTCTATCGAGCCGAAGTCCGGAAAGATCGTTATTTGTGCTTTGAATGGTGAATTGACTGTAAAACGGTTGGCACGGGTAAAAGGAAAGTGGAAACTGAAATCAGAGAATTTGGATTATCCCGATATTCCCGTCCATGAAGAACTGGAATTGGTGGTATGGGGTGTCGTGACCAATGTGATCCATCCCGTGTAATGCAACCACTATTAGCCTTAGTCGATTGTAACAATTTTTACGTTTCATGTGAGCGGGTTTTCCGGCCTGACCTGATTGGAAAGCCCGTGGCGGTACTCAGTAATAATGACGGCTGTATGGTTGCCCGTAGCCAGGAAGTCAAAGACTTAGGGATTAAAATGGGTGTGCCAGTATTCCAAGTTCAGCACTTGGTTAAACAGCACAATATCCAATTGTTTTCATCGAACTACACGCTGTACGCCGATATGTCGGCACGGGTGATGTCCATATTGGAAGGGTTTGCGCCTAGTATCGAAATCTATTCCATTGACGAAAGTTTTTTGGATTTAACGGGCGTTTGTGAGAAAGACCCGATTGATTACGGACAGAAAATCAGGAAAGCGGTGCTACAGAGAACGGGGATTCCGGTTTGTGTCGGTATGGGACCGACGAAGACCTTGGCAAAGTTAGCTAACTACGGTGCAAAGAAATGGAAACATACCGACGGGATGCTGGACTTGTCCGACCCTGTGCGCAGAGAAAAGTTTATGAAGCTCGTACCTGTTGACGAAGTTTGGGGCATCGGTTCACGGACTACTGCAAAACTCAACCAACTAGGCATCAAGACCGTTTGGGATTTGGCCACTCAACCCAGTAAGCGTATCCAAGCGCAGTTCAATGTCATGGTAGCCCGAACCATATTGGAGTTGAACGGGATAGGCTGTATGTCGCTGGAAGAAATTTCCCCAGACAAGCAACAGATTGTCTGTTCGCGCAGCTTTAGCCGGAAATTGACAGACTTTCGGGAGTTATCAGAAGCCCTGTCCGAATATTGCACACGGGCTGCGGAAAAGCTAAGGCATCAACGGTCAGTCACGGGCTGCATCAGCGTGTTTATCAGGACAAACTTGTTCAATCCCTCAGAACCCCAATACCAACGCTCTGCCAGTATCAAGCTTAGTGCAGCCACCCAAGATACTCGAACCATAATCACTACGGCAAACCGCTTACTGAAAGAACTCTTCAAACCGAATTACAAATACCATAAATGCGGTGTGCAACTCAGCCATATCCAACCAGCCTTGTCGTTTGCCCAGAATGACCTGTTTGATGTTGCTGGTAATAGCTTGCTTGAGAAGAGCGACCAATTGATGCAGACGTTCGATAAGATCAACCGGCGTTTCCCGAAGAGCCTTTCAATGGCCGCATCCGGGTTTGATAAAACGTGGATAGCTAAAGCAGAACGAAAAACCAAACACTATACGACGGATTGGAATGAGTTAGTGGATGTTATGTGTGTTTGAGGGTTGGTAAGCAAAAACGGAAGATCATTTCCAAATGGGTTAATGTTGCTAAGTTATCGTGCTGATACAGAACTTACTTAGCCGAGTTTTTGCCTTTCACGAATTAGATCAATCAACGACATCGTTGAAGAATGCAATAACCTGCGAGATCGAAGTAAACCAAATGACTTACCAAGACTTAAAAAAGTGAAGACAAAAACAATCCCAACGAGTGTTTCAAGACCAAGGCGACTTGATTGATGATATCCACCTAAAATAAGAACAGATGGATATAAGAATGTCATCATATAAAAACCAGCAGCACCGAAAGAACAACCACAGTCACCATTTAGCCGATTTAACCTTTTTTCCCAATAAAGGTTTTCCTGTGGGTTCAAGTCACCTAAGTTGAACAATAATAATGGGCGAGATCTTCGATGCAACCATTCACTCAAGATTACCTCATTAGTTACTACAATAGTTTTCATCATTCTAAAAAACCTTACGAAATAATGAAGCCAGGATTCGCCGAAAATGCGTTTTGTATAATAAAGTTGGCATTGTCCTTAGCCTTATCACGAAGGGCTTGAGTTGTGCGCTTGCCATCAACATAGAACCACCAGAGCCAAACTGCTTGCCACCGCCAAGCTCCATCGTATTCCCAGCTTTCGTCAGCCCCATCCCCTGAACCATAGCCTGAACCCGGTGGGAAAGTTCCCCGATGTGATTTTCCCGCAATGTGCCTACACTCATGCACGAAGGTAGATGCACGACCTGGAACATCTTTCTGAGAGCCATAGAAAAAATTCAGATATAACTCAATTCGCTTTGTTGTTGCGATTTCATTTCCTATGGTACAAAACCAGCTAGCGACATAGCCCCAAGCAACGCAGGTCTGGGTTGTGAGCCAAATCCAGCCTTTACAAACCCAACTAACAGCCTCGCATAACCACGAGCAAGGCCACCAATCGCAACACTCCCAACTACATGATTCGTAACCATCACGCTGGTATCGCGTACAATCCCATTTTACATCGTTTCGGTACTGGGTACAGCCCGCACCAAAGGTCGTTGCAATCTTATCGCCACAAGTAGCCCGTAACACATAGCCGCTCATTTGCTCTCTTACATATCGCCCTGCCCAATGGAGCATACTGCTACCGTAATCCTCGTTCTGGTAGTCCTCTGCAGAATAGTTAAGTACCCATAATCCATTGAAGGCTCTTGCTAAAGGCTTGTCAGTATTACAGCAGTCATCAAAACCCCACCCGTCTTGCCACCAGTCAGAATCAAAATGGTAGCTGTTCCAAGCCCAATCAACGAACGGCTGGTAACAAGAACGAGGGCCATAAAGATTATCCCCACTCACATCTTTATCTGGAACAGAATATTCACAATCAGCCATAATATCCTCCAATATTTTATTTAATTACCGGCGGCACTTTCGGAGTTGGCCGCGCAGGGATGGTTGGTTTTCCACTCGGCTTTGCATCCTGTGCCAGCGGTGGAACTGGACTCACGTTAGGGCGACGAAAAGGGGGTGCAAGATCACCAAAAGGTGCGTTGCATACACCAAAATCTTCCGCCCGTGCTTGGCGCAGTTCAATGAAATAGTGTTCGCTTGTTGGGAGTTGTTCTTGAATTCTAGTCCGATTATTTTCACCATCTGGTAAATGGATAAGTGCTTGGCTCGCAGCAATTCGTAAAGATAGTGATGAAAGCTGGAGAAAGCTAACAAGAGAATCCTGAGCATCTTTGTTTTCATTAGCAGCTAATATTCTGATTCCCTCCAATGCTCGCATACGGATCGTATTTTCTTCTGCTACGGTTGAATAAAGGTGTATGTTGCGCGACTCTTCTGGGGGTATCGATGATCTTACAATGTCATTTAAGAAAGCAAGAACTGCTGGAGATTCGAGCTTAGTTGCGCAATAAACAATTGCCCAACGTGCGTCGTATGCTTCGAGCGCAATAGAATTATAAACAAAGTTAAGCTCTTCTAAAACAATACTCAAATTTTGTCGCATTCTTTCAATAGTCACTTTTTCGGAATCATCGGTCACATTTTCACCGCTGAATGCAATTCGCAAATAATCACGGATCAAGATACCGGCTTCAGTGTTGTGTACTGGTAAATTAGCAACTTCAACTTTTGCTACAGTTGACGGAGTGTTTCCTCGATTCCGAAACAACAATAAGATGGCAATCAAAAGAAGCATGCCAACTAAAATAAAGATTATAAATTCGGACATATTAGACTCCTCGTACTCTATAATTCTTGTACTTCACAGACGTAATTCCTGACGTATAGTTAAGAGCGCATCCTTTTATTCGGTACAGTCATACTTTAGGTAAATACACCTTAAGCAGAAACTTTACATGTGTTTAGCTTAATCAAAATTAAAGCAAATGTATGTGACATTTTTAACTTTAAAGGGGTGGAATATTACCACTTTCGAAAAATTCTCTTGTAAAGACAAAACGCCTCCTGCAATAGTATGAAGTCCTGTGCCGAAGCCAAGCATTACATGAAAGAATGCTGTGCAGCGGAATTAGACTGTGAGGGGATGGTGTTGTGAAAAACTATATGAGTGCAATTGGTCTAATACAAATTGCATCATTATGCCTTGGGTTGTTTACCCAATTGCTGACAGGGATTGTTTCCATTTCGGAATAAGCATCACAGACCAATAACGCTTGAAGATCATCTCTTTTCGATTGCCCATCTAACCAATTAGTGTAATTTTGTGGATCAAGTATCACAGGCATCCGGCTATGGATTGGCTGCATCAACTGGTTAGCAGAAGTGGTAATGATGGTACAGGAATAAACCGTTCCATCACCATGCTCCCAATGTTCCCATAATCCAGCGAAAGCAAATACTTGACGGTTCGGGTGGGTAATAAGATAAGGCTGCTTGCCTTGTTCGGTTAGCCGCCACTCATAAAAACCGGTAGCGGGAATCAGGCAGCGGCGTTTTAAGAAAGCAGAGCGGAACGAAGATTTATCGGCAATGGTTTCCGCCCGCGCATTAATCAAGTGTTGGCTGATCTTGCGGTCTTTTGACCAACTAGGAATCAAGCCCCAAAAAAGTTGAACTGATTGGTTGTTAAGGTTTATATCAATGTTTTCATCTGATGGCACAATGGCAAGGATGTCTTGCGCTGGAGTAATATTGTAACTGGGTTGAAAATCAAACAGGCTTGGCAGATTAAAGGCTTCTTTGACCTGTTCCGGCGTTGCAATAAGGTTAAACCGACCACACACAGCCTGTACCACTCCCAGATTCAAAAAACTGACCGTTCACTATCTCGTTGAAATAGTTTGCTGAATTGAAATTCAATCGAATACCCCCCATATTTAACTATACCAACCTTTAAAAACAACCCTGATTAGGGTTTTGTAAAGGACAGATATTAACCGAGAATAAAATAATCAGATAGCTTGCCGAAACTTTTGGTTAATTCACATGACTAAAACGGCCTGTTGGTAAATTAAAACCCGACAACTATTTTTTAACAACTTTAAAGAGGTAAAAACTATGTCATCAGCTTGGGCTGGCGGAACAGATGCCATCATTGAGAGGATGGACAAAATGACCGCGCTCTATATCGAAGAAGCACGGAAATCGATCTATACGGGCGAATCTGCCGTCAATTGCGAAGAATGCGGGGAACCGATTCCGGAACAACGCAGGAAGGCAATCGCCTGTAAATATTGTTTGCCCTGTCAGGCGGCGTTAGAGTCAAAATCAAGGTAAAGCGCTTTACAAGTGTCAGACAGCATCAAGGAAATAACCAGTACTTTAACGTAACTTACCAAGGAAACAAGCTTCATTGAAAAGGATATAAGTCGGCCTGAGTCAAGGCTGACTAAGGGCTAAGATGGAGTGGTAATATTGACGAATTATTTGGATAAAAATTTATGGCGTTTATCGTTGAAGTCCCTGTGAACTTGATAGCAGCTATTACCGCGATTACGACCGCAATCACATCGCGAATAATAGCCAAAAACATCAAGAAGTAGCGTACTCCTGTCCTCGATAACTTAAGAAATTATCGGGGCTTTTTATTATTATTTATTGTTATTATTGCCGTGTTGTTTACACAAAGTTTCATATTGGAATCCAATGTGAGCGAGAACTTTAAACCTAAGCACTCCCTAAGTCAACCCTAAAATTGCCCAAGGATAATCTTTGTTCAGGCGCTACTGAGTTCTGGTTAGTCTGTCCTGTATTCCGCTTTAGTAAAGATCAAGGGCAACTTTGGGTATCACCATCCAGCAAACAAATAATGGGAATGCGTCGCTTCGTATCGACCAATTCAAAGGTTAAAAAATAGACTTCAACCGTTATAAATCCAGCTACCTGCGTAAAATATAAATACCGATACACAACCCGAAACCAGCGGCATAGAGTTGCCATGTCTCAGATATGGCGTAGGGATAAAGCATAAGAACAATACCGCCCCATTTAGTAACGATATCTGATGCCTTTTTGCCGTACCGATAGGCGGCAAAACCAATGATACCAAATAGGATGGCACCAAAAAGGTAGGCTGGACTGGGTAGCGTTAGCCCCATTGATTGTAGGTTTTTGAGTTCGTCCATGTTTCGTTTCGGATAAATTCCTCAACTAGCGGAATCACGAAGGTTTGGTAAAATGGCCACAAGGGACATTCACGCAATCCCTCATTTCCTTGCCCGGTTTGAAATGGACAACGGCCTTAGAAGCTAATTGGACGGACTCGCCTGTTTTAGGGTTCCGGGCAATTCGGGGAGGCCGATGCCTTAAGTCAAAACTGCCGAAGCCCCTTATCTCGATACGTTCGCCCTTGACCAAGGCATCCACCATCTGGTTCACCATACAATTCAGTGCAGATTCGACATCCCTTTCCTGAAAATCCGGCATTTTTTTATTGAGCACTTTCACCATTTCAGATTTGACCATTGTTTAGCTCCTTTTGTAATAGCAGGATTAGTTTAGCAGTTTCAGTGCCTACTCGATGAATTGAGCCTTCGTCACATCCTGTTAACGAAGGCTCTTAATTGCTAGTATCAAGCAAATAACTGAAATTACTTATGCACCAGTAGCCTCAGTTTGTTGGATTCTTTCAAACAATTCCCTAGCGGCAGTTTTTGCAGCAATAGCTTGGTCTTCATCCAAGGATTTGATCTCAAGGGCATCACGTCCATCAACATACATCGGACCACCTACGTCATCGTCATATATAGACCCATCTTCATGAATAGCATAATGATCCGATACCGTTAAGTCCGTACCCATCAATTGCGCCAAGTAAACCCAAGTCCATTTTTGTTGAAGATCGAAGTCGTCGAATTCCTCGATGAGCCTTTGAATGGCCTCAACATCTCCTTGTTCGGCAGCAACAACCAGCCAACGTCTCATGTCCTTGGTGCGCCCTAAGCGTTCTGCAATCTCGGCCACACGAATGGGGTCATCATCCACGGAAACATTAACTGTCTCAAAGAACGAAGGGTCATCAAAATGTTCGGCCATATCGAGAAGTGCTTCCCTATTGCCAAGACGGGCAGCTTCTTTAAGGTGAAGGGAAAACTTTTTTGATTTGGCGATAAGTGTTTTGTATTCGTCTGCCCATTCCTTTTCAACACCGGAAAGCACACGACCGTTCTGTTCCTCTAAATACCAGTAGTCATGGCCGGATTTTGGCTCACCTGTCACATTTATCAAAGCCAAAGCAAAATGGGCGTGTGCGTTATTTTTATTTGCAGCAACCTCCAGGCAGTCCAACAATATTTGAGGTAGTTCCCCTATGATCCAATCTGGGTAATCATCCCCAATCGAATAATCACTGCGAAGGCTGTCAATAAGGTCACTAATCGTTATGCAATCAATCTGATGCTCATTAACCAATTCTTGTAAACGAGTTGAAGCGATACCTGCTGTTTCTAACGAATATCCAAGTTCATTGCATCGCTTTAAGATGGAAGTATTGTTTTGCGATAGATGCTTTTCACCGTCTTGCTGAAGTGTAAAAACAGCTTCAGAGCTGAGTGCAGCATAAGAATTAAAATTAAATGATGCTGCCAGCAACTCATAGATATGGCCTCTTTTGAAGTCATTGCCTGTGCTAACTTGAAGGCTCTGTTGTGCGGAGTAGATAAATTTTTTGATAGTCATAGTTAAACATTTCCTAATTGTTCTCGCCAGTTTCGGGTTAAGAGCACACGTTTAAGTCCCCGAAGACGAGGGATTAAGAAAATAGTTTGTATGACTGCATCATGTTTTGCCTTTTTTTACTCGTGTGCAAGTACGGTTGGCACCTGCAATAATTCTAGCCTTTGCATATAAATTTGTCTACAGTGTTGTCATTACTAATCAGCAAGTTTGGTCTAAAAAAACACAGGCATCGACTAAGTGAATTTTCTTGCCGTTTTAAACAACTGTGTGTTTCACTTAAATTAGTATTTTTTAAAATCAATTACCGCCTTAAACAAGTGACTTCCCTATACAAACTTTTTCTTATCATCACTACTCTAGCCTTAATATCCCTGGCTTATTTGTTACTTTCAGGGAAACTAGGTTTGGTAAATACCCAAGAAGTGGAGAAGAGCTTTAGCCAGTTTATTTCTATGAAAGGGGCAGATGAGTATGTCATCGCCCAACTTGATACCAATGAAGAATTTAGTGTCGAAAAGTTCAACCATGTTATGGGATTCCCTGTCGGCGATACCAATGCGAAATTGTCACTCGTGGCTAATTATAAATATTACGTCAAATTGGCAGAACTAACACACCATATTCAAGATGGCGTTGTTTATATCGATGCCCCCAAGCTGTACCTTTCTACCCCTGTCGCTTTTGAGTTTTCTTCGGTTCAAGAAAGTGCAGTTAAATTTATGTTTGGAGTAGACGAAAAGGCACTCCTTGACCAGCTAAAGAGTGAGGCATCTGAAAAGTTAAGGGCGAAAGGTCAATCACAAGTTGGTGTTGTGTATGACAAGGCTGCAAAGGCACTAGCCGACAACTTTAACAATTATTTTAAAGCGAATGGTTTTGGTGGAAACTATAAAGACATTGTGGTGACATTTGCCAGTGAAGGCAGTACATCAAAAAGGCAATACAAATATAACGAAAGCTATTGTGGCGAAAAGCCATGCCGACTAGCGCTTAACCTGGGCAAAGGGCTAATTTTAAAGATCAATTAGAAACTAGGCTATTATCCAACGCCAAGAATCCAGCCTTCGACTCCTGCAATCCCACGTTCCGGCGGAGTAAGGTTTGGGTTTAAATACTTTGACAATTGTCCATTCTGGTCGGCCTGTTGCATCCACGCGGCAATTGAATAGGCATCGTGCTGGTCTGGAGTTCGATCTTCTGGTGCAAAACCTTTTTTGTAGAGCGATGGGTAAGCCTCTACGATTGCAGAACGATCCAAAGGAATTTCCCAACCATCGAATGGCCAGAAATGTACCGATCCGCCTAGTTCATTTCGGATGTAACGCAACCAAGGCAAACCAGCGTGCGTCGATTTGGCAACCTGGCCTTGTACATCAAAATGGAATACCGATTTAGCTTTGGCGCGTTCTTCGGTAATGCGCCGCCAACGATTATTGCCCATCCGTTCATCACCCTTTCCACAAATGCCGTCACGGACAAAATCGACATACGTGTTTCCTTCGTCGGTAGGCCAATGATGATGAAAATCGTCCAGAAAGTTAGGCCAATCCGGCGGCAGGTGATGTACCTCGAAATAACGTAGTGGAAACGAAAATCCGTGGTCGATTCCTACCAGAGTAGGTACCTCCATACGCAACGTTTCAACCAGCCATTCGGCGATACCGCGCCTTGTCCAGTATTTCCGTGGACTTGGTTGCGGCAGTACTTCTTTGGGTTCAGTGTCTTGATTAGCGCTATACACCCGCAACCCTTTTAGGCCGGAAGTTGGAGTTTCCGCGCCGGAGTAGTCGATACCGATTTATTGGACAAAATTACGAGGGGTTTGGGTATTCAAAGAAAAGTTTGGGGCTATGTTTTTACTGGTTTAAAAATAAAACTTACTTGGTGCTATTGACTTCTAACAGTTATAGTTCGATTTGAGCACTGATTTTCAATGAACTCTATAACGCACACGCTTTTTTCCAGACAGTCTCTAACCCTATGAACAGAAATGCTTGTATTTTTTCCGTGAGCAACTTGATGTCTATTTGACATTATAGAATCAATAGCTTCTTTGTACTCTGGATAATCTGAGAAGAATTTTTCAAGATCTGAACCCCATTCCTTCTTAAACTGAGAAGCTACTTCAACAAACTTTTTAGATTTTGGATTTTGTATTTTATCTAAGTGTTTAGACGCATATTGAACAATGTGTGGTGCTGCTGCATTGGATACGAAGTCGATGTAGACTGTACTAATCGCATTTTCAAGAAATCCAGAAACCAGTACGCATAGATATTTCCCCCAGTGCCCTTGAAGCTCCATATCACCATGAGTAAATAGCTGTGTATCTTCTATTAGTTTTATCAATTTTTGGTGTTGTTTTTTTAAGTCATAGTTATCCATGACTTAATCTTCCAAAAATATTTTTTTTGCTATGTCTATTCTTGTTAAAACACTTGCTTTATTACCAGTTGATTGCGATATGGCTTCGACAAACTCATCATTGGATGTAAGCTTATTATATTTACTCATCACAAAATCTTTGTTAGGAACACCATCCCTCTTAATTTTCTCAGTTAACGCAACCATTACTGCTTCATAAAAAGCAACATTGATTGCTGCAACACGTCTAAAAGGTCGTGAATTTATTGAATCTAGGAATATATCGCAGCATTGCTTAAAATAGACCGTATATTCATCAATTCTATTAGTCTTGTCATAACGATGCTTTTTAACAAATTTACTTAAGAACTCTTTCATAGGGGGTTCATATTTCACATAATCATCTAACATTGCGAAATATCTGATTATAAGCTCCTGATCCTTCATTCTTTCATTTACGCGCCCATAAATATTTCTCCATGAATCATGACTGTTTAGTTCGCTAACTTTATTTATTAAATTGCCATGGTAAACCGCTGTTCTTATTTCTTGCGGTGACAATTTCCGACCTCCAGAATTTAACCTTTCAAAAATGTGATAGATACTTGTGTCATCATCGGCTGGTGCATCCTGCTTAACAACTGTCGCGTGTATTACACAATTTTCTAAATTTATTCTGTCTTTTGACTCTAGTGCTTCAAAGGTATTATTTTCAAACTGAGGCTGTACTTTAGATAGTCGAAAAACACGTTGCCTTGTTTCACCTTCAACAGGATTAAACACACCATTAAAAAAATAGAGAAGTGAAAGAAGGCGTTGTTGACCATCTATAACTAGCATTTTTCCCGTATCCGCTTCCTGCGCCAGAAAGATGCCAGGAACCGGCAAACCCAATAATAGGGACTCAATAAATCTTGAAGATTCAGGTAGCTTCCATACAAAATTTCTCTGAAATGGAGGTATAAAAATATCTCCACGCCTTATTCTTTTTACTAAACCTTCAACATCGAAATCTATCCCATAGGAAGTTATATCGTATCGACTAATTGGCTCTAGCTCATCCTCAACAGCTTCATCTTCTACATTTTGTTCTTCTTCTAGCTCTTCCTTAAGCTCATCTACATATTTGCTCATAATATCTCCAGAATTTTAATACCAGTCCGTATGATGGTTAAATTAATTGTCCTCACATCGCCCCCACAATCTCCTGAAAACAAGCAACTCCCGCTACAACATTATCTATATTCTCAGCGGCTAAATCATCAGGCTTAAGTAAACTACAATAGTTCGCTAAGATTCTATCTAATCAAATCTAATCCAATTCAAATCATCTCAACCTGTTTATCAAAAGCCTGCTGAATCAACTCTATCACATCATCAAGTTCATGTAGCTTTGATAAGCCTACTTCTACATCGCCATTACCCCAGCGTCCCAACCCGGAAACATCTTTGCATAAACCCTTCGGGTCGATGACTTCGGGGAATTCCATATTCAACGACAATCTGAGTTTAGATTTTTGCGGCACAATATCGACAAAATTTGTTTCTGATTTGTAGGCGATGTAAAGCTTCTTGAATTCTTCAGTGACTGATGAATCGATGTTCATGATGCGTATTTTTAACGCTTCATAGAGTGCCAACATATCCCCGGTCAAATACTCGTATTGATCTAACGAGTATTGCGAGGCGGCATTTTCCTTTGGACGAAATTGCTCTAATTGTTCATCGGTAATATTTGGCGCAAACCAAATTTCATTCGCTTTTTGTGCTAACTGCTCAGCCCGTGTTTTTATTTGCTCAACATTCCAAATATCGGTTGTACGCAGAAAATCATTCAAGCGAATAGGCGAATGGTTAAAGCCACCTTCAATGGTTTTTTTCTGGCTAAATGAGCGGTCGCTTAGTTCTGAGTTATAGCCCGTCAGCGTCAGGTTGCCCAATGTATGAAGATATTCGTTTTGGATGGTTTGCCATTCTTCACCTAACATTGCTTTCCATTCGTTCGATACATCCTTGTTCTGAGGCAAGATATGCTCAATTGTGTATTCGTCGATAGCAACATGCTCTTTACGTTTATGGTTTTCTAAACGATCCAGCATGTAGTTACGATTTCGGAAGTTATAAACATCCTTGATAGTGATCTCTTTTTGAAATTCCGCATCAACTGGAAAACGTTTGTAGCTGTCCATTAGTAAAAACGCCGCCTGAACACTCTCAAGGTAGTTTACTTTACGTACCGATTTATAAAGGTTGGCAAAAGTCTTGTTCATGCTATTGGTTGGTATGCCGCAAATTGCACGGCGGAACACGTAGTTTTCTACCAAACACAAAATTTGGTAGAAATCTGTTTCCGGAAGAACTTTTAGATCATAGTCATTGTAGACCGCCAACAGGAAAGGATAACTGACATCAACCTTTAACCGCGAGATGCGTTTGAAAGCTTGTTGCAACACATCCCTTGGCTCTTTGTGCATGACCATATTCACATAAAACTGAGCATAACGATGAATATCGGCGACGACTTCTTTGATAGTGCCGGGTGCATTCTTGCTTTGCACAAAATGTTTGAAGGCATCATAAACTTGGTCAATTCTTGGAATTGCTCCAGTTTTAACCGATAAATAATCCCGCATAAAGGAGTTGAACCAAACCGCATATTCATTACCGAAATTTTGTTCCATTGGAAACCAGTATTTTTCATACAGTTCGGTTTGCAATGTAACTTCCTGCCCCATGAGTACGTAATTGCGGATCAAATCCGCTTGTGACAAATCTAGGCCAGTGCTGTTTAGGCTTTCAAAAATCAGTTGTGGATTGTCGATGTCTTTTTCCAGCGCTACATCCACAATAAACAACCGCATTAAACCGTTGTAAACATCGACCACATTGTCAGCGGTAATCCGTTGTTTAAAGAATTGATAGTTTTCGTAGACACGAAGTGATTTTGGCTCAATAGGGTTAATGCCTTTGAGCAAATCGATCAAGGTTTGCTTATCACTGCGGGTTAACAGCAATTTAAAATGCAGTTCGCCGTCTTCTTCGGCATTAAACAGGTAATAGTTCTGTAACTTGGTCGCGTTGGTTTCTATGTTGCAGTCGTTATCTTTAACAAACTCAGCTAGAGCAGCAATTAATAAGGTAACAGTTGTCAATCGTTGTTGACCATCAATGACTAAAAGACGCGGAACATCTGCTAATGTATGAATACTTTGCTGAAAATACACTACCGAGCCGACAAAGTGGCCGTGAATATTGTCGCTTTGGCTGATGCGTATTATGTCTTTAAATAATTGTTCGCACTGTGCTTGATGCCAGCTATAAGTGCGTTGGTAAATAGGGATTACAAATTGCTTAGGACCTTTAATTACACTAAGTAAATTGGCGGAGCTGGCTTTCATTACTTTATTATTTAGTTAATCTGGCAAACCAGGTTTTAAATTATTCATTAATGAAGACTCCCAATTTTCATATCGCCCATCCTTCACTGCTATGAAAAAATGGGGGTAATCTTCCGGACTCAAAAAATAAAAATGATATGTCCAATGCCAGCCAACTTCCTCTAATTTCCGATTCAATTCCTCATAATGTTTTATGCCTTCGCGCAACTTAGCTTTATTTTTATTGGAATCATCGCCATCCGCCTTAATCTCTATAACCAACACCTCTTGTTTCCCGAAAACTTTGATAAAAAAATCAGGATTAAAGTTTTCAGATTTAACGTGCGTCTTTGCGGTTGTTTCCGGTTTGTAAGAATAAGGGAAAGCGTAAAAACCCTTGTCCGGGCTTTTTAAAAACGAATCAAACAATCCAATATTCTGAAAAATGTGCTCGACAAATTTTGTTTCCGGCTTGGATGATGTGACGATAAAATTAGTGGGCGATTTAAAATCGGTTAGGGAAATGGGATGTAAATTGCTTAATAAGTGCTTATCTTCGTCTCTATAATAATCTTGGCTAACAGCAATCCCACGAATTTTCATAAATTCTTTCCATAACGACTTTTCATCATCCAATAATCCCGCATCTTGATTTTCCGAATAAAAAACATGGGTATCGTTTTTCAATCCATCTTCGGAAAACGACTGACGGTTCAGCTTGCTTAAATCCGCATAAATAAGGTTATTAGGTTTCATTTCAAAACGTGGCGATGTCTTGCCTAAATCCCTGAACAACGGACCAAACGCCTGTTGGGTTTTGAATAGATTCTCATGGGAAATGAAATCCGTTTCTTGATTTGTACGCCGCAAATTATCTTGGATTAAATTTGCAATACGAATACTAGTCCAACGCAGCGAAAGCTCTTCATCTTTATCTTTCAAAAACAGCTTGATGCGCTTGACGGCCTCATCTATTGTAAAAATATTGCGATTTTCAATTAAGGTCGCTACTTTGCCGGAGCGGTTATAGGTTGTTATTTCTTCATAGCTGCGTGACTGCGGGGAATAATCAATAACTTCCGGCTCACTAGCCGTTTTTAATTTAACTTCTTCGGTTTGCTGGATAACTTGATAATCAAGGTTGTATAAATCAAACACATATTTCTTTTGCGCTTCTAAATACCCCCAAGACAGCCTATTTTCTATTTCCAGAACATCACGATATAAATCGGCGATTTGCTGTGTCCAACGTTCATGATTATTGATTTTGACCATCACGCTACCAGATAACCCCGAAGGCATTCGCAAGCCGCGTCCTAACACTTGCGAAATTAACAGCTTAGAATTAAATGCTTTGTTTTCGTGCGGGACAATCTGAAACACGTTCTTTACATCCCAGCCTTCGGTCAACATACTGACCGAAACAATCCATTCCACCGGGTTCTGTGGGTCGTCAACAGTCTTAAGTAACTGCACATTGTCACGACGCACTTTATCCGGTTTATCGACTATAGCTTTTACCCGTTCGCCGTCATTTCCGCTGGGAATACCGGACGCAACCCAAATGACCTTTTTCTCGGCTTCTTGACGGCTCAGTTTTTCTTTGTCGACAATAAATTCCACCAGCTCGTTCCATACTTCCACACAAGAAGCGATTTTTTCTGTGACAACAATACTGATAGGTTTAAGTTTTCCAACATAAGCATTCCGATTTAGCAGATGGTTTTGGTAGGTTTCTTCATAACTGCAATCAACGCCAATTAGCCGCTCCAAAGCATAATCGACCTGTTTCACAACTTTCGCCTCAATTGCTTTCTTCAAGCTATAACGATAAACCACATCAGGAAAATAGCTGTCGCCAATATACGGTGTACCCGTAAAATTTACTATAAAGTGAAAACCAAACTCAGGGTTTTGCAGAAACTCCAACCAGCGTTTAGTCGCTTGGTCTACACCGCTAAATATATGATGCGCCTCGTCATTCAAAACCAGCGTTCTATTGCCTTTACCTGTAAAACTGTCGCGAATGGACGAACCCGTCCGGTCATAAACCGCATGAATATTCTCCACGCAAATATCCCCCGCCAATATCGGGTCATTCGCGCTTTTCACACCTGGGTTAAGGTAAACCGCGCCCAACTCCTGCAGAATGGAGGTTAAATTAGGATCGGCACTCAACTGAAAAAACTTACTTTTCAGGCCATCCTCAATGGTTAATGTCGGACATAAAACCAACACTTTATCAACTAAACCCTCAGCCAACAACAACCTCGCTAATCCGTAAATCGCAAAACTTTTACCTGTCCCCGTGGCTAAATCGACACTCACAGATTTTTTATCAGCAAGGGCAAAACTGGATAAATAGTTTTGGAGCGTCTCGCCAAAATAACTTTGCAACTTAGTATTACGGTCAAAATTTTCAGCGGCTAATTCTCCGGTAGTTTTGTATTTGCTTGACAGCAAAAACTTCAAAACTGTTTTAATAGCTTCAGTCTGGAAGGAATAATGTGTTCCACTTAATTCCGCTAAAAACGCATCATATTTATTAAAGATATTTCTGACAGCGGCATCGTCATCCTGGATTTGTAATACAAAATCATCATTTCGATAAGTAACAGCCATCAGCTAACTCCCTTGAAGGTGATTTTTTTCTCATTTCCATATTTATCCACCAGGATCAGCATTACGGTTTCACCGCACTGGTTTTTAGGTAAACGAATATCCAGTTTTTCACAAGCAGCGGCCTTATCTTCAAAGCCTCCGCTCACTTCCCTTCGCGCTCGTTTGAGTTCTTCCGTCACCAAGTCCTCAGCCCAAAATACCTGGGATAACTTAAATACCTCGTCTTGGTAACCCAAATCCACCAGCACCATGGATAAAGTAGCAAAATTTGGAAAATCTTCGGGATCAGTTGCCAAGGTATTGGCACGGAATTTTGTTAACCGGATAACATGATCTTGTTCGCCTACATTGAATACATCCTGATTTTCAACATCCGAACTCAAGCATGACCATTCCACCAATGGCTGCGAGATAAAATCAAAACCGACGGCATCAATTACTGCATTCACATCGGCTTCTGAGGTCGGCTGTGGCAATGCGCCGGGTTTATTGTTTTCCAATAAGCGCTGTAATACGGATAAAGGCACTTTCAGGAAAATATAACGAGTATTGCCGCGTTTGATCTCATCCTGCATAAAGCCCATTGCCACAATGGGTGCGATGATATAAAAACGGTCGCCTGCTTGTCCGCCCGTCACCGAATGTAGACTTTCGACAAAACTTTCCTCCAGCACCATGTCTTGGTTATTGGGATAATCCCAAACAAATGCTGAATCGCCGCCGATATAACCATCGGCTTCAAACGCCTTGATTTTATGCGGTGCGTCGCGTAGGCTGAATAACTGCATAACAAACGGCTTATACTCCGCCCACGGCAGGGCATACAGTTTTTGTTTGTCGTAAATACCCGCATTCAGCAATACAAATTCCTTAGCCTTAAGCGGTTGGGATTTGGGGCTTGGGGTTTTCGGTTCAACAAAGGAAATCAAGAAGGTAATGCGTCCCACTGTCACGGCTTTTTCACCGGCTTTTAAGCCTTCGGTGTCTTCCAGCACACTCAAGTTTGACAACTGCAATTTGTCCTCGGGACACACCAGCGAAAAGCATTCGGGCTTATTACCGCTCAGGTATTTGTCGGTAAATTCGGCTAAGTCTTCTAGCAAGGCATCTGTAATAATCAGATCGCCGCGCCGCGCTTTGTCGTAGATCATGAGTAAGCCACGACTATCGGATTTGGAATGCTCGGCAAAATCGCTCACCCGTTCGTATTCGCGGCGTTCATCCTTAGCCGCTGAACCGACATTGCTTGTTAAATTAAGCAGTCGTTTTTGGATGGTGTAAATCGCCAGCTTGCCGCAATCCATACCGATCCAGCGGCGGCTCAGTTTTTCGGCGGTGGCAACGGTGGTGCCGGAACCGGCGAAGGCATCCAGTACGATGTCCCCCATATTGGATGAAGCTTTGATTATTCTCTCAATTAAATCTTCCGGTTTTTGAGTCGGATAGGCTAATCGTTCTGGTGATTGATTATGTATCAATTTTGTATCTGTCCATACGTCTTGTAATGGAACACCTTCAACTTCGTCAGCAAATCTTTTTAGCCTAGGCATTCCATTTTTTGGCCAATGAATCCTTCCAAGCTTATCTAGTTCATCCAAAGCGATTAGAGGATTAGACTCAGCTGTAGTAGACAATAAATTCCTAACAGATTGAGAAATTGCCCAATGCCTACCTTTTTTTGATGGGTCAATTCCACGCCAAGGTTTTCCACTATTTCCATCTTTAGTTATTCCAGCAGCAGTTAAATCACCACGGGCATAGCGTTTTCCAGATGCTTCATCAATTTGGTCGAAAAATTGCTTTAAATAAAGCTGACTAACTTGATCTTGCACTTTATTCCATACCCAATTTTCTGATTTTGAATAGAAGAAAATCGTATCGTGAATCGCACCGTATTTATTTGCATCATTGTGAGCACTTTGCCTTTTCCAAATTATTTCATTGCGAAAATTTGTTTCAACAAATACCTCATCCAATATCGCTTTAAGATAATGTGATTTTTTAGTGTCCAAATGCACATAAATTGAACCGTCATCCGACAGAATTTCCCGCAACAACACCAGCCGCTCACGAATGAACTCAATAAATTGTGCGCCCATGACCTTATCCCGATACGCCTTTTCGCGGTCTTTCATAAAGTCCTGCTTGGTGGCAAAGGGTGGATCGATATAAACCAGTTTGATCTTGTTTTTGGTGCCGTAACGGTTTGCACCACGTTGGTCGTTGTAAATCGCTTTTAACGCTAACAGGTTGTCACCGAAAATCAGCAGATTGCGCCAATCGTCTTCAAAGGGATTATCGCTATTGAAACTGCGCATTTCTTGTAACGGCGCGGCTGGGGTGCGGCTGAGTATATCCGGCTCTGACTTTTTACCTTTGTATTGCAGTTCATACACCGCCGTCCGTTCAACGTAATCAGTATTGTCGGCAAACAACAGGTTTTTATAATGAATGGGTAAAGGCTTGCCTTGTTCAATTATCTGTATGATGCGTTGTTTTTCTTGTTCGGTAAGCAGCATAGTCTTCCTTAGAAAGGTCACCGAAGTGGTGTTTTCATCTTATTATTTTTGTAACAACGGGATTTATTATGACTATTCTCTGTTATAGAGCTTCCGATAACAACCTTGTATTGCTTATATTTGGAGCTATCGGTATATTTTTAACCCCAAATGCATCAATTTTGAGTATTTTTATTCTTTCAACGATCCTAAGTTAATATTGTTATTGGGCAACGCTATTTAAAGTAACCCAGTTTGTTCCCCTCAGAAGGATAGCTTACCTAACACTAGACCAGTACAAGGATAATACAACCAAACATATAGATGGTCTACACCAGATGATTGATATAGCCCAGTATTACCAATGGATGGAACTGCCATCCATTCCTGTTCCTTAGCATCCAACATGAATTATGTAATAGATTAAGCCACCTGAGCTAGAAATTGTTGCTCATACTCCCTGTGGACTAGGCTCCTCAACCCTTCTTTGTGGGCGGCATCGAAATCCATATCCCTTTTCTTAAAAGAAAGGGGCTTTATCCGATAGTTCTCAAGCAGCTTTAGGTAACGGCGTCGTTCTTGATCTACTAGGATATACAAAGCAGAGTTAAGCCCGTTTTCATATGCATCATCCCTAAATTCCTTAGAAAATCCTTCATCTTCAAGGAAACTGTCTTTATAAAAGTTAATTGCCTTAAATTCCTTTAGCAAATGCCGATCTAGTTCAGCCATAGTACAGTCCAAGTTCCTTAACCTGATTTCTATACGATGATGGCTGATGTTTTCAAAAGAAGGATAGAAATCAAAGTCCAGAGCAATACTGTCTTCAATGCCTTGTTCAGCACGTTTATCGTACATGGTGATCCTTCGATTACTCATCTCACTGCCTATGACCTGGCTAATGATTTTGTAACCAAATTTATCCCTATAGATTTCAGATTGCTCAATCCTACTTCTATGGATGTACAAGCCTGGTTCCATATCAAAGACATCAAGGGTAAGGTCTAGCCTAGTAAGACGGGCATGGAAGTAAATCTTTTTCATCACGTCTTTAGTTAGGAGCTTTATTAAGAACAGTCTAAATTTCTTTCTACCTCTAACTCCTAGATTACGTGGATTGTATTCTACTCGTAAGAAGTTATGGCTTGTGTTGATTGGATAGACTGATAGCTTAATAGTATTCCATTGGAATATCTCAAATTGGTAGTTATTCTGGTATCTACCATTATTATGTCCATATACCCGTCTATTATATTTCTCATAAAAATTTGGATCATTTAATCTATCGATTAAAAGTAATCTCTTACTCTTTCTAATTGGAAATGTAAAAGCTATCTTGTCGTAAAATAGAACTTGTATTGGATCAATGAAGTTATGTTTCATAGTAGATTCCTTATTCTGTATTATGATTACTGTTATATATAAATTACAAATATTTGATTGCTATAAACAACTGCACAAATATTATTTGATTAGTTATTTATAGGCTTTATTTACAGTATTTATTTCTACAGAAAAAAGAGGGGTGTAATGACTAGAATAGAGTTGATAATTATTGATTAAAACTAGATTCATTCTAACTTCTGAATTATTACTCAACTCTTTCAACCTATCTCATCTACTCTATTCACTTCACATCGCTTATTCACTCTATTCCATTACCCTGGGCTACGTCCAACATGCTGTTAGTTCTATTAATATTCCGTTATAAATAACTGTTTACGGTTCGGAAACTAAAAAAAATATGTACGAAATGTACGTATTTACTCAACTAGATTAGTAGTAAGGGATATCGAATTTAAAGCATTAGCGCAAAATACGTTCAATCAAATATCATGATGGCCGACATAAAACTGTACATTTCGTACAATTTTAAGACGTAATTTATAACATCGTATTTTACTGAAATTAACAGGTATTGATGTGTGGAAAAACCCCATTCTCAATACCCGCATAATTTATTGACCATTTTAAATGGACTCGATAAATGGTTTACTTTTCGGGCTGTCTTAGTTGATAGTGTTGTTTGTCTGTACCAAACAATTTGGCTCTGCTGACCAGTCGGTCATAAGGGTGAACGATAAGCTTTGCCCTATCGAGTTTCTTCCAGAATGGCTTATTAAAATCTTTTTTATAGTTATCAGGTATGAGTGCGACCAGATCTTCGATAGGCAGATCTTTATCAATAAAAATAGTTCCGGTTTTGACATTATACCAACCAATTTTAGTACCTTGAGGTTGCCCATGTTTCCAGCCTAGAGTTGATGAGTCCTTTACTTGAGGCTCACCTCCAACTTTATGGTCAATTAAATGCATACGACCCTCTTTAAGTGCATCCCGAAGCGACTCGAACAAAATACTGCCAATTGACCTTGTGTAAATAGCTCGTTGTTTCTTGAGTAGGCTAACCAATCGACTTTTTACAATCTTTTGATATTTAATCGCCTCCTGTTTATCAATAACGCCTTCCAATTTAGCAAACATAAGGAACAGTTTCCAAGCGATTAGCATACCAACCGCTTGGTTTACGGTTCGTGGAGATGATTGCTGCAATCGAACCATCAGTTTCTCGCGGTAGGTCTTTTTCCAGTCTTTAATTTTGTCATTTAATTCGATCCGATTGATGAGTAAATATTGGATAAACGCGATATTAACCTTAACGAAATCCCCATTTTCCGCATACCCTTGAAAACGAGTTAGTGTATTTTGGTCAATGTCACCCCGAACAAAGGGAACAAAAATACCACGCGCGAGCAAAGATTCATTGACACCATTCGGAGCGAATTCCCCCGTGGCAATGGTCATTGTATTGATCCTGCCTTTATCCTCTATGCTGTCACCTTTCGAATCTTTACGTGAACGTGAAGAACCGTTAGCACAGGCACGCAAGATCGTTTCCGCTTTATCTGTAAATTCCTTTGCTTTACCTGAATTTACGTTGTAAACAAAGTCATCGACAACGAGAATTCCGTTTCGTGCTTGAAGTGCCAGCTCTATCAGAGCGTAATCTGTAGAATCCCAACTGACCATATTGTTGGCGGACTCAAGAGTGCCATAAAACGAGGTGCATAGTTGGGCGACGGTGGTTTTATATGTTTGCGTTTTCCCCACCAAAAAAAACCAGGTATCCATCTCCATTGATTTAAACAATGTGGTCGATGCACGAAACGCTGCTAGACACGGCACCAACCCAATAAATCGATTTTTTTTAGATAAATTAAGAAGATTGAAGACCTTTTTGACCGACAGTTCCAAATAGGAATTTACATCTAAGTCCAATGGTATTTGATAAAAGCCGAGTTTAGTATGGAGCTTGGTTTTTGATTCGTATTTAATTCCATTACTACTAACCGATCCATTGTTAAACAGGAATTTTCGGTTACTCCCAGACTCCTTGATGTAACCTACTCGAGAGAAAATATTTATAACAGGAACGTTAGGGTTGTACTTCTTAATCGCTCGGATGAGATGGTCATTAACCTTGCTCGTTATCCCTATTGTGTTGATTTCACCTTTTAGTCCAAGTTTACTTCCTACCCACTTGAACTGCTCAAACTCTACATTTGGTATATTCAAGCTTTTTATTTTTTTTCCTAATTGATAAACATCGAAATTGACAAAAATTTCAATTTCGCCTGAAGTCTTACGAAAGCATATCTCTTCCTTAATTACGACTCGAAAATTGGCAAGTTCAATAAAATCAGCATCTTCACTCAGACAAATCTGATAGGTATCTTTTTTTACTGAATATTGAGGAATAAATTTATTCATAATTTATATGCCTAATTGGATCAATTTTTAAATTTAAATGCATGGAATCTCTCCATCACAAAAGTTTTTTTCCCTGTAATTGTTAGGTATGCCATCTGCCAAAGCATTGATCTAAGCCATTATCAAGATGCTACTGGGATCAATCCCGTCGTTAAGTTTCGTCTGAGGCTATAAAGCCAGCTTATTTGATATTACTCATCCCGCTTCGGCGGCCATTCAAACTATCAACAAGTTGCAGCCATTGACAGTCATACAAATTGTCTTCGTCGGGTGTCCTATCGTTCGTTACAAGTGCTTACAAACATCATGGTGACAAAAACCATTAAAGCTTTGCTCATGTAATGTTAATATGCAATCACAAAGTGTTTTTATTCTTGTTATTATATTTTATTTCTTTAATTATGTTTTGTAAACTTTATTAATGATGATAGTTCACATTTTAAACTATCGCCCGTTGACAATAATTATTGATTAAATTTTTTAACTACATGAATAAATTACATAATGTTAAGAAATGATACGCTAGACAACCAGTTGGGAAAATATCGTGCTGTCGTGCCATGTGATAAGATTGGCCTATGGGGGAGCTAAACGGACAAAAAAGTGTTTGTTCAGGACGCTCTCAAGGTAGCCAGAACCGCTTCATCATTGCAGGCTGGTTAGAAAAATATAAAAGCGTACAAAAAGGCTTGCTCACTGTTGGATGGGGTGAAATAGGCTTGGCATTGCTTAAAGCCATGCAAAATAATGACCCAAAGCCACTGATTTTCAGAGTTCATCGGCTGGATATGCAAGGACTGATAAGCCCATCTCTTAAGCCATTACCTTGTTTACGTAAGCCTTTTGGTTGGTTTAAATGTTTCTCAATTTGTTTCTTTGAAGGAATACAATCGTTTAGAAGGGAATAATGACGGTTAATCAAAGTGTTATGATTTTAAAATCGCTAATTATGAAGTTTAGAAATGGCAATTTTGATGAAATAAGCAGTTGTGAGCTATTGACCTAATCTAACATTATTTTGTGTCTACAAAATATTTAGTTCTGCTAATTCTTCATTACTTTTACAAAACAATGTAAAATTACAAAAATATTAAAGATAATAAGGAACAATCAATGATTAGACGGCATGAAGAACAAATAATGAATCGGTTTGACTCAATTTATGCAAACGGAATGGCAGTATTTACCAGAGATGAACTGTTGTTATGGTATGGGCTAACGAAAATCACAAAAACCATTTATGCTGACCTTTGCGCTAGATGGGAGAGAACTCTTGAAGATTATCTTGGCGAAGATGTTGCCAATAACTTGATAAAGAAAAATGAAGAAGAAATCTTAGTGATTGTAAAGGGAGACCATTTCATGATGATCCGTGAATCACTCTGTTCAAAATTGAGTGAATTTTAACCGCGCATCTCAATAGAAAACATTTATACACCCTTACTTTTGTCGCCAATTGCCAACAATTTACAAATCGTTCAAACCCGTAAGCCTCTTAGCCTATATCTTATAAGCAGATATATATTGACATTTATATGCATATTTGATACAATATAATTGTGGGAAATCACACCCTCAATTCACCCTCCAACGTATCGCACAATCATCAGGTTTGAAATTCTCCCTTCGGGTTTGAAAATTCGGAGTGCTTTCGTGCGCCTGATGGTTTTGTGTGCCTGGACATTTTTATCATTTTTATATTTAGGAGAACCAAATGGCATCCCCATTTACCAACTTTAATATTGCGCCCTCATTGGATGTTATGGCTACCTGCATCCAACGGACTAATGAGACCTACCAACGCTTGCTAAATCAACCTGAATCATCATTTGAATTCTGCACAGAAGCAGGCAAGAGCCTGCGTTTGCTGTCACGTCGGTATACCCAGGTTCTGATTGCTATTGTTGATTCACAATCTGATTCAGACCTGGATGATGACGACTGGGATAAGGAGGAAGGGAGGTTAGTAGAAGAAGAGCTTGAAGATTAAGCGACTCATCTTGTCCGTTAACTTGTTATGGAGAAAAAAATATGAAACAGACCTCAACCACAATCCAAGCCCGGTCTCGGTTTGAACTGGGTGATCTGTGTTACACGCCAGGAGCGCAAGCTCTGTTAATTGAATACCGAATCAGCCCTTTCCAGTTATTAGCTCGGCATGTCGTTGGTGACTTTGGAAATGTGTGTGCAGAGGATGCCCAAACCAACGAAGAAGCCCTTGAATTGGGCGGGCGTGTGATGTCGGTGTATGTATTAACCCCACCGAAGGATGATAACGCAACCAAGGCATCAGCCAAGGTCTGGGTAATCACCGAATCGGATCGCAGTGTAACAACACTGTTATTACCGGAGGAATATTGAAGAACTGTACTTGATTTTACCATCATTCAGAGCCTTAAAGCACTGAATAGCCTGTTTTATAGGCCGCATTATCATCATAACGGGTAGAGGTCTTACCCTACACAAACCCTGATCCACTTACTATTGCACGAACAAGATGTTTGTCGGTTCAGTATTTTTTTGCAATTTTTATCAGTCCTAAGAGAGTAATTTATGAGCAACAAAAACGAAACACCCAGCAAATCAACTTCGAACCCTGTAGCAGAACCTAAAACAACTGAGGTAAAACCGGAACAACAGCAAACTGATTCAGGCTCAGCCGAGAAACCATTTGCGTCTGTCAGCAATCCAACTGAACTGTCCAAGGAAGTCGTGGAACTGGTTATGGAATTGCGCGATACGGTTAAACGCATCGATCCAAAGAAACACACTACCAAAACCCTACGCCGTTCGTTGTCCAATGTCAGGGACATCCTGGATGACATCGACAAATACTACGCCAAGGATTAAGGGTTTAACCTTCTGTGATAACCAACTGTCTATCTACAACTTAACTGTTAACAGATAGACCCCTCTAAAACCCGGACGTGATAATTGTTATGGGCAATCCTGCTCAGGCATAGTCACGTCCAAAATTTGGAGATTTATCTAAAGGTCAAGCCATGACTGATCTTAATCAACTTGGATTATCTATGGGCAAGTTAATTCACACTCAAATCAATATAGTAACCGTGCGAATTTGCGAAGGATATGAGGTATGGGCGCGAAACGACAGCGACCAATACACAAATATGTCATGCATGAAATGCATAGCAAACGCGCGATGAGTTGACGGTATCTCGACAAATTTGCACCTAGCAAAGGGAATTACTATTTCCCATGCCAGCACCACCACCACTGCTTAGATAATGGCTTCAACATAATAGTAAATCCCAGCAGTAATGTTTCGCCAATTGGCGAAAATAGTAATTTGAAGTAACAAAAACGCTGGCAGCACAGAATATTTATAGCCTGTTACGGCGCATGGCAAAACAAAACAAGCAGTTATTGACCACTGCTCACCCCACGACCCAACGGCAAGCAAGTACGAACTCTCGCTTTTGACCGTGATTTTATTTTTAGCTTTTTTAGGAGAAGAACCGATGCCTTATCTGATTGAACATATTGATGCCATTGCCCGGCAGAAACAACGAGATGTCTTATTCGTAGAATTCCATCCCCAAGACACTGAAGACGACGCACCTTTTTCATATTTGAATTTTGAGTATGAACAGGATGCCAGAAGACAAGCTTTTCTGGACTGGTTGGATGAACATTCGATTGGCTGGTGTCCAATCGCACCTATCGCTGATGAGTGTGGATTTGAGAGCTATCTAGGACAGGTCTATATCGATCTGACGATGGACGAATCCGATACTTACTGTGAACTACGAGATCATCTTGAACACCCTGACGGTTCGATGCGCGATGACAATGTCCGGTTTTATGTATTGAAGTTGGAGGTCGCCATGCAAAATGCCCATCACGACGAACCTGGGTTTTGGGAGCGATGGGCTGATACCTTTTGACCCATTGTTGGAATTGTTGTCGGTCTATTTTTGGCAATAATTTTACAACATCGTTATCTGCAAAATCGGCATTTCGACAAAACAATTCACGCATTTTTTCGTAAAAAATAAGCATTAAATTTCAACAAAAATTAGTGATGAACAACATCACTTTTAAGTGTGTTTTTGTGCGCGAAAAAAATGCGAATAAAAAACACCTCAAAAAACGCGGGGAAAACGGCATTTTTTAAAACTGTAAAGGCATTGCACTTACAACAACAGGTGCAATTTATGTCATCAAAAAAACCAGAAAAAACACAAATGATTCTTCCCAGAATTATCCGTATGCGCGACGCGCCATTTTACCTAGGTGTAAACAAAAATTTCTTCAATAGTGAAATCAGACCTTATTTGTCTGCGATAAAAATTGGTATTCAAGGCATCGCCTTTGACCGAAATGAAATGGATTCGTGGGTAGATGAATACAAAAAATTTAACGGCAAACCCGCAATCAAAACATTGGAGCAAAAAACATGGCAAAAAAGACACCAGGCCTTACCAAAAGGAACGACATCTGGCACATCAACAAGGTCATACGAGGCCACCGAATTTACGAAAGCACTGGAACGCGCGACCTCAAAGAAGCGGAACGCTACTTAGCAATGCGCATAATGGAAGTTAGAGACCAAATGATCTATGGGGAAAGAAAGGCCTACACATTTGTGGAAGCAGCCACCAAATATTTAAATGAAGTAAAAAAGAAAAGCCTTGACCGGGATGCGGTCACTCTGAAGGCGGCAGTACCGTTTATCGGTGACCTACCGCTAGAGCATATTCATATGGGAACATTGGGCAAGTTTATTGCTGCAAGGAAAAAAAGCGGCTTAACCAACAGTACCATCAACCGTGATTTGGCAATCATCAGCCGAGTGTTGGTATTAGCCGCCCGTTTATGGCGAGATGAAAACAATAACTCTTGGTTAGTCGAAGCTCCACTTATACAGCTTTTAAAGGATGACAAACGCAAACCTTATCCCATCAATGAAGAGGAGGAGGGGCGATTGCTCAATGAATTGCCAGAACATTTGCGAGAGATGGTTTTGTTTGCCTTACATACAGGGCTTCGGGAAACCGAACTAACGGGTTTAAAGTGGAGCGAAGAAAATCGTAAGCTGGGGATTTTTATTTTAAAAGGTCATCGAACTAAGAATAGTGAGGATCGTATTCTTCCCTTAAACAGTACAGCTAAAGCTATCATTGAAAACCAGCGGGGTAAGCATGATGAATATGTATTTACTTACAAAGGCGAACCTGTGTTGAGAATCAATGGTCATTCTTGGCGTAAAGCCCGTACCCGGGCTAACATAACACAATGCAGGGTGCATGACCTACGCCATACTTTTGGAAGACGGTTACGTGCTGCTGGGGTAAGTTTTGAAAATCGTCAGGATTTGTTAGGTCATAAATCCTCACGAATTACCGACCACTATTGCAAGGCTGACATTGACGAATTGAAGGAGGCCGTAGAGAAGATAAGTCGCGTAAATCTCGCGTAACCATATTTAAGGCATAAAAAAGTAGCTGCAATGGAGTGCTAACTACTTGATTTATATGATAAGTTGTGGTGGGTCGCATGCGATTCGAACGCATGACCATCGCATTAAAAGTGCGGTGCTCTACCGGCTGAGCTAGCGACCCAACAAAGACTTACAATTATAACAATCAGGTTCTTGATTGCAAGGATTTTTCTTTCTATGATATCTAAAGATCGTTATGGCTTATAACTGGTTGGGTCAAGGATACCCGCTTGATAAAAGCCTTGAGCACGGAGTCTACACGCATCACATAGCCTACATGCACGACCTTGTTCGTCAGCAGAGTAACAGGAAACGGTTGTGGTGTAATCAACGCCAAGTTGGGTACCAAGCTTTATAATTTCGGCTTTACTTAATGCTATGAGCGGCGTGTGGATGGTAAATGGATGACCTTCAACACCGGACTTGGTGGCAAGGTTGGCTAATTGCTGGAAAGCATTGATAAATTCCGGCCTACAATCGGGATAGCCTGAGTAGTCGACGGCATTTACGCCGATAAAAATATCCTGACTTTGTAACACTTCCGCCCAGCCTAAGGCAAACGAAAGAAAAATGGTATTTCTGGCTGGTACGTAGGTGACAGGTATGCCATCCTGTAGATGATCGGGGACTTTAATCGCATTATCGGTTAAAGCTGACCCGCCTATAGCGTTAAGCCCTAGGCTCATGATTTTGTGATCTTTTACCTGGTAGCTTTGGGCTATTTGGCTGGCTGCGTTGAGTTCGGCCTTGTGCTTTTGTCCATAATCAAAACTCAAGGCATAACATTCATAACCCTGTTGTTTGGCAATAGCCAAAACAGTGATTGAATCCAAGCCGCCCGATAACAGGATGATCGCTTTTTTAGCCATGTGGTTATTTGCCTCTTGCGTCATTCCAAAGCAATTTATGCAACTGAATTTGGAAGCGCACCGGCAATTTATCCGCCAGAATTTTATTAGCTAATTCAGTGGGATTTTGCTGCCCCATGACCGGAGAAAACAACACTTCACAAGAATCGGACAAGTTATATTCTGAGGTCATTTGCTTTGACCAAGCATAATCTTCATCATTGCCGATGACAAATTTAACTTGATCACTTTTGGTGAGATGCTGAATATTTTGATATAGATTTCTATTTTGCTCGCCAGAGCTAGGGGTTTTAAGATCCATCACCTTAATGACGCGAGGATCGACCATTGAAACGTCGAGTGCGCCGCTGGTCTCAAGGGACACAACGTAGCCCAGATCAACCAGTTGTGTCAGCAAGGCAAGGCATGCGGTCTGGGCAAGGGGTTCGCCGCCCGTTACCGTGACATAGCGCGATCCATAACCGCCAACTTCGTCAATAATGGCACTGATTGTTTTTTTTTCGCCGCCAGTAAACGCGTATTCGGTATCGCAATACGTACATCTTAACGGACACCCCGTCAGCCTGATGAACACAGTGGGAATACCCACCGTGTTCGACTCCCCTTGCAAGGAGTAAAAAATTTCTGAAATGCGAAGTGAACCCACGGCTAAGGCGTGCTTGTATCAAGCGTAAGCAGTTTCTTTTCAGCTAATCTTGCAGCTTTTGAAGCGGGATATTCAGTAGTAACTCGCGTTAAATACTCCCGGGCTTTGGCCGAATTCTTCTCTTCGACTTCGATATAACCCAGCTTTAACAAAGCGTCAGGCACTTTTGCCGATTCAGGATGCATTGCCACAACATCATTGAAAGCCTTGCGTGCCGAAGCGTTATCCTGGTTGACCCGATGGGCTTCACCTAACCAATACTGGGCATTACTGGCATAACCACTTTGCGGATGCGCGGTTAAATAGATGTTGAACTGGGCGATGGCTTCGCTGGTTCGGCCATTTCTGAGCGCATCGTAGGCTTGTTGGTATTCTTGCTTTTCCGCTTCAGAAACCGGGGCTGGGTTATCGGCTTGTGCAGGTGTTACAGACCCGCCTCCCGCATTTTCAGAAGGGTTGGCTTTCGTTTGTTGCTCGGCAACGGCAGGTGCTGCTACAGCTTGCCCTGTTGAATCTGCGGACGTATCTGGAGTAGGTGAATTGTCCGCTGATGGCTGACCGGTAGCGGATTTGTTTTCTAAGCCCTGTAAGCGGTCATCAAAGTCCGTGTACATGGTTTTTTGCTTCTTTTTCAGCTCTTCAATCTGAAAAGCCTGTTCTTCAACCTTGCCGGTCAGTTGTTGTACCTCAGCCTGCATTTGCTCAATCCGTTTCATCATTTCATAATTAGCAGTTGATGAGACCGGGTTGGGAACATTGACGACCGAGTTTCCAGACAAGTTGCCACCGGTTTCAACTACGGGCGGCACTTCTGCACAAGCAACGCTGCAAGCACTCAGAAACAAAACAATCCGCGCATTCATGGCTATTTACCTTTGGTAAGACAATTCGCAACGACGATTGCGTTCGTAAGAACCTTCGTCACTGCCAAATACGGCAGGTTTTTCTTCGCCATAACTGACCAACTCCAATTGCCCATCAGAAACGCCTTGCGCTTTCATCATGCCAGCGACCGCTTTTGCCCGTTGGTCACCCAAAGCAATATTGTATTCGCGTGATCCGCGCTCGTCGGCATGACCTTCCAAGGTCAGCTTTTGGTTTGGATGGCCGACAAGATACTTGGCATGGGCATTGATAACTTGGATAAAGTCCGGCTGCACATCACTACTATCCAACATGAAGTAAATGGTGCTTCTGGACAGCGGGTTGTTAGGGTCACTGAATTCTGGCCCCAAAAAGGAATTATTGCCCGTCACGCCGGTATAACCTGAACCTGCCATGCCCGATAAGGTCGAGGCACCATTCAAACCACTGGTTGAGGCATCATTAATGCCGCTGGCTGCGTTATTGGCGGCATTGTCCAGGCTGTCCGTGGCTTCATCTTCGCTGCAACCGGATAAGGCGAAAACAGCAATCAATAACAGCCATAGTATTTTGTTCATCTTCATAGTCATCAATCCTGAGTAAATTATGTATGGAATTCGGATAAGTTCAGCAAATCTTTTAAGGCGACCAAGCGGGTTCTCGCACTTCGCCGCCCGTAAAACCCAGTCTTTGCTGCATTTTACCATCTAATGACACCGCCGATAAGAAGCCAGTTCCGCCTTTTTTGGAAGCGTACAGGATCATCGTGCCATTCGGCGCAAAACTGGGCGATTCGTCCGCAGGCCCCGTAGTGACCACGTTGATCGAACGACTACCGACTTCCATAACGCCAATCCGGTAATCGCCGCCGTTGCCATGCACCATGGCGATGCTCTTGCCGTCGGGCGAAAAACTGCCACGGGCATTATAATCACCGGCAAAGCTGATGCGCTGTTCCTGACCGCCACGGCTTGGCACCAAATACAATTGCGGCTTACCGCCACGGTCAGAGGTAAACACTATGTGGCTACCGTCCGGCGACCAGGATGGCTCGGTATCAATGGCATAACTTTTAGTCAATTTCGTTAGCCCCTTACTGGCTATGTCCAGGACATAAATATCCGGGCTGCCATCTTTTGATAAAGTGAGTGCCAGTTTAGTGCTGTCGGGCGACCATGCGGGCGCACCATTGATACCGGTGAACTCAGCCACCCGTGTCCGTTGACCAGTTGCCAGTGTTTGTATGTAAACAGCGGCATTTTTGCGCTCGAAAGACACATAAGCCATCTTGGTTTTATCCGGCGACCAGGACGGCGACATCAACGGCTCAGACGATGTCGCGATAGTTTGCGGATTAAAACCATCGGTATCGGCAACCTGAAGTTGGCTTTGCTTGCCTTGCTGATTATGAGTGACATAAGCAATACGACCGCTGAAAGCACCTTTTTTACCGGTCAGCTTTTCAAAGATTAAATCGCTGATCTGGTGTGCCGTCCGACGTAAATCAGCAGCCGATGAACTCATCTGATAACCTAACAGTTGGCTGGATTTCAGTACATCCAACAAATGGAACTGGATATTGTATTGTCCGCCCACGCCGCCGTTGACTTGCCCTACGACAAGATAATTCTGGTTCAATGACTGCCATTCTGGAAACTGCACCGCCGAAGCTGAACTCGGCCTGCTCCGCATAGCCTGTTCCGCCAGCATCTTGAAATAACCGCTACGGGCAAGGTCGGCATTCACTACCGAACTAATGTCTACGGGCGCACCTGCTGTAGCAAATGGCACGACAGCGACGGGAGTGCCGCTATCTGAGCTTTCGGTGATGTCGATTGTTAATTCGGATCGACCAATTAGCGGTAAAGTAGCTATTAAACATAGCGTTACGATTTGTATAAAGAATTTCACGTTCCTGCCTCTTTTAAGCCATTATCCAAGATGGTTTAGTCTGGAAATTATATACCACAAATGTTAATATAGACTGAATATCAAGAAGATATTGGGCAAAGTTAATATTAATTCGCGTTAAAAGTAAAATTAATCGACCTGAACGCCCGTGCCAAATTCTTATCTGATGGGATAGGTAAGGGTGAAGCTCGCTCAATTGCGTTTTCAACAGAGCGGGAAAATATATCGTTGCCATTACAGTTCACATTGGCATCCACAACGGATCCATCAGACGATAACCTGAGCTTTACACTGCAAGTTGAACCGGATGACCCAGGCGGCGCAACCCAAGCACGTTTAACTTTTGTTCTGATCATTTCTTTGTATTTATTTATTTCAGCCTGATCTGCATTTGCTTTGGCAGCCGCTGCCTGAGCTTTTGCTTTTTCAGCGGCATCCAGCTTAGCTTTTTCGGCAGCTGCTAACGCTGCCATTCGTTCAGCTTCGGCTGCTCTTTTTGCTTCCGCATCCGCCGCTTTTTTAGCCTCAACTTTGGCTTGCGCAGCGGCTTCTGCTTTAGCTTCGGCTTGTTTTTTTGCTTCTAGTTCAGCGGCTTTTTTGGCATCGGCTTTAGCTTCTGCCGCCGCCTGTTTTTTTGTTTCGGCTTCCGCTGACTTTTTGGCATCAGCTTTTGCTTGAGCGGCAGCTTTGATTTTCGCATCAGCTACCGCTTTCGCTTCTGCGTTGGCTTTTTTCTTAGTTTCTTCTGCCTCTTTTTTAGCTTGCGCTTTTTCTTTAGCTGAAGCTTCGGCTTTTGCCTCGGCATCGGCTTGCTTCTTGGCTGCTAATTCCGCTGCTTTTTTTGCGTCAGCCTTAGCTTCTGCGGCGGCTTTGGTTTTTGCCAATTCTAATTTTTTTGCTTCAAGGGCTGCTTTTTTGACTGCCTCTGCTTTAGCCTTTTCTTCGTTGGCTTGTTTTGCTGCTATTTCTGAGGTTTTTTTCGCATTTTCCTGTTCTTTAGCTATTGCTTCCGCTTTTGATTTTTCCTTTGCTTTTGCCTCTTCTTGCTTTTTTGCTTCGGCTTTTTTCTCGGTGGTAGCTCTAGCCAACTCTTCTTTCTTAGCCTCTACTTTTTTTTGCGCTTCTAGCTTTTTCGCTTCAGCTTCAGCTTCGGCCTTTGCCTTAGCTTCTTCTTTTGCCAAGACAACAACTTTCTTGTTATTAATTAATTCTGCTTTTTTTGATTCGACTTCTTCAATCGGCTCTGCTTTTCCCTGTTCATTTTTTTGCTGAACCAATTGTTTTGGTTTTTCAACACGTCTCGAAATAGTGGAATAAATTTTTCCATCAACAATCGTGGCATTAATGATGTCAACTTCGGGCAGTATCAATTCCGGTTTCGGCTTAAATAATGCACTTAAGGCAAATAAACCCAGTAAAGTAAGATGCAATGCCAGGGCTAATAAGAATGCCCGGGTAAGCTTTTCATTCCTATCCATTTAATACTTACTTACCATCATCCGATTGGGTCATTAACCCGACCTTATCTACACCCGCATTTTTAAGTGATGCCATAAGTTCAACAACAGTGCCATAATCCACTCCTTTATCAGCATTAATAAGCACTTGTGGATTTTTGTTAGTGCTCATAGCATCCTTGACTTTTCCATTGATGTCTTCCTGTTGAATCTCACTTTCATCACTATCAATGGTTATGTAGTATTGGCCTTCCTTTTTAATCGAAATGATGATGGGTGAAACACCTTCCCCTGATGAATCTACAGTTTCCGATTTTGCTTTCGGTAAATCCACTTCAACGCCCGTTTGCAACATCGGCGTGGTAATCATGAAGATAATCAACAATACCAAGGTCACGTCGATATAAGGAACGACGTTGATTTCTGCCATCGGCTTTCTGCGTTTATTTTTTCTCATTTGCTGTGCGCCTGTCTTTGCAGTAAGACCACGAATTCTTCGACGAACAACTCGTAGCGTCCGGTTAAGCTGTCCAGACGTGAAGAAAACCGATTATAGGCAATGACCGCTGGTATCGCCGCAAATAAGCCGATTGCCGTGGCAATCAAGGCTTCGGCAATACCGGGCGCAACTTGCGCCAAGGTCGCCTGTTTGACTGTGCTGAGCGACATAAATGAATTCATAATGCCCCATACCGTACCAAATAAGCCGATGTAAGGGCTGATGGAGCCGACCGTCGCCAGGAACGGCAGATGCTGGTCGAGACGATCAAGTTCCCGCGACAGCTCAATCCGCATCGCGCGTTGTGCGCTTTCTACCTGTACCATCGGGTCAACAACTGTGCCGGTTTGCCGCATCCGGGAGAATTCTTTGTAACCTGCGAGAAAGATTTTTTCGATACCTTCCGGCTCAAAATCTTTGGCGGACAATTTTCGATATAGATCCGCCAAGGCCACGCCTGACCAGAATTCGCCTTCGAATTCGTCGGTGATTTCTATGGCATGGCTCAACTCCTTGCGCTTGGAAAAAATAAACGTCCAAGATGCCAAAGATGCGGCAGCCAACAATAACATCACAAATTGGACGACAAAACTGGCCTCTTTGATCAAATGGAAAATCGATAAATCAGTGTTCATAGTTAAACTGCTCAAATAGTTTTTCGGGAATCGCTTTCGGTTTAAGGGTATTTACGTCCAAACAGGCAATACGGACATCGCCCGTGACCAGGATTTCATGTTCCCGGCGTATTTGTTGGCTAAATTCTAGACTAGCTTTCTTAAGATGGCTTATTTTCGCATCCACATGCACAAGCTGATTAAACCGCGCCGGTTTAAGATAGTCAATTTTTACTGAACGCACCGCAAAAATGATGCCTTCCTGGGTCATTAACGCATCCTGCTCGAAGCCCATTGCCCGGAGATATTCTGTCCTGGCGCGTTCCATGTACTTTAGGTAGTTGGCATAAAATACGACGCCACCGGCATCGGTGTCTTCATAGTACACGCGCACCGGCCACACAAACGGCTTATTCAAACAAATCCTCGGATACGCCTAATATTTTTGGCGGTTTTAAACCAAAGTGCAAATAGGCTTGACTGGTTACTACCCGTCCACGCGGTGTACGCATGATAAAGCCTTGTTGTAACAAGTACGGCTCTAAGACATCTTCAATCGTGCCGCGTTCTTCGTTGATTGCCGCAGCCAAGGTATCCAAACCGACGGGACCGCCGGAAAAATTTTCGATCATCGCCAATAATAATTTACGGTCGAGTGCATCAAAACCGTTAGTATCCACACGCAACATGTCCAGAGCCTGAACAGAAATGCTATCTGTTATCACCCCCGTTCCTTTGACTTCGGCATAATCCCGTACCCTTCGTAGCAAGCGATTGGCGATACGCGGAGTACCACGCGAACGGCGGGCAATTTCAAAAGCACCCTTGGGTTCCATTCTGATACCCAATACCTTCGCCGAACGGGTGGCGATGTCTGCCAACTCAGCAACCGTATAAAACTCCAGCCTCTGGACGATACCAAAACGATCTCGTAAGGGTGATGTCAATAATCCTGCCCGTGTGGTTGCACCGACCAAAGTAAATGGCGGCAAATCCAGTTTAATTGACCTTGCAGCCGGCCCTTCACCAATCATCAAATCCAGTTGATAATCTTCCATTGCCGGATACAAGATTTCTTCCACCGCTGGACTTAAACGATGAATTTCGTCGATAAACAGCACGTCATGGGATTCAAGATTAGTCAGCAATGCCGCCAGATCACCGGCTTTTTCCAGCACCGGCCCCGACGTTTGGCGAATGTTGACCGACATTTCCGTCGCAATAATATTCGCCAACGTAGTCTTGCCCAAACCGGGTGGGCCGAAAATCAACACATGATCCAAGGCTTCATTACGTGCGGTCGCCGCCTGAATGAAAATTTCCATTTGGGTACGCAGTTCTTGTTGCCCGATATATTCCGCCAAGCGTTTAGGCCGGATAGCGCGGTCTTGGCGCTCTTCATCCGGCTGGCTTTTGGGGCTAATCATGCGGTCGCTTTCTATCATTTGAGTTATAGTTTATTAAATATCAGCAATTTATGTCGATATAACTGAAAAGCATTGCGCCTAATTTAAATTTCTGAACAAATAACGCAACTTTCGAAAATAATTTTCATTAAGGGAAATGGTCGTGTTTTTTTCTTTTCGATATTTTTTATAACCAAGACCTAAGCATAATGTAAAAAAATATAAAATCATCCAAACTAAAACATAAAAACCAATTGCCACGCCGACTGGCCCATCAATGTCGTCTGTTAAGTAAGCACCAACAAAGTAAAAAAATGCGATGGGTAGCAATAGTATACTGGCAATAAACCATCGTCCTTTTGGCATGAATAATGGTAAAAACACCAGAAATAAGGGCGCTACGACGGCAATCTTATTCCAATCCAGTGAATTCATTTTTCATAGTTCCCACGCTCCGCGTGGGGACTATAATCCCGTTGGGTGCATTCCATGCACCAAATTAAGCTAAAGAATTCTATCAATATCTTGTCGTCCCAATATGCTGATAATTTCTACTGTATTATCCACGATGCGGTAGAAAATGCTGTCCACGCCGCAAACACTACGCCTGTATCCGGCGCGGATAAAATCCACGGACGGGTAGAGTTGAGGATTTTCCGCAATTTACTCAAAGCGTTCAAACAATGCGTCAAAATAGTTGTCGGCTTGGGCTTCGCCAAATTGACTCACGCATAGCAATAGATGCGCCGTAAATCCTCCTTGGCAGCTTCCGTAAGCCTATAACTTGCCATCGCGCCGCAATTCTTTCATGGCTTCGGCATTCTGTGCGACAAACCCGCTGGTTTCGGCTTTGGCCAGTTTGGTACGGATCGTGTCAAGTTCGCCCTGTTGCGCCCGCGCCTTGCGGATGAGGTCGTTGACAATTTCGCTCTTGCTATTGTATTCCTCGCTTTCGATCAAGGTATTGAGCCAGTTGTCGTTGGGTGGTGTAATCGTGATACTTTGTCTGGGCATGGCTTAGTCATATTTGGTGCATAATTGATTCTTTTTTACACCATTTCTGCAAGCATTGTCAAAGTTAAGCTCTGAACAAGTTGATTCCGCTCATGGTTCGACAGGCTCACCACGAACGGAATCAACACCTTGCCGTTCGTCCTGAGCTTGTCGAAGGACATTATCAGAGCTTCCCAAATAACCCTATCTCGCCGCGCCTTGTAATGCCAGCCGGATAACCTCCTCACAGGATTTGCCTTCAGCACCAATATTTTGCACCATTTTACCAGCATCCAGAGGCTTATAACCTAAAGAACATAAGGCGCTGATGGCTTCCTGTTTGGGATTTGCTTTTGTTGGTAACATCACCGAATTCACTAACTCGATAGCATCTATCGACGAATCTCCCAAATCGGGCAAACGGTCGCGCATTTCAATAACCAAGCGTTCGGCAGTTTTTTTGCCAACTCCAGGTAAACGCACTAGAGATTGTGTGTCGTTATTGTGGATACAACGATGAAATTCTTCGGCTGTTTGTCCAGAAAGAATCGTTAACGCCAACTTGGGGCCGACACCATTCACCTTGATCAAGGTCCTAAACATCGTCCGGTCAGCTTCTGTAGAAAAGCCAAATAAGATGTGGGCATCTTCCCGCACGACCAAATGCGTGTGCAACAGGATTTCAGTACCGATGGCAGGCAGGTTGTAAAACGTCGTCATCGGTGCTTCCACCTCGTAACCCACGCCCTGCACATCCAGCAATAAAACGGGCGGCGCTTTATGGATCAATTTACCGCGCAAAAATCCGATCATTTACCCCAACCTTTCTGCAAGCGCAGTGCCGTTTGTTGATGATGGGCATGACAGATACAAATACCCAGCGCATCGCTGGCATCAATCTGCATCTCGCCTTGGATATTTAACAGAATTTTCACCATGTGCTGAACCTGAGTTTTTGCCGCGTTGCCCTTCCCAACCACCGCTTGTTTAACCTGCTTGGCGGAATATTCAAACACCGGCAAACCCGCCGCCTGCACCGCACAAATCGCCGCACCACGTGCCTGTCCCAGTTTTAATGCGGAGTCAGCGTTGATATGCATGAAGACTTGCTCAATTGCCATTTGCTCTGGCTGATAACGTTCCACTACTTCCAATAAGCCTTTAAATATCTGCTTCAGACGATCAGGAAAATACTCCGCCGTCACCTTGATACTGCCGCTGGCGATGTATTGGAAACCGCGCGGGGACTCTTCAATCACACCGTAACCAGTCAATCGTGAGCCGGGGTCTATGCCTAATATCCTCATCAAATATCGTAGGTTGAGTTAGATTTGCTTCTTATATGTTGGGGTTTATATCTCACCCTACCCTATTTGACCAGCTTTGTTCATGGGCGAAAATTTTCGGGCCACAAAAAGTAAGGGCCATACTTTGAACTCATACGAAACTCGCCACCAACCTCTTTCCCTTTAGCTGTTAAATAATGTTTGCCATCTTTTAATTCGAGCAAACCGGAAGTAACGAGCTTCTCTGTAAACTCATTAGTTTTTATTCCTAATTTCTGTGCAAGCTTTGAGGAGGTCAGCTTTTCAGATTTCTCATCTGCATCTGATTTACCCTCTGGTTCGGTTGTCACCCGCTCCAAAGTGATGCGAACTTCATCACTTATACGAATAATACGTTGTGCTTCTTCATATGCATCTTTGTAAAGGTCAGCGTCATCTGCACGACGAATTAGGACACCCATTTCGTTGTTGTTGATTTGGCTGAACTCATATAGGTTGAGGCTAGTAATGATACAAAGCTCTTCATTCAAATAGCACTTAGCATGTAAGTTTTTACAAAAGCTGGTTCGAATGTAAGTGAGCTCTTTTAACCAGTTAATTTCTTCGGGTTGAAGCTCGCTTTTACCATAAACAATTCGAACATCTATCTTTAGCCGATTTTTATCAGCTAAAAGCTCTTTCATCCGGTCATTCAACTTTAAAAATGGGCTTATCAGGATAAGCCTATCTTTAGCATTTTTTATTAACTCTTCGAGAAAATAATTTGTAGCACTGGTATTAAGAAACTTTGCCATATTGACCTATTTGATTGAATATTTTCATCGTTCCCACACTCCAGCGTGAGAACGCAGCCCTGGGCTCTCTAGCGTCACGCCTCACCAAACATCTATCTCCATCAACCCCAACTGCCCCGCATAACTGCTCGCACTTAAATAACGCCAATGTTCTGGCAGGTTTACATAACCGCGTTTTACTGGATTGGCATGGATGTAATCCAATTTATCGCGCATCATCGCCTCACTAAATATCAGTTCGGCATGTACGCCTTTCTGCCAAATCTGATATTCCCGATCTTGCTTATGCGCTAGTTTGGCAAAACATAAGAGTTTCAACAACATCTCTGCTTGCTGTAGCTTAAGATAGTCGATAATCTTCCTTGAAGTAAACGATTTGAAGCTGCTTACACATTTGTTTAATTTGCGCCTGAGCGATAAAGTGTAAATGGTTTTCTAAAATGACGTAACCATAAAGCCGTAAGCCTTCGTTTTCCCGTTGGTATCGCCAACAATCGAGCAAGATTTCTACCGTGTCAGGGCGTGTAAAAACAGGCAGCCATTCTACAACGGTACAGGTCAGAAAATGTGGCTTATCGGTTAGGTGTAACGGCTTCTTCCCATTTGTCGGTTGTACTATTTGACTGGACGCTGGAACGATAAGTTAACTCTTTCTATAATGTCATTATTCATAATTGGTATTGAAACCAGCGTTCCGCATGTCGTCATCAATCGAAGGCGCTTGTTATGATTTACCTTAAATATCCATAAACAACATCGGAATGCCGTAAGTTAAGACAAAGTAACTGAAGGCTAAAACCACACTGGCGCTCATATTAAACTTCAGTAATTGCCGAAAGATGTAGCTGATAATCGCGATATACCAGATAACCAAAAAAATGCCCGCGCCAATTGATATTTCTTCGGCTTTTTCAATATGCTCCATTATCATCAGGTGATACATGCCTTCGGTTGCTGTCGCAAGGGTCATGATGAGGTTTTCACAGACGAAGATAGCTGTATATAACTGGTTGTAAAAATACCACTTTTTTTCGACAAGCAAGATTGCGCCCACAGTGGAGAATGCCATGATGGTACGCAACAATACTTCCAGAGTTCCATCTGCGGGGTCAGAAATCAAGCCTTCAACGATCATCCCGGAAACCAGGTAAAAAATAACGTTTTTCCACATGAACGATCTTGGCGGGACTAAATCCTCAGGGTTATTGATGAAAAAACACAAGCCAAGGTATTTAAATAATAATTTCATGGGAAAATTCTGGATTAGTGGTTTTAGCAAAAACTGCATTGAAACAAGGTCGGCGCGGCATTATAGGATAAGGCTTGAGGAAAGTCGAAGTTTGGCAATTAACATGTAGCATTACCACTTTTCAAGCCGATTTTCGGTAAAATCTAAGTAGAAAATTGGTGTATGAGGTGCCTTCATAACTTATCAAAACACCTCGTGTTTCTTAGAATTAAGCCACATCACCAGTGTATGGTTTACTAAAAAAGGAAATTTTCCCGGTTTCATCCATTATCGCCGTATGAAACAATACGCGATTTGAGCCAATCAACCTTATCTAAGTCATGAGAATCCATTTTACCTTGCTCGTTGCCGCACTATTGTCGCCTTCAGTGTTTGCCGAAAATACAGCGCCTGATGATAAGCAAACCAAACTGGATGCCTTTGAATTACCCGACGTGGAGGTCATAGGCACGACACCACTGGGTGCGACAGGCTTGGTACGCGAAAAAGTGTCCGGTAATGTGCAATCGGCGGAAGACGAAGACATTAATCGCCATGAAGCATTGGAGTTATCCGATTTCATGCGCCGTCGTCTGGGCAGTGTGAATATCAATGATGTGCAAAACAATCCCTTCCAGCCCGATATCACCTTTCGCGGCTTTAGCGCTTCGCCTATATTGGGCACACCGATTGGCCTGTCGGTTTATCAGGATGGGGTGCGTGTCAATGAAGCGTTCGGCGATACAGTCAACTGGGATTTGATCCCTAAAAATGCTATCGCCAATATTGATTTAATTCCTGGCTCCAATCCACTGTTCGGCTTGAACACCTTAGGCGGTGCGCTTTCGGTTCGCACCAAAAGCGGCTTTAGTCATTCTGGCACACGGGCGCAAGCATACGGTGGTTCATTCGGGCGCAAAGCCTTTGAAGCGGAACATGGCGGCTCGAAGGGCGATTTCGATTGGTTTTTATCCGGCAATGTCTTTGAGGATGATGGCTGGCGACCGTTTACCCACAGCGCAGTTAACCAAGCATTCGGTAAAGTTGGCTGGGAAAATGACAAAAGCGATGTGGATTTCAGTTTTACCTTTGCCGATAACCGGTTGACCGGGGTAGGCCCAGCACCGGCAAACGAACTGGCGGCCAATCGGCAGGCTATTTATACAGCACCCGACACCATCCAAAATACCTTGTATTTTTTTAACTTGAAAGGCGAACATCGGTTTAGTGATGAACTCAATCTGGCGGGCAACAGCTATTACCGGGGCAATACTACGGATTCGCTGAACAGCAATACCGGCAATGTCGATGAGAGTTGTGAGACTTTTAATGATTGTCTTGATCAAGGTCAGCCACCCGCTTCCAATGTCAGCAACCGCATCGTCCAGGGTGGCTCCGGCATCAATCTGCAATTGACTTCGACCCATCCATTGCTGGGACGTGAAAATCAATTGACCGTCGGCGGCGGTTTCAACACGAGCCACACCCATTTTTCTCAAGCTGCACAAAATGCAGTGTTCAGCCCGGAACATGCAACCATAGGTATAAGCCCCTTGTTAACCAGGGTGGACATCAATGGCGATACTGATTACGGCAGCTTGTTCGCCACCGATACCTTTACCGTCTTGCCCTGGCTACATGCCAATGCATCCGTGGGTTGGAATACCGCTGACGTGGTGCTGCACGATAAGATTAATCCCGCTTCGGCGGTGACTTCATTAAATGGCAACCATAGTTTTGACCGCTTAAATCCATCGGCAGGCTTTACTTTAAATCCATTGAAAGCACTGGACATCAAATCGCCTTTTGAAGAGCTGACCTTTTACGGCAACTATAATGAAGGTTTTCGCGCACCGACACCCATCGAGTTAAGTTGCGCTAACCCTGATGCCCCGTGCAGCTTGCCCAATGGCTTTACTGACGATCCACCGCTTAAACCTGTGGTATCGAAGACTTTTGAGATAGGGTTGCGTGGCAAGCTGAATGATGCTTTGCAATGGAGTGCGGCTGTTTATCATTCTCGGTCAAGTAATGACATCCTGTTCAGGAATGCACCGGGAAGTACGGTGAACGGCTATTTTCAGAATGTCGGCCTTACCCAGCGTCAAGGTGCTGAGTTGGGGCTTAGCGGCACTTGGCAGAAACTCAACTGGTACCTGAATTACAGCTTTGTCGATGCGACTTATCAAACCACGGCAACCCTACAGAATGCAGTCGGTGAAGTTAACGTCACTCCAGGAAAACGCATACCCGGCATTCCCCAACAAACCTTCAAGCTAGGGGCGGAATATGAAATTATCAGCAACTGGTTTTTCGGCGGTGATATGCAGTATGCGTCGAACCAATATTTGCGTAGTGATGATGACAATAGCTACCCTAAAGTCGGCGAATACACTATTGTCAATTTGAACACCCGTTATGCGATCACCAAAAATGTAGAAATTTTCGCAATGGCGAAAAATATTTTCGACAGCACTTACGAAACGTACGGCGTAGTTAACCAAAACTTCTTTAAACCTGTGGGGGAAAGAGGTATTGGCTTTTTAGGCCCGGGCGCACCTATCTCAGGTTGGGCGGGCGTGCGTATAAAGTTTGATTAGGTTTTAGTAACAACCACACCCGCCACCTTGGGCTGCATTGCCACCTGCCGCCGCCTCGCGGCTACCGTAATTGTGCGCTCGTAACGCACTTTGCAACGGGTAGGGATCTAATGCCATCTGCGGCTTGGCAAGATTGCCGCGTTCCCAGGGCTGCACGGGTGCACAGGCGGTTAAGCCCAATGCGGATACTGTTAACAAGCAGATCAAAATAGGCAATATATATCTCATGAGTATTTTCCTTATTAGTCTGTAGAAGAAGTTTAAGTCGTGCAGGGTTTGCCTTTCCGATACCCTGATTAAGCATTGTATTGCCTTTTTAGCAAAAAGACATAAGCACGAATCGTTAAGATGCGGCATGTCGGCGATCATTTTAATTAGCGCGATGCCCATGAAATCAAGGCAAGAACATCTTGCGTGTATTTATTAGGCTGATACGTTTATTTAAAATAAGCTATTAAAAACAGAATTTTTCATCCCTCTATGAAACACGTAATATTATTTTTATTGTCGCTCCTCCTCATTTCCTGCGTCGGAATTCCCGAAGGGATTGAACCCACCACTAATTTTGAAGTAAACCGATACCTGGGTAAGTGGTACGAAATTGCGAGGTTGGAAAACCGTTTTGAACAAGGCTTGGATAAAATTACCGCTGAATATAGCTTACGGGATGATGGTGGATTAGCCGTTATTAATAGCGGTATTAAAGTCGACACGGGTAAACGAGATTCTGTCGAAGGCAAAGCTTATTTTACAGGCAGCTCCGATGTCGGCAGCCTTAAGGTATCTTTTTTTGGCCCGTTCTATGGCGCTTACAACATTATTGCGTTGGATAAGGAGCATTACAGTTTCGTCATGATTACAGGTTCTGATCGAGACTATCTATGGATTTTATCGCGTACGCCAAAATTGGATGAAGCAGTTTTGAAAAATTTGGTTTCAAAAGCAAAAGGTTTAGGATTTGAGACCGATAAGCTTATCTTTCCTAAGCAATAACTGAAGATTTGAAGTAATACCTCTAACGATCCCCTAATGAAAATCTATCAATTGTATCGCCGTCAAACGCTTGCAATATCTGTACGGGAGGCCTGGACTTTTTTCTCATCGCCTTACAACCTCAATTAAATTACGCCTGATTTTTTAATGTTAACGTCACGTCTAAAGTACCAAAACATATTTACAAATGACACGAGTGGCGTTTGCCTACGTTCATTAGCGATTCATCAGGAAAACTCGTAAGGCGGATTCGGAGCGGAGCGGCAATCCGCCTCGCCAAACAATGCACAATTTTCAGATACACATCCAAACTCCAAAACCTATACCCGGAAATGTCCGGAACCTACCCAGCATTGATAGGCTTCGTTTATGGCGGATTGCCTATCGGCGAATCCGCCTTAGGTTGAAGTGACATGGTTTTCCAATCAGGCCGGTTCAAGAACCGTAGAGCGAAACAACGTAGTGTATTCCGCCCATGAAATTTAACATCGGCGCAATGCCTTTCAGTAATTGCACCCTACGGCCCAGGTGATCATCAATTATTAGAAACCTTAACCATGGTGAGGTTGCAATCACCATCTTGGTTCGCACAATCTACAGGGTCTTCACCTGCGATCCAGAATGTGGAACTCCTGTAGCGTGGATCCTTAAAAACGACGAAGTCGTGGTCGCCTTGGTGACCTGTGGCCTCAAGACATCTCGCCTCAACGAAGTCAAAGAGGGTATATGTGTAACAGCCGTAGCCATGTCCTGGCGGAAGGGGGGCGAGGTCAGACGGCTCGCTCACGTCATTGTAGTAGTAACCGAAGTACGGGGTTGGCGCGAAGACGACAGTCTTGCCAATGCGGTCAGGCTTCAAAGTGCCATTATTGTCCCCAGTCCCTTGGAAAAGTATGTGCCTGGTTCCTATCGCGGAGCCAGTTGGATCGGTCTCAAACCAACCAAACTCATTGATTTCTCGGGCATAAGAAGATGAATTGAGGAACAAAGTCGCCCTCAATAGCCTATCAGTAGTATGGAAATAGACCTTATTGTCGCGTGTGCCGCCTGTGTCGTTCACCGCATCATAAGGCATTGCCCAAAACGGCAAAGCCCCCGGAGCGAAGAGCGCACTGCCGATTCCTTGGCAATCACCGTCCGAAATCATGCAGAATCCCGCGTTTTTTTCCGCGAAACTGCCCGAATAACTCCCATAAGCCCCCCACGGCGAATCCCAGAAAGGCATAAAGTCATCGTCTAGGTCTATATAGGCGTCGGGGTTGTTGGGGTCTTTAGTCGTCGTCCAGGTTTGCCAACCGGCTCCTGGGCTGCCTATCAAAGTTGTTTGTGCGTACGATGAGGTTCCACAAAGCACGGCTGCGGCAAGCGCAGTCAGCATGGTGAAACGAATTTCTCGAAAAGTCTTGATGTTTTTCATGGTTGTTCTCCATTATTGTTTTGTAAAAGACCGCTAGGTTTTACTTTTTGCCATCAAAAAATCGCCAAGGATGAAAAGGTTTTTATTGCATGTACTCACACTGAGCATTTTATGGTGGCGCACAACTGAACTTATTTGACTCAGCAATACGGTTAATTATCTGCGTATTGCGTCCTCAGGCTAACAAAGATTTCAATAAAAATCTGTGGAATATTTCATATCTTTTTGCCTGTATTTATGCTAATAGGTGCTTAAACAGCTTACTGAGGAAGTATGGGCTTAATTTCTGAAAAATTTAGCTGGCAACCACGGCACTATGGTCATACTAAATGCGATGAACCTTATTAGCCCTTCATAATTATTTTCCTTATCTTGTGGCAGAAGTTTTAGTCCTACAAATTTTGCTTTTCCGACACTCCGATTAAGCCCATTGTATTGATTTTTTAACAAAAAGGCACAAGCATGAATTGTTGAGGTGCGGCATGTCGGCGATCATTTTAATTAATGACACGAGTGGCGTTTGCCTACGTTCATTAGCGATTCATCAGGAAAATACGCGGGCAAGGCTTTATGAAGGATTGACTTAAAGTTGTATCCGGATTCGGTGCGAATTAAGCCCTTATCTAGCATCATCACACCCATAATTATCAAGACGATTGCAGACACCCGCATAAAATACTGTGTAGCAACGCTTGATAGTTTTCGCGCCAGCCAACCAAAACTCAGCAAAGCCGGCAATGTGCCCAAGCCAAATAAGGTCAACATGGTCGCGCCTTCAACCGGATTGCCATTGCCTGCTGCCAGCACATACATGGCTTGTAAAGGGCCGCAGCCGAGCAAAAATCCAGAGAAAAACCCGATGAAAAAAGGGCTGCGAGATTGTCGCCGCTTCGCCATCGCAAAACGTGCCATCGCTTCCGGTTGTTTGATGCGGATATGTTTTAGGGGTGACAGGATATTCAGCATATTCAAACCGAATAGCATCAAGAATAACCCTGCTACTATAGCACTAACACCACCCATGAAGGGCGTGATGGTAAATAACGAACCCAAAAATCCGAATAGCCCCCCAAACAGGGCATAAGACAGGGTTTTGCCTAATCCATAAGAGATATGAGATCGGTAAGCCGGATGGCCTCGCTCCACATCCTTAACGGTATAGCCAAGTACAAAATTACCGCACATGCCAATACAATGCAGTCCAGAAATCAGGCCAACGATAAATATCATGCCGTTACCGGTGTGTGAATTAATCTCAGGGATACTGGTGCGTTGCCATAATTCTCTGGAAAACAACATTAACAGGATAACACCGCCAACAAACAGTATCGTCAAGCCAATCTTAAAGAAGCGCTGCTTTTTAGAGGAGTTAGACTGCAACTTAACCGCATAACCCTTGGCGGCAATCAAACGGCCAATTTCTGCCAAACTGGTTTTTGAGGTATCAAAACTGACATTAATGTTAGCGTGGGCATAGTCGGCGTGGACTTGGTAAATCCCTGGGATATGTGCCAGCGTTTCTTCAATAATGGTTTCGCAGCCATTACACTGCATACCGTTAATGTTTACTTTTTTGGTGACGTTCATGGTTTATCTCCTAAGTCTGGTTATCGCCAGTTGCTACAGGTTGTTGCCATACAAATTTAAGCGCATTCCCGACAAATGCGCCGTCGGGAATAGTGACATAGGTAGCTGAGCCTAAATCCACAAACAAACCGACGTAATTTCCGGACTGACCAAATGAGCTTATGCAGTGGAATAACAGTAAGTTTGGTCATACGGTCAATTTTTCTATCTTCCGGTCAAAAAATGCGAGCCGATGGCGACGCCATCAACCCGCAAAAAGATGAGAGGAAGGATGCAAACTTACGGGGTGGAGAACCAAGAAATGTAAGCCCGCGATGCCCGGTTTTGAAAGGACAGCTATTGAACTGCGATAACAAAACCGGACGCTAGATATTAAGCAAATTAGATGCCAGCTATTCTGATGGGTTAAGGTCTGTTCTGCCGGTTGAGCGTGGCTGTTGTTTTTGCTGTCTTATGACCATAAGACATTGATAAAAAATATGTAATTTTTTATTTATTAGCGTATATCATGAGTACTAAGGATTTTTGGGAATGCCAGATTTTTAGCGAAAAAATCCAGTCTATTTCAAAAACTGGGTCATATCCCCCAGTTTAATCAATTTTTACTGTGGCTACAGGCCACGGGAGGCAAGGCTTCCAGAAAAAAGTGGGGCATATGACCCACATACTGGGTCATATGCCCCACTTTTTATGCGCTTAGTTGTATTCTATTTTTAGTATTGATGGAAACTAAGAAAAAACAGGCGGAATAATGTTTTTTGACCCTATCGCTTTTGTTCAGTCTTCAATCCAATCGACAGCCATTCTCGTTCAATACTGAGAATGGTAACAAGAATGGTGAGACGGTCAATGATAAGCGAGCAATGATGGGTAACAAGCCTAGCCATAATTGCTTATGGCCTTACAATGCAGCAATCATTGAGTGTTTAATACGATTTTAGAGCGGTGCGGGGTTGTCGACATCGGGTTTACAATTTGGTTTTATTATTTTGGCGGGGTTACCTGAAACCAGCGAATACGGCGGTAGGCTTTCTGTTACGAAAGCACCGGCAGCTATTCTGCTCCCACGACCTATCGTTACTCCTCCGACAATGACTGCATTGGGGCCAACCCACACTTCATCTTCGAGTATTGGATAGCCAATCGTTATTTTCCCATCAGTACCCTTGCGGCCATTTTGCCCCAGGGTAACACCATGAAATAGCGTGACATTTTTGCCGATATGGCTGTTTTCGTTAACAACCAGCCCCCAACCATGAGTGATAATGAAACCGGCGCCGATTTTTGTGCGCCAAGAAAAATCCATTCCGGCCAACTGTGTTGAAACACGGTGCAAGATTTTAAATAAAGGCAGGGTCATGCGAGCTGCGCCACTTGAATTTGCCACTGCCTGACACAGACGCATCGTCAGGACGGGGCGAAATGTTCTGAGTGTAATGACACCTTTAGCAACAAGTAACCAACTAAACGCGTTAAAATGCCGGTGAGTGTCTGCCTTTATATAATTCAAGGTATTCATTTAGTTACAAATTTTGGCTTTAAGTGATTGGATGGTTAACGAACAGCAGTCCACGTATTCATGGAAGTCAATGAGAGAGTCAATGTTGCTGTAAGCCATTTTAACACTGAATTATTTTAATGGCATCAGAAGGCCAACATATATTAAACAACCAGATAATAGTAAATGAGGGCTTTGCATACATTCAAGCGTCCCAACCGCCTGACCGTTATTTCAAATGCTCAAGTATTCCATCCAATTCTTCCAGGCTGGCATAATTGATAACCACTTTTCCCGCGCCACTCTCTTTATGGTCAATCATCACTTTTGCACCCAACTTGGCAGTCAGTTGGTCTTGCAGCCGCAAGGTATCTTTATCAATGACTCTTGGCAGTTGCGCTTTAGGTTCAGTTTGGGCATCTTTGACTATTTTTTCCGCCGCCCTCACGGTCAAACCTTCACGGGCGATTTTTTGCGCGGCGGCGATTTGTTTGCCCGCTTCCAAGGACAGCAAGGCACGGGCATGACCCATTTCCAGTTGACCGCTAATCAGCAGTTTTTTAACTTCCGGCTGTAAGTCCATCAGTCGCAATAAGTTGGTGACTGTCACCCGCGATTTGCCGACTGCATCGGCAAGTTGCTGATGGGTCATGGCATATTCATCAAGCAGTCGCCGCAATGCTTCGGCTTCTTCAAGGGGATTCAAGTCCTGGCGCTGGATATTTTCGATGAGCGCTATCGCCATGGTGGCGCGATCGTCGATGTCTTTGACGACGACCGGCACTTGTTGCAAACCCGCCAGTTGGGCGGCACGCCACCGGCGTTCACCCGCGACAATTTCGTATTTGTCCACACCGATGCTGCGAATGACGATGGGCTGGATAATGCCTTGTGCTTTAATGGAATCTGCCAATTCCTGAAGTTTTTCAGGATTCATGTCTTTACGGGGCTGGAATTTGCCGCGCTGCAAATATTCAATCGGCAAAGTATGTGTCGGGTTGACCGGTTCTTTGGGGGAGACATCGCCGAGTAGCGCATCTAATCCTCGTCCTAATCCGCGTTTCATTAATGCGTTTACCTCTTAGATGGTTTTAAACTTGGCCGTCAGTTTAAGGCCTAGATGGGTTTATGTCACGACTTCTGCTTGCCGCTTTCTTTCCTGAGCATTTCACCGGCCAGGGCAATATAGGCGATTGAGCCACGTGAGGATTTGTCATAAGTCAGCACCGGCACACCGTGGCTTGGCGCTTCCGCCAAACGAATATTTCTAGGAATACAAGTCCTGAACACTTTGTCGCCAAAATATTGAATGAGCTGTTCAGACACGTCTTTGGTCAGACGGCTTCTTTCGTCGTACATAGTCCGCAATATGCCTTCAATATGCAAATTCGGGTTGACGGTAGATTGAATGTTTTTGATGGTTCGCGTCAGGTCGGTTAAGCCTTCCAGGGCGTAATACTCGCATTGCATGGGAATCAGTACGCTATCGGCGGCAACCAACGCGTTCAAGGTCAGCATGTTTAATGACGGCGGACAGTCAATCAGGATGTAATCGTAAAATGGTTTAATTAAGATAAGGCCATCATCCAATCGCCGCTCCCGACGGTCTTCCTTTTGCAACCTGATGTCCGCAGCGGTGAGGTCAGAATTACCGGGAATGACATCAAAACCCAAGTTGGGTTGTTTGATGATGGCTTCTGTGGGCAGTATTTCTTTCATCAAAATATCGAAACTGGTATAGCTGACCGCAACCTTATCCACACCACAACCGATAGCTGCATTGCCTTGCGGATCCAGATCAACCAGCAACACCTTACGTTTGGCAGCCGCCAGCGCCGCCGCAAGATTGACGGTGGTTGTGGTTTTGCCAACTCCCCCTTTCTGGTTGGCTAGCGCAATAACTTTTCCCACTCGATTACCTACGGGTTGTCGTGATTTTCTTCAATTAATTTACGCATATCAGATTACGTTCTGCATCTACGCCAGGGATTTTGACCGCAATAACTTGTTTGTTATTGCTTACTTTTACCAGTTCTTCATCCAGACATCGGGCTTTCATGGCAATCAGTTTGCCATTGTCTGCCAATAAATGTTGGGTCATGGCAATAATATCAGACAATTCCGCAAAAGCCCGCGTCAGGACAGTGCTAAAGCCTTGCTCCGGTTGAAAATCCTCAACACGGCTATGGCTGACCACCACATTAGCCAATTTAAGCTCCAATACGGCTTGTTGCACAAAACGGGTTTTTTTGGCATTGCTGTCGAGCAATGTGAAAGCCAATTCAGGCAAGCAGATAGCCAAGGGAATACCCGGCAAGCCCGCGCCCGTGCCTACATCAATAATTCGTGAACCATCCAGATACGGCAAAACCGTCAAGCTGTCCAGTACATGTAACCTGAACATATCTTCTTTGCCTTTGATTGCTGTCAGGTTATATGCCTTATTCCATTTTTCAATCAGGTTTACGAAGGCGATGAGTTGTAGAATTTTGCCTTCATCGACGGTTAAGTTGAGTTCGGCAATACCCTCAACCAAAATAGTGCGAAAAGCATCCATCAAGCGCTTTTCTTTTTCAGATAAACCAATAGCAAAGAGATTGCCGCAGGAGTCATACCCGGAATTCGTGAAGCCTGCCCCAAGGTTTCTGGGCGCTGCGCCCTGAGTTTTTGGCTGACCTCGTTTGATAAACCGGGAACGCCGTTATAATCCAGGCTATCAGGAAGACGTAAATGATCATAGCGCAAGGTTTTGTCAATGTCGGTTTGCTGACGAACGATGTAACCGGCATATTTGGCTTGTATCTCGGCTTGCTCTGCGACCTGCTCCGTAATATCCTCGCCAGCGTCAAGAAAGCCCAATAAGCGTTGGACATCCACCTCAGGGCGGTGCAATAGCTCCAGCAAATTAGCTTCCTTCAACAACGGTTTACCCCAGATGTGTTCGACTTCCGCCGCTTCCGGGCTTTCTGCACGAACCCATTTCTTTTTCAGGTCGCCCTGAAGTTTGGTAATCGCTTCTCTTTTGGTGTCAAAGGCTTGCCAGCGCTCATCATCAACTAGCCCTAATTCACGGCCTTTTTCTGTTAACCGCAAATCAGCATTGTCTTCGCGTAACATCAGCCGATATTCGGCACGGCTGGTGAACATCCGGTACGGTTCTTGGGTGCCACGAGTAATCAAATCGTCGATCATCACACCCATGTAAGCTTCATTACGGCCTGGACACCAGCTAGGCTTCTCTTGCACCAAAAGCGCGGCGTTCAGTCCGGCAATCAGTCCTTGTGCGGCGGCTTCTTCGTAACCAGTCGTGCCATTGATTTGTCCGGCAAAAAACAAGCCTTTCAAGTGCTTGGTTTCCAAAGACATCTTCAAATCGCGGGGATCAAAAAAGTCATATTCGATGGCATAACCGGGACGTACGATTTCAGCATTTTCAAAGCCTTCCATCGAGCGGACGAACTCGTACTGCACATCGAACGGCAAGCTGGTGGAAATGCCGTTAGGATAGATTTCATGGGTATCCAAGCCTTCCGGCTCGACAAAAATCTGGTGCGTGTCGCGGTCGGCAAAACGGACGACTTTATCTTCAATCGACGGACAATATCGTGGCCCGATGCCTTCAATAACGCCCGAATACAAGGGTGAACGATCCAGCCCTGCACGAATGATGTCATGGGTTAAGCGGTTCGTGCGGGTGATGTGACAAGGGATTTGCCTAGGATGTTGCTCGCGTTTGCCCAAAAACGAAAATGCCGGGACGGGAATGTCGCCATGCTGCACTTCCAGCTTGCTGAAATTGATGGTGCGACCATCAATCCGCGGTGGCGTGCCGGTTTTCAGGCGGTCAATCCGAAACGGCAACTCGCGCAAACGATCAGCCAAGGCGACCGAGGCAGGATCACTTGCACGTCCACCGCTGTAATTTTCCAAACCGATATGAATCTTGCCCGCCAGGAAAGTCCCGGCCGTCAGCACTACCGCCCTCGCCATAAAGTCCAGGCCCATCTGGGTTTTTACACCCACGACCTTATCGCCTTCGACAATCAAATCTGCGACGGTTTGCTGAAATAAGGCCAAGTTCGGCTGGTTTTCAAGAGCGCTTCTGACGGCTTGTTTGTATAACATGCGGTCTGCTTGCGCGCGGGTTGCCCTGACCGCAGGCCCCTTACTGGCATTGAGGGTACGGAACTGGATGCCACCCAGATCAATCGCCTTCGCCATGATGCCGCCCAGCGCGTCAATCTCCTTAACGAGATGGCCTTTACCGATGCCGCCCACAGCCGGGTTGCAACTCATTTGACCCAAGGTTTCTATATTCTGGGTAAGCAAAAGTGCGTGTGCGCCGCACCGAGCCGATGCCAAAGCAGCCTCAGTACCGGCATGACCGCCTCCGATCACAATTACATCAAATTTTTTTTTGAATTTCACAGACGTTTGTTACTCTTATGCGCTTAACTAAAACCAAACTCAATTATATAGGTTAAACGATGAAAAAACGTAAAAAAATGAAGCCAATAGATGAAATGCCCAAGCAAAATCCGGTCGCAAAATTTGCCGGACAATTCAACAAGGCCAAAGTGTTTGAGGATAAAAGCAAGTACAACCGTAAAGGTAAGCACAAGGAGGAAGAGGCTTCTCCATTGCCGCAAAAATGAGTCAATGGAGAAGTTTTTTTGCCAGATTGCATTAGCAATAACAGTATTGAGTACGGCTTAAGAAGCTGTTTGGTTAAAATCATACACATTTTGCCAAGGTGATTTGGATCATCGCTCCCCTAACCATATTTTCAGCGGACTGGGCCAATATTTCAAAATCCTTGGACAGCCGCCGGTAATTGCCCAGCCAAGCAAACGTCCGTCCCACGATCCAGCGCGTAGGCAGGACGGCGAAAGCGTCCTTGATCTTCTACCCAAAGGGCACAAGTGCGAAATGTGCAGCTTGGGCTTCAACGCCGTCTCGACAAATTCGACGGCGGTGCCGCGGTAGCCCACATCGCCCGAAAACGCCCCAAGGAGGCGTGCTTGTCCGCCGCCTTCAGCACGCCGCAACCCGCCTTGGTGTCATGCTCGTTTACCCGCAGGGCACAAGGGCGGCATGCACCAATACCTGAATCAAATTGCCGAGCGTGTCCATTTATGCCCCGTGTCCACTACGAT
>JABFQX010000079.1 GCA_013141505.1 Methyloglobulus sp.
CCACACCCAAGCCCTGATCGACGACCATCCGTGCAACGTCCAGTTTAAATGCGGCTTCGTAATGCTTGTTTGCTTGATTCATTATTTACGCGCCTCTTTAGGTGAATAATAACCTATCAAGGTGTCCGTTTTTATTAGACCATGACAGCTTGTCGAAGGACTTGTTCAGGGTTTCCTTAGACAACAGCAGTTTGTGGAAGCGAGGACCGTTAAGATTTCGACAATCCTTGACTTCGTTATATTTTATTGAGACGACTGCCATAATGGTAAAGGGTAAGCAATGTCCGCCGTATTAGAATCCATCAATACCTTATCTGCCTTATCGTTAGCTGAATTCATCCAACAAAGGTGCGACCTGCCGACTGAAGAACTGGCAAAACTAAGGGAACGGCTGGAAATAGACCGATTGCAGATAGATACGCTTAGTCGTGACAGTTATAATGAGATACACCGCAAGGCTTTTGCGCGATACCATAATGAATTGCAACGACAAGCCGTGTCGATGGTTAACTTGCCTGCCGAAGATTAAATGTGGCAATTGCTTTTATCTTTGCGCCACTGCTACATAATATCGAAAATCACCGCCCATTAGATCTACACGACAATTCGAAAAAATATCGTAATCGGCTTCATAGGCCGTTGTTTTAATAGCCAACATACCTAAGACAGAATGAAAAAGATTGTCATGGGAATAAGCCGCATTGCTTTGGCGCTTTAGACATTCCTTATCCAATTGAAACCCCTTGCTGAAACCGTCCGATAGCCAAAGAATAAACGGTATGTGTTTTTGTTCTTCCGGGGCAAACGAATAAGGCAAGCCATGAAGGTAAATGCCATTTTCCCCCAAGGATTCACCATGATCAGACATATACCACATCGCCGTATTATATTTACTGGCATTAGCTTTCAACAACTGGATGACTTCAGCCAGAAAATGATCGGTATACAATATGGTATTGTCGTAGGCATTGACAATTTCATCCTGCGAACAATCTTGTACCTGATCGTTGGTGCATTCCGGCTTAAACTGCCTAAAGCGCTCAGGATAGCGTTTGTAATACGCAGGGCCATGGCTGCCTTTTTGGTGCAGCACTATAACGGCATCATTTTTAAGCTGGTCAAAATAGCGTTGCAAGCCCTGCAACATGACCTCATCAAAGCATTCGCTGCTGGTACATAAGTTGGGGACTTTTAAGGCTTCGGTATTTTCCGTAGCCATTCGCAGACATACGCTTTTGCAACCGGAATTATTATCCTTCCACAATACACTGATACCAGCATGTGCCAGCACATCGAGCAAATTTTCCGTTTGTTTGGCTTCTGAGTCGCTGAAATGGCTTTGCTTTAAATTAGAGAACATACACGGCAAAGATGCTGCTGTCGCCGTTCCGCACGAGTGGGTATCGGGAAAGTTAATGATCGCTTCCTGACTTAAGCGCGGGTTAGTCTGCCGTGCATAGCCATTCAATGAAAAATTTGCCGCCCTCGCCGTTTCACCCACTACCACAACAACAATCGACTTTTTACCGCGAGTTTGCCAATCTTTATTTTGTTTGGCATCAACTCCTAACGGTTTCACGTTCACAATCTGGGTTTGGGTTGAGCCTTTCAAATACTTGACGAAGGAATACACCGGGTAATTTGGATTGATTAAATATCTCAAACTATGGTTATTCCGCAGCACAAAAGAAAAGTCTTTGTAAAACATGAAGACAGTACCCGCCAATAGCGCACCCACAATACCAATAACCAGCAACCTTCGTAAGACTTCAGGCCAAAAAGGCCGGTATTGGATGTCGGTTTTATAAACCCAGGCAGCAGGCAATATACCCAAACATAAAACATGAAGAAATAGCTGGATATTAAACAATTCAAAGGCTTCATTGAAGTCCGTTTGCATGAGATTCTGGATCATGGAATCATCAATAATGACACCATAGGTCGTCATGAAAAAACTGACCACCGCCGCTATCACCAACAAAATCATCAACAATGGCTTAAACAACCACTTGATACTTGCGATTACCGACAGCAGCAAAAAAAACAACAGGACTAAACAAATGAATATCGCTGCCTGAAAAGGCATATTACCGGCGGCCGATTTGTTGACCGCAGCAAAAGCGGCTTTGAAAAAAACGGTATTATGGATTGTCGCCAGAAAAACGGCACTGACGAAAGCCAGCATGGACACCGAAAGTTTCGGTTTTAACAAGGATTTGATAGTCACACTCAGCGGGAATTTAACCTAAATATAATTCTTTAAACTACTTTTTAGCTAAAGTAGCAGTAAAACTACCCGAATAGTATCAGCTAGTTATTATGCATTATAAGGTTAAAGCCCAAACTGGCGGCGCATTTTTATAACACACACCGCCGGTTTAGGTATTACAGCTTTAAGTTAAGTTCCGGGAGTGCTGCAAGTTAAAAATCAACTTGAGCACGCATTTCAAACATATCCAGGTCGGCATCATTAAAGCCACGCTGTTTAGAATTAAGATCCAAGACATGTACGAAGTTGCTCATGACACGAAAGTGCGAATTCGGATACCAATTTAACCCAAACTTGGCAGTTGATGCCCGTCCACCTTGAATGACACCATCGTTCAAGTCGATGTAATCATAACCTGCAGCAACTTCCCACGCACCCCAACCACCACCGCGCAAATCAAAATTGCGGTTGGGTTTAAGACGATCCCACGCACCGGTTTTAGATTTATAACCACGCGACTCGCCGGTTAAGAAATAGCTCACATAGCCGTAGTAACCATCCAAGGTTTCACCATCATAGCCAGTACCTGAAATATTCGTCTGAATATATTCAGCTTGGGCAGACCAAGGCCCATATACTAAGGCAGTTTCAGCACCGAAGCGGGTAAAACTGTTAATCCTGCGAGAACCGTCGGCTTTAGTCAAATTGCCGGTGTTTAATATATTGGTACGATCTACGTTGTTGTTGAGCGCGGAAACAAATGAAAAGCCACCGCTATTCGTTGCTTTACCGTCTTTATCGATTGCAAACTGATTATTCACATCGACATAGGAACCTGAAGCACCTACGTGCAAAAATTTGGTTTTGCTTTCCATCCACGGCATACCGCTGATGCGTGCATTTGCTTCCCAACCAGTATCGCCAGAACCATTGTTACGGTTGCTGCCACCATTAGTGTTTATGGAAGAAGCGGAGGCACCGTTTGCTCCAACAGGTTCAGTCTGGAACGAAGTAGCAATCTGATAACGTTCTTGTGAATAGTTAGCGCCGATACCCACTTTATAAGTATTAGGGTTATCAACAAAGGTATTGACAATCATATTACGTTCTATAAATGTCAAGAATCGGTTACTGGTAGCCTCTTCCAAACTGAAAGGCTCTTTAAACGACCCGATTTTTACCGAAAAGGCTTTGTCATAATTCCATCTTAAAAATGCATCGGTAACACCTGCACCAATGGTGCCATTGCCACGTGTAAAATCATATTCGAATTTATAGTCAAAATCATGGAAGAACGTACCTTCTACACCTAACCTAGCTCGGCGGAGACCGACACCGTCGGCTAACTGGTTAGATGTGCATGAATCATTATTGAAACCTTTGACCACTGAACAACCAGGAACGACTCCATCATTCACATTAACTTGAGAATCGACCTGCATCCGACCATTAATGGCAACTTTAAAATTACCGTCTTTAGTTTTTAGTTCCAGACCATCATCCAGATGTATTTTGTTTTCTTCCGCTTCCTTGGCATGTTCCTTAAGTGCTGCGATTTCGTTGGATTTCAACTCTAAATCCTGCTTGATGGCTGATATGTCGTCTGTTGATTGCGCCGGTGTAGCCGAAGGTTCGCGCGTTTTTTCAAAAGAACCCATTAATTCGCGGCCAGGGCCCGGTTCTGCAAAAATCTGCTTGGTTTTGGTATCAACATAAAGATCCATCGCATAAGAGTTGTAAGATGCCCCTACGCTTAAAGCAGTTGCAATTGCCAGGGTCAGTTTTGATAAAGTCATAGATGCTCACAATTAAGTTAAATAAACTACGGCAAGAGTAATCAGGGAAAATGACAGCTTTATGACGGAATTGTTACAGTTGTGTTACAAGACGAGCTTGGAGGCATTTTGCACAAACCGTATCAGGCAATGCATCACGTGGTAATGTGATCCAGCCTGTAATGCACAACTGATTGGCAGGTAGGAAAACTTTTGTTGAACAAAATCAACATTAATCGTTACTGTTTAATTATAGATACAGCCTTTAAAGTTTATACTAGCCGAAGGGGAATTAAACCACATAAGGCCGGATCAATAATGCGTGAAAGTCTTTAGATATGGGCAGGTATTACAGCCAGAAGTGACCGATACCATTTTAATTGAATGGAATCTTTGGAAGGCATCGCCAGCATGGTTACATTTTGCGGACTGGCAAAATATTTCACGCTGACAATGTTTTTGTTCTACCGCTTATTGCTTGACAGAAAGTCTGGCAGTGCCTGAACTGTTCAGAAAATTACCTAAGCGACGAGCCAAATAATTTTCCGTGGTTTTATCGGTTGTGCTGTATTTGGTTTCATAACCAATACCGCTTGCCTGCAATTGGGCATTCAGGATAGCGATACGGGTATTGTGGTTTTCTGCGACCAATTTTTTCGAAAAGTTGGCATAAGTGTTTTTGGTGCCTTTGGTGTCAAGCACTACGGTACCATCTTGTAAAGTGATCACCAAACGACCACCAGTTATTTTAGCAGCAATTGCATTCGCGGCTGCCAACAGCGTCTTGTAACCGGCATCACTGGTAGCGCCATCCAGCTTGGTTTTCAATTCAGTTGTGGCAGGTGCCAAAACCTTGTCCAATGCACTGATCGCAGCAGGGACAGCCGCAACCGCATTGAAACTGCTGAACAAAAATGCCGCCAACAGCAAACCAAGCGAAAACTTTGATACTTTCATTTTTAACTCCAGGTGTTATTTAAGTTGTATTTGACCGATCCCATAAAAAGCCCCTGCAATTTGCAAAAGCTCAAAATGACATCAGATAGCGCACACATTAAACTTGCCTTTGATAGGATTGAAATAGCCTGCCAAAATCAAGTATTTGTGTGCTGAGCAAAGATTAGCGACTGATAATGACAGCTATGTGACGAGTTGATTACCGTTTAATGACAAAAATAAGACAACGTAATATTCGTTTAAGTGATCCGTATTATAGATTCGGACTTTTAATGTTTGAAATAGTACCGCTAACCTTCGGCTTCGCTCAGGGAACGTTACCGAGGCGCTTCCTGAGCGAAGCCGAAGGGAAATTAAAACTTCATAAGGCCGAATCAATAAGTTTTCATAATTGCCCGACTGGTTAATAATTACTTAACCATTTCTTGTTGCGCTGATTATTCAGTCAGCCAACGCATTGGTTTTTATCCTTGAACTCAAGGCCATTAAACCCGACAATAGCCGCATTTTGTGGAACATGAATATGACCCCTTTCACCAATATACGCGCCCTCATCATCGACATGGATGGCGTGCTGTGGCACGGTAATCAAGCCATCGGCGGACTGACCGATTTTTTTCAAACCCTGCGCGACAAGAATCTACGCTTTATATTGGCGACCAACAATGCCAGCCATACGCCGCAACAATATGTGAAAAAACTGGCGGACATGGGCGTTACGGTTGATATCAACGAAATCATGACATCGGCCATGGCAACGGCGATGTATCTGGCAAAAATTATGGATCCTGCCCAAACCCGTGTTTTTGTCGTTGGTGAAGACGGTGCGGTGCAAGCCTTGCAGGAACAAGGCTTTACACTGACAGGACTGTACGAGCTAAATGGCGAAAACAGCAAAGGCGCGGACGTGGTTGTGTGCGGCAAGGATCATTCAATCAGTTGGGACAAGCTGGCGACCGCAACGCTAAATATCCGCGCCGGGGCGAAATTCATCGGCACCAATGGCGACAACACCTTGCCTACTGAACTCGGCCTGATCCATGGCAATGGTGCAATCCTGGCGGCCTTGCAAACGGCAAGCGGCGTTAGCCCGACTATTATCGGCAAACCTGAACCCATCATGTACCAGCAAGCCATTGCACGCCTCGGTGCTGATCTTGGCGAAACTATTGCTATCGGCGATAAACTGGAAACCGATATTCTCGGCGCGGTGCGTACCGGCATACGTAGCCTGATGGTTTTGACCGGTGTATCAACAGAAGCCGACCTGAAAGCCATCGACTACCAACCCACCTGGATAATGCCTGACATCCGTGCAATAACCGAAGTGTTAAAGGCACTGGAATAAGCCTTTGCTGACTCAACAAGCACTGATGATGTGCTGACCCAAACCCAGTCCAGTACATATTGATAGCTTCATAATTACTTGCGTCTTTTCCTGCTTGAGGAAATATAATTGATCCGGCCTTGTGAAGTTTAATTTCCCTTCGACTTGGCCGAATTTATAATCTATGCACCTTACCTGCGGCAACTTATGAAACTACTGATATCTCAGAATTTATAATCCAACCCCACCCAAAATGCTCTTGGTGCGCCTGGGCCGATAAAGGTGCGGTTTTGCCAGTCGTCAGAATTATAATTCCAACCGCTTGCGCCGACGGCACCTTTTTGCGGGGGTGAAAACGGATTAATGCCCAAACGTCCGGCAGAGGCATACTGGCGGTCAAAGATATTGTTAACCATGCCAAAAATGGAAAAGCCTTTGAAGATTTCATAGCGGGTTTTGAGGTTGAAAATAGCATAACCGGGGATGCTGCCTACGTCCTTAAATTGCTTGCCGCGTTCTAAAATATACCCAGGATTGGTAAAGTCATCGTTAAATTTCTCAATGTAATCATAGCTGCCTTGGCTATGTTGATTGTTTTCATTGCCCCGTACAAATGAAGACGAATGAGCAACCATCGTCACGCCCAATTCCCATTTTGGCGTGATATTGAAATTCAGCGATGCATTGATGTTATGCAAGGGGATTCCTGGCATTTGGTCACCCGGTTCAACTTTTATCATATCGTAATGGGGTTTCAAAGGCCGTCCCGATGTATCGTACTCCGAGGTGATGGAATTCCTGCGGTTTTCGGCACTGCTGTTATGTGGACTCAACATGATGAGATCAGATTGGAAGGTCGCATCGGTATAGCCGTAATTGACCCGGAAATCGACAATGCCAGCGCTACCGGAAAAGCCGAACTCAATGCCTTGCCGCCTTGTTTCACCAATCGTGTCAAAAAAACTCCGGTCAGGACTAATACCGACGAGATAAATATCATCCTTTAAATCAGTGCGATAAACGCTGGCATTCCATTCCCAATCCTTAAATACCTTACCGCGCAAGCCAAATTCATAGGAGTTGGCAAAAATTTGTGGCAAGAAAGGATCATTGGCCAAACTTGTCGGCAAGGTGCAGGCGCCCCCAATTGAGGCGAAACTTTTGGGCGTAAGCGGCGAGTTTGGATTGCCGGGATCCTGCGGTATCAAACTGCCGTCGTAAGCGCAACCCAATTCAACACTGGAAGGTGTCCGTGTACCACGGCTCCAGTTAAAAAATAAGTTCAAGTCTTTATAAGGCACGGCCTTGTCTTTAAATGGCAGGTAACTAATGCCTACGGATGGATTAAACGAGGTGTAATCAAAAGTTTCGGAAGATGCGGTTTGGCTGTATTTGCCCAGGCCGTTATAGGCGTTTACCGGAGCCACCACGTCACGATTAAAGTCGCCATAATAATAATTGGCTTTGGTTCCGCAGGAAGAAGGATCAGAGCTGTTGCATAAAATCACATCAGGCACAGCATTATGGATATCCAGAATGCTGTGCAAATTTTCTGCACCGGCACGGGTACGCGCCCGTAAGTTGTTTTTTACCCGGGTATGGTTAAATCGCCCGGAAACGCTTAAATGCAAATTATCCCAGGGCGAATAGGTTTCATTAAAATAGCCGCTAATGGTGGTAGATTTGCCTAAAAACGAGTTCATCTTAATATCTTCACGTGCGGCTATGAATATTGGATCTATATGCCCAGGATCAAGATAAACCCTTCGATTCGCATCCATCAAACCCAAGCGTTGGCTCGTTTCAAAATCTGTCGATGCCGCATCAATGGAGCCACCCACCATAAATTTATGCTCATCACTGTTCCAATTTAGCTGCAATGATGCACCATCGGTTTGTTGGTCGATTGCGGTTTTGCTGAGAACGCCGATGGGGGTTCCCTCTATCCAGCCTTTCGATTGCACAGATTCCTTCGGGAAACCTTTGCCATTACGGGGACGGAAGGGCGCACCGAAAATATTGCCGGGTTTAGCGCCCGGATTAGGGTAATGCAAACGTCCACACATGCCATATTCATCAGGGTTTAACGGCGGCATCATCGCTACATTATCGGCTAGTTTTGGCGTTAACGGAATGTTGACCGCTTCAGGATAGATAATGTCATAACCTAGATTGTCTAGGTCAAAATTGCCGTCACCATTCTTGTCTAAGGGAACATAATAATCGGGGATACGATCATGGTTAACATCCTGGTATTGGCAGACAGGCAAGCCGTTGGATGTGGTCTTGCCATCTGATGCCCCCACTTTATTACCCCCTCGGCTACCGGCATCCATTTCATTAAAATCTTCGTACATATCGCCTGCAATGGCTGAACGGTTGCTGTCGCGCCGGTAGATTTGTCCGGTTAGGCTCAAGTTATCATTAAAGAAATACTCGCCGCCAAGGTTATATTGTTGTAACTCATTTTCAGTTTGATCGGGTGAGGTAAAGACCGAACTTGGATCCTTTTGGTATAAGTCCATGGGGATTAAGCCATTGCCGATTAATTTGTTACCCACGACTAAGGTACTAAAGCGCAAGGAAAAATCATCATCTCGCCAGTCGAAGCGGGCAAAGCCTTGGTTAACCTGGGACGGGGAGTTCGTCCGCCAGCCTGCCTCATTAAATCCGGTGAAGGCCATAAAAGCACCGAATTTGCCTGTGTTCCAACCTGCCGAAATTTCGCCCTTCTTCCTGTCCCAGGAGCCGCCCTGAAAACTGACGTTGACACCTTCATCTTCAAAGCCGTTTTTAGTGCGTAACGATAAAGCGCCGCCCAAGGTATTTAAGCCAAATAGTGGGTTAGAGCCCGGAAATACATCCATTCCAGATAAGGCATTCATGGGGATTAAGTCCCAGTTAACAATATCGCCGAAGGGCTCGTTAACGCGAACGCCATCCAAAAATACCGACAAGCCCTGTGGTGTGCCGATTTGCGGCGATGCCGAAAAACCCCGGTAGGTAATATCCATCTGGAAAGGATTGCCTTGATAATCGTTCACATTCACCGATTGCAGGCGGCTGTTCATCAAATCGCCCAAGCTGGTGGCTTGCGCGTCTTTGATGTCTTTACTGGTGATGGATTGGACGTTGCCGGGAATCTGTTCCCTGTCTAACTGCAAGCCCTGCATCGGACCTAAATGGGTGATGGCCTGGCCTTCTACCACGACAGGTTCTAGCTCGACCACTGGGCTATCGTCGTCTGCCAGACAAGTCCACGAACTTGCATACAAAGCAATCATTAACAAGAAAAGGCCTTGCGACAGGCGGATAAAGTTTATTTTTCTGGACATCGTTGTTGTTATTTTCAGATAAGGAACGCTGCCGCTAAATCGGCATTTTTGATGTTGGCATATAGTAGAAGTAAGCAAAGCCAGAACAGGTGGGAATAATTCCTGATAGTGCCGGGAAAACTTCCATATCGCTTGCAAGCGGTATCACAACAGGTTTTTGATCGCTAGAATTCTGCCAACTTTCCTTTAGCGGATCTGCGTGGCGATAATGAAAAACAGCAAAACATTAGGTTTGGCTTTACCCTTGCTGGGGCTTGCTTCAGGGCTGGCCGTCATCATGGCTTATTCACCAATGCTTTCGTTGGTTGATCAACAGGCGATGCCCGAAGCTAAATTAGCTGATAGGCCGCAATCGCTTATTCACAGTCATCAGCATCCAACAGATGTTAAGGACGACAACAGGCAAAACAAAAATGGATTAGTGACCACGATTAGTGCTGAGGCCGCGCCCAAACAAACCGCACAAAGGCACCTCAAATTACCGGGTGACTTTCGGGGCGATTGGGGTGAAAGCCCAGTTTATGCCAAGAATGACCGCGTAAATTTCGAAGCTGCGGCTTACTTGAGTTTATTGGACGACAATCAAAACCAGCCACCATCGACCAGTTTGGCTTATTGGCGCATGGTAAAGAAAGCGCGAAATAGAAATCCAGAAGCCTGCTTTTCACCCGCGCCAAGTGCAGATTTAGGGGAATGTGATTTTACTGAAGTCGGTAGCTTAAAAAACATAAACCTATCCGGCGCAAACTTAAAACAGGCTCGGTTGTCAGGGGAGTTGGGGGCTGCCGATTTGACCAACGCCAATTTAAGCGGTGCCAGTGTGATGGGTTCGCTCACGATCAGCCCAGATACCCAAATGGAAAACGCTAATTTGTCCGGTTTGCAAGCCGACGGCAATAATCCTGTGATTGCGGAAGCCGCCAATCTAAGCAAAAGCAATTTTGCCTCAGCCAATCTTTATGGCAGCAAGATGAAAGGGGCGGATTTAACGCAAGCCAATTTCTCTGGTGCGACGTTAACCGGTTCCGACTTGGCGGCCACTCATTTCGACGGCGCTAACTTGGTCAAAAGCGATCTGACTTATGCCAACCTAACTGAAAGTTCATTGTCAGGAACGACGCTTAACCAAGCCGACCTATCCGAATCAACCTTACAGAAAGCCAATTTTTCGTCGGCATACCTACAACAAGCCAACCTTGCTAATGCAGATGTTGCTGGCACTGATTTCTCCGGTGCTGATTTGCGCGGCGCAAACCTAAGCGGTGTGAAGAACGCCTATACCGCCGTTATCGACAACCAAACTAATTTTTTGTCAGCGATCTGCCCTGACGGGATAACAGTGGATGGAACACAGGTGACAACCTGTATTGGGCATGGTTTTTGATTTTGCCCGAACTCCTTCAAGGATGAAGGAAATTTAATGTTTGCCGCACCGATATATTGTGCATAGGCAAATCAATCTTTAACTTTGTTTCGGTAATTTTTATGAAAAAAACATGTATTAACAATATCTTGTTTGGCGGTTTATTAATCGCATCAAGCTCAGTCATGGCAACCGGTTTTGTAACCTTAAATCCCAATGGCTTTGCGGCGCCCGGCGGTACATCGGCCTATACCCTGTGCAATATTACGGGTAATTTTGGACAGGGAACCTCCGTTCCCCCCAGCGCAGGTGCCAACAATACTTGTGCCATATTTCAAAACAATCCGCCCATAGCGGGCTATGGGCAAGTGGCAAATGCAGTTCGTAACATAGTGATTAATGGTGCGACTATCGGTACCGTAACTGACCGAGTATGGCGTAGCGGCACAAATTGCGTTTACGGGGCTAAAATTCGTTTAAATAATGTCGACTTTGATCCATCCCAAGCGGGTGCCCAGTTTTTCGAGGTGAATGATTTTCTCAGGGGCGGATTTAGAAATCGTGGGCCGATCTCAATTGCCTATAACTTTGTTACCCGTGGTGCCGCGCAATCTGATGAAGTGCTTTACCGGGCAGGGCTGACGTTCACTTCAAAAGTCACCCCGCCAAACCCTAATCAACCGTTAACAAGTTCAGCACCTATCAGCTTGAATTGGGTTGACTATACAACTGATGTCAACTATCAAGACCCCGATGGTTCTTCTATGCGGGATTCACCTTGGTTCTATACCAAAAGCACCTGCACAACAGCCGCACCCGCTGCTTTAGCAGGTGCTTTACGGTTACGGGAAATGGGTCAAGAAGGGCAGACACCACTCGAAATCAGTATTCCAGGCTATGCGCCAGCCGGAGCAAATACAGCACCGTAAAGTTTAAGCAACACCCTGATATCGTGTCGCACTTGGCCGGATTTATCCGGCCTTTTTTAAACCAATTTGTTACACAGGCTTTTTCTAGATCAAATGTCATGCCATGGTCTAATAAAAACGGACACCTTGATAGGTTATTATTCATCTAAAGAGGCGCGTAAATAATGAATCAAGCAAACAAGCATTACGAAGCCGCATTTAAACTGGACGTTGCACGGATGGTCGTCGATCAGGGCTTGGGTGTGGTGCAAGTCGTTAACGGCATGAAGATTGGTCGCACCGCAGTACGCCGCTGGGTGGGGCAATATGGTGCCGAGCAATGGGGGAAGCCCGGGATCGGCAAGCCCCCACTGCCGGACTGCAACGCATCCGCCAACTGGAGACGGAGGGCCGGCAACTAAAATCGGGCAATGGCCCGTTAAAAAAAGCGTCCGCCTTTTATGCCCTTTGGGCATCTTCGCCCGCGCACTGAAATGATTGATAACGTCTTCATCATCTGGAAGAGAAGGCCGTAAGTCAGGCGTGCCGGGCATTGCAAGGCAGTCGGTCGGGTTATTATGCCGCCAGGCAACGGCCTAAGCCGCCGGTTATTTGCCCTGCGCGCGCAGGTTA
>JABFQX010000076.1 GCA_013141505.1 Methyloglobulus sp.
AGGCCGCTTTATCAACTTCTACAATACCGTTAAGCCCCATAAGGGTTTGAACAACTCAACACCTTATGAAATACTTTATCAATATTTTAATCAACCCATCTGTAAACAACCCTGAGATTTCTTACACTTTATATTATTGTTATTTAAGATAAAAATAGGATATTAAAGCCAGTAAAACAATCATAGTAAAAAATAAAATATCTTTTACCTTTATTTAATTTAAAACATATCTGCTACGTTATTTATCTGAAATAAATAAAATTTTCCTGTAAGCCAGATACGATTTAGTTTAGCAGGTACGGCTGTATTCACGAATTTTTTATAAGTAACACATTGATTTAATATAAGGTGGAAAAATTCCTCGGTTTAGGGCTTAAAACCCCAGTATGAAATTTTCACACTATTTCAACATGAAGCAGCCGACTGTTTCCGTGATCAAATGATACTGGTCGCCCCCACGATTTATTGAAGATAGAAAGACCCACCTCAAGGTCGGACAGTTGCCTCCAAATTACTTGATCTTCTGCACTGACTCTTAGATGCTCAGCCCAGAGGAGAATCCGTAGGCGCATAGCTACGTTCAAATCATTACGCCTATCGTCCACGGCCGCTACCGTCAACTCAGAATCAGTGCTCCATGCCTGCTTGACGTCCCTAAGGAAATCACGCATAGCACTATCCGCTCCCCCTCCCTTGTCCTCGGCTTCTATGAATGATCGATCAGTGAAATTAGCGGAGCCGATGGCGACAAATTCGTCATCAATGATCATAAGCTTTGAGTGAACGATAGTATCTTTAACTTGCATTACGGCAACCTTGTCGTTTCCTAGACTTTTCAAGAATGGGCTGGATAAACGTGGATCAACTGACTTTCCTTCATCATCACTAAAACCTCCTATCACTGCTATGATTTTCACAGACCGACGAGCGGCTTCTAGTAGCACTCCCTCCATCGATTGCGCGCTAAAATATTGGTCTTCGATGTAAATATACTTACGAGCTGAACCGATAGCCTTCTTATATAGTTCACCAGTCGTGTGAATACTTGGCCTCGCAAACATGCCATGGGGTTCGTGAAAGGCCGGGTTACTTCCTTTTACATCCCTCTCCGGGAAGTTTGCTGCTAGGTACACACCCTTCAATGGAGTTGTTGATGATAGAGGTGTACTCTGGGCTTTGCCTCGTGGAGATGTCATTTCAACCCGAGGATTGAGTGACGGGATCGTCTGGCCATCCTTGAACTTAAAGGCCCTATCACTCAACGTCAGGCAATAGCTCCAGCGTGCGTTAAAAAAGTAGAAGAGACTTTTGACCACCGGGCCTTCAACTCGCGCCCCAGCATCATGCCAGTAATACTTAATTGTATCCTTCTGGTTTGTCGAATATGGGCGCGGAAGCTTTTCATCATGCCGTCGACTGTCGAGTCGATCTGCAAGGAAGTCAATACCGGCCACAAAGCCCACTGCTGCTCCGCCTCGCAATATGAGCACCATCTTTTGGTGGTGCGTTCCAAAAAGCTCTCCTGAGTAATCAAGGAGTATGCGACTGCTGAGTGGCGAGTCCCGCCCGATAGTTTTCTTTCTTAACAGGTCTGTATGAAGAATGTTTCCTTTCGGCCCAAACCAATTCAACAGATTATTCAAATCATTGTTATTTCGATCTCGAAGTTCTTTTTCCGTTTCCTTTTGCAACCAATCGAGTAACTGCCATTTCGTAGGCATTATAATTCGTACGTCGACACCGGTGGCAGCTTTGCTGGCTAGGACAGTTCCCAGTTCAGAAGGGTCGTTGGAACTTTTGTTGAAGCGAAAATCAGCCTCAAAGCGCCATCCCAACATGTAGATTGCGTCACCCGGGCTTTGAGCACGACCGATTTCCATTCTGACAGCGTTGAAGTATTCTTCCCCATCGACGAGGGGAATAATTGCTGAATTATCCTCTTCGATTCTGGTTGGTCCTCCACTAGGAAAGTATCTAGCGTTGATTTTGTGCATCTCTATCCCTGTTCAAGACATTTAGGTGGCACTATTTTTTTCGGAACAGAATCCCATCAAGCGCGATTCTGTGTAGCTTAAGGCTCAAATAACTCTGTGGCTTTATATTCCACTGCCACAATTTGATCAGTCGGCAGAACGGTTATCCATTGGCTAAAAACCTGATTAGCAGGCAATCCTGCATCAAAGCTCTTATTGCCTAAATGGGAGAAACCTGTCTCGAAGACTTTATCAGCTTCCAAAACATTATTAATATCACTATTATTTTTTTCCAATTTTTCGGCGACTTTTTCGAGTACGTTGCCAATGGTTGGATTCTTATGTTCAGCAGCAAGTTCGTCAATAATTGCTTGGTCTTCAGGCGTGTTATTACTTAGGTAAGGGGCTTCCCACCCGTCAAATTCGTGGCCTTCAATGCTTTTTAGCCAATTAAGGGCGGCCTTTTCTCGGCCAGGTCGGATGGGTATTACCGCCTTTACCCAAGGCGCATTTAAGAATGCATTCCGAAGGTTATCGCCATCCAGTTGAAGTAACCATCCGAGTGAATTGCCAAGCTTTGCTGGAGTTGAGTCTTCCGTAATTTTGTAATTATCCGGTCTCAGTTCAATATCATCCCATTTTACGGTGTTATTATCTGTAAGGGTGATATCGATATTACCCACTTTTGCTAGAGGATCATATTTGTGCGGTGTTCTATGCTTTCTAGGCATCCACCATTCCGGTGCGACAAAATAAAGCATTGCATCCACATCGAAAATTGCTCGAATTACTTCTGATCGTGCATGAATGAGTCGGTTATTTTCCCGGCTATCAGGTAATCCCCAACTATCAAGCATTAATCGATTAATTAGTTTCCGATAAATTATTGTTCTCTCTTCTTCTCGCAAGTCCCATGAGGGTCGTGATTTAATGTTACTTGCATCTTTGATCCTCTGACGGACATCTTCCATAAAGCTTTTTTTGAGTAAGCGTTGCTTATCTGCTTCATATTTTTCCAGGTCTTTTTTCCGTGCATCCTGGTAGTCTGTATATGCTTTATCAGTGGGTGAAAATATCAACTCAGCATCCAGATTGACGACTTGTTCTCCTCCGAAGCTTAACTGTTGCATGACAAGATCACACGAAAACGAACCATCCATATTTTCATTGGGGATAGGTTTCCCCCTAACCGCGCCCAATTTACTACCCTGTGGTCCTAAAATACGGATTTCGACCAGTTTATAATTATTTTGAGGAGCATCAAATTTGCAATTGAATGGCCCCATGATTATTTGGCTATCTGATTCGGTATCGTCGTTCGAGTTAGATCGGGTACCGAGATATTTACCTTTGTATGCGCTATCGATTGTTTCTTGATAACTCCACTCGTATATAACCCCAGGCCCGTTGTTGTCGTACTTGAGGATTGGGGAAAAAGGGATAGGGATAGTAACTTTTTTTGAAATGTTGGCAGGGGGAGGAAGCGGTTCTGGTTCCTTAAAGTTTGCAAGATCAGGTGATTCCGCAAAGTGTACAAGTTCGGCAAGCCCCAGATCAGCGCCAGCGTCGTCAATAAATACCTGCCAACATAACTGCGTTCCTAAATCCTGTAGTTGTACGCCTACTCTTCTCATCTTTCGGCGTAGCTCATAGTTACGGAGATCATTGCCATTGTTTTGCAGGACATAGCGTCGGCTTCGAGTGTCGGTCGTCTCTGTCACTGTTTTAAAGATTGACTTAAAACTCCTTTTTATCTCTGAGGATAATTTTTCTGCCTGTTCACGATTTTGTTTATGGGAGGTCTCGCGCGCATCCTTACGTGTTGTTTCAGCTCCTAAGCTGGCAGTGGCTGAACCTTGATACACTCCGTAATTCACATTTTGTGTCGTTGAAACACCAAGTTTAGTGCTGCTGCCATTTTCCGCTTTCACAGCGTCGCTAAGTTCGTCTTTAACTGATGTGCTTTGTTCTGAACGATTAGTCATTTCTTCAGAACTTTCTTGTGTGCGTTCAACAATAGTTTTACGGGTGCTAACCTCTATCAGTTCAATTGTCGTTCCAGGCGCTAACCAAACATGTTCTACAGGTTCACCGTTAAATGCCCCTAAATCGAAGAAATACTGCCGGAATAGATGCACGAACCCTACTGGCGACAAAGCACCGCTTTGACTTTTAGGGTCGATATTCGCCAAGGGGTCTTCAAAGTTTTCCAATGAACCGTTAGGAAGTAGGATGTCGCTCATGGGTGGCGCCTCTTGAACGATAAATAGTTTTTTTAATTCATTGGGGTCTAGCCCTCCTTGCCTTTCTGCGTAAGTAAGCAAAAATCTAGCAATTTGTGATTCATACTGCATCAACTCAAGAAGTTTTTTCTCAGCAGATGCAATCATTTCTTCAGAAACACGTCTATCCTGTGCACTTGCCTGAGCTTTCAACTCTTGATACAAGCGATGCCAAAGAGAGCCATTTACGAAAGCTAACTCATTTGCTAATTTTTCGCCAGCTGTACCTTTTGAACTAATGCTTAGCATATCGTCCCATTGATTATCCTTCGGTAAAGCTCCATTATTTACGTCAACAAAAGCTTGGACACCAAGCTGTAGTAATTTTAATAACTCACTATTAAGATCTTTTGCTAAAATTACTTTGAATGGAGATTTCAAAGAACCGGGTTGTATAGGTATCGCTACAAACCAAGGATGACGATATTCAGGTGGAATAACAGGTTTAAATTCAAGCATATGCGGTAGTGAGCTTTCATATAGCTCAACCTTATCTGGCCCAGGCTTGATTCTACCGTCTAAAACACGCTTCACTCGGGGATCAATCAAGACCCCGCTTCGCTTAAGCCACAACTTAGTTAATTTAGATTGCCATCCCAATATAGGTTGGTAAACCCCGTAATGTTCGCTGGCGTATGGGGTGATCCCTTGATATGTCTCGAGATCTTTTTTTAGGTTGAACATGGTAGTTTCCCCCTTATTGAGGTGACTTGATTACAGAAATTGCATTGGGAACGACCTAACGGATATTATCCAAAATTTTTGGATTATTGATACACCTTTTCATCTCAGTTGACAATAAAAACTTTCAATACTACCTAAACGCTGCAATCATCTTCCTGGTAATGACAGTGATGAGAGTCCGCAGTTGGCCGATACCAGTCCATAATTAAAAAGTTGAGCAGCTGTTATCTGAAGAGCTTTCAGTAATTTTTTTGCTATTCCTTCATGTTCGCAGATAAAGGTACGAGTTTTGCTGTGATACGAATCCTGGAAAAGCATTTAGCAGTTTCCAACGGACACGCCTGTTTAAGCAGATTATACGGTTGAGAAAATTACTGTCGGTTATAATTTTTCAGGCATTGTCTTTGTAAAATTGCTTTTTATTGATGGGTTGCCAGCCATATTCCGCTTCCAACCGTTCTATTGTCCGCGCCAACTTGGTATTTTTGAAAATGGGTGGCGGTTCATCATTTTTATTGTTGCGTTTGCCACCCCAATTGCCCCTTTTTTGCGCCCTTACGGTCAGCCATGCCTCAGCGCGCAATAACATCGGCCATATCAATATGGGATTCTCCTTGATGTGGCCGTTCGCCCTTATGTAGGGCTTTAGCAAAGTCCCCGTTAAGTTTTCTGGGCTGTGCAGTACGGCAAGCAAGCTGTCAATAATGGTTTTATCATCAATGGGTTTGTTGTCTTCAAGCAATAGCTGCGCCACCAGTGGCCGCCGTAGGTTCAGCCATGCCCATCTGCCATTATCAGGGAGCAGGATAGGGTCGCCGAAATTACTTTCATGGAACTTGATGGTTTCTTTTGTGAGCATTTTATTGACAATCTTGTCGTAAGCCTCTTTCTGGCGACTGGCTTCTTTGTAATCGGCATAAGATGTCCTGTCCTTTCCCTCCTGACTGCCACTTATCTTAAGCGAAACATGTTTAATACTAGGGGTATGTAGCGCACATATTGCACGACCGGGAACAGGCTGTCGCCAGCAGTATTTACAGGCACTAAAAATATCAAACTTGCCCCGATCCAAATACTTAACTTTGTAATATCAATTTTTAGAAAACCACAGATTTGCAAAAAAATATTGTTTTCGATCTTGTCAAACTTAAGCCACCCCCTGGGCGGGTATGTCGTATATTTACAGATGCAATCGATACAAATATCTATTTGAGACAAGAGTCCATTGGCTTCATCGGCCCTAAAAACAAATGACGGACGTGTCCAATTTAGCCTATCCCAGGAAGCTTTTTTTAAATTTCCCAATATATCTTGATGCTCTGCCGGAATCAGTGGCTGGAGATGCTTTTTTATCAGCCCAAGGGCTAGGCTGGGCGTGACAGCGCGGTCTTCCATTGCGTATCTGATCGCTTTTAGTGCATTGGACACAGGTAAAGATAGTTTTGCCGACTCTATAAATTCGTCATTAATGTAGAGCGGCATAAATTCAAGTGTCCAAAACAGGGAGCATCAATTATTTAAATTCTTTTTTATCATGATACAACGTGATGTTTAAGCTAAATCAAGAGGCTGCAATGGAAACAATGACCCTTGAGGATGTCTGTAATGTTTTGAAAATTACCAAGGCAACAGCCAGAAACCGGCTCAGCCAAGGCTTGCCTATGCCCCCTTCATTTAAGGTTGGCCGTAGCCGCTTATTTCTTAAGACGGAGTTTTATCTATGGATTGCTCAACAAGTGAAGCCCAAAGCAGATCCTTCACAACATTAAATTTTTGCTTAGAGGGATTGGTAATTCCATAAAAAAACATGGGCTTCAGGCGGGCGTTACGCCATTTGACTTAACAAGACCAACCCAATATTCAGTAGAAAAACTATGTATTAGATTGTTGAAGAAGCACTATCAGGAAGAATGATGGGATGGCAAGCCCCTGAGCTGGAACTCAGAGGCTTTACCGAATGACGTGAAAATTACAAGCTTTCGCCTCTATTCTGCGATTCCTCAACCCGTCTGTCAAGACTGGGCGGCTTTCTTTTTGATTTTTATTACCCGAATCCACTGCCTCATTACCTAAAAACGGTAATGCGCGGCTGGCTTTTGCAAAAAATTATTGAATTTCTTTGGGGATGCCCTAAGAGGAGGCTGAAAGATGAGTATTGTCCGCGAATTGCTTCGCATTCTCTGTGTCGGTGATATGAGCTACCGTCAAATCGCTAAAATCTGTTGTGTCAGCCACAACACGGTACGGCGTTATGACCGTATCCGTGTCAAGCACCAACTAACAGAGGAAGCATTGAACAAATTTGATGACACGCAACTTGAGCAGTTTTTCGATAACCGCTTAAAGCATGTCGATTCACCCAAACCCCTGCCCAATTTTGAACATATAAATAACGAACTAAAAATACGCGGGGTCACTCTGGAAATTCTTTGGCAAGAATACCGTGCCGAATACCCAGATGGCTATTCTTTTAGCTATATTACCCGTTTGTATAGAAGATGGTTGGGGAAATTAGATATTGCCATGCGCCAAACCCACCGTGCGGGTGAAAAACTATTTCTCGATTATTCGGGCAAAAAACTTCCGATCACCAACCGGGAAACTGGTTAAGCGCGCCACTATTTTTCGCGAAAGCTAAAATGGGATCCATCCGATTTTAGCGGCGAAAAATCACGTGGCGGTTAATGCCTTCGGCTGCCCGCGTTCGTCCTCGGTTCGTCACGATGCACAACTCCCCTTCGGTACGCTGTGCATCACGACTGCCCAAATGACTTGACGCCGTGTCGGATGGCCTTGCATGTTGACTACGCTTCCGCTCGCGCTCCAACTCCGTCAACACGCCCGGCCCCTACGGCTACGCGGGGGTCGTCGTACACCGCTCCACTCGCGTTACGCTTCCGTGTACTCCTTCGAAGTGTGGCTGGCAGAAATTTTTGTTGCCGCAATGGGCGCTTCAAGCAAGGCTTATGTTGAAGCTTCACGGTCACAGCAGGTGCCGGATTGGATCCAATCCAATGTCAATGCATTAACTTATTTCGGTGGTGCACCTTCTATGGTAATACCGGATAACCTTAAATCGGCAGTCATCGAACACAAAAAGGATAAGGTCAAGCTAAATGCCAGTTATGTTGATATGGCCCGTTATTATGGGTTTGTGATCATTCCGGCCCGCCCGCATAAGCCTAAGGACAAAGCAAAAGTAGAAGCCGCTGTCTGGCTTGCCCAAATATGGATACTGGCGGCACTGCGTAAGCGCACCTTTTATAGCTTAGAGGAAGCCAATGAAGCTATTTGGGAACTCTTGGAAAAATATAACAACAGGCCATTCCAGAAACTCCAAGGCACCCGGTCTGAGTTATTTGAGCGGATCGACAAACCAGCACTTAAACCTTTGCCTGAACAACCTTATGAATATGCCGATTGGAAGCTTAAGGTTAGGGTTGGCAGGGATTATGAGGTCGAGTATGACCAATGTTTGTATATGGTGCCCCATCAGCTTATTAATCAGTATGTTGACATCAGGGCGACCATAAGAACCGTTGAATTCATTCACAAACATCGTCGGGTTGCAAGCCATGCCCGGCTACATGTGCCAGGTCAGCGTTCTGTAGTGCAGGAATTCATGCCTGCCTCCCACCGTCATCATTCCGATTGGTCTCCTACCCGGTTGCTTGCTTGGGCGCAGTCGGTCGGGGATTCGGCAGAAAAAGTTTTTGGCCTGCTGTTGGAAAAGAAATCCCATCCAGAAAGCGGCTTCCGCGCCTGTGTCGCATTGGTGGAAGAAGGCAAGCTGTATGGCCTGGAACGATTGGAATCGGCTGCATCCGTGGCGCTTCAAATCAATTCGCCTACGCTGACCAGCATCCGTTCCGTACTTCGTACTGGCCGGGATAAATTAGGCCACCCATCACTTCCCCCAACTGATACATCTGACTCTGAAACACTGGAACCGCATGAAAACCTTCGCGGCGCAAACTACTATAAATAGGTAATAAAATGTTGAATCATGAAACTGTAAGTAGATTAAAGGAACTTAGGCTATTTGGTATGGTGAGCGCCCTGGAAAGCCAACGTCAGCAAACTGAGGCTCAAGCCTTACCTTTTGAAGACCGGTTAGGGTTGCTGATTGATACAGAGATCACGCTTCGCGAAACCAAGAAGTGCGCCCGGTTATTGGCCCGTGCAAAATTAAAAGGACCGTCCGCTTGTATAGAAAATATCGATTATGACCCTAAACGGGGGCTTGATCGTCCGTTGTTGTTGACACTCGCCAACTGCCATTGGGTAGAGGTAGGGCAAAATCTCATTATCACCGGTGCGACGGGAAGCGGTAAATCCTGGCTGGCCTGCGCCTACGGCAATAGATTGTGCCGTTCCGGGGTCTCTGTGCGTTATTTTCGGGTATCGCGGTTACTCGAGCAGATCACGATTGCCCAAGGCGACGGGTCGTTGCCAAGGCTTCGCGCGCAACTGTCTAAAGTATCCGTCCTGATTTTGGATGATTGGCTGTTGTCACCGATTAGTGCGGCTTCAGCCCGTGAATTTCTGGAACTGATCGATGACCGGATAGGTAAAAGCTCAATTATCCTGACCAGCCAATACCCGGTCGATAGTTGGCATGACAGGATCAAGGAGCCGACCGTTGCCGATGCCATACTGGACAGGATAATCCATGTTTCGCACCGGATAGTCATTACGGGTGGGTCTATGAGAAAGCGCAAGGGATTGGGAAATTAGGGCTGTTAACCTGGTTCGATTAAGTGAAATGGCCAGCAGAGGCATTACTTTACTGGTAAAGAATGCTTGATATTCTTACAGGTATCATGATTCTGCTGGTCACTACGGAAATGGCTGGTCAGTTCGCATCGACTGGTCAGCCATTATAATAGCACCGGTCATTCTGGGTGAAATTTTCCAACACGGCATCTTGCCATAGATAACCGGGTTTAACGCCGAGCCTTGATTGTTTCCATAGTTCGTGCTCAATTTTGGCTTGGTACTCTTTGGCTAGGTTTTCATCGGTAGTCCCAGTGCTTTTCTGTATTCGTCTTCCGTTGATTTCAAGTTTAATCCACCAGTAAGGGCTATCTTTTCGTTTGTAGAGTGACATTGTTTTACCTCCGTTGTTTGTTCACCCTGCAACGCTAGCGGGGAGTATTAAACGTAGCCAGTTTGTAAGGTCTACTTCCATGAATAACCAGCGTTTGCCTATCTTGGCAGCAGGGACTTCACCAGATCGGCATTATATTTTGTTGGATTAATGAGCATATCAAGTGGCAACACGCGCCCGCCGCTCTTGAATTCAACTTCAGCTCTGAACCAAGGGGAATCAGGTTGCTTTAGTTGCCTGCCTTTTTCATAACCCCGAACCATTTTCACCGACTGACGATTACCTACATAAAAAGTGCGGCCTTTATGAGGGGGCAAATGGCCTATTTCACTTGGCTCTGGTGGTCTACCGTTAGTATTAAATTGGCCGTCAAAATACCATTGCCTGAACTTTTCATAGTCGATAATTTTGCCTTCGTAATCATCATAAGCAAGGTCAACCCGTGTAAGCCTTGCGCTTAACGGTTCTAAAAATTCAGCCAGCTTTTCCCAACCCGCAACATTGGCGCAACCTGTACCGTTAATGTCAAACAAGATAGTTCCATTTTGCTTTTCACCACCCCATGCAACCAACATAGCCAAATTCACCTACCTTTATTCGCGATTCATAAAACTTGAAAAAACGATTTTCACTGGTTAATTCAACAAAAGGCAAACCAAGAAGATCAAAAAGAATGTATCGAGACCATGCTTCAATACTGCTTATGGATAAAGTATCGACATCGGAATATAAATCACCTGCCCTTTTTTGTGACCTCGTAAATCTGGAAGAACCCGCCGAAAATTCTGCATCGACATTAAACGCTTCTGCTTCTTGTTCGGATAAAACATGGTAAAGAAAATGCTCTCTAATAGTGAAACTACACCAACTCTATAAAACATTTTTCATATTGGGGGGACTTTGCCCTCGTATTACCCTCGTATTACCCTCGTATTACAGGACGAGGGTAACAAATCCGTTTTTGGATTCGCTAGAAGTTGGGATTTTTTAGACGACATACGCGACCACCTGCATTGAATGCGGGTAGCGCGATTTTTGATATTTTTGAAATAGCGTATCGGCGCACCTTTTGGGTTTACCGACCACGGTTAGAAGCAGTCACGCTACCTAACATAGATGAGTATATTGCTTATATTATGCCATCCTATGCGAGGGGTTGCAGCGTCCAACGAAGCTATATCATATCCTTGCTTCGCTTATCAAGCCTTGACTAGGGCTTGATACCTCCCTATTGATTAATTTATATCGTGATCGAAAGTTAATGAAAAGGAAGTAGTATTGAAACCGTGTTGACGCTTACGGCTGGTCAGCTTCAAGCCTCCACTAAGCCTATTCTTTAGGTAGCTATTAACCTTCCAAACTAAGTACCTAACCGAATCCTGCTCATCCTAAAGTCAGAGCAGGATTCGGTTAGCTGTTTATTTTGTTGCCTTGCTATCTACGTTTGCTAAGTTGCGTAACGGCGGCTTGAAGTTAACCTCAAGCGAATTACCAAAGATCGTGCAAGAGTGCTAAACCCCATTAGTCTTTCTTCCCACCTTAGCCAAAACGTAACCTTCATATTATGCTCATCAAATAAAATCAACGCTTTACGTAACTTCGTATTGCTGCGCTAGACCTTGCAAGATGTCGATTTATCTAAGTTATTTAAAAACTATATGGTTCTTCGTTCACCCTGAAAATGGTTCATATTGAAAGCCTACATCATCAAAGTTACTTATAAAGATATAGAAGAAGAATAAACAGCGGAAAGCCAGACACTTACCCACAGGGTACACAGCCCGCTACGCTTCGCTTCGCCTTGCAAAATTGCATATTTCTTGCACGGTAATTGCCCAGCCAAGCAAACGTCCGTCCCACGATCCAGCGCGTGGGCAGGACGGCGAAAGCGTCCTTGATCTTCTACCCAAAGGACACAAGTGCGAAATGTGCAGCTTGGGCTTCAACGCCGTCTCGACAAATTCGACGGCGGTGCCGCGGTAGAGACTGTGAAAGTATTATTTTCACCCCATATGATATAATGTAATCGATTGATAAATATAATGAGTTTCATATAAACATGACCTCACGCCGCTACAAATCTGTTGCCGACCGTCAGCAAACCAGC
>JABFQX010000054.1 GCA_013141505.1 Methyloglobulus sp.
GCGACGGTCAGTTCAACGGTGCCCAAGCCCGCGGAAAAGTGACCGCCCGACACGCTCACCGTCTGCGTCAGGTATTCCCGCAATTCCTTCGCCAGTGCCTTCAATTGCGGCTTCTTGAGCTTTTTGATGCACGAAGGATAGGTGATCTGATCCAACAAGGGAAATAGAGTTGTCATAGGTATAATCAGTAAAGTGGCTCGCGATAAAACATCAAAATGAGACCAATCAGGAACAAGGCGGCAACAGAAACAAAACCGGCAATTTCTTTCCCAGGACTGTCCAGTTTTAATTCCAGCCAGCGCCCACACGCCAAAATCAAAGCAAATACGCCCATCGTAGTGTGCCCCACCTGGATAAGGAAGGCACTTTTAGGTTCGAAACCAATATGCGAATGTGTGAGCAACATCAGGCCGCCAAATGCTGCTAATACGGGGAAGGCAAAAACCAAACGAGGGCAAGCATGTCGATGAAATCGGGCATAAAACTCGATAACGCCCAATGTAAACACCAATAATGTCGCAATCCTGTGCTGCAATACTTCACCGTTATTGAATGTGCTATCCCAAAAACCAATAGGTCCGAGCGGCCAGGTTTCGGCATCACTGCGGAAAAACAAAAAGATACCCAAGCCCACAAAACCAATAGGCCAGTATTGGCTAAATGACAAAAACTTCCCGGACGCTTGCAATGACGGCAACTGCCTTACGTATGAAAGCATAGCAAAGAAGCTCATCACGGTAAGGAAAATACCAGAAATATTGTGGTTGTAATTAGACCATTCGGTCGCGGCAACGGAAGGCACTTTACCGACAATGGCAACCCGCCCCGCTTCCCCGGCAATTAAAGCCGAATGTGTCGGTGATCGGGTCAATGGAATTTGTGGCTTAAATGTTTCCAACACTTCTTGCCAACTGGCTGTCAGACTTGGAATATCAACCGATGGCGGCTGTGAAGCGAGGCTGGCGGCAGTAAACAATAACGTCACCAACACAAAAGTTTCCGCTTCGATATAGTAAGGGACGCGCTTGGTTAACGCATAGCCATTACCGGAAGTGCCATAACTTAATACAGCAGAACGGTTCAACCACGCATAACCCAACGCAAGGCCAAGCAGAATGACTTTTACAGTCAGCAAGTTGCCATATCCAGTGCCAATCAATCCGTTCCAGGTATCTATATATTTGAGGGCAATAGGCAATCCAGACAATAATATTGCCGAGACGGCCACAATTCCGTAAGGCGAAAACTTATTTAGCAACTGTGGCCATAAGGTATCGGCTACTTTTCGACGGTATCTTAACAACCAAAGGTTGACTAACTGAAAAACGCTGCCAATCCATATAGCCGCCGCGACTTGATGCAGCACAGTGAGCGACATTAAAAGCATTTGATCCTCAAAACGCCCCGCCCCATGTACCAGCCAAGCACCTGAAATGATCATCGGCAAAGCAAGCGCGTTGGCTGTCAGCCAATGCTTTTTGGAATCAGAAAAATTACGAAGATGGTAAAAGCAGTACCCCGCCAGCAATAAAGCCAATAAAGTCCTGCCGATGCCGCCGATAAATTGAGTCGTCCCGGCAAACTCAGGAAACGGCCATTTATTCAGCAACGCCGCCATAAGCCATATTTTGAGAACAATCTTGAACAACTGCACCACCGCAAGCCAGAAGCCACCTTTGAAAATCAGGCTGATAGTGCTTTGCAACAACACATCGTTGTAGCCATTTTGACGATGCCAAGGGCGTAAAATACAGGTTCCCCAGAATAATCCACCGATTATTAAACAGAAGCAAATCAGGTCAAAACCACCGATTAATGAATCAAGAAAATCAGCAATACCAGCCATGCAAAATCAATTTTTGGGAGTGACAGAAAAATGGATAACATCTTCGGTGAGATGTCCGTCAGCGGCAAATATTTTATACCTGAGCGCATATTCGCCAGCCGATAATGCCGGAAGATCCACAGCCACATTACCGCGCTTAGTTCCCTCACTGATGGTCAGTAACGTATGCTTATCGCCCTTGCTAACTAGATAAACCTGCGACAAGCCCAGCTCAATTTTTGAATTAAACGTCAATTCAATTCTTTTTGCCTGATTAGCAGTTGGCTGTTCTATTCTCAAAGAATGATCGGTCACGACCGCATGGGCAAACAATTGCCCCACACTGAACACGACGACTAACAATATACTGATAACTAAAAGACCCTTTTTCATAACTTCTACAACTTATTTTTTTGCTTTTCCTTTTAACGCATGACTGGCTAAATTTTTACCCAGATCCCAAATAGAACCCGGGATTTCGTGGGTATCGGCAATCACCTTATCGAACGAATTGACGATATGATCCCGATCTTTTTGGGTAATCATTAAAGGCGGCAATAACTTGACTACATTCATGCCATGTCCAGCCACCTGCGTCAAGATACGATGTTCTTTAAATAGAGGGATGGTCACCATTTGGCAAAACAGCCCCTTATTCGCGGCTTCCAGCATCGCCCAAGCCGCTTTCAACCGGAGGCTTTTCGGTGATTGAAACTCTATCGCAATCATCATGCCCTTCCCTCTGACTTCTTTAAGGAATTCATATTTGCCGGACAAGGCATTCAAAGAATTAATGAGATCCGTGCCAATCGCCGCGCTATTTTCGATGAGCTTTTCTTCTTTCAAGACATGCAATGTTGCCAACCCAGCCGCCATCGCCATATTATTTTTTGCGAAAGTTGAACCGTGTACCACCGCCCTGTCCATCCGGTTGTAGACCGTATCCATAACCTGCTGGGTCATCGCGACTGCACCCACAGGCACATGCCCACCGGATAAGGCTTTTGCCATGCAGATCATGTCTGGCTTAACTTGCCAATGGTCGATTGCCCAAAATTTACCGGTGCGACCCAGTCCGGTTTGAACTTCATCGGCTACAAACAATGTTCCGTATTTTTTACAAAGCCGTTCAACCTCTGGGAGATAAGTATCATCCGGTAAGTTGACTCCTTTCCCCTGGACGGGTTCGACTACAAAGGCGGCAACATCTTTGTTGCTTAAAGCGCGTTCCAACGCCTCAATGTCATTGAAGGGTATTGAACTACAACCCGGAATTAATGGCCCGAAACCTTCACGAAATATTTCCTCGCCATTTAAAGACAAAGCGCCCATCGTCAGGCCGTGATAACCGTGTTCACAAAATACGATTTTTTCGCGCTTGGTAGTAAATCGGGCGAACTTGATGGCGGCTTCAACCGCTTCCGTACCAGAATTGCAGAAAAACATTTTGGTGATGTTATCTGGCGTAGTCTTTAATAACTCTTGCGCCAATAAGCCACTGAGCACAGAAACGTCCAACTGGACGAGATTGGGTAAATCTAACGCCAAAGTCTCTTCCAGTGCGCTTCGAATGGTCGGATGGTTCCGCCCTAAAGCGAACACACCGAAACCACTCAGCAAATCGAGATACTCGCTGCCATCTTGGTCATAAAGGTATTGTCCAACCCCGCTTTTATAATGCCGGTCATAACCGATAGTTTTCAGTACCCTGACCATCTGGTTATTCAGGAACTGTTCGTACAGGTCGAACTTGTCAGGGTTATGTTGCTCAAAAAGATTGGCGATACTAAAAGCCATTTGCTTCCTCTAAAAAAAATAGTGCCAACAAATTGTCCGAAATTGATTAAATAACTATCAAACCCGCTTTCCACTGAAGGCCGGCAAAACAATCAACGAACAAACGACAGTAAAAAATAAACCGATAGATAACAATAAACCCATGCTCGCCATACCTTGATGTGCGGTAAAAGACAGGCTTGAAAAACTGCATAACGTAGTTATTGAACTGAAAATAATACCTCGCGTCGTACTACTTTGTAACAGGTTTTCATTTTCGTTCAAGTTGAAATGCAGGCGGTGCATAATCAGGATGCTGCTGTCGATACCCAGCCCCAATAATAACGGCAGGGCAATTATATTCGCGAAATTGAATGGATTATCCAGCAAAACATTAGTGGCTCCGGTCAACAAAGCAGCAAGCACCAAAGGTAGAATGACCAGTGCCGTCTGTTTAATACTTCTGTACATCACTAACAACGCTAAAACAATGGCAACAAAAGCACTGCCAAACGCTTGGATAAAGGCTTTTACAACAGCATCGCCACTTGCTTGGTTGGCAACGGGTAAACCGGAAACCTTGTTATCGACCTTTTGCACCTCATCGACAAACTCACGTTGAAAATCAGGGTTGTTGAGGTCTTTTTTAGGCATAATCAGGATCTTGTAAAGTCCATTTTTGCTTAACCAATGCGAACTTATGTAATCAGGAATATCATTGATACCAAAACCAGTTGCCGTCAGGCTGGTTTTCAGGCGATCCAAAGTAAAGGGCAACAAGCCCAGAATATTGCTTTCCAATTGACTGTAATTTGCAGCAGGGTTCGGGGCGCTATCCGCCTGTACCAAGAACGCTGCTAACCGTTGTTGCAATTGCTGCAAGGTCGCAATTGGCGAATTGGGCGAGTTTTCGGCAATGGCTTTTTTCAGCTCTTCATTGAATTTGACTAATGCCTGTTTTTGATTCGTGTTCTCCGGCAAGGCCTTGCCGAAATTCTCCAACTGATTGCCTAAAATCAGGTTGAGGTCTTCAATGGTTGTCAGTTTCTCGTCCTGGTCTTTGGCGACGAAATCAGCCAACGTAATCGTTTCATGTACCGTTGGCAATTGCCCCATTTTAGTTGAAGTTGCCTTGGCCTCATCCGGATTATTCGCCAAGGTCATCAGCGCAAACGGTGAATCATCTTTCGATTTCAACAACTCCTTGAAAGAAGAAACTGATTCACTATTAGGATCACGCAGGTTAACCGGATTGGAATCAAAGGTCAGTTTAGTCAGCATGAGGCACGCGCCAATCCCCAACAAAATAGAGATGATGCGGATGGCAGTTGCATAATGAAATGGAAAGGTGACAATAAAGTTTGGGGCGAAGGCAGAATGTATGGGTTTGGGATTATTGACAGGCCATACACGAAATAGCGCCGGTAACACTGTCACCGAAATAATCAAGCCGATGAAGATACCGCCGCCAGAAATAATGCCCAACTCCGACACGCCCGCATAATCGGTGGGGATAAATGACAAAAACCCAAGCGCCGTAGTCAAAGCGCACAGAAACAGGGAAGATCCCACACCTTTCATACTGTGGTGGATGGCTTGGTCATTGGCATATCCCCTTACCCTGCGTTCACGGTAATAAAGACAAATATGCACGGCATAATCGACACCCAAGCCGATATACAAGGTGGCAAAGGCGATGGAAATAACATTCAAATGGCCGACAGTAATGGCCGCAAAACCCGCCGTAAAAATCAAACCCATGACCAACACAATGTAAGTGATGCTCAATAACTTGAATGACCGCAAGCCTACCCATTGCACGACAAACACCAGCACCAGTGAAAGTATACCGGCCAATTCGGCACCTTTCGTTACACTTTCCAGCTCTTCATGTTCTAAAGCGACTTCGCCGGTAATGCGAATTTTAACCGACGAATTTTCCGCCATAATACTGTGCACGGCTTCCCTGGCTGAAGTTTGCGCCGCATCTGCGGGCAGCATTTCACTAAAATGCAACTTCGGTTTGGCAATAACCAGGGTTCGATTCGGATTGGTATTTAACTTGTCTTCTGCCAATAAACTTTGCCAGGATAAACGCTGCGGTTTGCCGACAAGTTGCTGGTTGATGGTGTTATCTATCGCAAGCAGTAGTGGATTTAAATCCATTGGCAAGTTTTCATCGCGCTTGTTTAAGGCGAGCGCGATAATTTCAAACAAACCACTCAGATGATAATTTTGTGCCAGATGACCAATAAACGGTTGAGCATCCGTCAGTCTTTTTGCCAGCGCATCGAGATCGTTTTGCTCAAGATATAGCAGAGCCTGTTGCCTGAAAAACGGGTTATCGGTTGGAATAATGACAGAATCAAAGCGATCCGCTTGTTTGCCTAACTGTTCTTGCAGGTTATTCGCCGCCAACGTGGTTTCTTCAGGTGTCCTTGCTTCGACGATCAGGATCAAGGTTGCCGCGTCTTGCGGGAAAGCCTGGTCTATCCGTTTTTGGTTTTTTTGAAAAGGTAAGTCAGGGGACAGCATTTCTGCGGTATTGGTATTAATACCGAGATGATTGTAAACATAATATGAAATACTGCCACACAATAAAAACGACAGCATTAGCAGTGTCCATGGAAAGCGGATTATTTGCCGCTCACACCAATGCAGGAATGTATCAGTAACATTTAAATGTTGTTTGGACATACGGTTTTATTATTGGATTTGTTTTATGCGACCACTTTGAGGGAGGGTATTATTTTGTCAAGCTCTGCGGCTACCCGCTTTAAGGTTTTTTTGGCGCGGTGAAAATGTAAGCCTAATTTGATCAGCCCTGGTAATTCAGCTGGATGCCCCAAGAGGTAAGCGATCAACTTACTCAACACCACTTCGCCCTGATTGTTAAGGGCATAACTGACCGCCTTTGGCAGATTCATATCCAGGGGATCCGCAATAGCCCGTACGGCGAGAAATGGAATACCGTGCAACTCCGCTACTTTTGCAATAGCTGCACTCTCCATATCTAGCGCTATTACGCCGGTAGCCGCAGCTATTTGCGCCTTCTCTACGCTGGACGCGACAATGTGTTTGCTTTCCGCGAGCTTTCCAATGTGGATAGGCACTGACAAATACTTAAGAAGGCCCTGCTTGATATGCAATAAGTCATCATCACTAGAGAGACCGATTTGTTTTTGGTTAGCGTCCACGCAACGATTAGCCAAAACCAGATCCCCAGGTTGGAAAGCTGAGATTAGCGCCGCTGCACAGCCCCAACTGAACAAACAAGTCGCGCCTTGCTTGACCAATAACTCAGCGGCAGCATAGGCATGCTCCGCACCGGCACCTGAGTAGACAACTAAAATATTATCGGCAAGCGATTCAATATACCCCTTGGCAAGCCGTTTAGTTGTCAGGGTACTCAGTTCTTCGGGCAGGGCAACAACAATTCCTATACTCACAGTTTAAGTTCGTTACGATACCTAGCGAGCGCCCAAAGCGGGAAGAATTTGTCGTAGCCGTGGTACTTCAAATAGAAAACTCTCGGAAAACCGGGCGCGGTGAAGCAGGGGTCATCCCAAACGCCATCAGCTTGCTGGCTACGCAATATAAAATCGATGCCAGCTTTTACTTCCGGGCTGTGGCCTTCGCCAGCAGCCATCAAACCCAAGACCGCCCAAGCCGTTTGGAAAGCGGTGCTGAAATGGTATTTGCCGCTGTAGCTGGTATCGTGAAAACTGTAGTTATCTTCGCCCCAGCCACCATCTTCGCGCTGCACGCTCTTCAGGTACTTAACAGCGTTCACATACATTGAATCGGTTTTTGCCAAGTCGGTTTGTTCCAGCCCCAAAAGCACAGACCATGTACCATAAACATAATTAGTACCCCAACGGCCAAACCAGGATCCGTCCTTTTCCTGCTCTGACCGTAAGTAATTGATGGTGCGTTGCAACGCAGGTCGATAGGATTCATGCCCGTCTTTAATGACTCTCGCCATCAACATCGCACAACGGGCGCTGACATCTGCCGTCGGAGGATCCAGCAAAGCGCCATGATCGGCAAAGGGAATTTCATTCAGATAGTAATAGGTATTATCGACGTCGAATGCACCATAACCACCATTTTTGGACTGCATGCCTTCTATCCAGTGCGTGGCCCGATGGATGGATTCATCCAACCCCGACAAATTTGAATCGGCCATAGCGAAACCGACGACTGCCGTATCATCGACATCTGGATAATGGGGATTGGCATATTGGAATGCCCAGCCGCCGCCGGCCAAATCAGGCTTGGAGATTCGCCAGTCACCAGGTTCATCAGATAACTGTACGCTTTTAAGCCAATCGTAGGCCTTGTTCAGGCTTTCCGCATTACCAACCTTATCAACTTCCTGCAATGCCAACGCCGTAAGACCTGTATCCCAAACAGGCGACACACAAGGTTGGCAGAAAGCCTCATGTTCTTTGATGACCAGTAACTTATCGATAGCTTTACGCGCCGTTGCCACATATTCATGGTCTTTAGGAAAGCCAAACAACATCAATGATTCGTACGCATTAACCATAGCCGGAAAAATACAGCCCAAGCCATCTTCACCATTCAAGCGTTCGATAATCCAATCCCTGGCTTTGTCTATCGCTTTTTGATGGATTTTGGCAGGGATAAATGGTTCGACAATACGACCCAACTTATCCAAGCCCAGAAAAAATTTATTCAATACTGTGCGTTCCGGGAAATAATGCTGCTCTTCATCAGGATGGGTAACGAAAAGCTCCAGGATGCTGACATTATTAGGATTTTTTGCTGTTGCCTTAAAGGTACACAAGATAAATAACGGCACCATAACTGTTCTTGACCAATATGACACCTTATCCAGATGAAACGGAAACCATTTTGGGAACAACATGATTTCAGGTGGTATAAAAGGTACGCCACGCCACGGCAACTGTTGGAAAATAGCCAATGCAATACGGGTAAAAACATTGGCTTTTGCTGCCCCGCCCTGAGCCAATATGTAACGCCGTAGGTTGACCATGTGCGAAGCATCAATGGAATCACCCGACATTTTTAGCGCGTAATACACCTTTACGCTACAACTGATGTCACCTTGCCCGTGCGTGAACAGCGGGTAACTACCATCAGCTGATTGACGCGCACGCAAAAAATTGGCAATTTTGGCCTGGAGAACTTCATCTATGTCATCAAGATAATGCATCATCATGATGTATTCGGCTGGTATGGTGCAATCGGCTTCCAAGTCGAATACCCAATATCCGCGCTTATCCTGCAAGCTCAACAATTTGTCTTGCGCTTTATGGATAGCGACATCGAGTTGATGATCTTCAAATACAATGGCAGTTGAGCTACTTTGTGTACTCGATGAAGGCGTTGCTGAATTAGCGTCGGTAAACATTATCAATCCTCTAAATATCTAACGGTGCAAAGAAATAGATGGGCTATACGTCCAGGCTGGATCATGCAAGCCTTTGCTTGCCATCGTAAACAGAAGATCAAGCAAACTGTTGCTCCGGCCTAACAGTTTGGTGGCGAAAATTGTCGATTTGACGCTATTTCGAGTAATTTTGACTTCATCTGATCGCGTAAAACCCAAATTTTGCTTTATTTTCTTTAAGGTCAACACCGCCATACCTAACGCCCACAAACAAAAATTCCTGATACCGGTTTCATGGGCGGGTATTAATTGAGTAAACTTTAAGGCGTTGTGCAGGTGGGTATGGGCAATACTGATGAGCCGCTCCAAACCCGTCCTGAAATTTGCGTCGTTGGTTTTTGAATTCAGTTTGCCCAGATCATAGCCAACCTCAGAAAAAATATCCTGCGGCAACCAGCACACATCGCGCTCGGCATCATCCCATATATCCTTTAATATGTTGGTCATCTGCAAACCCTGCCCAAAAGACACCGCTAATGCGAGCATCTCGCCCCTGTGTTCGGCAATTTCCGGAGAATAATGACAAAACAAACGGGTCAACATTTCCCCGACACAACCAGCAACGTAATAGCAATAACGATCCATATCGGGCAATGTGGGCAAGCCATTCTGCAAATTTTCAGCCTGAAAGATAGGCATACCTTCTGCCATAGTTTCTACACACACCGATAAAGCGGCTATCTGTTCCTTATCAAATTGATGCGTAATACCGATAACCCGTGGCACGACATGAATCAGTACATGTTCCGCTGGCAGCGTGTTTTCCGACAGCAAGGACACCAATTCTCTGACAAACACCTCTGAATTGCCACCACCTTTAACAATGCCGATAAAAGCATGGCAAAAATATTTTTTTTGCTCGGCCGAAAGCGAGACCTCGTCCTCAATCGTATCGACGATCCGGCACAACAGGTAAGCATTGGCGACCGCCTTGCAAAGGCTACCCGGCAATTGCGGGATGGTCAAAGCAAATGTCCTGGACACGCCTTCAAGCAACGCCATCTGAAACTCGTCATCAGACATAGCATCAAGGGTATGCTTATTTTCCAGAGTTAATTGGTTTCCACGCATGAATATCCGGTTGGCATTGAGAGATAGTTATTTCGAAAGTTAATAAATGATAGTCCGTTTGTTGGTATTTTGCAAAAAAATGTTGTTTTGTTGCTAATTTTGCTATTTAGTTGTGTTACAATGCTATTAATTAAGTAATATTTTAGCGAAACTCTTAGGCGGTTGTTTTTAAGTGAGTTTACGACCTTGCGACAATACGGGCTAAGTCAAAGTTAAGGGTATTTATAGTTTAATCACTTACTTAATAAAAGTTGAAAGGTATCTTGATTGTGGCTATTCAGATTGATTTGCAAGGATAATCATTTAGATAAAACCGGATTTTTAAACTTTTATAAGAATTGTTGCTTTTATACTACAGTTTAAGTATTTTTTATGTATTGGCTCCCTGTGAGGCAATACACTATATTTTGTAAATTTGAATCTATTTTAGGAGAATGCTCGTGGGAGTTCCTTTACGCCAACAGTTAACTGTCGCCAGTTACCTTATGAAACAGAAGTTAAAAGGAGTTAAGAAGTATCCACTGGTACTTATGCTCGAACCCCTTTTCCGTTGCAATCTAGCCTGCGCGGGTTGCGGCAAAATCGACTATCCCGATGAGATTCTCGATAAACGCCTGTCTTTTGACGAATGTATGCAAGCGGTGGATGAATGCAACGCCCCCATGGTCTCGATACCCGGTGGTGAGCCTTTGATTCATAAAGAAATGCCTCAGATCGTCGAGGGCATCATCGCTCGCAAAAAATATGTCTACCTCTGCACCAATGCGCTGTTGCTCAAAAAACGAATTGACGATTACAAACCTTCGCCTTACCTGACTTTCTCAATACATCTTGACGGTATGCAAGAGCGCCACGATACCTCCGTATGCCAGGACGGTGTGTTTGAGCGTGCGGTGGAAGCTATCAAACTGGCTTTGGGCAAAGGTTTTAGGGTGACCGTCAATTGCACTCTGTTCCAAGGCGAGAAAGATCATGAAGTTGCTGAGTTCCTGGATTACTGTATGGAACTGGGCGTTGAAGGCGTAACCATAGCGCCTGGATTCAGCTATGAACATGCTCCACAGCAGGATGTTTTCATCAAAGGTACGGATGTAAAAGAACTATTCCGGGGTATTTTTAAAATCGGCAAAAACCGAAAATGGAAACTTAACCATTCCTCGCTATACCTTGATTTTCTGGCCGGCAACCAAAGCTATGACTGCACACCTTGGGGCAATCCAACCCGAAATGTATTTGGCTGGCAAAAACCCTGCTATTTACTGTCCGATGAAGGCTATGCAAACAGTTTTCAAGAGCTGCTTGACACGACTGCTTGGGAAAAATATGGCACCGTCAATAATCCAAAATGTGCAAGCTGCATGGCTCACTGTGGCTATGAAGCGACCGCCGTTGAAGACATGTTAAAGCACCCGATTAAGGGTTTAATTACTGCTATAAGAGGCCCAAAAACTAGCGGTGACATGGTGCCTGAACCCGTGCCGCAATATGCTATGGAAAAATCAATGCCGTCCCTGTCGGGAATCCCTATCGTAGTGGAATAACACCGCCCTTTATCAATTATAGATATAACTGAATTTTTCGAGGTTTAAATGCGATGCCTAAAATAGCCCTAAAAATGATTGCTTTGCTTTTCTTTGGACTGTTACTGATGAGCAATAGCCAAGCTGCCGAACAAAGCAAATCAGCGGCAAGACAAATCGTTGATAAGTTTCAAGAAGACTTAATCGAGGTCATGAAAAATGGCAAAAAACTCGGTTACTCAGGACGCTATGACAAACTCAAAGATTCGGTCTCCAATAGTCATGACCTGGCTAAGATAGCCCGCATTGTGGTAGGCAAAGAATGGGAAAAACTGTCGGAATCGCAGCAGCAACAGTTAACCGATGTGTTTAGCCGCTTAAGCATTGCATCCTATGCACACAACTTTAAAGACTACGGTGGAGAAAGCTTCTCTTTTGAAAATGAAGAAGTAACGACCCGGGGCGGGGTTGTCATGCATACGCTGCTGACAGTTCCGAACGATAAGCCGGTCAAGTTCGATTACATGCTCAAAGAAAAAGGTGACAGCTGGCGAATCATCAATATTATCGCCAATGGCGTTAGCGATTTGGCTTTAAAAAGGTCAGAATACACGACCATTTTGCAACGTGAAGGATTTGATGCTCTAATAGCAAAAATTAATGAGAAAATAGAAAATTACTCGACACAAAAAGATTAGTTTTAAGGTTTTTTTGCATATGAACAGGTCAATCACATCCTCCTTCCTAGACATTCCATGTAGATGGCAATTAACAAACATACTGTTGATTGCCTTTACTTTCAGCTTGTCAGGTTGTACGACCACTCAAGGCTCGTCTGGACAAGCTACAGCAGAACAGGTTGCTGATCCTTACGAAAATGTTAACCGCAAAATCTACGCCTTCAATGATGACGTTGATGATTACGTCGCAAAGCCTATCTCCGATGCTTACAAATTTATCACACCGCAATTTATGCAAACCGGTGTGTCCAATTTTTTCAATAACCTGCAAACGATCAATGTCGTCTTGAACGATGTTTTACAAGCAAAATTTTCCCAAAGCGCCGAAGATACTGGTCGTTTCTTGATGAACTCAACTTTGGGAATGGCGGGATTGTTTGATGTAGCGAAAACTGTCGGGCTACAAGCTAATGATGAAGATTTCGAACAGACCCTTGCAGTCTGGGGCGTTCCCCAAGGTTCTTATCTGGTGTTGCCGCTTTTAGGGCCGATAACCACGCGCGGAATTCCTGGTGCGGTATTTGATACGGCTGCCAATCCTGTCAATTATGTCGGTGCGCCCGTGCAAATTATTTCTTTGATCAATAAAAGAGCCAATGCTGAAGGATCACTAAGATTTATTGATGAAGCTGCACTGGATCCTTATGTGTTCACGCGGGAATCATTTTTGCAGTGGCGTAACCATTTGGCATCTGACGGCAAAACTGAAACCACATCACCCGATCTTGATCCCGATTTATTGGGCGATGATGACACAGCCGCCCCAACCAAGACTGATTCGAATGTTGCCGTGGAAAAGCAAAAAATAACTTCGGAAAGCAAACCTTCACCTTTAATTGACAACAAGCAAAGCAAGACACTGCCTTTGCCACCAACTGATTCAACTTCAAAGAAGTAGCCCCCACGCAACTTTATTGCATCCTTTTCGCCTTCGTGAGGGAGGCGAAATGCCCGTTACTCCCCCAACAAACGCGTTATTTGTATTGCGGTCGCCAGTGCCCTCTTCCCTGCTTCCCCGGACACCAGCGGATTGTCTCCTGTCTGTATACAGTTCACGAAATGCTTGATTTCTTCTAGCAAAGCATCGCCGCTTTCAAAAACCGATTCTTCGGTGACGATTTCAGGGATGCCGGGGAACATTTCTTTCGTGCCCGTCCGATGTTTGGTCAATACTCGATTCTGAAAATCGACAGACACGTAAGAACTCGGCCTGAACATACGCATTTTGCGCTCCATTTTCATGCTAATCCGGCTGGCGGTTACATTCGCCACACAGCCATTTGAAAACAATAAACGGGCATTGGCAATATCTGTTCCTCCCGTTAAAACGGCAGTGCCACTGGCATCAATCCGTTCAAGCTCTGAATCCACTAAAGCCAGGATAATGTCTATGTCATGGATCATCAAATCCAGCACCACGCTGACATCATTGGCACGTGGATTGAACGGCGACAAGCGGTGAGATTCGATAAATAGCGGTTTTTCATCGGTTTCTAACCCCAATACGGCTGGGTTAAAGCGCTCCAAGTGCCCTACTTGCAAAACAAGTTGCCGCATTTTTGCCAGTTCGATCAGTTCATCCGCTTCGGCAACAGTCACGGTAATAGGCTTTTCTACCAAGACATGAGCACCTGCTTGCAAAAAATCTTTGGCAACGGCATGGTGATAAGTGGTTGGCACGACAATGCTGACCGCATCGACTTGGCCTAGAAGTTCCCGGTAGTCCGTATAGGATTTTGCGCCATAACCCGAAGCCACACGACCTGCGACTGAAGCATCAACATCGACAACTGCCACAAGCTCGCAATCGGGCAGCGAGGCATATTTCTCGGCGTGAAATTTACCCAAATAGCCAACACCAATTACAGCGCATTTTAGTTTTTTCATAATTATATGTTACTGATTATTTATTGTGCGGGAATTGCCGACCGAACCGACAAAATGCAAGACTATTCCATCGCTACCGGCTTACCAATGTAGTAGCCTTGTGCGTAATCAATGCCAAACTCCTTCAAAATCGTTAATATCGCTTCACTTTCAACATATTCCGCCACCGTTTTTTTGCCGAAGGCTTGGGCGACTTCGACCAAGCCTTTAACAAAAACCTTATCGTCATTATTTTTATCAATTTGCCGAATCAGGGAGCCATCAATTTTAACGTAGTCAATAGGCGCATTTTTCAAGTAATGCAAAGATGGATATTCTATCCCAAAATCATTTAGTGCAAGTACACAACCCAATTCTTTAATTTGATTAATCAAAAAATTAGTCAACTGGTTATTAGATACCGACGCAGAATCTGTTATTTCAAATATAATCCGTTTTTGATCAACATCAGGATCATCAAAGAATTGCGCGAAATCGCCAAAAATACTGACATCATCAAATGACCGCCGGGAGATATTCACGCTTAACTTATAATGTTTGCCTTTGCGATTTAGCACTATATGTTGCTTAAGGGCTTTTTTTAAGACTATTCTGTCAATTTTGCTGATTAAGCCCAACTCCTCCGCATGAAAAACAAAATCGTTGGGCATAATAACCGTCCCATCATCTTGCTGTATCCGCACCAAGCATTCAAAATGGCTTATATCGTTAGTGCTAATCGTGAGAATTGGCTGGTAAAACAGCACAAACTTGTCTTCCTCAATAGCATCTTCGAGGATTTTTCGCCACAGCACAGTTTGGTTAGATTTTCTCCGATAATCGTAATCATCGTTAAATATATGATATTGCCCTCGCCCCAATTCTTTAAGCCCGATACATCGCCAAATCGGCGTTGCTAATAAGATCCGTTGCCGTATTGCTATGCAATGGATAGACCGCAACCCCAATACTGTCACTAGCGACATGGCTTTTACCTGCACGACTAAACACCTGTTCCTTCAGGACACTGTTAATTTTATTAGCTATGTAGAGTCAACGCCAGCCGTATCGGAATAGGGCATCAACAGAATAAACTCATCCCCGCCCAATCGACAGATCAAGTCTGTTGTCCTAATCGCTCCTTTCAAGGTGTTGGCGACCATTTTCAAAAAACTGTCGCCAACATCATGGCCGCTGGTATCGTTAATCACCTCAAAATGGTCAAGATAAAACAAGGCAAGCTGATAACCATAGCGTTCGGCAGAGGCCAATTTCTGGGCGAACTCCTCATTAAACTTGCGTCGGTTTCCCAGCCCCGTCAAGTAATCGTAATAAGCCATCCTGACATTACGGGCTTCTGATAATATCGAAGCCCAACGACAAAACAACTTTTTCAGCGGCATGTTCCTTACTTGCCAGCAACTTATGCAGCCAGGATATTTCGCGAATTTTTCCGGTCTCTGTCAGAAAATGCCCGTCAATTTCAACCAAATCACCGTTTTCACCAGCGCGTAATTGGGTTAATTTTTTTAGATGCTCCTCGTCATCTTCAGGAATAAATAACTCAAAAACTTTACCGACAACCGTATTATCATGTGCTTCTAGTCCTTCCAATCCAGCATGATTAATTTTTAAAATAATCCCATTCTGTGTTTGGATGATAATAATAATCGGTGCCAACTGAAAAAGCTGGCGGATGAAATCACGTTCTTTGGCTAACTCCTGGCTTTTTTCCAACAAATTAAACGTATGCCCATGCATTTTCTGTTCAAGAAATTCAAGCTGGTCGGCTAAAGTGAGCGCAGTATGGCTCAATTTATCTAGTTCGTCATAACCGACACTAAAGATATCTGTTTTTGGGATTTGCTTGCGAAATTGACTGAAATGATTTTTTGACAACAAAGGTAATGCCGTCGAAAGACGGGTAATACGCCGTAAGGAAACATGCAGCGCGAGTATGATAAAAAATAATGCCGCTGATAAACCAAGCAAACCGTATAGCCAGATCCGTTTAAGATCGGAATTCAGGCGGTGAATATCTTCGGTAATGTCATCCACAAAGAAAAAGAAAGGGCCGCCGGTAGCTTTATCATTTTTTTGGATAGGTCGTATTAGGACTTCGTAAACGGCATCACCTCGCTCTACCCGTTTGTTGGTATTCAATAAATCCTCGATAGGATAATTTTGTGAAACATACTCAAATACCGGTGCATTTTTTTGAGGTTCTGTCATCGCTGACAGTTTATAAGCCCAACCCGATTGCACTCTCGGAGTTTTAATATGATCGGCAATGAGAATACCTATGTCAGACTCAGCAGCATTTTTATATTTGATGATGACATCGGAAAATGGCCTTATCACGCTAACAACGCCAATAATTTTTGCTTGTCCCATGACTGGAATAATGACCTGTTGAAAACAGTTCTCAGGACAAAATATTTGATGCCCAGGGGATTCATTTTTTAATACCCGCTTTACAGAGAAATCTGAGTTAATCAGGTGCTCACCCCACGAGCCAATCTGCACGCCATGATTATCAAAAAAAGCGATATTTTCTATATCCCAAATTAATTGCCACTGCGCCCAGTTTTCCGCTATCGCCGGGATGAGCTGCGGATTTTTATTGGCTGCATTCGCAGACGTATCTCGACTTAGGGAGATTAATTCTGCAAATTGCTCCAGTATCAAAAATGAATCTTCTGTGAGTGTTTCTGTTATAGCCAAGTGATTTTGGCGAATACGCTTACGGTCATTTTCAAAATCATCCAAGGCATTTAAATAGGCTATTAATGCAAACGCACTTTGTAATACCAGGAAGACACTGCCAAACAAAATAGCCAATTTCCATCGTAAACTGAAAAATAAACTATTGCCGCCCATAGAGCTAGCTAAAACTTGAAGGATAATTGCAGTCCATACAGTTCCCAATCCTGTAAGGTTTTGTCTGGAACCGGATTATCGGCCTGGGGTAACCAGGCCGTACCATGGACATGATGATAATCGGCTTTAAGCATCCAGGACGGCGTAATATCCCAGCGCAGCCCCACCATCCAATCCTTTGCGTAAGCCGTATGCCTGGGATAACCCAATGCAATTGCACCATCGCCGCCCCTGTCGCTTATATCCATATCAAGGGTGTCATAGCGTACCGTAGCCTGCACGTTCTCCAGGATTCGGTAACTTCCTTCAATATACCAACTTTCAGTTATGAATTTGCCACCACCATATTGGGCAAAATTGCCAAACGTATTCCATCGGTATTCATACTCGCCGGTCAGGGTAAATTTTTCACCGTTGTATTGCGCCGAGAACAGCAATGGTTGAATGCGGGTTTCGCTTTTACGTAATTTATCTGATCCCGCCGGAATAAAATCAAATTCCGTATCCATATAACTGACGGCAAAAACAAATTCGCCGCCATTCAACTCGTAACTTAGCTGTGTGGCAATGATCGGTTCGGCCTGGAACGAACCTTGCGTATGTCGAGATGCCAACACCACAGACCTGATTTCATCGAGGTCATTTCGGGGCAGACCAACATTAAATTTAAAAGCAAAATCGCCGAATTCCGTGCGGTGTTCGGCATAAAATGCACCACCGTCTGAAGCGATCATGAGCGACCTCGAACGGTCGAAGTAAATACCCTGCGGCAATAATATGGTGGGATGGGTGAAAGCAACATCGCGGGTTTCATTATACAAACCAAACGGCATTTTAATGCGCCCGCCACGTAAGCCAATTTTGCCACTGTCATATTCATATAACGTCAAGTCAGCTAACGCATAGTCAAGCCATACAGTGCCTTTATCGACATCTCCAGCCCGTCTATAAAGGCCTTGAGCAGCGAAACGTAGGTTTCTCCAAGGTTGATAATCCGCATTAAGGCCAATTTCAGTCAGGCCAGGACTAACACTATCATCACTATGCCCGTACACATTGTTATTTGAAGAATGGAAGACACCTTGAGTCAGAAAACCATGTATCTGGACATCATCGGGTAACAGATGGGAATCTGCGGCGACATAGTCGCTAGAACAAAACCATAAAAAACTGGCAACCAGTACGCGCAAAAATACATTCAAGCCATCAATAACCGTGTAAGCACACCCTCGCACACGCGCACTCATTCGCTTTTGTTGCGGCAACACGCAATTAATGTAATGTAAATACGCGTATGTTTTCATTGTTTGGCGTAATACTTAGATAACCAATCGAATCAGGTGTGTTGGCAATTTTGTCGATCATTTCCTGTTCCGAGTCTAGTTCAATGGGCGCACTTCCTGTGCCGGAATAGGTCATCCTGTCCCAGATTCGCCTGATCTGGTGAGGTAGCATATGCAGGTTACTTTTGACAAATTCCTTATGAAGCGGGTCGCTGTCAGGCAAGGCGTATACTTTAATCTGCCTGTTGTCAGGCCAAACTCTTTTTTGCATGATAAAGATAGCCCTTATATCCCCTACGGAATACTTAGCTGAAGGCACAGATTTATTGACGACCACCTCAGTCGCAGTAACAACGGAAGAAAATGCGGCAACTATAAAAAAAATTACCAGAGTATTGCTGAAAGCCCGTTTCACATGCCTAAGCTTCGCAATTTGAAGTCCCATGTTTTTTATGTTGTCTAACGCCGTAGTCTTTGCCGCATCGGGTGACAATGATTATAGCCATCATTGCAAGACTTGCCTAGTATATTGTTTTTTCAAGCATTGTTACCTGTTATGAAGCTCGCCACATAACCAAAGCACTAATTATTTACGCTTTATTGACTGATCGGAAATAATGGGTATAAAAGCAAATTTATGAACTGCAAGACAACATTGAACAACCAGCCCGTTGCCGAGCCCAATCGGGTCGTTTTGCAGAGTACCCTTGTTTTTCTGGCTGTTCATCGTAGGGATGGCGCAATAATTCCAACAACTCAGCGATCATGGCAAAGTCACCCTGCTCCGCCTTATCTATCGCAAGTTGAGCCATGTAATTCCGTAGGACATATTTTGGATTGACTCGATTCATAGTCTCGCGCCTGATTTCCTGGGAAATACCTGCTTGTAATAGCCGTTGGTTATAGTGTTTTAACCAATCAAGCAAACGTGAAACATACTCTGACGTAAGTTGTTTGGGTACATAGTAAGCGTCTGCCAGCGGTGCGATAAGTGTTTCAACATTGACATCTTCTAAGTTGCTTTTGCCTAACTCAACTTCAGCCAGTTGGCGGAAAAATATCGTCATATCGATTTCAACTGATTGCAGCAAGACAAGTAACTCGGCAAACAATTCATCATCTTGGTCTGATGTAAACTGGTTTAAACCTAACTTATTGCCCATCATAAACTGCCACTGTTCAGCAAAAACTTGCGTAAACACATTCAATGCTCGTTCTAAAGGCTTGGCTTTACCGATAAGTGGATAAATCGCATTACCCAATTGTGCCAGGTTCCAGAATGCACAGGCTGGTTGATTCGCGTAACGATAACGCCGATCTGCTGCATCGGTGGTGTTGGGTGTCCAGTCGGGATCGTAATTTTCCAGCCAGCCATAAGGACCGTAATCAATGGTCAGGCCTAGTATCGACATATTGTCGGTATTCATCACGCCATGTACGAAGCCCACCCGTTGCCAATGCACAATCATTTGCGCTGTAGTTCGGCAGACTTCTTCAAACCAGGCCAGATAAACATCGATTGAAGGCTTACCTAAATGCGGGAAATGGGTCGTTATCGTGTAATCTGTTATTTTTCTTAAAAGTGCCAGATCGCCCCGGGCAGCAAAGATCTGAAAATTCCCGAACCGAATGAACGACGGCGCAACCCGACAAACGACCGCCCCTGGCTCGGCTTTCGGATTGCCGTTATAGAACATATCGCGGATGACCTGCTCACCCGTCGTCACCAAACTTAACGCCCGTGTCGTCGGCGCACCCAAGTAATACATCGCTTCGCTGCACAGGAATTCCCGTACGGAAGAACGCAATACAGCCAAACCGTCGGCTGTCCTCGAATAAGGTGTCAGCCCTGCTCCTTTCAGTTGCAATGCCCAACGCTCGCCTTGGCTGTTGATGACATCGCCCAGATTAATCGCTCGACCATCACCCAACTGCCCAGCCCAATTTCCAAATTGATGACCTCCGTAGCACATCGCAAACGGCTCCATTCCGGCAGTCAACCGATTACCGGCAAAGACTTGGGCGAAATCTTCGGAATGGCAAACCTGTTCCGATAAGTCCAGTAACTCTGTGACTTCTTTGGAATATGCGACTGTTTTTGGATTAGTCACTTGGGTGGGTAATACGCGTGAATAACAAGCACTCAATACTTGCCGTGGATAATTTCTCGTTTCCTGATCTTCAGGCAATTCATTAACAAAGCGGTTATCGAATATCAGGTTATCCAGGGAATTTAGTTTCGGTTGGGGGTTCATTATGATTTAACAGAATTTTAGTGCTTTTGACAAAAAACCTATTGTCTTGTTTATACAAACTACAGTTATTCATCATGGCCATAACAATTTACCACATCGCTCCAACACAGGCTGGCGCGAGCGTTTATAGGTGCTGGAATATCTTAAGGTGAAAAACTACACCTATCGGCTTTGTTTGTCCTATAGGGAGTAACTCTGCCTAGTTTTTTCAACCAAAAAAATCATACCGACTGAATATTCAACTCATGCAATTGCATATTGATGATCCTAAGCGTAGCCAACACCGCCGCAAACACTTGGTTGGCATGGACACCACGGGTCTTGCGTATGTCGCCGCCGCAATCCCAGGTTATCACGCATTCGGTTAGCGCACTGGTAAGCCCTCCTTTAGGGATTCGTACCTCATAGTCTGCAAGCCGTGGTAATCGACAATCATACAACGACAGCACTTTTTCAATGGCATGGATGAACGCATCAAAACCGCCATTGCCAAATCCAGAGGCAATATGTTCTTTGCCATTAACGCTGACCCGTATGCTAACGGTAGATTCCAGATTAAAACCACTGGTAATCGAGCAGTTCAACAGCTTGATATGCTGATAATCCTTGCTTGCCAACACATCGGCGATGATAAAGGGCAGGTCATCCGCCGTGATCGTTTGTTTGGAATCGCCCAGGCGAACAATCCGGTCTAGGACTTTTTTCTGGTCTTCCTCGGACAATTCCAGTTCCAGTTGCTCTAGGTTTTTCTTTAAGGAAGCCTTGCCGCTCATTTTACCCAGCGCATAGCTACGTGTCCGCGAAAACCGTTCCGGACCCAACTTGGTCTTGTACAAACCGCCTTTCTGGTCGCCATCGGCATGAATGCCTGCCGTTTGGGTGAACACATCCGCACCGATGATCGGCGCGTTGGCGGCAACGCGCTTGCCGGAGAAGGTTTCCACCATATTGCTGATCGCCACGATATGGCTTTCGTCGATGGCAAGCTGTAGGTGCATCTTATCGCGCAAAACTACCGCAACTTCAGCCAACGACGCATTGCCCGCGCGTTCGCCCAGGCAATTGATCGTGCAATGGATGGAATTGACTCCGGCACGTACCGCCGCCATGACATTGGCGGTCGCCAATCCGTAATCGTTATGGGGATGGAAATCGAACTGCAATTCGGGATAACGGCTGCACATATCGCTCAGGCTGGTGAACACTTCATCAGGCGATAGTACACCCAGCGTGTCGGGCAACATAAAATGGCCGATTCCGGCGTGACGCAAGTTGTCTACCAATTCATAGACATAAACGGGTTTATCGTGATACCCGTTCGACCAGTCTTCCAGGTACACATTCACCTTTAGCCCTTTGTCCAGCGCATAACGGATAGTCTGGAGGATGTCTGCGGTATGCTGTGCTAAGGTTTTGCCCAGTTGTTCGCGGCAGTGTTTTTCGCTGCCCTTGGTGAGCAAGTTGATAACCTTACCGCCTGTTTCCTGGATCCAATCCACGCTTTTTGTATGATCGACAAAACCTAGGACCTCAATGCGCCCATCGAAGCCTTCATGCTTTGCCCAGTCGTTAATGCTGGCGACCGCTTCTTTTTCGCCTTGCGAAACGCGGGCGGAAGCCACTTCAATACGGTCTACCCGTAACGATTGCAACAAGGCTTTGGCGATGCTGACTTTTTCGGCAGGCGTGAAGGACACGCCCTGCGTCTGCTCGCCGTCCCGCAGGGTGGTGTCCATGAGTTGGATGGTTTTGGTCATTGCAAGTTGGTTGATGTATAAAGAAATGTACGGTGATTACTATATTAGATCAGCAATTTCAACGACGGCTTCGCCTTTTGACAACAATTGTTGGGAACGAGGAAATAATTGGACAAACAAAGCTTGTAAACGGCTATTTGTTACATTGCCGCATGTTAGCCATAGTAATTGCGGAGGCGTTCCCATACGCAAAACCAATTCCACGAAATCGCTGTCTTTGCTGATAATAACTGCATTTATTTGCCGAGCGGCTTGAAAAATCTCCAAATCCTCAGCATCCCGCAATTGTAAATCCCGTAAGGCATAGGCTTCGACATCAAATGTTTCGCTCAACCAACTTGCCAACAGCGGCGGTAGCTGCGCGTCGATCCAATAGATCACGCAACCAGCCGTTCAAGGTTGGCTCGACGGGCAGCATAGAGCAAGCAAGCCCGAATATCGTCTTGTTCAAGGTCGGGGAAATCCTGCAAGATTTCCTCAACGCTCACTCCTTCCCCCAGCATTTGCAAAATGTCCGCGACCCTTATTCGCATTCCACGAACACAAGGCTTACCTCCGCATTGCAGTGGGTTATAGGTAATTCGGTTTTCAATATTCATTATTGATTCCCTCTTTGATCAGCATATTCAACCGTGAGGCGGGTCTCGACCCGCCCTACTGAACTATAGCTCTTCGTCCATGAACTTGAATTCTATAGAGTATTTTTTCAGTGTTAGCGTTGGTACGACACGAGCAGCCGCCTTAGCACGTTTGTCAAATTCATGGGCGACTAAAATACCACGTACTTTTTTCTCATTTTCCTCTTCCTGTAAATCACCCATATATCCTAATATTTGACCGATAGCACGACTGTCAGCTTTGCCAGCTTTTAGCTCAACTACTACGAGACCATTCCTGTCTTGGCAAGTAATATCAATAAAGCCTGAATCAACCGCTCGTTCTGAACCTCCATCGATAATCGTGAGATTCTGATCAAGACTTAAGATGTTTCGCCGTAATGCTATATTCATATCACGCTCAATACCGAATCTCTGAGTTATGACCTCCTCGGTTGATTGGGTCGGGTCACTATTTTCTGGAGATACGGGACTTGCGCCCTGAATATTCCGCTCTTTGAGAAAACTATAATAAAGCCTAGCAACGCCCTTATACATATTGAGATTACTTCGAATATTTCCATTAAATAAAATCTTGGAAGGATTAGGCTTATTTGCCTGTTCATCCTTTGTAGAATATTCGAGTGTTTTTATCACTTCTTGCTGGTACGTTCCTCTTATAAAATGCTCATCCAGATCGCCGTAATATTCTTCAATCTTGTTAACATTGGAAACCCTCGAGTTTTTGGTATTCTCTTGGTATCGCCTGGAAAGCCATTCTGGAAAATCGGGATGCATAATTTCTTCTAAAATATTTTATTATTGAGCGCCGTAGGATGTTGCTTAGCGAAGTGAAGCGCATCTATCTAGAAAATTTTATTGACCACACCTTTCTAGAATCCAGCTATAACCTAATCGACTCAAGATACAGCGTATCTGGGCAAATATCTTGTTCATGAGGCCAGACAACCGTACCATCCAATACTCGCACTTGCTTAAAGTAGTTAATGTCCCCAAGTTCTTTAAAAACACCAAAATTGAGCAGGTAAGAGCAATCATAAATACCTTGCTCCCCATTAGTGAAGATAAGCCTCAATCTGTAATCTTCAGCTATCGCAACCTCGCTAATTCTTGGGTTCATCTTTTACCTCAACGGCTCTATCTTATAAGGCTGCTGACCCGATACTGCAAGCTCCCAATCCGCAACCAGTTCGTCTTTATGTAATTCTATCCAGGCTTGCAGAAGTTTCATTTTTGCATTTGGAATACTACCTTCCAACACATTACCATCAGGAATAGAAACAATCACTTCATGTTCTTGATACCTGACATGAATATGCGGGGTATTATGTTGCTTATTATCCATGAAATACATGTAGATGATGATTCCATAGAACATCGAAATTGCTGGCATGTGATTCTCTCGAATTAATTGCCTAAGAATCGTTAAGCCATTGTCGGATTATTGCGCCCAAAGCCAAGGAAAAGTTTTCTTATGCTGTTCCTCATAAGCTCCAATCTCATCAACATGTTTCAACGTCAAACCAATATCATCCAAACCGCTTAACAGGTTGCCTTTACGAAACGGGTCAATGTCGAAGGCAAAACCATTACCCGCTGGCGTGGTGACTTGCTGATTTTCAAGGTCAACAACAAAACAAACACCTTCATTGGCACTAATTTCCGCCATTAACGCAGCCAACTGCTGGTCGTTCACTTTAATAGGAAGAATGCCGTTCTTAAAGCAATTATTATAGAAAATATCGGCATAACTGGTTGAAATAATGGTGTTAAAACCATAATCGGCAATGGCCCAAGGCGCATGTTCGCGTGATGAACCGCAACCGAAGTTATCACCCACGACCAAGATTTTTGCGCCTTTAAAAACGGGCTTGTTCAGTTCAAATTCGGAATTGTCGCTGCCGTCATCATTAAACCGCCAATCATGAAAAAGATGTGCGCCAAAACCACTGCGCTCAACTCGCTTTAAAAACTGTTTCGGGATGATTTGATCGGTATCGACATTGCTGCGGTTCATCAATGCGGCAATGCTTTCGTGCTTTCTGTATGGTTCCATAATGGATCGTTTTTAAAATATTTATACTTGACCGTTCGTCCTGAGCTTGTCGAAGGAAGAACCACCTTGCTGTTCATGGTTCGACAAGCTCACCACGAACGACTTAAAATTAATTCCGACATTCAGCTTTCCTCAAAAGTGAAAGAAAGTTAACCAAATGTCCTAATATCGACAAAATGACCTGCCGCCGCCGCCGCCGCCGCCATTGCTGGTGACACCAAATGCGTCCTGCCGCCTTTGCCTTGACGGCCTTCAAAATTGCGGTTGGAGGTGGACGCGCTGCGCTGGCCTTTGGTCAATTCGTCGCCGTTCATCGCCAAACACATGGAACAACCTGGATCGCGCCATTCCCAACCGGCTTCGATAAAAATTTTGTCCAATCCTTCATCTTCTGCCTGATGCTTAACATGATAAGAACCTGGTACAGCAATCGCCTTCACGCCTTCTGCGACTTTGGTGCCTTTGGTCACTTCGGCGGCAATGCGGAAGTCTTCGATCCGACCATTGGTGCAAGAGCCGATAAACACTAAATCAACGGGAATATCGGTCATTTTGGTGTTTGCGGTCAAACCCATATAGGCCAATGCGCTTTCGCAAGCCTTGCGTTTGCCTTCGTTATCGAAACTTTCCGGTGCTGGCACGCAGCCATCCACGCCTATGACTTGTTCGGGCGAGGTCCCCCAGGACACTTGCGGAGCAATATCAGCAGCATCCAAGGTAATAATAGAGTCGAATACCGCGCCTTCATCACTAGGAAGGCTTTGCCAGTAGGCCAGTGCTTGATCCCATTGATTACCTTTAGGTGCAAATTCCTTGCCTTTCAAATATTCGTAGGTTTTTTCGTCCGGCGCAACCAACCCTGCCCTAGCACCGGCTTCAATCGCCATATTGCACAGCGTCATCCGACCTTCCATTGAAAGCAACTTGATAGCTTCGCCAGCGTATTCAATAACATGACCTGTACCACCTGCCGTACCTATTTTGCCGATAATTGCCAAGGCAATATCTTTTGCGGAAGAGTATTTGGATAACTTGCCATTCACCTGTACCAGCATGGTTTTGGATTTTTGCTGCGGCAGGGTTTGCGTTGCCATGACATGTTCGACTTCGGACGTGCCAATACCAAACGCCAAGGCACCAAACGCACCGTGTGTTGCGGTATGGCTGTCACCGCATACAACCACCATGCCAGGATGCACAAAACCGTGTTCCGGCACGACCACATGGATAACACCGTTATTGGGGTTTTTCATGTCATAAAGATTCAGGCCATTTTCCGCGCAATTCTCAGCCATCACCTCGACCTGCTTTCTGGCGATAGGGTCAGGAATGGGCAAATGGCGATTTTTGGTCGGCACGCAGTGATCCATCGTCGCCAAAATGCTGTGTGGATTGCGGACTTTACGGTTAGCCAGCCGCAACCCTTCAAAGGCTTGAGGTGATGTCACTTCGTGCATCAAATGACGGTCTACATAAATCAGGGGAGCCTGCCCGTCCACTTCAACGACGAGGTGGCTATCCCAGATCTTTTCATACATCGTTTTTTTCATTGCTTGTTCCTAAAACTTGCGGCTTTTCTACACCAAAATCTCATTATTGATGCAGAAAATAGTAAACATTGATTTGTGTCGCATTATCCCTTAAATCAGGTCTTTATTGCAATCTGGCACAGTCTGTATGCCCATATTTACAACCCTGCCCTGAACAGAACAACCCCACGAGTTTAGTCATATCGGCTCTTTCAATTTCCATTTTTTATCTCTAAAAATTTGTAGCGGTTGATATTTATCTTTGTAAGACATCTTTCTACAGCTTTTTATCAAATAGCCAAGGTACAAATAGTCTTTTTTTAACTGTTTTGCCCACTCTATCTGCCAGAGCACAGCATATACACCCAGCCCGTAACCGGCTAGCCTGGGATCAAAAAAAGTATAAACTGCGGACAAGGCATTCTCCAATTGATCGACAACCGCGATTGCCGCAAGATCACCATCAATTAAAAACTCAACAAATGCAGTTTGACACCATGAGCTTTTAAGAAAATGAATATAGTCATCCTGACTTGATTGAGCCATTACCCCATGTTGGTGACGTGCCGCTTGGTATCGTCGGTAAAGCTCATAATGCGCCAAGTCAAACTCGGCTGGCTTGATTAAAACCTCGGTGTTGTTATTTTTTTGGCGGCATCGTTTTTGACTGCGGTCAGGTATAAAGTCAGCCACTTTTAACCGAGCCGGAATACAGGCCATGCAATTGGGGCAATAAGGCGAATAGACATCATCACCACTTCGCCTAAACCCTTGTTGTATAAGCTCCGAATAGATTGGTGTAGTCATCGCAAACGACGGATTGATGAAGGCTGACCGGGCTTCCTCATCATCAAGATAACTACAGGGATGTTTTTCGGTTACGAATAGCGGCAGGGAGATCACAGGTCTTGCCACGCATTGGGTTCCGATGCCAAATCACAATATTGATCAAGCAGGTTTGCGAACTCTATTCGGCTAATCTCTTCGGCACCGAGGCTGATTAGATGTGAAGTACTTACCTGGCAATCAACAAGCCGATACCCCCATTGTTTTAGCCGTCCCACTAAGGTGACAAACGCCACTTTTGACGCATCGGTTTTGGTATGGAACATGGATTCGCCGAAGAAAACCTGACCTATTGCAACGCCATACAAGCCACCCACCAGCTTGCCATCTAACCAGACTTCGGCTGAATGAGCGTAGCCTGACATATGAAGCTCATGGTACGCCTGCAAAATACCGTCCGTAATCCAGGTACCGGCCTCTTGCTTGCGTGGCTGGGCACATGCAGCCACAACGTCCGCAAAAGCCTGGTCAGTAGTAACCATAAATTTTTGTTTTCGTAAAGTTTTGCTGAGACTATGGGAAATAATTAATTTATCAGGAAAAACCACCAGCCTTGGATCAGGCGACCACCACAAAATAGGTTCATCCGGGCTATTCCAGGGGAAAACACCTTGCCGATACGCATTTAACAGCCTGGTTTTGGAAAGACAACCACCCACAGCAAGAAGACCATCTGGGATAACTAAAGCACCATTTATCGGCGGGAAATTTTGTTCGGGATTGTTGGGGTCGAGTAATGTCAGCTGCATATTGATACTGTACAAAAGACCCCATAATGTAGCAAATAAAACATTAACGAGGTTTAACAGACTGCGCGTACATTCTCAACAAAATAATCTATCGCCTTATTAAAACCTTATTCATTTTCCAAGCCTTTGCGGATCGAGGATTGCCATCCCTTTAAGTTTCAGGGATGGATCCACAGACCCTGGTTAAATCAAATAACTTATGAAGTAAACCTAAAAGGGGTCACAACTCATCAAGATATTTTTCAGCATCCAATGCCGCCATACAACCTGCACCTGCTGAGGTAATCGCCTGCTTATACACAGAGTCCATCACATCACCCGCCGCAAACACGCCGGGAACGCTAGTGCTGGTAAAGTTTCCGGCAATACCGCTTTTGACTTTGATATAACCATGATCCATATCAAGCTGACCAGCAAAAATACTTGTATTCGGGGTATGGCCTATGGCAATAAAAACACCGTGTACATCGACCTCTTTGGTCGAACCGTCCCGCTCATCTTTAATTCTTAAACCGGTCACGCCCATATCATCGCCGAGAACTTCATCAAGCGTATGATGCCATTCAATCTGGACATTACCGCTCTTGGCTTTCTCTATTAATTTGTCTGAGAGTATTTTTTCCGAGCGAAACTTGTCCCGGCGATGCACAACGGTTACTTTTGAGGCGATATTAGCCAAATACAACGCTTCTTCAACAGCCGTGTTGCCACCACCAATAACCGCTACGGGTTTATTACGGTAGAAAAAACCATCGCAGGTTGCACACGCAGAAACACCTTTGCCTTTAAAGGCTTCTTCAGACTCCAAACCCAAATAACGCGCCGACGCGCCTGTGGCAATAATGAGTGCATCACAGGTATAAGAACCTGCATCACCAGTCAATTTAAAAGGTCGCGCGGACAAATCAGTAGTGTGGATATGGTCAAACACGATTTCAGTATCAAAGCGTTCGGCATGTTTACGCATTCTTTCCATGAGCGCAGGCCCTTGCAGACCTTCAACATCACCCGGCCAATTATCGACATCGGTTGTTGTTGTCAATTGTCCGCCTTGCTCCATACCGGTGATCATCACGGGCTTCAAGTTAGCTCTTGCGGCATAAATAGCCGCAGTATAACCGGCTGGTCCTGAACCGAGAATCAGCAATCGGCAGTGCTTGGTGGTACTCATCAAAAAAATCTCCTTTTTAAACTTTAAAGTATGGAGTCAAAATGATATTTCACAATCGTTAATTCCATCTTAATATTTATTTGTTGAATCAGATAGTTTGCTGATAAATGCGGCAACAGAAGCATAAAAACCGAAAAAATCATGCAATCGCTTTATATTTTAGTTAAAAACCACAAAATGTGCTGACCTCTGAGCGTATTAAAGATACCCATAACGGCATTCATTTTAAAATTTACAGCATTAATATCGATTGTTGATCTATTTACGAGAGGTAGTTCGCAGATAGGATACAATAGCAAGATAACAATGCCGCTTGTTTATATCTCCGGTATTCGTTATCGCAAAAATAAAATCAATACCACATTAGCCAACACACCCGCCAACACATCATCCAACATAATCCCAAAACCGCCTTTAACGCGACGGTCTGCCACTTTGATCGGCCATGGCTTTAGAATGTCGAAGAACCTGAACAGGATAAAACCTAGCACCACGCCTTGCCAGCTAAAGGGTATCCACCACAGGGTGATAAGGTATCCGGCAATTTCATCCCAGACGATGCCGCCAAAATCGTGTTCGCCTAGTTTCTCTGCGGCTTTATCGCAAATCCAGATCCCCACAATCGTAACCATTATCGTTACTAGGCTATAGATCAGATTACCTGTTTGGGCTACCAAGAGATAAAGCGGCACTGCCACCAATGTACCGCAGGTACCGGGGGCTTTTTTTGCCAAACCGGAGCCAAAACCAAACGCCAGGAACAAGATTGGATCAGTTAGGATTTGTTTGGGAGTTAGCTGGTTTTTACCGTATTCGGCATTAAGAAAAGTGTTCAAAACTTTTGACCTCTAAGGGTTGGATGTTGCCTGATTTGTTGAGACGTAAGCCCGGTTCGGACTCGATAACACCGATTTTTGTGTGGGTAATTGTTAGATTTTGAACCTTATCTGGGCTGACGGTAAAGCACAGCTCATAATCGTCCCCGGCAATCAGCGGCATTGCCCAATCGCCCGTGTTTTCGATATAGGTAAGGACTTCTGTTGATAAAGGCAAAGCTTCCCAATCCAGACACGCACCGACTTGGCTTTGCTGAAGGATATGCCCCAAATCGCCAACCAGCCCATCTGAAATATCGATACAGGCATTGGCTGTACCGATTAAAGCCTGACCCGCTTCAACCTGGGGATCGGGCTGGTTAAACCGCTTTAGGGCGGGATCCGGCTGTTTGCAATCGTAACCTTGGTTGATTTTTAAACCTAATCCCGCATCGCCAAGATGACCCGTCACGCAAATGATGTCGCCGGGCTGGGCTGTTGAACGCCTGAGTGCTTGTCCGCTCGGCACCAAACCTAAAGCCGTCACAGTTAACGTCAACGGGCCGGACGTGGTATCACCGCCGATCAAATCCACCGAATAGCGTTCCGCCAAAGCAAAAAAACCATCGGCGAATGCTTGCAACCAGTTTTCATCAATTTTGGGTACGGTTAACGCTAGCGTAACGGCCAACGGTTTTGCGCCCATGCTGGCTAAGTCGCTCAAGTTGACCCCCAATAGCTTATGGCCTAGATGGTAAGGATCACTTCCGGCAAAAAAATGAACATTCTCCACCATCGTGTCGGTGGTTATCGCCAGCTCATAGCCCTGCGGAATTTTTAATAAGGCGCAGTCATCACCTATGCCCTGGGTGACAGACTTATTGACAGTTTGACGCTTGAAAAAACGGTCGATTAAAGAGAATTCGGAAACCAAATTGTTTATCTATAAAAATGATTTATGTAGGGTGCGTTTTACGCACCCTATCAGGTGCATGGAATGCACCCTACCAAACGATTTACGGTTTCGACCTTTCTTTCGCCTTATCATAAACAACAGCGATGACGAAAACAACAATCTCTTGGTCATCAACCTCATAAACCAAACGATAACCGGATGCGCGAAGTTTAATTTTGTAAGCAGAATCTAAATCGCGTAATTTATTGGCAAGAATATGCGGATTTTCCAAGCATTTTTCGAGTTTCTTCTTAAACTGAACTTTAATGCTGCTATCCAGCTTATCCCACTCTTTCTTTGCGCTAGGCAGGAATTTCAGCCTATAAGTCATCCAGCGCCACTTCAATCGCCAACGGCTTTTCGGCTTGCCGCTCCTTTACGATTTTACCGAGTTCATAATCTTCTAATTTTTCCAGCAACTGTTCATAAACATCTGCCGGCACCAAATAAGCGGTAGGTGAGTTATGGTTAAGGATGGCAATCGCTTCGCCTTCCGCCTTATTCAGCAAGGCAGAGGGATTTTTTTTGAGTTCGGAAATGCTCGCACTGAATGAAGCCAGGATTTGTTGCATAAGGCACCCAAATAAATACTAAATTAAGGACTTATTTTAGTACTTAATTGGAAATTGGCAAGGATAAAATGTGTTATGTAGTGTGCGTTTACGCACCAAATCGCGCATGGAATGCACCCAACAAGACTGTCCATAGGATTTCAAAGGTGTTCAAAAACGTCACCATCGGAAAAATAAGGCTGACAGGACAACCTACCCCATAACGCTCAATTACTTTGAGGGGGTAAATTTTGATTATTAATTATTTCGATAGCTTTTTGAGCCTTTTGATACTTTCCTTTTATGAGGAGATCAATATCCTCATCGGATACTTCGCCATTATCCAATTCTTCGCGCATTACCTGAATAATTTTGACCAGTAAGGAACGACACTCATCTGATAAAGTTCCACCACAATTTGGATTATTTCTGACAGCCTGAGCTAATCCTTTTATGACTTCTGCATTAACGATGGATACATTACGCACTTCATCTGTAAATTGCTTTAAATCTATATACTGTTTGGCATACATATCTTTGCTCTCCATACGATCAAATTTTATTGAATCAAGAAGAGCTAATGCCGCAGTTTCTTTAGTTTTATAATGTTCCTTAATTAAATCTTGTGCAACAGAACCAATAACGCCAAGAACAACCCCTAATAATCCAATAAAGGCAATTTTAAATTGCCCATCCTTATTTGAATTTGACATTTAAACCTCCAAACTTAAAATTTTAAAAAAGCTATTAAGTTACGTTATTCCATCGTTCCCACGCTCTGCGTGGGAACGCAGCCTTAGACGCTCCAGCGTCCCGTCTTACCATAAATCAATCTCCAGCAACCCAGCTTGCCCAGCGTAATGGCAGGCACTCGAATAACGCCAATGTTCTGGCAGGTTAACGTAACCTCGCTTTACCGGGTTGGCGTGAATGTAATCCAACTTCTCGCGCATCATTGCTTCGCTAAAAATGAGTTCGGCATGAACGCCCTCTTGCCAAAACTGGTATTCCCGATCTTGTTTGTGGGCTGGTTTGGCATAGTGCAATCGCTTCAACAACATTTCTGCGTTCCGTTGCTTAAGCGTGTCGATTATTTTACGGGCAGTGAACGATTTAAAACTGCTCACGCACTTGTTTAAGTTTGCAGCCTGAGCGATAAAATGGCAATGGTTTTCCAAAACGACGTAGCCGTAGAGCTTTAATCCTTGGCTTCCCCGTTGGTATCGCCAGCAGTCCAGCAGGATTTCAACGGTTTCGGGACGGGTAAAAACGGGTAGCCATTCGACGACGGTACAGGTTAAAAAGTGGGGCTTATCCGGTTCGGTGATGGTATAACGGCTTCTGCCCATGTTGTTGCCGGTTTATTGTTAAACAGGACGCTAGAGCGTCTAGGGCTGCATTCCCACGCTGGAGCGTGGGAACGACATTATTCTTGCGCCTTTTGCCTTTCGCCTTGAACCTTGCTTTTTATCTCCACAGCCCTCTTCGCCTGCGCCACCTTATCCAAAATCCCGTTCACATACCGATGGCTGCCATCCGCACCAAAGTATTTGGCTAGGTTGATGCTTTCATTGATGACGACGCGGTAGGGCATTTCAGGGCGGTACATTAATTCATAAGCCCCTAACCGCAATATCGCCCGTTCAACCGGATCGATCACATCAACGGGGCGGTCAACGAATTCACTGAGGACTTCGTCGATGGCATCCACACATTGGGGAATGCCGTGAAACAATTCCTTGAAGTAGCTTTTTTGTACGCCTTTTAAACGACCATCTTCCTCAAATTGCAATTCAATGGTAATAAGGCTTTGCCCCGTCATCTGCCATTGGTAGAGCGCTTGCACGACGGCTTTACGTGCGTTAGTTTTGGTTTGGCTCATTGTTTGGCTAAGTTTTCCAGCAAGCTCATCATTTCAATCGCAGACATGGCGGCTTCCGCGCCCTTGTTGCCCGCTTTGGTGCCAGCGCGTTCGATGGCTTGTTCAATGGTATCGACGGTCAATACGCCAAAGCTTACCGGTATATCATATTGCATAGCAACGGTAGCGATGCCCTTAACGCATTCGCCAGCCACATATTCAAAATGTGGTGTACCGCCTCGTATTACCGCACCAACGGCTATAATGGCATCGTATTTTTTGCTCGCGGCAACCCGCTGCACGACCAACGGCAACTCGAATGCGCCAGGCGCTTTAACGACGTGGATGTTCGCCTGGTCTGCGCCGTGACGGATTAAGGTATCAATGGCCCCCGCCTGTAAGTGTTCGACGATAAAGCTGTTAAACCGTGATGCGACGATGCAGACGGTGCGGCCTTGGGCGGAGAGGTTTCCTTCGAATGTGGTTATTGCGGACATTGTGTTTCTCTGTTTGGATTTAAATAGAGTCTAGTGACATTCAGATTGTGTAAGTTAAAAGATATTATATATTAATTAGTTACAATTTATACATCTCTCAAGAAACCACGTCATTCCGACAGGGATTGCCGGAATCCAGGACACAGGGACGTGAAAGATAACAAAAAATCAGGTTGTTAATCTGATAAATAGCTTATTCATAACTATTCATAACTATTCATAACTATTCAATACTATTCAATAGCAGGAAAGACTTGTGAGTTTATTTGGCATTGCCATCCATGGCTTCTGGATTCCGGCAATCCCTTCCGGAATGACGACAACTTAGCTTCTGTGGATAGCGATGTACAATAGAAGAAAGGTAAGATTTGTAGTGTGCCGTAAATTCTCTTCACTTAATCAGTTCACTACCTTCCCAGGCATCACAACTCACATGTTCAGTAACTTCCAGGTCAAAACCCGCAAGCCCTACATATTTTTTATGTGCGCCCAACACCTTTAACTTATGCACCCCAAGATCAGACAAGATACGCGCACCCGTACCCGTCATGCGCCAGTCGGGTGGTTCTAAAGGCGGAAGGGCTACGCCGTTGTCTTCGAGTTGGTAGCGATGGATTAATTCCACCAGGTTTTTGTTGCTTTCATTTTGCCGGATAACCACCAACACCCCTCGGCCTTCTTTGGCTATCTTTTGCATGGCGATACGCATCGGGATGCTCCGGTCGGTACGTTTGGATGAAAACACATCATCCAGCAAATTACGGGCATGCACCCTGACCAACACCGGCTCACCATCGGATACCTGTCCCATGGCCAACGCCAGGTGGAGGTTATTGTCATTCCTGTCCTGATAGGCATACAGGCGAAAATCGCCGAACTCAGTAGGAAAAGCACACTCGCTGATGCGTTCCAGGGTGTTTTCATGCTGGATGCGGTAATGGATAAGGTCAGAGATTGTACCGATTTTAAGGTTATGATGTTGGGCAAATACTTCCAGATCGGGCTTTCTTGCCATGGAACCGTCTTCGTTCAGGATCTCAACGATAACGGCGGCGGGTTCTTCCCCCGCCAATCGTGCCAGATCACAACCCGCTTCGGTATGCCCTGCCCGATTTAACACGCCGCCGGATTTAGCCATCAGCGGAAAAATATGCCCTGGCTGCACCAGATCATCGGCTTTAGCATTGGTAGCCACAGCGCATTGTACGGTTCGCGCCCGGTCTGCCGCCGATATGCCCGTGGTTACACCCGTCGCGGCTTCTATCGAGACCGTGAAATTGGTTGAATGCGCGGTTTTATTTTCGTTGGTCATCAATGGCAAGCGCAACTGCTGGCAGCGCTCGCTAGTCAAGGTCAGGCAAATCAGCCCTCGACCATACCGCGCCATGAAATTAATGTCTTCTGGGCGCGTAAAAGCCGCCGCCATAACGAGATCGCCTTCGTTTTCACGGTCTTCATCATCCATGATGATGACCATTTTACCTTGGCGCAAGTCTTCTATGATTTCTTCGATGGTGTTCATTTAAATCTGTTTTTTTAAAACTGCTGATTATGTCCTTCGACAAGCTCAGGACGAACGGAGTTTAGTTAAGCATCGTAGTGTATCCGTTCGTGTTGAGCTTGTCGAAACATGAACGGATACAATTAGAGAATTCCTTTATCAAAAAAACCGCTATTGCGAAGCAATTCTTCCGTAATCCCTTCATTCGGTTTTGCGGCCTTCTCACCTAACAGCAACCGTTCCAGATACCTCGCCAATAAATCAACCTCAAGATTGACATGGTTGCCTACTTTTATATCCGCAAGAGTCGTTTCCTTAAGCGTATGGGGCACGATGTTAACACTAAATAAAGCGCCATTCACGGTATTGACAGTTAGGCTGATACCATTGATGGTGATAGAGCCTTTTTCGGCGATATATTTCGCCAACTCATCCGGCACTTTGAACGACAATCGCCATGAACGGGCATCCGGCTTAAGTTCGACAAGCTCACCGATGCCGTCCACATGACCGCTGACAATATGTCCGCCCATGCGGGTTGTGGGTGTTAAGGCCAGTTCCAGATTGACGGGTGTACCGACCACGGCATTTTTGAGTGTCGATCTGGACAGTGTTTCGTTGGAGACATCCGCGCAAAAATGCTGCTTGCCTAACTCCACCGCCGTTAAACACACGCCATTGACGGCGATGCTGTCGCCTAGCTGTGTATCAGACAGCGACAGCTTGCCGGTGTTGATGGTTAAACGGCAATCGCCGCCTTTGTGTTCGATGGCGGTTATAAGCCCAATTGCGCTAATAATTCCTGTAAACATTGATACCAATTTAGATAGTTAGATTTTTTCAAACTTTACTTTAACTTATATATGGCTAAGAATAGAGAAAAGACATATAAAGGCACTTCAATACAAAGATATATGACCATTAGTCCATATCCAAATTTTTCAAATAACCTATCAGATGACGTTTTGACCAACTCCAAAATTTTTTTAAACCCATGTAAAGTATTTAAAGCAAATAAACCCACACTTAAAATAAATAAGCTAAACGATACGGCATAATTTAACCAAGGAATTTGTTTATACTGCAGGTCATTTTGACTTAATAAAAAATACCCAACAACTAATGGAGTAACTGATATACCTATATTTCGAACATGATCAAAAATTGCTTTGATTACTTTGTCATCTGAAAAATAATCCAGCAATCGAATACACCCTTTGTTTCCTGAACTTTCAGGAAATTGGTTTTTGGCTTTAAATACTCTGGAAAAGCCTTTACATTTTAAATAATCGAACATAAATTCACCGTAAATTTCAAATCTTTTCCAAACTGCCTAACATCCGTAATCTTGAATTCATTACAATCCGCCAATTTATCCAGTCCCGGCAAATGAAATAATCCTCTACCCTGATCTCCAAGAATTTTCGGTGCCATATAGATAACCCATTCATCCACCAAATTAGCTTGCAATAACCCCCCATTCAATATGGCGCCGGTTTCGACCAGGACTTCATTGATTTCCTGTCCAGCCAAAAACGTGAGGACTTCGACAAGATCAAGGCGGCCTTGTTTTGCAGGTAATTGGTAAACTTCTGCGCCTGCATTTTGTAATTTTTGGAGTTTGTTTTTACGTCCTTCGACAAGCTCAGGACGAACGGTATTGAGATGTTTACAAGTTAGGATTATAGTCCGCCCCGTCAACCCCAACATTTTTGCATTCGTCGGCATTTTCAAACTGGAATCTAGCACCACTCGGATCGGTTGGACGACTTCATTATCTATCCGCGCCGTTAACGCGGGGTCATCCGCCAACACGGTATTGATGCCCGTCAAAATCGCCGAGCTTTCCGCCCGTAAGCGCTGCACGTCAGCACGGGATTCCGGTGAAGTAATCCATTGACTCTCACCCGATGCCATCGCGGTACGACCATCCAGGCTCATCGCCAGTTTGCTGTGGACAAACGGGCGGTTTTCGGTCATCCGTAAGATAAAGCCACGATTTAAAACGCGAGCATCTTCTTCCAGCACACCACAACTTACCTCAATACCTGCGGCCTTAAGATAAGCAAAGCCCCGTCCCGCAACTTTTGGATTCGGATCTTGCATGGCGGCAACCATCCGCTTAATACCTGCTTTGACCAGCGTTTCACAACACGGCGGTGTTCGTCCGTAATGGCTGCAAGGCTCTAAGGTGACGTAAGCTGTCGCGCCTTCTGTATTTTCGATAGCGTTATTTATAGCTTCAACTTCGGCATGGGCAAGACCTGCGCGTTTGTGCCAACCTTCACCGATTATCCTGCCGTCTTTGACCAACACGCAGCCGACACGTGGATTTGGGTCTGTTGTATATAAACCTTTCTTGGCTAGATAGATTGCCCTTGCCATGTAAAAGGCATCTAGTTGATCTTGCGCCGACATGTTATTTCTTTTGTAACCCTTCGATCATGTCGGTAAATTCGCTGACATCCTGGAAACTGCGATACACGGAAGCAAAACGCACGAAAGCGACGTGATCCAAAAGGTTTAATTCCCGCATCACTTTTTCGCCTAATTCTTGCGCGGCCACTTCCCGATCACCGCTGCCTAGCAAGTCTTTTTTGATCCGATTGACTGCGGCTTCAATGTCGTCACTGCCGACAGGTCGTTTTTCCAAGGCTCTTAACATGCCGGAACGTAATTTTTGTTCATCAAAAGGTTCGCGGATACCGTTGCGCTTGACGATGCGAGGCAAGGTCAGTTCTGCGGTTTCAAAGGTGGTGAAGCGTTCCTTACAGGCGATACATTCGCGCCGACGGCGCACATGGTCGCCTTCGTTTGCTAATCTGGAATCAATCACCCGCGTATCTTGGGTGGCGCAAAAAGGGCATCTCATCGTGGATCCGGCTTTTTTAGTCTAATGTCTCGTTGAATTGTCATATCTGCGGCTATTATCCCACATATTAAGCCACATATTAAAAACGCTCGCAGACAAGCCGATTGAAGTGATAGCTGCTTGCCGAAAACTTGAAAAAATCAGTTAGATCTAGTCCAATTTTAGGTAGCCATTGAAAAATGACACCAATGCCCTAACCTCGGTATTTTAAACTCGTCAATGTTCAGCGATCATGCCAGAGGTATTAATTTACACGTCCACGCTTTGTCCGTATTGCGTCATGGCTAAACGGTTACTTGATAGGAAAGGGCTGGCTTACACCGAGATCAACGTCGATGCGAAGCCGGGAGCCAGAGAAGATATGGTTCTTAAAACCAAGCGCCGGACAGTGCCGCAAATTTATATTGGTGACCTGCACGTGGGCGGCTTTGATGACCTGTATGCGCTTGACCAGAAAAATGGTTTAGCGCATTTGACATAGCTGCTTGCCTTATTTGATACGCTCAAAAAACCTCAATTAAACAGAGTGCATCAAAAGCGGCTTATTCTGAATTCAATACAAAAACCTTAGGATCACCTTTCCTAAGCAAGGTATGTTTCACGGGCTTGCCTTCATGAAATTCGACCAAACCAATATTGCATTGGGAAGTAATACGCGACTCTGCCGCCCCCGGTTCCGATATGTATTTGATTTCCGTTTTCCAACGTTGATTGGGATTATAAGCCCATTGGTTATTATGTCCGGCATCGCCGCCCGTAAGCCTTATTTTGTCAATCGTACTAAGCTGATGTGCATTAGGCGCGTTACTCAATGACGAACTGGTCAACTGCCAGCACTTTAAGTTCTTGCCTTTGCTGGCGAACGTAGCCTGCGCAGTAAACGCATAATGCACGTCCCCCGATAAAAAAATACATTGGTTTATCTCCATGCGGTGCAATAGGCAGTTCATGAAGTTACCGAAACCATCACGATTGGATATCCAGGCTTCGGCATCCAAGGTGTTGATTAAATAACCAGTCGCTACACCTTGCGCGCGAAATAATCTTTCGATACCGCGCACAACAAGGGTGTCTTCAACGGCTCCAATCGCCCATAACCCCAACTGTTGCAGCCCTTCGATAGGGGCAAAACCCATAACCGGTGTTGTGGCTACAAATACCGGCCACTCCGGCAATGTTTTAAGGACTCCCCTGGCGACATCCCTTTCCTTTTCGACCTTTATTTTGTTCCACTCCATCCTTAACCAATCCAGCGCATAGCGATCCAGCAATTGCGTAGGATAAAATGCCCCATCAGGTTGCCGTTGGGTGCGGGAATCAATAACAAAAAGGGGCGGATTAGTCGGCACCGAATAGCCCCAACCCCTGTGTTTCCAGGTGGTTAAGCCATATTGCTGACATAAGTTGGCAGAAGGCTTGTCGGTGGCGAGAAAGTCAATAATGGAACGCACCATGTCATAATCGAAATTATAGGGTTCATTCCCCCACCCCTGAAATGCCCAATAAGCCGCAAGTGCATTAGACACAACGCGATGCCCCAATGCCGAATCGCGCACCTTGTCATACCAGCCACCGGTTATATTCCAGTCATCGGTGACATCATGGTCATCAAAAATCATGTAGGTTGGGATATTGGCTAACAAGCGCCGAACATTCGGCAACGTCCTGTGAAATTCCTCCAAGGCTGCGCGGAGATTGGCGTTATGCTCCGATGCAAACTCAGGCAGCCAATTTTGGGCATTACCGAAAACATACACGTACATCGCAGCATACTCGGCAAAAGTGAACAAATGATTGGCCGCCTTCTCCGAGCTAAAGCCAGCGTTGTCGTCGGCTAGGGCTTTCCTGCCGCCCATCGGGATAGTCGCTGGGTTGATAGCATTCGGCAATAGTTCTTGAAAACCCAGCAACTCCACGCTTTTTTGCCTAATCATGGCAAAAATTGGATCGGTGACATCATCCGCGTAAATTTGATCGCCGGTCAGCAACAGCAACGCCGGGCGATTATTAATGTCGCCGTGATGAGCAGCAATTTCGGCATCGCCCAGACTCAAAGCATCAAAATTATCTTCATTCCCTGAGACTAGCCCATGCGGTTTACGGCAACTGCCATGCAAAATTCGCTTGAGAAAAGTCGGGATAAAAAAGGTCGGATTGGCATTGTTGCCATAGGTTAACTTTAAGGCTTTAAGATTGATTGGCGATGCTTTGTTATTATCAACAATTGCATCAATACGATACGAAAGCAACTGATCAACCGGAAAAGCACCGTCAACGATTTCGGGCGGCGCTTGTAAGACATACACAAACAGTTTTTTGCCCAATTGGCTTCTTTGTTCATCAATTTTGGCTACATCACTACGCCCTAATTCGTTATCGCCCTGCAAGATAGTTAATCTGAGCAATAATTCCTTATCCGTCACCAGCCATACGCAAACCAGTTCTGTAGTCACCCGTCTCAATATCGGCCCTGCCAACATCAAATCAGCCATGATAATCACCTCGTTATTTAGTGCTTATAACTGACGTTTTATTTGTTTTTGTTTTCACCTGATTAATAATAACGCCTTACTGAATCTTATACTTATGCCGCGTAATTAGCCATAGAAAATAGTTATTGACCACAACTGTCGCTTGACGCTGAGCCAAACGCTGTTATTAATAATTTCTCCAATAAACAGTGTTTGATTAATTAAATACGCAGTGCATAATACATTCGCGTTGAAGTCCGTTTAAACCAATTGCAATGCGCTTTTTTCGGAATCCCGCCACTCATCCATTTAATTTTTAAGCAAAATAATTTTTCAATGTCAGTGACAAAGCCCAACCTCATTATTTTTCAATCTGGAAGTTTTATAAGTGGAATATGCTTTGAATTATTGGACAAGCGCTGGAATGTGCACTTTGCGAATAGTATTGATCAAGCCGCCAAGCTCATCCAAAAAAATAAGTTTATGGTGGGGGTATGTTTAATCGAGAATTGCAATGACCAAAATATATTGATACAAATCAACAAATTATTTAGTGATTCCCGAAATATTCACTGGATTTTGGGATTACCCAATGAATGTTGTCCGGAAAGGTCTTCTTCACCAAGTGTCAATAGGTTAATTTCCGACTTCTGCCACGAATGTATAGAACTGCCCGTTGACATGGCTCGCCTGGAGTTTTCTTTGGGTTATGCGAGAGGATTGGCAGAAATACAAACCCCAGACCCCAAAAATACCGATAACACCTCATCCTGCTATGGCATCATCGGAGAAAGCCGGGTCATGGGCGAGTTATTCAAGAAGCTCAGGAAAGTCGCCAAAGAAGATTGCTCAGTATTGATTGAGGGCGAGACCGGTACCGGCAAAGAATTAATAGCAAAAGCCATACACGAGCAATCGGTTCGTGCCAATCAATCGATGACTGCAATCAATTGTGGTGCATTTCCTAAAGAATTGATTCAGGCAGAGTTGTTCGGTTACGAAAAAGGTGCATTTACGGGCGCACAACAGCGCAAAATAGGCCGGATTGAAGAGGCTCAAGGGGGAACGCTGTTTTTGGACGAAATTGGTGACTTACCTTTGGAGCAACAAATTAACTTATTGCGATTTCTTGAAGAAAGAACAATAAACCGCATTGGCGGGACGGGAGTCATTCCTATAGATGTCCGTATTATTGCCGCTACGCATGTTAATTTGAAGGAGGCCGTACAAAAAGGCACCTTTCGAGAAGACCTTTATTACCGGCTGAGAGTACTGCAACTGAAAGTACCGCCGCTCCGCGACAGGGGCAAAGACATAGAATTGATTGCATGGTATTTTTTTAAAAAATACTCCGCCATGCAAAATTACCGAACCAAAGGTTTCAGCATGGAAGCCATCAATGTCTTAAATAATTATGCTTGGCCGGGCAATGTCCGGGAATTGATGAATTGTATCCGTCACGCCATTGTCATGTCAGAAAATCGATTCTTTACGGCTCAAGATTTACACCTTGATCGGCGTCGTGAAGATCGAGCCCTGCGAACACTTGAAGAAGCCCGTGCCGACGCTGACCGCATCACCATTATAAATAGCTTGCACTACTCGGGTTCTAATATAAGCCGTGCCGCCGAACTGTTGGGCATAACCCGTGTTAGCCTGTACCGCCTAATTGCCAAGTACCAGTTGGAAATCTAATTGCTTCGGGTCTGACTGGCATCGTCAGAATAGAAAATCGCGGCTTTACCAACTTGTCAAAACCGCGATTATTTTTAGGTTTGCCTTGCCGCATACGTGCATATACGACAAGGTTTTGAGCATAAACAGCCCTCTTCTTTTGACGGTTTCAGGCATCGAAACTGATATACCCGTCAAAATACTTCCTTAAGGCAAGGTTTTAACGCGCAAGATATTGCTGTAAGTCGATTTCCCAACCGCATTAGTCGCACGAACCCGATAACCGTAGTTTGTGTTACGGCTAAGACCGGTATTTGTGTAACTGACAACATTAGCGCCGACACTGGCTATCTTGCTAAAGCTGGTGCAATTTAAACCTTTGCAACGCTCTATCAGAAAGCCCACTTCGTTATCCGAATTGTCAAGCCAATTTAGTGCAATAGTATTTCTTGTGATTGCCGAAGCACTAAGAGCGCTGGGTGCGGCTGGAGTAGCTAATGGCGCAGCATTCGTCGTTACTGCGGCAATATTGGAGTACGCCGAATCACCGGTGGCATTACTGGCGACAACGCGATACCTGTAGCGGGTACCTGCCGCCAATGCTGTGTCTTGATATGTTGTTACATCTGCCGCCAACGTAGCAATTGGCGCAAAGTTGGTACAAGCAATACCCGCACAACGTTCAATAGTTTGTGCGGTTTCGTTAGTGGCGTTGTCCACCCAACTTAGGTTGATTTGGGTAGCCGATACAACAACAGCAGCCAAACTGCTAGGCGCTAACGGCACAGCGGGAGGCGGAGGTGTAGTTGATGGGGTCAACAATGCGTAATGCGCTACGTTTGCAGCATCAACGGCAGTAGCCAAAATTTGTCCTGCATCGCTGATATTATAAGCTGATGTCAAAGTCCAGCCAGTCGGCAAGCCTGTAGCCAAACTATTGAGGTCAGTTAAACTGCCACTGGCGATGTCACCGATGACCGCATACGCGACAGCACCTGCGGTCGTTGATGCTTCATAACCAACCGCTAAGCCACTGGCATTAATACCAAACAAAGAACTCCTGAAATTTAATTTACCTAAATCGCTATACGTTCCGGCAGCAGCATCCCAAATAACCCCGTGCATAATCGGCGCACCAGCAGGATAAACCCGGGTAGCCGTAGCAAATGCATAAGGATATTCCCCGACAACAAAGCCAAAGTCATTAATGCCACGCGCAGTACTGCCGCCGCTGCCTGAGTTAATGACAGGCATTGCAGGCGATTGCAGATCTTTCAGGCCGGTCGGCGTACTGATAAACGCATGCCAAGTGTCGGTAAGCAAACACGCGCCGCTAGGTGAACTTCTGCCGACAATTTCACCCTTAGAATTCATTGCAGTGGCTTGAGTCCAATCATACGCACCACCACCTATTGAACCCAGTGACACCAAGCCGCCACCGTTTATATCACCGGCAAATGCACGCCAAGAACACAAGCTGGTACCACTTTTGTTACCGAACACTTGCCCCGCATCATTGATGCCAACACCGACACCCGCCGAGAAAGCCGTAGATCCTGGCGACATGCCTAAATCAATCAATGAACCATCGGCATTACGGACGAACACATTGGTGCTTACGCCGGTCGTTGATGTCGCTGGCAACACTTGGCCGATAGCTTGGCGTTTAGCATTAATAGCACTGGCCGAAGCGAAAATATCGCCATTTGCCAAGGCATCAATATTGGTGACAGTGCCACTGGCAATATCGTACAACTGTGGGGTGTAGATCTGGGCATTATTTATTGTCGCTAATGTCCCTGAACGACCTAAAACTTGCCCATTACTGTTGATCGCTGATGGCACAAAACCGCCCGCGCCTACTGCAGTAAAATCGGTGACTGTATAAGATGTGGTTACTGCAAAAACCTGTCCGCCACACCCTGCTGCCATAGTCAAACCCAAGGTTAACGAAAGTAAACCTCGACTTTTTATATTATTCTTTTTTGGATTCATGTGTTCCTTCTCTCTCATATTTATTATTGCTGCTAGGGAATAGACAAAAAGCAACCAAGTTACTACGTATCTATATCCTTACAGTCTGTAGATAAGTCTAGCCAACCTTTATTAATCTTTGCTTAATTGATGCTTGGCTCATTTTCTCTGTAATTTTAGATTTATACGAACCTGTTTTTCGCCATTAAATTATCGACATAACAGTGCTTAAGCAATCAAATTGAACACTATTTTTAACCGGACTTGAGTTTTTGCCAAACTGTTGAAACTGCTTGGCTTGAGCTTTGCGAAGCCATAAAAAGCGTCATACTTAGCAATCTAGGGAGTGTTTATAAGGTGACTCAAACCGAACCACTGTTAAAAGCAGCTTGCCAAAACACTATGTATAATTCCAAACAAGGATCGCAGTACTAACGCGCTGCGATTCTTGCCAAAATACGTGGAATTCGCCCTTATTGATCCTGCCTTATGAAGTATTAATTCCCCTCGGCTTCGCTTAAGGAACGTTACCGCTGTGTTCCCTGAGCGAAGCCGAAGGGTATCCCAACTACTTCAACATTAAAAGGCCGATCTTATATACGAGCTTCTTAACTCAACTATAGCTATTTAACAAAGCCTCTCACCTCAGGGTATGATCAGCCACTTCGCGCTTATGGGCAGAATCTTTCCGGGTTTTCCATTCTTTATTTTTGTCGCTTGTCCGGGTCACCAAGTCAGTGTCTATCGTCGTTTTTTCAGTAGATGTGGCTGTTGTGGTTTGATCTGGATCATCATTCAGCTCACCAATCACATCAGTCGGTTCGATGTCAGTGGCGGTAATGGTGTAATTTGCTGCTGGGCCATCAATTGCAGCCAACGCTGGAACCGACAACACACAACAAAAAATAGTTACTAATTTTTTTTTCATAGCCTTTCCTTTCTTAAATTGTTGCCTTTCAGGTGAAAAGTAAGGCAACTTTTTAGTTACGTAAGAATTAATGTGCGCCATTTTCGGATATTTCCATCGCCAAAACTGGCGCACACTGGGTCATTTGATAGCCTGACTTCTAGTGGACTATCATAGGCCGCATCATGTCATGATCTTCATGCTCAGTGATGTGGCAATGCCAAACAAACTGACCAATCCCCTCAAACTTCATCCGTACCCGTGTAACCTGGCCTTGGACAATTTCACCGGGTTTACCGGGTGGAATGTAAGACTCAGCAGGGTAAGCAATAACCGTTTCTTTCCAACCTATTTCTGCAGGCAAGGGAAGTGTGGGCACTGTCGTTCCGGCACACGCTGAAACTACGCCATTGATGGCTGTAAGCGGTGTTGCCGAATAACAGATATTTTGCAGGGTTCCACTTGCGCCTAATACGGCGCTGAACGGTTGCCGTTCAAGCACCTGGAATGCACCGTCATGCAAATGGACTGGGTGAGCATCAACAGAGCTGTTGAAGATTTCCCAAGTTTCTACTGTATTGGCAAAAGGCTGTTCCGTGATTGGGTTAGTCCAATCTAGGAAGCCATCTGTCGGTGTACCCAAAATTGGGTTCACACGACCAAACTGATCCAGTTTTTCGCCGAGCAATACTTGATGCGCGGGTGCGGCAGGATTGGTGTTCACCAAAGTTGGGATCGGTGTCCGCAATGACGCAGGCAACGCAGGCACAACCGGCACCGCAGGATTCAATGGGATGTTGACCCTGATCTGCATGATCTGATCAGCCAAACCTAATGTTGGTGGAGCAGGTGGCGCACAAAGACCCGTATTGCCACCGGCAACAGCCACAGGACACGCATTCTTTCTACCATACGGTTGGTTTGCTGTGTTTCTGATAGTGATGTTTCGTCCCAATAATGTTGAGAAATCCACTACGATATCATAACGTTCAGCAGGTGCTATGGTTAAGGTATTGGTTGTGATTGGCGCATTCAAAAAGCCACCTTCGGTTCCGATAACCTGGAAGGGTACGGTGGTGGCGGTTCCTGCCTGATTTAGTGTCAACGTATAGAAGCGTGCATTTGAGCCATTCAGCAAGCGCAGACGATATTTACGCGGCTCAACTTGCAGATAAGGCCAAGACACGCCGTTCACCACCATGACATCACCAAAGAACTCAGGGTTCGCACTTGGATCAGCTGTTGTACCTGTACCGGTGTTAATGTCAAAATCAGGGTACGCTAAATCACCGTTGCGTTTAAACATGCGGTCTTGTAAAACCAATGGCACTTCATATTGGCCGGAAGGGATCTTATTGCCGTTAATCAACGCCATTTCGTTATCATCACGGATCATGTACAAGCCCGCCAACCCTGCATACACGTTGTTACGGGTCATACCTAAAGTATGATCGTGATACCACAACATGGTTGATTCTTGGTTGTTGGTGTAATCAAACGGATTTGGATTGTACGGTACTGTCGGGTTGGCCGATGTTGCACCACCAATTGCACCTGTTGGTGAAGACCAGCCTTCTGAATAACCGTCGCTGCCTTGATCAATCACTTGTGCGCCATGTAAATGGGCAACACTACGAATATCCGGTTCAATCGCGCCAGGATTAATGCCTTGCGGTGGATCGGTCAAAATAATACCTTGAGCAACTAAGCTCGCAGTCACTGCAGGCCACGGATTCATCTGACGACCCGCCATTGCACCATGAATGGTATGGTCAATCGCTGCCAAATGCAGTGCCGTACCCGAGCGAGAGTCGGTATATTTGACTTTAACGGGTTTACCTAAGCCAGAGGTATTGCTGACATGGGTAGAACGCGCTTCGATGGTGTGTGCTGGATAGCTGTAAGTATCTGGACGCGCAGGGTCACCATAAGCAAATACATTGGTCGCCGGAAAACCCGGCGGCAAGATTTGTGACTTAACTTGTTTAATGTCCAGATTATAAGAATCGGTACCGGCCAATGTAATCGTATCCGGGGTATGCTTAAAGAACGGCGCATTGGGGTTAGGCAATGGCATCGCATACTTTGGAATAACAGCAGGATCGATCACTTGGTAAGTGAACGGACTTTGACCCACAACCAATGGCGCAGCGGCTGGCAGGACATAAGCAGCAACCGCTGTAGCAACAGTCAAATTGACCGGGCCATTATTTGCCAAATTTGCTTCATTTAGCACACCGGCAACAGAAGCAACGAACGGCGTTGCCAGTACAGTTGCTGAAGAGGGTGTCACAGGAATACGCAAACGGGTATTAGCCCCCGCAGGTAAGTCTTTATTGTAGGTACAATTGACAACTTGCCCTGTCGTTAGACAGACCCAACTGTCGGCAATACGCGAAAACTTCGCGGGTGCGCTAACGGTTGAAGGCATTGTGAAAGTAAGGTTAATCGGCGCTTTGGCAACACTGCCGACGTTACTGACCCGTGCTTCTATTTGGCTCATGGTGGTTATCATCAAGGCCGGAGCAGGGTTTCTTAGCGTGACTGATACATCAGGCAATGCTGCAACAGTAGTCGTAACTGCCGCTGAAGTGGATGTGCCTACAGAACCACCAGCAGTCGTTGCAAAAGTGACCACTTTCGCCCCTGCTGTAGTCGGTAAGACGTTGACGGTTACTGGTGTCACTACATTAGATGCCAGCGGCGCCGGTAAAGTACAGGTCACTACTTGTGCCGCCGCCGCGCAACCCGGAGAAGCCTGGAAGGTTAACCCTGCCGGCAATGTACTCTTCACGGTTGTTGCTACTGCAGTTGGAGTGACTGACGTGTTAGTAACGGTTGCTGTATAGGCATAAGGCGTATTGACCATGCCAGTCGCAGGGCCAACCAAGGTCGTCGTGAAAGCAGGTGGGGCAACAGCACTTACTACGGTTGAAACTGCGTTTGAAGTCACTGAAAGAGGTATCAACATACCGCCACCAGAAACAGTCATGCTTACCGCTTTCGTACCTGTTGTCGTTGATTTCAACACAATAGGGAATGATACTGGCGCGTTACGCGGTATCGAGGTCGTGCGTTTACAAGATGCCGTAGTCGTACCTGTACAGGTAAAGCCGGAAGCCACGCTGCCTGACGATGCAGGTACTAGCGTCATACCTGCTGGCAACGCTTTGCTCACCGTAGTGGTGCCAATTGATGCAGTAGTCCCGGTTTCGGTAACAGTTGCAGTGTACGTAATGTTGCTGTTAATACCCGCACCAATTGGCCCAATCGGTGTTAAAGCAATCGTAAAAGTGACTGCAGCGGAAGCGACTTGTGCGCCACCAAAAAATAAAGCACATCCTAGTGCTAATGACAGTGGCTTCAATCTTGGCATTGAAGTCAATGAGGTCGATTTTCTCGCACCCGTCATTTTGTCGCCACCCGCATCAGGCGGCAGTTGGAAATTAGATCCCATATATAAAATTCCTCTCATTATTTGTTTATAAAACAGCTTTAATAACTTTAATCAGCGACCGCCAGGATGGTTTTTGTTAGAAAACAAACCTAGTCACGTTATCCAAAAGGAAAACCCCCTGTTTCTGGATTTTCTCAGTTATTATCTTTCATCAGTTTTTCATGTCTTCATGAAACCAGCGATATTCAAGCAACATTTCCTTTGCAGCTATTGACTACTCGGCAATAGGGTTTAGCTACCGAAATAATTTATAGCAAGTTACATGCCAAATAAAAAATTCGCTTTCAATTCAACACCGATTAATTAGTTTGAACAGTCTGCTTAATGGTGTCTTAAGATTTGATGACTTTAAGTGCATATCTAGCTATACACTTAAAACTGAGGTGGATAGATTTAATTAGTATAAAAGTGTTAACTATTAATGATTAATAGAGGTTTATCGCTATCTTTCTTGCGTGTAAGCAATTACAAAGGTATGTAATCTTTTTATTACAAATAAATTTTTTAAGGCCCTGCCAAAATGAAAAACAATTATAGAATCGGCCTTGTGAAGTTTTAATTTCCTTTCGCCCTTTTGCCATTGGGTACGGACGGTTTTAAACATTAATCAATAATTTGAACGCTGCAATACCAATCCCAATAAGTTGACGTACGCCCCCTCATCCCAGCCGCAACCCTCTGGAAAAGGTTTCAATGAGCACTTATTGGGATTGGTATACCACGCGGGCAATTAATCAGCGTGGCCGTTTCCAGTGTCTTTCTTCCAACATTTATTGAGCTGACCAATCAATTTCCGAGTGATAGCTGAAACTTAAGTGGTTGTTATTCAATTACAACCATCCTACTTTTTTAAATCGGCGATACAAAATACAACAGACCAGCGTAATCAAACCTAATGCTGCCGGATAACCATACTTTAAGCGTAACTCGGGCATAGTATCAAAATTCATGCCCCAAACTCCGGCGAAAGCGGTCGCGACCGCGAAAATTCCGGCCCAGGCGGCAAGACGTTTGGTGACTTCACCTTCTTCAATAGCCACCATGGACAAGTTGACCTGAATCGCCGTACCAATCGTATCCCGGATAGTATCTATCGAGGCATTAATATGTAAAAGGTGATCAAACACATCGCGGAAATATTCCTGGGAATTGATACACACCTTAGGCACCCTGCCCCGATACAGCTTGCCAGTTTCTTCCATCAACGGCGCAACGGCATGTTTAAGCACCATAACCTTACGTTTAAGCGCATACAGCCTTTCAATATTCGATCTTGCCGAACCTTTTACAAAAATCGCTTCTTCAATATCTTCAAGCTCCGTTTCGAACGCATCCAGGATAGGAAAATAGCGATCAACGACGGCATCCATCAGCGCATAAAACACAAAACCCGCGCCTTGGCTTAACAAATGCGGCTCGCGTTCACATCGCGCCCGCACCCCAAGAAAGCCATTGTTGCTGCGATTACGCACCGAAAGCACATAATTTAAACCGACAAAAACATCAACCTCCCCAATGTCAACCTCATGACCGGCCAAATTAACCAAGTGCATGACAGCAAAAATCGAATCGCCATATTCGTCTACCTTCGGCCGCTGGTGGCTGTGCCATGAATCTTCGACCGCGAGTGCATGCAAATCAAATTCTTCACGCATTTTCTCCAGCTCCGACAACACGGCATCTTGCAACGCCACCCAGACAAAACAGCCCGGTATTTCCAAGTAATCGCTGATTTCCTCAATCGTAATGTCCTTGAGCTTTTTGCCTTCCTGATAAGCGACGCAGTTGATTAGCATATGTAAAAATTCTCAATAAAAAGTAACGTATATAAAGCCTAGTAAGATTGCACTTCTTCTTTAGATGATTGTAAGAATAGAACATCAACCTATTCATTGCGCGGCAATCTGGAAAAGTAGTGTTGCTTGCATCTTCAAAAAAACATGCTATTAACCAATGTCTTAAATTGGGAATACTGGAATATCAAAATGACGTATAATTCAACGCATTGTTTCAGATAACCATTATCTTTTCCAACTCTTTAGTCCTATGTCTATTTCCTTAAGAAAAATTACCCATCAAGTTTCAGTTGGCAACGTTAAAGTCGGGGGCGGCGCGCCGATTGTCGTCCAGTCGATGACCAATACCGATACCGCCGACATAACGTCAACCGTCAAGCAAATTATCGAATTATCGACGGCAGGTTCTGAATTGGTGCGGATTACCGTCAATAACGAAGAAGCGGCGGCGGCGGTTCCAGAAATTCGCAACCAATTGGTTAAAGCCGGATATTCCGTGCCGATTGTCGGAGATTTTCATTTTAACGGCCACAAATTACTGGAAAAATACCCGGATTGTGCGGAAGCATTGGATAAATACCGCATCAATCCGGGCAATGTCGGGCGTGGTAAAAGCCGTGACCCGCAATTTCAACAAATGGTGGAATTTGCGTGTCGATACAACAAGCCCGTTCGCATCGGTGTCAACGGCGGTAGTCTTGATCAGGCCGTATTTACCCGCTTGCTCGATGAAAATCGCGCCCTGACCAATCCCGAACCATTGCCCGCCGTAACCCGCAAAGCGATTGTGTTGTCTGCGCTGGAAAGCGCCGCTAAAGCCGAAGAAATCGGCCTGGGCAAAGACCAAATTATCCTGTCCTGCAAAATCAGTAACGTCCAGGAATTAATCAGTATCTACAAAGACTTATCCAGCCGCTGCAATTACGCCCTGCATCTTGGCTTGACTGAAGCCGGCATGGGATCCAAAGGCATCGTCTCTTCGTCTGCCGCGCTGTCAGTGTTAATGCAGCAAGGCATCGGCGACACCATCCGTATTTCACTTACCCCGGAGCCCGGCGCATCACGCACCCAAGAAGTGATCGTCGGCCAAGAAATCCTGCAAACGATGGGTTTCCGCTCCTTTACGCCAATGGTCATCTCCTGCCCCGGTTGCGGACGTACCACCAGCGATTATTTCCAGAAACTGGCAATGGACATCCAAAGCTATCTGCGTGACCAAATGCCAATCTGGCGTACCCAGTACCCTGGTGTGGAAGAAATGGAAGTGGCAGTCATGGGCTGCGTTGTCAATGGCCCCGGCGAAAGCAAAAGCGCCAATATCGGCATCAGTCTACCAGGTACCGGCGAAACGCCCGTTGCGCCCGTGTATGAAGATGGCGAAAAAACCGTCACCCTAAAAGGCGACCATATTGCGGAAGAATTTCAAGGTATCGTACAACGGTATATTGAAACGCATTACAGTGTAAAAGAGGAACAACAGGAAGCCGTTACGTCTTGAGAATGAGGCGGTCAGACGAATTTTGATGCTTGCCGTTTGATTTCAGGCAGAAAATATCCTTGACCTAATCGACATAATTCGTCACTGAAATCACTGTTTTTTCTGCAAGATCCTTGAGGATTTGTAATCCGCCTTTAATAATAACATCCGGGTCAGGATGTTGAGATTCTTGGACGAGTTGGTTTAGACACTCGCTTACCTTGGTCGACCCATGCTTCTGGATAATCTCCAGCAACCGGTAGGTAATTGAATTAATTTCAACAAACTTGACTTCGTCCGCCTGATCTCTATAGGCGAGCAAGCAAGTCAGTTGCCCAGGCGGCTCTGCTGGTAAAAATTCGGGGGAAATAAGCTGAACTGGGTATTGATAAGCTAACGGCCATGCCAACGGCGAAAGACTTACCGTACTTTGCAATAAGTCATCCAAAGGCTGACGATTAACCTGACCGTCGTCTTTGGCTATCGACAAAGCCAGCTCAACCCATTCGTAATGCGCCAGCTCAAGCAAAAATGGAAAATCCTCGGTATTTTCGCGCTCATTTTCGAGATAATCGAGGAATTCTTCGGCGATTTCGGAGAAATAGGGAGTTTTGGCTTGATGCTTGGCAAAAAAATCTTGCACCAGATCAAACCACTGCGAATCATCCAGAATTTTTCGGATAACGGGAAAGTTTCCGGCCAGGAAGTTTTCAATATTATTGAAAATTAATTCCCGGTACATCGCCATACGTTCTGCTTTAACGTCGGCAGGGACAGGATATTTTTCCGGTTCCCGTATGTAACGGGTGAATTCCAGTTGTTTAGTTTTAAAATCGATAGCCATAGCAATCAAGCGGACTTTCTTTGGTGTTGATGCTGCCAATCATTCTGTATCGTCTTGATAGTATTGATTTCTTTTAACAATTCAGCCAATGGTGGGATGTTAAAATCGCGCTCCAGTAGAGTCGGAAATACGCCAAACAATTCATAGGCCTTGCCCAGTAACTTCCACACCGGGTCGATAATATCCGCGCCGTGCGTGTCTACCAGAAAATCTTCGGCTTCGGCATAATGTCCGGCAATATGGGCGTAGGCAATTCGATGGGCGGGCATGGCTTTTAGGAAGGCTTCCGCATCATAGCCATGATTAATACTGTTGACATAGATATTATTGATGTCCAACAGCACATTGCAATCCGCTTCATTGACCACGGCATTAAAAAAATCAATTTCGGCCATTTCCTGACCAGGAGCGGCATAATAAGAGACGTTTTCGATGGCGATGCGCTGTTCCAGAATATCCTGCACCCGCTTGATCCGTGCGGCCACATGCTTGATAGCATCTTCAGTGAACGGAATCGGCATCAGGTCATACAAATGCCCTTCATTACTGCAATAGCTTAAATGCTCGCTGTATAGCTTGACACTGTGTTCGGCCATAAACTTTTTAACTTCGCGAACAAAGGCTTCATCCAGAGGATCAGTACTACCAAGCGATAACGACAAGCCATGACAAATGAAGTCATGGCGTTCAGTCATCGCCCGAAACTGGCGGCCGGATTTTCCACCGATAGTGATCCAATTTTCTGGTGCCACTTCGTAAAAACCGACATCATCCAGGGGTGACTCGACAATTTGATTTAATATTGAACGGCGCAAACCTAAACCGGCATCGCGCACTAGATAGTTGGTTATACCCATTCGAACACCTGACCAGATTTGCAATAGGAGGGCGATTTAACGCCCTCCTCCGTGTCATGCAGATTTGTAAACGTTAGCTATCGCTAAGTTTATTTTGCTGGTGTCGCAGGTTTCATGCTCGCACCACAAGCGCCGTCCTTACCTTTCATCATTTCGTTGCAGCCTTGCATGCCTTCTCCGCAACCTTTCATTTTCGCGCCACAAGCGCCTTCTGTAGTTTTTGCTGCTTCGCAATTTTTCATGTTTTCCTGGCAGGCTGCACCACATTTGCCTTCTGCGGATTTATTCATGCCGCAGGCGCCTTCTTTGCCTTTCATCATGGCACCACAGGATTTTTCCATGCCCGGCTTCATTTTGCCGTCTTTCATCATGGCACCGCAGGCGCCTTCTGTTTTGCCCGCAGTTGCTTTGCTGCCGGCACAAGCACCTTCAGCCGTCTTTTTGGCTTCTGGCATGCCCATGGATGCGCCGCATTTCATTTCTGCCAACTGCATATAACCTGAAGACAGTTCCGTCATTGCAAAGGGATTGGCTTCGGCATTAGCCACGGTTGCAGAAAATGTTGAAATAAGAGCGACACCCATTGCGGTCGCCAAAGGTGATTTATTGATTTTCTTCATACTATTAACTCCAGGGTTGTTATATAAAAGCATCGATACCTTAACATATCGAATGCGGGTCACGATACTCTCCCAGAACTGAACAAGGGATGAATAACTTAACAATCGTCATACTTTACCGCCGTTTAACTATACAGGCAGTGCAGAATTCTTTCCAGCAAATTAGCTAATCTTATAAATCATATCTTTTTTATTGTATTCACACAAATCAGCAATCACACAGCTGCCACACTTTGGTTTTCTGGCAACGCAAGTATACCGCCCGTGTAAGATTAGTAAATGATGAGCATCTTTTTTATGGCTATTGGACACCCATTTATTCAGATTGCGCTCCACCTCCAAGACATTTTTTCCAGGGGCAATTTTGGTTCGGTTAGACACCCGGAAAATATGGGTGTCTACGGCAATCGTAGGTTGACCAAATGCCGTATTCAAAATCACATTCGCCGTTTTCCTGCCAACACCCGCCAAGGCTTCAAGTTCGAGCCTGCTTTCCGGCACTTTGCCGTCATGTTTTGCCAGTAACTGTTGGCACAGGGTAATGACATTGGCAGCCTTAGCGTTAAATAAGCCGATGGTTTTAATGTAATTTCTCAAGCCATCCAAGCCTAATGCCAAAATAGCTTCTGGTGTATTGGCAAGAGGGAATAACAGCGCAGTTGCCTTGTTGACGCCTTTGTCGGTTGCTTGGGCGGAAAGCACCACGGCGATCAATAGCTCAAACGTGGTGGCATAATTCAATTCGGTAGTAGGTTCGGGAGTGGCTTCGGCTAAGCGGTCGAAAATGGCTTGTCGTTTTTGTTGATTCATTTTGGCTGCAATTAAACCGATGATCTATCAGCATCGCTAGCTGACCGCATAAGCAATAGGGCTTCTTTCTGCTTCCTTGCCTTTTCCGTTTTTTCTAGTACTTCATGTACTTTGCGACGATTTCGAGCTTCGTAGCGGCGCATCGCAGTTAATTTCTGCGCGAGTCTTTGCTCGGGTGACGGCTGGACAGCAAGCGGTTTCATCACGATGCAATCCACCGGGCACGGCGCAACGCATAACTCACAACCGGTACACTCCACTGCAATCACCGTATGCATCAACTTCGCCGCACCCAAAATGGCATCTACCGGACACGCGGCAATGCACTTAACGCAGCCGATACAGTCTTCTTCAACAATAACCGCAACCTGCTTCGGTTTATGTTCACCAAACTCAGGATTCAAAGGCTTAGCCTTTAATCCTAATAACTCAGCCAGTTCCAAAATACCTTCATCACCGCCGGGTGGACATTGGTTAATGTCTGCCTGGCCTACTGAAATAGCTTCCGCGTAAGGCTTGCATCCTTTGTACCCACATTGACCGCATTGAGTTTGAGGAAGGATGGCGTTGATTTGGTCGATTGAAATCATCCTTTGATTATATCGGATTAACTATAATTCCTCACCATAGATAGATTTTAAAATGCTGCAATCAAAGTGCATAAAGAACTATCTTCAGCAATAGAAAATATCCAAATAAAAAACGATCTGGATACTGGATTCTTGATCCAAATCAACACAATTTGCCTATAACGATATACATTAATGCGGAAACGCAATGAGCTAACAAGCGACCGAAGTTCTTTTTATGCCCCAGAAACAGCGGTAGTTAAATATAAAAATAATTTTAAAGGATGATAGTTTATGAAAAACATATTTTTTTTACTGGGCTTGCTGTTGTCGGCAAATGCAGTTGCGGGCGCACGTACAGGGCATCATGGCGACTTTATTGTTACCTGCCATCCGCCAAAATTTATTCAAGAAAAGCCGCTCGACAACTCTGAAGTTACCGCCTTTCAAGAATTCGAGTTTACGACTTCGGATAATACCGATGGCAAGACCATAAAGGTGTGGGTTAATAATAAACTACTTGATGTTGCGATAGTGCCGCTTCCAAGCGGGCATTACCGCGTCAAGGGTAAGTTGCCAGAACCTTTGCTGGAAGGTAAGGCCTGGATAAAAGTGACTTCCGAAAGCAATGACGGTTGCAATGCTTTGCGGGCATGGAATGTTTACATCAAAAAATAGCCTCGTAAGACTTAGTCATAGCTAGTCGGTTTTATCGTTCCCACGCTTTGCGTCACTGCCATTAAGTTAAGCGCTTCCCAACCATGTAATCCGTTGGCTGAGCGGAGCCGAAGCCAACACTTCGCTTCGACTCCCCTCAGCGAACACACTAAGCTTAATGGCAATGACGCTTTGCACGGGAACGCAGATAGGGACGCTCTGCGTCCCACACCGATGAAGCGAGATACGGGATTGCCAAACAGCAAAATTGATTATATTCATGTTCAATGTCCGACGGAACTAACTACTTAACCCTCATCCCCGCAACCGCCCCGTCATCAGGGCTCAACACAAAAATATCCGTCCCACCCGGCCCTGCAGCGAGAACCATGCCTTCGGATAAGCCAAACCTCATTTTACGAGGTGCAAGATTGGCTAAGACCAAGGTTAAGCGACCTTCCAATTCTTCCGGTTTATAAGCTGATTTTATGCCTGCAAATACGGTGCGGGTTTCATCGCCGATATCGACGGTTAGTTTCAGTAATTTGTCCGCTTCCGGCACTGATTCTGCCTTGATAATCTTGGCAATCCGTAAATCCAGCTTAGCGAAATCGTCGATTTGGATAGTGTCGGCGATGGCTTCAAATTTCTTGGCTTTTAGCTCGACATTAGTGTTATTGCTGGTTTTTTCCAGATTTTCTTTGGAATCTTCAATAATTGCGGTGATTTTGTCTGGTTCAACCCGGGTCATCAGAGGCTGGAAGTCGTTGATGGGATGGTCGCCTAAAAATAAGATTTCATTCGCCCAACTTTGTGGGGCGATATTCAAAAACTGCTCGGCTTCCTTGACCAAAACGGGCAACACGGGTTTGAGATAAGTAGTAAGAACGCGGAACAAGTTGAGCCCCATCGAACAGACACCATGTAATTCCTGGTCTTTGCCGTCTTCTTTTGCGAGTAACCAGGGCTTTTTGTCATCGATATAAGCATTGGCCTTATCTGCTAACGCCATGATTTCACGCATGGCTTTGGCGAACTCCCGCGTTTCGTATAATTCTGCAATAGTTTCGTTGACATTAACAAAATCGGCAAACAATTCCGGCTCTGAACAATTTTCAGATAAGCGGTTAGCAAAGCGTTTACTGATAAAGCCGCTACATCGGCTGGCAATATTGACGACTTTTCCAACCAAATCGGAATTCACCCGCTGGCTAAAATCATCGAAATTAAGGTCGATGTCATCAATCCCAGCGCTGAGTTTGGCGGCAAAATAATAGCGCAGGTATTCGGGGTTGAGGTGGTTCAGATACGTCCTGGCCGTGATAAAAGTGCCACGGGATTTGGACATCTTCTCGCCATTCACCGTCAAAAAGCCGTGTGCGAAAATGGCGCTGGGTGCCCTGAAATCCGCGCCACTCAACATCGCAGGCCAGAACAAGGCGTGGAAATAAATGATGTCTTTGCCGATAAAATGGTACAACTCAGCGTCGCTGTCTTTGCGCCAGAATTCATCGAAATCAAGTCCTTGCTTGTCGCAGAGATTTTTAAAGCTCGCCATATAACCAATAGGCGCGTCCAACCAAACGTAAAAATATTTGCCCGGCGCATCTGGGATTTCAAAGCCAAAGTACGGCGCATCACGGCTTATGTCCCACTGATTCAGGCCACCTGCCAACCACTCAGCCAGTTTATTGCTGACTTCTGGCTGCAAATGTCCTGCAGTCGTCGTCCATTCGCGCAGCATGTCATTGAAGTTTTCGAGGTTGAAAAAATAATGGACGGAATCTTTTGGAACAGGTTTTGCCCCAGAAATTGCTGACACGGCATTTTTCAACTCGGTTGGGGAATACGTCGAGCCGCACACTTCGCAACCGTCACCATATTGATCAGCCGCGCCGCACTTGGGGCAGTCGCCCTTGATGAAGCGGTCTGACAGGAACATTTTCTTGACCGGATCGTAGCCTTGGGTAATCGTCCGCGAGGTGATATGCCCGGCATCGCGTAGCCGCTCATAGATTAATGATGAAAGCGCCTTATTTTCTTGGGAATGGGTGCTGTGGTAATTGTCAAAAGCCACGCCGAATTCGTTGAAATCTGCTTGATGATCTTTGCCGACGTGGGCGATGAGTTGCTCCGGCGAAATCCCTTCCAAATCCGCCCGCAGCATGATGGGTGTACCGTGGGTATCATCGGCACAGACGTAATAACACAGGTTACCGCGTTGTTTTTGGAAGCGCACCCAGATGTCAGTTTGGAGATATTCAACCAAATGCCCGATATGGATGGGGCCATTGGCATAGGGCAAAGCACTGGTGACAAGGATTTTTCTATTAGGCATGGGAGCTTGAAAAGAGGTCAAAAATAAAAGGCATTATGGCATAATCCGAGGCTACTTGGGAGATTGGGAAGCTGTGGGGCATGGTGGGTAGATTTGCTGTAAAATGGTGAAACTAGGTGGACTTTAAAAAAGCCTGTCATCTCGGCATGGATTGCCGAGATCCAGAGGCCAGGGATGGCAACGTCAAAAATGTAGTGACCGCTATAGGAAAAATACGCTTTATTGTATTTCACATCCTTGTGATCTGGATTCCGGCAGTCCATGCCGGAATGACGACATTGCAATCATTAAAGACATATATTTCCTCAAGATTGTACAAGTCTTATCCATTTAACTTATCGACAATATGAATAACCCCAGGACTTTAACCAAATGACCGAAATAGCCAAAACCGACATAGAAAATGTGCTTAAATCCATCATCGACCCAAACCACGGCCTCGATCTGGTTTCCGCGAAATCCGTGAAGTCGATAGCCATCGAAAACAACGCCATCACTGTCAAAATAGAATTAGGCTATCCGGCTCTTAGCTATCACGCGGAATTGCAAGCCCTTGTTGAAGAACAACTAAAAACGCTGGCAGGTATTGGCTCGATTTCCGTTGAAGTAACCAGCAAAATCATCTCCCACGCCGTCCAACAAGCCCTAAAGCCCCAGCCCAACATCAAAAACATCATCGCCGTGGCATCGGGCAAGGGTGGCGTGGGCAAATCCACCACCGCCGTCAATCTGGCATTGGCATTGGCGGCAGAAGGCGCTAATGTCGGCATTCTGGATGCGGATATCTATGGCCCCAGCATCCCGACCATGCTCGGCCTGTCCGGTTATCCCGAAAGCCGCGACAACAAAACCATGATGCCCAAAATTGCTTACAACATCCAAACCATGTCCATTGGTTACCTGGTGGATGCAGGCCAGGCCATGATCTGGCGCGGCCCGATGGTGACCAATGCCTTGCAGCAATTGCTCAGGGACACCAATTGGGACAATGTCGATTATTTGATCGTAGACCTGCCGCCTGGCACCGGCGACATCCAACTGACCTTATCGCAGCAGATTCCCGTCAGCGGCGCGATTATCGTCACCACGCCGCAAGACATCGCCCTGATTGATGCCCAACGCGGCCTGGGTATGTTCCAAAAAGTGAATGTCCCCGTACTGGGCATAGTCGAAAACATGAGTATGCATATATGCAGCAACTGCGGACATAGCGAGCCTATCTTTGGCACAGGCGGCGGCGTGGTGATGGCGGAAACCAATCATGTCGATTTTCTGGGTGCTTTGCCTCTGGATATTAACATCCGCATACAAGCCGATTCCGGTCAACCGACTGTTGCCGTTGATCCAAACAGCCCAGCGGCGCAGATGTACAAAGCCATTGCCCGTAAGGCGACGGCAAAACTGGCGTTGAAAGCGAAAGATTTTAGTACGCGGTTTCCGAATATTGTGATTCAAAATAGCTAACGGGCTGAACCGGCCAGCATTACAGTTGATCCAAAGGGCTGGCCACGCCCTTGCCGCCCTTATTCAACACATGCGTGTAGATCATCGTCGTACTCACATCCGCATGACCGAGCAGTTCTTGAACCGTGCGGATGTCATAACCGCCTTCCAGCAAATGCGTGGCGAAGCTATGCCGAAACGTGTGCGGCGTAGCCGCCTTGGTTAAGCCCGCATCACGCGCCGCTTGCTTCACCGCCCGTTGTATCGCCTGTTCTTGCACATGATGGCGGCGTACCGCTTGGGTGCGAGGATCAGTTGAAATCTTTGCCGCTGGAAACACATATTGCCAACTCCACTCCTTAGCAGCATTGGGGTATTTGCGTTCCAAAGCGTATGGCAAATAGACCGAACCAAAACCCTGTGTCAGGTCACTTTCGTGTAACGCCTGAACCTTGGCCAAATGCGCCTGTAAGGTCGCCGACAAGGTGACCGGTAACATCGTCACCCTATCTTTAAAGCCCTTGCCATCGCGGATTAAAATTTCACGGCGTTTAAAATCAATGTTTTGTACCCGCAAACGCAAGCATTCCATAATCCGCATCCCCGTCCCGTATAGCAGACTGGCAATCAACCATTGCGTACCGTCCAACCGTGACAGAACCGCCTGAATTTCATCGCGGTTTAACACCACGGGCAAGCGTTTAGGATTTTTTGCTTGCTCCACGTTATCCAACCACGGCAATTCCACTGCCAACACTTCTTTATATAAGAACAATAACGCGCTTTTGGCCTGGTTTTGCGTGGAAGCGGACACTTTGCCTTGCACTGCCAGATACGTCAAAAACTGCTCCACTTCCGCCGCACCCATTTCACGCGGATGGCGCTTGCCAAAATGCAGGATAAAGCGCTTAATCCAGTCCGTATACGCTTGCTCCGTGCGGATACTGTAGTGCTTTAAACGAATTTTCCCCCTGACCTGATCGAGCAGTTTGGGTTCTTGTACAGGAATATTGGCTACAACTGATTGCATTTTATTTAGGATATGCTAAATTCATTCACATGTATGAAATAAATGCAATTTTACGTTTTTATAACGGCTTAGACAAACCTATGATGCAATGTATTGCGTCAATTAGGATGTCTAATTGTAGTTAGGCATTGATGGAATCTAGCAACGAAGTAACATTGAACGATCTATTCGGAATCATTGCGTTTTTAATTTCTGGCGCAGTATGGTTCAGAATAATCCGTTCGCTATTTATACATGCGTATAATCCAGCAGTGTTGTCGCAAATATTTTTCAATGCATTCAGTTTGGCTCCTTTGGCATTTTTGGTAAGTTTCGGTGCAGCATTATTTAACATTTACAGGCAACCATCTGTGCTTTTACCATCAGTTGCACTTTTAACATCGCTTCCTACCTGCGGCGTATGGCTCGCACACCGCCTTCCTAATAGTGCTGGTCATGGAATAGTTATACTCTTCTTTTTTATTCCGGCTATTTCTTCGATTTTTTTATTGTGGCTAGCAAGAGTCTTTAGGGTGAATTAACATATGGGCAATACGCTGAATGTTTAACAAATTTTCCTTAATCTGGCCTAACATGGCAGTCAAAGGGACGCGCCGACCGCAGGCGCTTTTTAAGGATGGTGGATTATTTGGGTTCGTCAGCTTTGTTAACCTTTGCCAACCGGCGCGCCCCTTACTTTTACGTTAGCCAGTCTCGAATTTAAAAAATAGAGGGCATGAATTTTAATGAGTGATATTTTTAAAAAACTGACTTCTCAAAAGCCATTTGTCTATGGGTTAGTCTATTTAGGTTTTATCCCTTTATATGCCATTATGTTTTCATTATTACCAGAAACCAGTTTGAAATTAAATGATAATTGTCCGGGCTTTATTAGCTGTCTTTACTTCAGTGTTATAACAATAACGACTTTAGGCTATGGTGATATTACCCCTGTGGGAAAGCTAGGTCAGCTCCTTGCCGCTTCAGAATCCATCTTAGGAGTAACTCTAATTGGTCTTTTTCTAAATTCTTTATCTCATCAACACGGACTTGAAGTGCAAGAAAATGAAAGGCAGGCGCAAATTAATAAAGACAAAGAAAAAGCAATAAAGAGATTTTCTGCTTTTAATCAACTCGTTGAGTTGAAAATAAACAGGTATAAAACCTACACAATTCCAATAACAACCCCAATTAGTGATAGAAAGACTGAATCTGTTAATGAGAATTTTACTTTCAATGACATGCAAGACTTATTTAAAACGACGCTCCGCATGACTGACCATCATTTTACTCCGGCAATTGAATATTATTTTGAAAGTCTAAAAGAACTGATTACATCAGTTGAAGAACTTATAAAACTGGGATACATACAATATTGGTCAGAGCTAGAAAATTTATGCCTTGAATTTATAACCATCACGAAGAACTTAGATTTCAGCGCCCACATACTAAATCAACCGAATACGCGATTAGGTGAACAAAAAGGTTCTGATTTTGATGTGGAAATGATCAAGAACCATATAGGTGATGTAGAATTTCTTCCTAGTAATGGTATAAATGCTTATGTTGCGCTGTACTTTCTTATTCGTAGCGGATTTAAGTTCATAAAAGAATACCAACGGCTAGCATCAGAAGTACAAAATGGCTAACATTACGCTCAAGCGGGACGCGCCTTTTCGCGCCGGTTTTGAAAGTTTGTTGTTTTTTCGGCTTCGGTGGCTTCGCCAATCTTCCGTGACAGGCGCGCCCCTTAGCTTTACATTAGGCGTTCATTAATGAGTACACCGGTATTTGCCAAAACACCAGAACCACCGTATTACGCGGTTATTTTTTCGTCGCTACGCACTCCGAGCGACAATGGTTACGGCGAAATGGCCGATAAAATGGT
>JABFQX010000082.1 GCA_013141505.1 Methyloglobulus sp.
GAATCATGAGGCGCATCAAGGGCAGAAGTTCGATGAAATTGTCCGGGAGCTTCCCTGACTTGAAAAAGCGCTATTGGAGGCGGCATTTCTGCACCCACAGGGCATAAAGGCGCGGGGTTACTTCTGCGTGACTTCGGGTGATGAATTGACAGAAGAAATGATAAAAAATTACCTGGAACATCATTTTGAACCCAAAGGTGATGACAACTTTAGGACAGAACCATGACGGGCCTACCGGCCCGTATCCGGACTTTAGCCCATTATACGAACCCTCCAGCTTTAGCTGGTGGTTGTTTAGTATCGTGGTGTCTTCGGTGGCGATTAAGGAAGGCGTATCCAAGTCGTTGCAAATGACGGAACTACACTTTAAGGAGCATTACGATAATACCCCGACTGATTACTTTGTTTATGACTCCCAAAAACTGGCTGAAGTCCGCAGCTTTGCGACCAATGACGCGATTCAGGTCATGGTCATTAACATCGATGCTTTCCGCAAAAGCTTTACCGATCCTGAAAAAGAAGATAAAGCCAATATCATTCATCGGCCTAATGACCGCATGAACGGCATGAAGCCGATTGATTTTATTCGCGATAAACCCCATCGTCATTTTCGACGAGCCGCAAAGCGTCGATAATACCGCCAAGGCTAAAGAAGCGATTTCTTCGCTTAATCCACTGTTCACGATACGTTATTCTGCAACGCACAAAGAAAAATACAATCTGATGTACAAGCTCGATTCCATCGACGCTTATGAGCGTAAGCTGGTTAGGCAGATTGAAGTGGCTTCTATCCAGCCATAACAACGCCTACATCAAATTGTTGAGCGTCGATAACAAAAAAAGTCCAATTACAGCGAAAAACGAGTTCGATAAAATGCAAAAAGGCGAGGTGAAGCGCGTCGTCCAAACAGTGATAAGCAGCACTGGCTTGTTGGAATTATCGGGTGGTCGTGATGTATATGATGGCTATGTGGTCAATGACATTTATTGCGAACCAGGCAATGAATATATCGATTTCACCAGCAAACCCGGCATTCTTCGGTTGGGTGAGATGGTGGGTGATGTCAACACGGACGAGTACAAACGCCTGCAAATCCGCAAAACCATCAGGAAGGGGAGCGGGCGTATGGCTTCGAGGTGAACACCTTGACCGTCATGGCCAATGAATCGTATGAGGATTTTGTCAGCCAATTACAAAAAGAGATTGAAGACGAAGGAGGCATTAAATTCGGCGTGGTGGAAAAACATCTGTTTGCCAATATCGTGATTGAAACCGAAGCCCATAAACCTGCGTTTTTAGGTGCGGACACGTCTGAAAAAATATGGGGGCATTTATTTGACCATCAGTATATCGACAAAAACGGCAAGGTTCAGGACAAGCTCCGTACCGACATAAAGACTAATAAAGTAAATCTGCCTGAAGAAGTTCAAGCCTATGCCAATCAGATTACCGCAACGCTGAAAAAGGTTGCAGGAAACTTGGCTATCAAAAATGCCGGAGATAGAAAACCGGTGGCTCTCAATAAAGCGGTTTTTCTGGGTGAGGAGTTCAAACAGCTTTGGGTAAGGATCAAATACAAAACTACATTCAGGTGGATTTCAATATTGAGGCGTTGATTATAAGTGTGTCGATGAGATTAAAAAGAACGTGATTGTGGGTAAGGCCAAGTTTGTTTATGAGAAAGGTATTGCGAAAATAGAGCGTGGCGGCAAACGTTGAAAAACATGTTTAACGTCATACTCAGCACTGGTTATGCACGCAACTATCAGGTTTATTGGTTTGCCTTGTAAAGTTTTAACTCCCATTTGCCTTTATGAAAATTAGATATTAAGCCTGTCAAAAGGTGCGTATACTTGGACAAGGTCTACTGAGAATACTTGAAGGGTCTGCATTTATGCCTTTTGGGCACAAACGGTTCAAACATTAAAGAGCCGAATCTATAGCTTCAACAGTAAACACATCCACCAAGCGAAATTTAGGCAAGTCCGTTCCGGTAAAATCCGTTACCGGTTGGTCAATGCCAATAACATAGCCGGTCAGCCGGTGTTCTTCTACTTTAAAGCGGATCAGGTGCCGGTATTGTTCTGAACGCGCACCGCCGCCCGCTTCATTGTTATGACCGTTGAAGGCGAGCGCGGCGGCCAGGTACCAGCCGAACCAGATACAACTAAACAGCGCGCCAAGCAGGAAAGCCCAAAGTAAACGCCAACCGTCAACAGCTACAGGCGTTCCGCCAGTAAGCGGAAACAATACACCCAAGCCTAATACAACCCAGGCGATTATAAGCAGAATGCCTATTTTCTTTTGGTTATTCGCGGATAAATCTTTAACCAAAAAATTTAGGGTAAACAACCGTCCTGCGAGCAGTGTTAACACAATCGTACAGGCAGAAACGACCAAAATAACGCCCCAGTCGGCATACAAGGCCAAGGCGACCGGTACGCTGATTTGGATAAATGCGTGCCAGACACCGAGGGTGGCAAAATGGATTTTGCCACGAAGTTTCATTAAGTTACCGCCAACGAAAGCCGCAATTCCCACCAAACCCACAGTTGCCAATAGCCATACGATGGCAATCAACAGGTTGAAGGTCATGATGGAGGTGGAATACGCTCCGTAGCGGAAAATGCCGAAAACGGCATAGATAACGGCGGAGACGTTCAGTACCCATAATGGCAGCAACTCGAACAAGGTTTCAGGTTCGAATTTAGCACGCTTGATTAAAACATTGCTGTAGCGACGACTTAAGCCAAACAACAGCACGGCGACGATAAAGAACAAGTCAATCAATATGCCTGACAAAAATGAATGCGGCAGATCGTTGCGTTCCCAGCCCATGAAAATCAGGAACGGCACAAAACCGGCTACGACGGGCGTAATGAAGAGCAACACGCCGCGAACCCAGATCGTTATTCTTTCAGGGTCGTCTTTGTCCGGGTATTTTTCCTGTGCTTTGGCTATTCCGTCAAAGTGGCTGGGTGTCCTGTACAGCCAGAAGCCGAGTAATCCCACAAATAAAATGATGTAAACCAGATCGTAATAAAAGCTGGTATCGCAACACTGGGCATTACCAATAAAAGTGGGCGTATCCAGGGCGCCCCTGATTTGCGATAACAAACTGCCGTTTTCTTTGTCTGGCCGCAAAGGATCGGAAATTACTTTAAATAACGACCAAGTGCTTTGCGGGATGGTTAAGGCAAAGTAACTCATGAAGGCAATAATGCCACCGGTCAGCCAGATATAGCCGCCCCGAAAAATATTAAACGGGTTAAGGATTTTTTGCGTGATTAAGTTATGCGAATCCTTGCGGCAAGGGTAGACCTGCTCCCGTTCCACCTCATTGATATCGGTGTGGCTTGGGTGCAAAAATGCCCCACCGCCACCGGCAACGACCGACGCGTAATTGCTAGGCGTTTTGTCTTGCGGCGTAGCTCCCCAATAGCGTTCGTAATGATGGATGTCGCCAGAAATATCCAGACGGCATTTATCCTTGTTTAATGCGCCATTTTTCGTGCTGATGAAACTGGGTTCCAAACCCAGTGATATAAATGTTTCTGCGATTTGTTCTTTAGGGTCGTCCGCCCCGTTCTTCACTAAGACATCCACTTCTTTCAAACTTGCCCATTTACCGAACACCGTGCTGGGTTCAGGCGTGGCGACAATCAATTTCGCTGGAACATTATCCTGAAGTTGCTTTAGTACCTTATCTTTCTGTTCATCATCAAATAACACGCCGTTTTTGAGCAGGTTGGAATAAAAGGTCGAGACAAAAAAAGCGCGCTGCCGCTTATCCATTTTACCTTCTTGCGAGTCCAGGCCCCACAGCCACCAATTGAATGGCAGTTCCAAGGCAAGATAACTCGATATTTGCGTCCTCTCATAGCCGAGCAAGCCGAGCTGTGGATCTTTGGGATTATTTTTTAGGGGATTATGGCTATCGTCGCCAATGGGCTTGGCAAATTGCCGATTGAAACCATCCAGGACGTCGTAATAATCGTGATTGGCGGGAATGCCGTAAATCGGGCGTTGGTCAACCGCCTTGCCCGTATGCATAATATCCAACGCAGCGCAATTGAACGGAGTTTGGAAGCGTTCCTTTAAAGAGGCGGTGTCGGCAATATGGTAAGCGGTATCACCGCCGATAAAGAGGAATTCGCCTCTCGGCAGATGTTGGGAACAAATGTCGTCTTGAGTCAAGGTAACGTTGTTTGGGCCAGGATTGCTTTGTGCATCAACCCATAACTCGCTCATGCACAGATAGGCTATAGTGTAGACCGCACTCATGCCGTCGCCGGTATCGGCAATATAATCGAACCAATAAGGCTCGCTAGCGTTGTTATTGCTGCGCGGCGGTTTAATGACTTCGGCATTCATCCAGTTGGTAGGCTTCTGCTTGTCACCCAAGAAAGAATAAGCGGCAATCCATTTTAAACCGGCCAGCAGTTCACGCCCCATCAGCCAACTAACCGGGCCTTTGAAGTCTTTTTTATTGCAGTCTTTTATGCTCATGGGTTTTATCTCCCGTTTGTTGTTATTGGCACAAAACCATTGTTAATTCGATTCATTATCAATCGGAAAAAAAGTTATAAAAATTAATTTTGCACACATTACAGAGTTGGACTTCTTTCCATAAAAAAGCTCTCTACGCAGGAATAGCATTCCAGCATTCATAGCTATAGATGATTGGCGCATGGTCGAATTGGTTGAGTTTGATCGTATGCACAATTGCCAAGTTAACTATTTGTGCCATCACCCCTCGCCGCAAACCGGCATCTAATTGCTTCAATTGGCCGACATGGTGATAATCCATGCCTAACAGTGGCAAGCCATTGGCGACGGTATCATTGCCGTGTACGTAACGATAGGTTTTTTCGCCTAAATGCTTTTTTGTGTTGAAGTCTTCAACAAATGCAGAGCTTCCTGCACAAGGGCTACCGAAGGTATAGAGTCCGGCAACACGTTCCGGTATTTGATAAGCGAGTAAGGTGGCAATCGCGCCGCCCAAGCTATGGCCGCATAACCAAATGGGCTTATTGCTAGCATGGGTAATAACGGCTTGAATTTGCGCCCAGACATTTTGTAGTGCGGCGGAGAAGCCAGGATGCACCGGAATATCAAACACGGGTGCGCCGTGTGTTATCTTTGTCGGCGGTAAGCGCTGAATATCCGTCTGGATATCATCCACAATGTCGCGTATTTCTGAGGGCGATTTCAAAACAGACGTTGGCCTTGGAAACTCTGTGCCTCGAAAAGCAATAATGACGTAATCTGCCATTTCAAACGCAAAGCCTTGCGTGTTGGTTTCTGGTGCATCAAGCCAAGTCAACGTAAACTTCTGGCCGTTGCAAAGTTCAGCCAACGTACGGTTAACTTCCTTTTCTTCGCAATACGTTAAAAGGGAGCACTCCGCCAGCCACCAAGCATTTTGGGGCGAATGTTGAGTGGCATTCGGTTCAAACGGATAGTTATCGGCACCCTCAAAATAACGGTAGATACAGTTATCTGGTGGTGGAAACAGGCGGGTAACATAGGGTACGCCCAGCACAGAATCGATTTTTCGTAATGGTGTAGCCATCTGATTCCCCTGAATAAAGTAAATTTAATTACAGTTCTGTTTTATAAACTCCACAAATCTTGGAAAGATATCCTGATCGGCATTTTTACCGATGATGACATCGGCATGACCGTACTTGGGGAACACATGTAGTTGATGCCGTCCCGGAACGATTTTTTCCAGGCGTTCAAAGCATTTAATATTGGAATCGAGAAAAAGCTGATTATCCTGTCCGGCGACAAATAACACGGGCGTATTGATACTGGCGGCATGTTCAAAATAGTTATCCGGCAAGGCGCGGTATTTAGGGTCTTTCGGGTTATATTTCACGGCGGCGTTGCCGCTATTAATCATTTTCAGCACATGCCGGTAATAATTGACGCTAACCCCGCCGAATAAATCACCAACGCGCCGATGGGTGACCTCATGCAAATTTTCATGACTGTACAAAACCGGAAAACCATAGCCCCACATAAAACTTAACATGTGGCATTCCGGCGAATCGCATTCTCTATGAAGCGCAGAAACCAGATGTGCCAAGACTTTGCCAGGGGCAAAGCCGGGTTCGCGCCGCCAATAAGGATTAAGATATTCCACGCCTAGCACATAATCGGTAAGGAACGGCCCGAACAACAATTTAAGTTTGGCCAGAAAATGAATATGCGGGGTAAGCGCAACACCGTTGGTAATAACACTGCGAACGCCGGTCGTCGCTTTGCCGAATAAGCTCATGGCAAAGGACAAAGCACCAAAACAATGGCTGATGACATGGATACGCGCGTCATCGCCGACGGCTTTGCGGACGGTTTCGATAGCCGCCGGATTGTCGTACAAGGCCAAATCATCTACGTTGTAATTATTCCGACGTAGGTTGTAGTAATAGCGGTTGCTGATCCGGCCATCCATCGTCCACACGTCGCTAAAACCGTGATCCAGCAGATAACTCACCAAATTATAGTTTTCCGGCATGATGAACATATCGCTGGCGGCGGTTAATCCTGGCACCAGCACAACCACATCTTTGCTCGGTTTGCGTTTAAACCGTAACAAGCTAAGCCCTAATTTATCCACAGTCGTAAAAGGATGCGTGGTGATGTCAGCATCTTTTACCCCTTCGGTAGTAAAAATAGGAATGGCGCGCTCGAATGCATCCATCTTTGTGCTAAATTTTGGCTTGTACACCTCCCACAGCGAACCTAGGAAAAGCTTGCCGAATTTTTCAAATGCTAACGCCTTGGCTGGCAAGGTATCAGCATTGGTTTTGAACGTCGTCAATTGCACCGCAAAATCGGCGGGTTCAATATGCAAAACGCCGGTGGCATAGGTTTTGGCTTTAGATTCCTTGGCTGCATCGACATGGCCTGCAAACAGATTGGTAAACAAGGTTGTCGTATCCGCCCAGATATCCAAACCGGGATTGTCCTGAATTTGCTTGGCACCGCTTAAGGTCAGCTTTTTGCCTTTGGCTGTGGTAAAAAACAGGCGATAAAGCATTTGGCGACGATTCTTGTCGGCACTGTCCACAAACAAGTTGAATACGCCTTTCTCAACCTCGCGCCTTCCGCCAATTAAATTACTTTCGACATAACCGATTGCAGCACATTCATGCGCATCCGCAGTGACAAAATCATCCAAATCATCCGTGCGGATAGTCAAATGAAACATGAAGTGATGCCCTTCTTGCTTGCCTTTGTCATAGCCGTCTGCAAAGGCCTGCGCATTTTGGCTAAGGTAGCCTTTCATTTCTTCCGTGAACTCGAATGTTGTTTTTATTGATGGCGTGTTCATGGTAATTTGCTCCTAACGATTAACGTTTCAGTTGATTAACACCTAAACCGGCATCCGGTTTGATGCCGGTAATGCCTTCGGCAATCCATTCGGCGGTCGCGGTGATGGTTGCAATCGGATTAGCGCCGACTGCACTGGGCAAAATTGAGCCGTCTGCAACATACAATCCTTTATATCCAAACACTTGCCCACGGTCTGTTTTATCGGCGCTAACTACGCCTTGCTCTGGCGCATCTGCCAGGATACACCCACCCAACGGATGTACGGTAACATTGTGTTTGACCGGCATGTTCCAAGTCGGCAATGGAATAAACCATTTGGCTTTGACGAATTCTTTATAGCGGTTACCCGCAGCCAAAATGGCCTGATACAGCGGCATGCTGGTTTCTTGTGGCCAATCCAGGTCGATGCGGTTTTTTTGGTTTAAAGTTAAGGTGCCATCGCCACGATCCAGCCCCATGCACAGTAGGACGCTGGTTTTGCTCGACAAATCACCCTTCAGCACTTCATGTACGGTATGACCCAAAGAATTCGCCCATGATCCCGACATCAACAAATTCTTTAACCAGCCCCAAAATTGTTTAAGCAGGCGGATGATTTTGCGGGGTAAATCGACTGGGAAAACGCCTTCTATCAACCAAGCCAGAAAAACGGGATAGCTGGCATCTTCAAATACAAACCCTTGGCTTCGGCTGAAATTGGAGAATAAGTTGTAATCGGTGTATTGGGTGATGACCGGGCCGTAATTCGGGTCGGCCAATTTTTGGCCCTTCGGCACAAACGACAAAAAATCGCCGTTCCCGGAAAACCATTTGCCCAGTTGTGAACTCAGCTTGGGCAAGGTTTTGTAAAAATCGCGGCAACGCAGCAGTAACTCATTGCTACCAAACGTACCCGCAGAAACAATCACGCGACGGGTAAGACAACTTTCCACAGACGGCTTATTAAAATCACGGCTAAAATTTCGGTATTCAATACGGTAGCCGTGGCTACCGTCAGCAGTGTTATCGTCATTGCTGTCGACATCGAGCGGAATAATTTTTTCAACCAAACATTCGGTCAATACCTGGCCACCGTGGTGTTTTTCGCCGACATAAATATAATTAAGATCTAAGGTATTTTTCGAATGGGTGTTGCAACCGACATCGCATTCAGCGCAATAAGTGCAAGATGTCTGTGCCGCACCATAGCGGTTAAGCTCTTGCGCGCCGATATCCAACGGTTTTTTGCCATTGTTATAGCTGTAATCGTTGCCGAAAAACACACAAATATCGGCGAGTTTGCTGGTATGTTGATCATATTTGGCAAAGTCCTGAAATAATTCTGTGCGGACAATTTTACGTCTCAGGTCATCTTCCCATGGAGGAACTGGTCGAGCGCCCAATACTTGCCGCGCAATTTTATAATAAGGTTGCAGCGATTTTTTATTGAGCTTGCTAGGCCAGCCCTCCTGAAAAACCTCTTCCGGCGGTTCAAGAAACACGTTAGCGTAAATTAATGAGCCGCCGCCTAATCCTGCGCTAAAAACCGAATCCATTTTTTTGAAGATCCGTACATCAAATAAACCCAAAGTTTGTTTTTTACGGATATGGCCGGGGCGATTGACATCCTCACCATCAACATTCCAAAAACTTTCCGCCATTTGTTTGGGCGATCTGGCAAAAGATCCTTTGGGATATCGTTTGCCACGCTCTAATAACAGAACCTTGTTACCCCATTTTTGCGAAAGACGGCAAAAATTAACAGATCCGCCAAATCCGCTACCTATAACTACGGCTTCATAAAAAACCCGATCTTGCTGCATGATTCCTCCTCTTTTATAGCCTTGGTCTGAATTCACGTTCAATCAGCTTTTTGTATTTTGCGCCTGATATTTTTAAAAATCTGTAAAAAATTACCAATTGTGTGATTTCGGGACACCAAAAGACAATATGGGTTGGCTTTCGCACTTGTGTCCTTTGGGTATCATGGCACCGATGATGAGCTTGGGGGGCAATGCCGTCAGGTGGTCTTTGAAATGTTTGTCCCACGCGGTTTTATAGAGCGTGACGATGGCGGGCATGTACAGCGCCTTTCGTAGGAAAGAGTGGCCGATTTTGGATAGCTAGGCTTACCATTGACGCTGCTGCCCGATTCATAGTGCCTGAGGTCAAGTCCTGCGAATACCCACAGGGTACAAAGGCGGCGGCTTGTCGGCTGTTGTTGAAACGACTGGTGCCCGTGCAGAACGCCAAGAGGGCCGCAATGGTTCGGCTGGACGCTAGCGAGCAGGTCGCGCTGTTGCTTGAGGATATGTCATGGTCTAATAAAAACGGACACCCAACAAACGCACCCGACCGTACAACACCACCCAACTGCCCGCCGCCCGCAAAGCCCAAAAGCACACCAACCGAAGGCTTGCGATGCTGACAACAAACACACAGGGTTGCAGCAAGCCAAACCCGAAAACCCTGAAGGCGACGACCCCATCAAGGTAGAACAGCCAGTTGCCCAACTGCCCCCTCACAAATCCCGGCGTGCGGAATTACCGCACCGGGCTTTTCAATATTGTTCGCTTCGCACACAGCATATAAACACTTAGAAATCATGACAGATACGGGGTTTGGATAAGTTAAAGTCATCAAACAGAGCAATAAACCCTGCCCAGTTGTAGCTACGCCGTTGACTGCGCCGATTAAGCCACTTGAACAGAGTACGTTTAATATTCTGAAAGTAGTCACCCAAGCTTTCGTAGTTGCCCCGGATACCGTAATAATTCTAATACCCTTTCAGCTTTTGATTCAGTTTGTTAAATAGTGCCGGCTTATGCAAGCTCCGATTTTCTTGGCACCATGCCTTAAAATTGGCTATGGCCGACCTGTATTTCTTGCGGTCAGTCCGCCGTTTCAGCACGGTTCTTCCAAATCGGTTGCGCCCCCAATAAAACTCAAACCCCAAAAAGCAGAAACGCAGTTTCGACCCCCTGTGGAATTGCAGCAACTGGGTTTTAACCGCCGCCACTTCCAAACCAAACTTGGCCAACCGCTTGGGCAAAACCTCATAAAAGCGTTGGGCATCGTCTACCCGCTCGAAACAACACACAAAGTCATCCGCATAGCGGTACAGTGTCGCGTTGCCTTGGCAATGCCGTTTAACCATCTCTTCAAACCACATATCCAGTGCATAATGGAGGTACACATTGGCCAGTATCGGCGAGATGATGCCGCCTTGCGGTGTACCCGACAACGGGTGCAACACGTGCCCTGTGGTATCCAGTATGCCTGCCTTTAGCCAGCGCCGAATAAGCTTCAGCAAGGGCTTGTCATCAATGCGCCGCATCAGCATGTTCAACAGTCTGGTGTGGTCGAAGAAGCCTTTAATGTCAGCCTCCACAACAGCAGCATACCGCCCCGTCCTCAATGTTGCCGATAAATCCTTTACCGCCTTGTGCGCTCCTGTACCCGGCCTGTACCCATAGCTGCACGGCAGAAAATCCTGCTCATAAATCGCTTCGAGTAGTTTCGCCACTGCCATTTGCAGTAGTTTGTCGGCGATGGCCGGTATCCCTAACGGTCTCAACTTGCCATTGAGTTTAGGGATGTATTTCCTAAGCACCAGTTTCGCCCGATACCAGCCCCCTTTCACGCTATCTTCCAGTTGCAGTACGTTGTTGTTTAGGTTCAATGCGTATTCTGTTGCATTGATACGGTCAACACCTGATACTGCTTTCTTGTTGATAAATTGCCAACAGGTCAGCAGGAAGCCGAATGTTAGGAGGCTGTACAGGTTTTGAAACCGGTAGGTCTTGTTTATTGCCGCTTTGTTGGCTATTCCCCTCAGTGAGGTTTGCATCGTATATTCCAGCCCTACATGTCCGGTACGTGTTTCTTTTGAGGGCTACACAACATTGTCCACCCCTTCCCCATGTGATCGGCTCTCCCGTCGCGGAGTACTATGAGTGAATCTGACTCCCTACCGTCCTTCAGCCAACCTTCTTACTGTTGGATTGGTTTACCTGCAACCAGTAGAATTTAGGTTTCGGCTTAGTTCTGTTTCGGGGTTTTCCCTTACGTGGCTAATTATCCGCATACCCTGTTCTACCGTCAGGAGACGGTAGGGTCTCGCAAGTTCTCGTCCGCTTCTCTCCACACATGCCACGTTCCTGGACACCGACAGTCCCTCGGAAACCTTGCCTAAGCGGTTTCTCTGTATTGGCTTCCGTTACGTTAACGCGTGGCCGACTGCATTTATACTATAACGATGCTGACATAGCTTCAGGGATGTGCGTATCCCCTGTGGCCTATGTGGTTCTCTGTGTACGCTTCGCCCCTCTTGTTCACGTTTGCCGCAGTTGTAACCGCCTGCAACGCTCCGCCAAGGACGCAACACTCGATACGGGTGGTTGGCTAGACCTTGCCCGACAGGGACTTTCACCCTGCTAGAAACGCCAAGCTTCGCTTGCCGCGCTAACGTAAAGCTAAGGGCGCGGACATGAAAGCTAAAAAGCAAAACCGCACATCCACGCGCTCCGGTTGAGCGACCTGTATGTCATGATCTAATAAAAACGGACACCTTGATAGGTTATTATTCACCTAAAGAGGCGCGTAAATAATGAATCAAGCAAACAAGCATTACGAAGCCGCATTTAAACTGGACGTTGCACGGATGGTCGTCGATCAGG
>JABFQX010000021.1 GCA_013141505.1 Methyloglobulus sp.
GGGTATGGTCGTCAACGAGCAAGATATTCATAGCTTTGACGCTCCAAATACTTAAGCCAGATCGCGTAAACATAGGGGGCTTTTCTGATGTGTGCGTACTATTGTTGTTTGTTTGGATTGACACTCGCGTTCCTTTTTGAATTAGCTGTAATGAACCGCAACGGGATAGTTCGGGTAGCCCTCCGTATCGGCTTGGCAACCCTCTATAGAAGTAGGATAGAGATATCTAATCACGATGTCTGTGAAATAGTTCACTAAGAAACTGTGGTGTATTGCACAGAAACGATTAAATGTAAGCCCTTTTTCTATTAAAAGCCGTTTAGTTAGAAACTATAACCGGCCTTTTATGATCGACATTGATACTACGCATTGTGCTAGCGGTTATTAGTCAGACGCTTTTGCCATTCGCTTAGCTTTATCCTTAAGGCGGTTAAATCGACAGTGGTCAACTGGCGTTGTTTCAGTAAGCGTTTGCCGCTTACCCAAACATCGGTGATTTGCTGCCTGCTGGCGGCATAGACGATTTGCGAAACCGGGTCGTACACGGGTTGCGTGGCTAGGTCATTTAAATCAATGCTGATGACATCGGCGGACTTGCCAATAGTCAACGAACCGGTTTCCTGCTCCAGCCCCAATGCTTTAGCGCCGTTGATAGTCGCCATCCGCAGTGCGGTCATCGCAGGGACAGCGCTGGCATTTTGGGCGACGGCTTTGGCGAGCAGTGCGGCGGTACGCATTTCGCCCAGCATATCGAGGTCATTGTTGCTCGCCGCGCCATCGGTACCGAGCGCTACGTTGATACCGGCAGCCAAGCATTGAGCGGTCGGGCAAAAACCGCTGGCAAGTTTTAAGTTGGATTCAGGACAATGGACAATATGGCCGCCTGATTCGGCAAATAAGTTGATTTCGTCAGCGGTCAACTGGGTCATGTGTACGGCGAGCAAGGACGGATTAACCAAACCAAGGTTGTGTAACCTTTGCAGTGGTCGTTGCCCTGTTTTAGCAAGTGCATCTTCCATTTCGTGCAATGTTTCGTGAATGTGCATATTGACCGGGATTTCCAGTTCGTCCGCCAAAGTCCTGATCCTTTGCAAGGGTTCGTCGGATACGGTATAGGGGGCGTGGGGGGCAAAAGAGGTTGTGATTAATGGTTCATGGCGTAATTGGTCATGCAGGTTTAGCCCTTTGGTGATGTACGCATCGCTGTCGTCCGCCCAAACGGTGGGAAAATCAATAACAATCAAACCAATACTGGCACGAATGCCATGTTGTATGGCTTGTTGGGCGGTCACATTAGGAAAAAAATACATGTCATTGAAACAGGTCGTGCCACCTAAAATCATCTCGGCTATAGCCAAATCCGTGCCATCCCTGACAAACGCTTCGCTCATCCATTTTTGCTCCAGCGGCCAGATGTGGTTTTGCAGCCAATCCATCAACGGCAAGTCATCGGCAATGCCGCGCATTAAACTCATGGCGGCATGGGTATGGCAATTGATGAAGCCTGGGAGCAGGGCATGGGTGTCCAGATTTTCTGTAGTTGCCCCCTGATATTGCTGCCTGGCACTATCGGTAGGAAGCAGGTCGATAATCCGGCCTTTATCAATAACCAAGCTATGGTTTTCGTAGGTTACGGATTCTGGTTCAACAGGTATAATCCAGCGGGCGTGGATAAGGGTATCTACTAGCTTCATTGTGTTAGTTTCCAGGCGATGTTGCCAAATTATAGCTTTTTAACTTGAGTTCCGATATTAAATGACTAGCCATAAACCATCCGGTGTCCAAGCGTTGCAGTGGACAGGAAAAACGTTAAAAGTACTTGATCAACGGCAATTGCCCGACACGTTCATTTACGATGAATATGACACCGCCGCCGGTGTCGCTGAAGCCATAGCGACAATGCGTGTACGCGGTGCGCCTGCGATAGGGATTGCCGCCGCGTACGGTGTCGTGTTGTCGGTTATTCATCATTATGAAACGGGCAGCGAACATTGGCAGCAGCAAGTGCTGGCAGATATTGAAATGCTGGCAAACTCAAGGCCGACCGCCGTTAATCTTTTTTGGGCATTAGATAGGATGAAGCCTGTTTTGGCTGAAGCACATGAAAATCCGTCGGTGGCTGCGCTCAGTTATGCGGAAAAAATCCATGCGGATGATATTGCCGCCAACCATAAAATGGGCAAATTCGGTGCCGATATTCTGGCAAATGCCAAAGGAATCCTGACCCATTGCAATACCGGTGCTTTGGCTACGGGCGGTTATGGTACGGCATTGGGGGTGATTAGGAGTGTGTATGCACGAAATCCCGTCCTTATCTATGCTGGAGAAACGCGCCCCTGGCTGCAAGGGCAACGGTTAACCGTTTGGGAGTTGGCACAAGATAAAATACCGGTGACGCTGATTGCCGATTCAGCTGCCGCTTGGTTAATGAAATCGGGTGCAATCGACTGGGTGGTTGTGGGCGCTGACCGCATTGCGTTGAACGGTGATGTCGCCAATAAAATTGGCACGTATTCTCTGGCTGTATTGGCGAAACAGCACGGCGTTAAAATGATGGTGGTTGCTCCGACATCAACAATAGATGCCAACATGAAAAGCGGTGATGAGATTGAAATAGAGCAACGCCAGCAAAGCGAGTTGTTGCCCGCTTGTTATAAAGATAATGCTTATGTAAGCGCTTGGAATCCGGTGTTTGATGTCACGCCCGCAGAATTGATTTCAGCGATTGTGACGGAGCGCGGTGTGGCGCTTAATCTGGCAGAAACCGGCATCGGTGAACTGTTTACGCTGTAGCAGGTTAGCTGAACCGTTCTATTCCAGGTTTAAACATTGCAATTTATGGGTAGGTATCTTAGGATTTACGCCGATTATAAGCTCAAGTATAAGACTTGGATTTTATTAATAATAAATTCAATCAAAGTTTATCTGGACGTAGCTTATATTAGACGTAGCTTATATTACTCGTAAGGTTTAACAAGTATTTAGTGCCAAGTGTCGCACAATAATATGTGTGCTTATTTTTAGTCAATTATTTTCCGCAAGATAAAAGCTAAAAAAGATAACGATGACTGCCTCTTCATTTACCCGCATTTTTAGTTAAAATGACATCATTGCTCAACCAGTCGCCACACTATGTTTTTTCCAGGGAGTGCATGCCTTACGCCCACAAACAGCCTGCCAACGCCCAACTGAAATGGTTTGCCACCGATACGGAAGGAAGATACAAAAAGCATCAACACCCTCTATTGGGGGTTGATGACGTAAGCTACCAATTTAACTCCTATGGTTATCGTTGCCCTGAGTTCGACTGGCAAGCCAGCGACGAGGGTCGTCTTAGCATTGTCGCCATCGGTGCCAGCGAGGTTTTCGGGTTGGGGGTTCCTGAAGAAAAGACCTTCCTCCGGTTGTTTGCAAATTTAGTGGAGAAATATCAAGGACGACCAGTAATCGGCTGGAACCTTGCGACCTGCGGCAGTAGCCCGGACTATCTCGCCAGAATCCTGTTTTCGGCACTACCTGTCTTGAAGCCGGATATTGTCTTGTTGGTGTTTCCGTTCCCTAAACGACGGGAGTATTTCAATGATGCCGGACGCCTTTTTATGCTTGCCAATAGCAGGAAGCAACAGCGGTTCTTTCATCAGTTAAAAACTCTAGTCACCGATCCGGAATTTGTCAGCCAGTTAAAGGCGAATTTGACTTTATCAAGCGATTACAACGACCAGATAAATTTATTTAAAAATTATCAGATTTGCGAATCGCTGTGTGAAAAACACCAACCGATGTGGCTTTTTTCCGGGTTTCATAGTGCCATTTTTGATCCAATAGAGTCGCTAATAAAAACTGAAAATTTTGTCAGCCCCGGACTTTTGGATTTTACGACTAAGCACGAAAAAAATCCTGCTTTCGGTTATGCTCGCGACGGTTGGCATCCCGGCATAAAACCCCATGAGGAAATGGCTGGACTTTTTTTTGAGCGTTTGAAGGCTTTATATTCGTCAAGATTGCAAGCACGGTAGGGCTATGGTTTTATTAGTCCGAAGCAAGGTTAAAACTGCAGCGTGACGGGGTATGTTACCCATGCTTCATGTTTTGCCGACGGTGGCGTTTTTGAGCCGCGTTGAAACCCTATGAACGGGGCGTTACGTATTGCCCCAGACCGGAGAACTTAATCCATGGAAAGGCTCAATGTTTAAGCAATATTTCACGATTAGTCCATCTACACTTGGAATGATTAGGTGTTTTATTGAATGCACTGTGTATCGTTTTGGTTTTTCTGCTGATGCAATTACCCCATCGCCATCAAGCCTTTCCCATCCTGTGTCATCAAAGCGATCACCTATATTTACCGAGGTAAATGCATTGTGTGATTCAAAGCGAGCAACCGGTTTGTGTTCACCTGTCGTGTCGCATAGTTCAAGTATGTAGATTGTATGCATTGCTGATGGCTAATCAAGAGTTTCGGTTCCGCCGTTTGTGCATGAAATAATCTTCCAATTTTTTAAAATACCAATGGATCGCGAACAGGAAGCCGCCCGCAATCGGTAAGGCGAAATACCAGTGTTGTTTGGCAATACTCAAGGTATCGAGTATTTCTGCACCAAAGATATAAGCGGGGGTAATCGTAATCGCGGCCCATACCCAGGCGCTGAGCAGGTTGATTGCGGCAAATTGTTTTGCCGGGTATTTGGTGATGCCAATGGACATGGGGATTACGGTACGCAAGCCGTACATATAACGCTGCATGAAGATAATCGGCCAACCGTATTTTTTCAACAGCAAATGGGCGATGGCAAATTTACGGCGTTGTTTTCTGAGCTTGCGTTGAATCAGGCCTTTATTGAATCGGCCTATGTAGAAATAGATTTGGTCACCGGTAAAACCGCCTAAACCCGCGATAAATATTGCCATAAAGCAATTCATGTCGCCGGTATGGGCCATAATGCCGCCCATTATCAGCCCCATTTCGCCTTCGAGTATGCTCCACAGAAATAGGATTGAGTATCCGTATTCCTTAAGCCAACCAACAAATAATTCTTCCATCAACTCGTTATGTGGGTGAAAAAGACCCTGTTATATTAATCGACGCAAAAACTATAAATGGATTGTCGAAAGTTTTAATTATTCGCTTAAGGTTAATTCTGTGATGCCAAAAAGCGGGGTAATTATGCCAGTTATTTTATTTTTTAGCTGTTTTCTTTAAGCGTGGTTTAAAAATTTTATGATTCTGCAACGGCTAACTCGCGCGTTACTTGCCACAACTTAACAATCACCAAGCCGATAACAATGTATATCAAGGCAGAACTCAGGTAAGGGGGCAGATATTGGGCTAATTGGTTGAAATATTGGGTTAAGGAAAGTTCGCCAAAACGACCTGACATCAGATAAAAACTGCCATTAGATATGACAAACGCCCCCGTGGTGGCAATCACCGCCAATCCAACAGTCTTGACCGCATCGATAATGTGCAAAGCTGCAAATGCCTTGGCGTAGCGACCGGCAAACCACATGACCGCGTAAGTCGGGATTAGAAAGCCATAAGCAGGGGAGATACAAAAATCACTGACGCTAAATTGGCTGATCGCCACAAAATCAATGATGCCAGCTTCAAGCAGCAACAGGGCAAATAACCACAAGCCGCTCAAGCCCATGCCCGCCAGGAAAAACACTGCAAGCGAGGCATCCGGCAATGAAATCGCCGAACCGAAATGATCCAAACGGGTTAAAGCCATGACTGCCATCAGGGCTATCGGCAACAATTGGATGTTTTGCCAAGGTTTGATATTCATGTGTATCTCCATAAATTAAAGTTAAAACTGACCGTTTAAGGCATGATGGTGGATATTATAATGGATTGGGATAAAGAAGTTTCTATCGGCTGCATTAAAGCCATGCGTCGGTGTCAAAAACGATAGCGAATAGTGCCTTGAAAAGTTCGTTGTTAGTTGGTTGGGCAAGCAAAAGCTGTCTATTAGGGGCTGATGACAATTAAACCAGCCATATAGAGCTGGCGGCCAAGGCGATAAAGGCTGAATAACACGAAGCCAGCTTTTCGTAGCGCGTTGCAAAATATTGGTGCGATGAAATCCACCCGGCGCTGAAATAATGATGCCTTAGGAAATGCTACACAATTTTACGGACACTCTATTTTTCAAGGCTTTAATGACCTACGAGAAATGTACTTTACTTGGTTTTTTAAACTATCCTATTACCCAGCTTTCTCGACATAAAGAACGTCAAAATCTTGGTTCACGAGTGATTAAAAATTCATTAGCACCCTTCACAATAGGGATTGTCACGCTTGCTTTCCTAATAATACATCCAGCCATAGCGGATGTAACCATCGCAGGCGTTGACGGCGAATCCGAAAATAATGTTCGTCTGACGCTACCTATTGCCAAGGAAAAATGCGATTCGCCCAAATGGAAGGTTGCCCACCAATTTAATGATTCGGAATCGGGCATAGACCAGGGAATGCGTGCATTCGGCTATTATCATGCAACAGTGGAAAAATCTTTAAATTTCGATAAAGACTGCTGGCATGCCAATTTTAATATCAGCCCCGGCCCCAGGGTTGCGATTGCCAAAGTGGACATCAATATTATCGGCGCAGCGAAATACGATGATGAATTTGCACAGTTGCTAGATAAATTGCCGCTAAAACCCGGCAGTCCACTTCATCATGGCACATACGAAGCCATGAAAAAAAAGCTGCAATCTTTAGCTTTGAGCAAAGGTTATGTTAAAGCGGATTTCACCGAAAAAAAATTAATCATCGACAAAAACAGCAATACTGCACAAATACGCCTGGCTTTCGATTCCGGGCAGCGCATGGTGTTTGGCGATATTTCCTTAAGCCAGGACATCCTTGACGAATCGTTACTTAAAAAATATATATCATTCAAGCCCGGAGATTTTTACACCAGTGACGATCTTGCCAAAACCCATAATGCCCTGTCGAAAAGCGGTTATTTCGATACTATCGACATAAAATCGGATCTGGATAATGATCAACAAGGCCAAATTCCCATTAATATCAAACTGACCCCTAAAAAGCGTGCTCATTATGGTTTTGGTGTTGGCTATGATACCGATATTGGGCCTTTGCTGAACGCCACCTACATCAATCGCCGCATCAATCGGCATGGACATTTTTTTACCTCCAATCTCGATATATCGCCGGTGTTATCCACCGCCGAGATGGAATATTTTATCCCGCTCGATGACCCTTTAAGTGACTTCTTAACCTTTAGCGGTGGTTTAAAGCGAGAACATACCGATACTTTCAAATCCTTGTCAGCGATACTGTCTACACGCTGGAAACATGCTTATAGCAATAGCTGGAAACAAACCTTATTCCTGGATTATGTCTATGAAAACTTCACCGCTGATTCTGATTCTGGCGATACCTTTCTGTTGATACCGGGCGGAAGCTGGCTGATTTCGGTATCTGACAATCCTATCCGCCCCAATAATGGTTATCGAATCGAACTGGAAACCAAAGGCAGTTATGAGTTTCAGCCCGTTTCGGATGTCAGTTTTCTGCAAGGCTATCTGGCCGCGACCTGGCTGCATGAGTTGCCGTATGGCGGCAAATTTATCGGCAGAACCGTACAAGGCGCAACCTTGGTTGATCAAATCAATCAATTACCGACCAGTTATCGATTTTATGCGGGCGGTATCAATAGCGTGCGCGGTTATGCTTATAAAGAATTAGGCCCTAAAGATAGCGCTGGAAATGTAGAAGGCGGCAAGTTTTTAAGCGTGTTCAGCGCAGAATACGAACATCCGGTTTTCGACAACTGGGGCGTAGCGGCTTTTGTCGATACCGGCAACGCCTTTAATCTGGACAGTATTAATTTAAAGACCGGCGTAGGATTGGGTGTAAGGTGGTATTCTCCAGTCGGGCCGATCAGGGTGGATTTTGCTGTGCCGTTGGATAAAGCGAATTCTGACTTTCAAATACATTTTTCCGCCGGACCACGCATATGACCAAGCGTTATGTGGGGTTAATCAGTGTGTTTCTCCTGGCGATACCGATTGTATTGATTGGACTGATGGCAACCGAGACGGGTAGCCATTGGTTATTGGCACGTATTTTTGCGGTCGTTCCGGGTGAAGTTACGGCAAAAAAAATCGAAGGTCGATTACTCGATCAGCTATCGTTAACTGATGTAACGTATAAAAGCGATAACGATCAGGTGCAAATCAACAAGTTGGACTTTCAGTGGGAACCGGCACAATTATTCGACTCTACCCTGAAAATAAAGTATTTTTATGCCGCTGGCATCACGATAAATAGTTTTGGTAACAAGCCGGACAATCAACCGAAAAGCAATCTTGCCGACAGCCTTAACTTGCCAGTATTGCCCGAAATCGATAATTTATTGCTCACTAATGTGCAGTTTCAAAGCGGCGAGTTTTCCCAACATATCAATAAACTCCAACTGTCCACGAAAACCGGACAGCAAAGAATTACGCTGCAATCTTTTGATATTGATGCCGACATGTTTACTGTCACCTCGAAAGGTAGTGTCGTAATAGCCCAAGATTTTCCAGTGGATTTAAATCTGAATTGGACGGTAAAAGCAGGTGAAAATGGTTTCTGGAAAGGCATCAGCGTGATGAATGGCGATATGAAAAAACTCAATATCGTCCATCAACAAACCAGCCCCTTTCAGTTAACACTACAAGGTCGTGTTGAAAATGTCTTGTTAACGCCATTGCTTAACCTACAAGGCAACTGGCAGAAATTTGTTTGGCCTTTTGCCCACAGTCCACCGCAAATACAAAGCCCGCAAGGACAATTCACCATTACTGGCTTGGTAACTGATTACAACCTAAATATCAACGGACAATTAAGTCAGCAATATTTGCCACATGCCAATTTAGTTTTCGATGGTAAGGGTAGCCAGAATGCCCTTACTATCAAAAAAATGGGCATTAAATCTGAAACCGGTTTATTCCATCTTGCTGGTGATTTGTCCTGGGGAAATTCGCCTTCATTTGATTTAAAGGCCAGTGGAGAAAAATTTAATCCGGCAATTTTGGTAGCCGAACTTCCGGGAAGCCTGACCTTTAATAGCCGAATTGATGGACAGTTTGGCAACAAGACAAGGCAGGTTAACGCCGATATTAACCGGATTAGCGGTCAACTTCGCCAACAACCCTTCAATGCCAGCGGCACTTTGGCTTTACTGGGTGAACAGCTTGAGGTAAATGGCTTAAAAATTGAATCTGGAAGCAACAAACTTTCAGTTAACGGCAAGATAGACAAAACCAAAGGCGATCTTAGCCTTTTTTTCAACATGCCAAAATTGACGGCTTTATGGCCGACGCTTGCCGGCAATCTGGTTGGCAATTGCCACGTTGACGGCGGCTGGGATAATCCTGCGATTATTCTCAGCGCACAGGGCAAGCAGCTTCGCTTTGCCGAGCATAAGGCAGAAACTGTTATTTTAAATGTCGATTATTCGCCCCATAAACAAAAGACATCAGTCGTTGAATTCTCGGCGAAAGCAATTAGCAGCAACAACATCCTGGTCGATACCCTCAAACTTGACGGTCAAGGCACGTTAAAACAACATGACTTTAAGCTGGATCTTGTCTCAAAGAAGGGCAATCTCAACACCGCTTTGGTAGGTAGCTTAGTGGCATCTAAATGGAAAGCCAAGCTCGTTGAATTAAACCTGACTGAACAAAATGGCAAGCTCTGGTCTTTAACCAAAACCGTGCCGATCCAAATTGAAAAAAAATCCGCAGGGCTTGACATAAACATTGAAGAAGCCTGCTTGTCACAACAAGCAGCTTCACTGTGTAGCCGTGCTTTTTTGGGAGCCAATGATGACATTAGTTTTGGCCTAACCGCACATTCCCTGCCGAGCGCCTTGTTGCAACCTTTTCTTCCTGAGCGGTCGAAATTGACGACTTTGCTCGATGCCCAAATCGATCTTCATCGTAAAAACCACGCCCTGAACGGCAATTACCATCTGACGACAAGTCCGGCGCTGCTAGCTATACAAAATAAAGAGTTCCATATGGAAGCATCGTCACTGGCAGGTGCGATCAAAGGTGACAATATCTCGGCAAACCTGGACTTGCATTTAGCGGGCAACGATTCGGTATTCAGTCGATTAATGATAAATATCGGCAAAGCCCAATCTGTTTCTGGAAATATCACGGCGGCAATAGCCGATTTTTCGCCCTTACAAGCTTTTGTGCCACAAATAACCGACAGTAAAGGGCAACTGTCTGCCAATCTTAATGTCGCCGGAACTATAACAAAACCACAAATTCAGGGTTCTATTGATCTGGTTGATGCGACTGTCGATACCGAACAGCTAGGTCTAAGGCAATTGGGTTTTCATGCCACCCTAAACGGAAATCAAGGTAACGAAAATAAGCGTAATCGCATCCGGGTAGACGGTTCCGCTGTACCCGTCATCCTCAAGAAAAACAAAGATATGTCAGTCGATTTGAAAACAGTCGTCAATTTCAATGCCGATGTTCAGCAGGATTCCCAAAGCACACAGTCGCTAACCGGCGATCTGCAACTTACGCTACCGACAACGACGCTTGCAATCACATCAAAACAAGGTGAATTGCATAATATTGTTTTGACAAACTCCACGGTTAAAGGCCGTTTGGCAAATGAAACACTGGTTGCTGACATGGACATAGGATTGCCCGAACAGGATTATTTGCGCGGAACATTACAAATGGGTATCGGCAAGTTAAATAACTTGTCAGGGCAAGCAACGGCTTCAATCAAGGATTTTAAATTGATTGAGGCACTGGTTCCTGAACTCAACAATGTAAAAGGCTTTCTGAATGCCAACATGGCTGTTACCGGCACAAGCCAGCAACCTAAAATTAACGGCAAACTGCATTTTAATGGCGGTGCAGTGAAAATTGCCAAGTTGGGTATCGGCATCCGGCAAATCGACTTACAGGCAACAACACGACTCTTGGCAAGTGATGTAATTGAACTACGGGGTTCAGCCCAATCGGGCGAAGGCACTATCAACCTTAACGGTACGGTTGGCCTTGACTCAAAAAAGGATCCGCAAAAAAACTTTCCTGTTGATTTATTGGTGACTGGAAAAGACTTTGAAGTCGCTAAATTACCTGAAGCGCAAATTACCGTATCGCCCGATTTAAAAATTACGACCGCAGATGGGCAAGTTAAAATCACCGGCGAACTCACCGTACCTAAAGCGATATTAAAAATTCAGGACATTCCGGAAAACGCCGTTAACGTCAGCCCGGATGAAATAATCCTGGGTGAAGAGCCTCCCAAAACTGCAAAAATAACGGCACCGGATCTGTATGCCGATGTTCAGATTGCGTTGGGAAAACAGGTTAATTTTAGCGGACAAGGCTTAAAATCGGATCTCAACGGAAACCTGCGAGTTGTTAAAACTGGCAACAAAATGAATATGCAAGGCAGCGTCAGCATGGCAAATGCGACGTACAAAAGCTATGGACAAAATCTGACCGTACGCAAAGGCCAGTTTATTTTCAATGGCCCTGCCGATAATCCCTGGCTGGATGTCGAAGCGATTCGGCTATCAAAAGACAAAAAAGTCACGGCTATTTTAGCCTTGAACGGTTCAGTGCAAAATCCGCAAACGCATTTGTCTTCCGAACCTTACCTGCCGGAATCGGAAGTATTGGCATATCTTATTACCGGTGGCCCGCTGAGCCAGATTGGCAAATCGGACAGCGATGCGCTTGCCAGTGCCGCACTCGCTTACGGTGCCGACCAAGCTTCCTGGTTGGCAGATGCCTTGGGTATCAGTGATTTTAGCGTCCAGCAAGGCAGCACGCTTAAAGATACCTTGTTAGTCATGGGCAAATACTTAACGCCCGATTTTTATATGGGCGCAAAAGTAGGCATGTTCAATAAACAAGCTGTTCTAGTGCTAAAGCATAAGTTAATTGATAACGTCAATATTGAAACCCAGGCGGGTACGTCCCAACGCATCAAAATGAATTATGAGTTTGATGGCGAATGATTGGCTGGCGATATTGCGGATCCCAGCCAAAACCCCTGTTTAAAATCAAAAGCCTTGTTTGCAATGCTTAAATCAGCCAAAGTAAATTGCTGATTTACGATTGACAAATTCCATATTTCAATTATTATTGAAATATGGAAAACAAAACCGCCGTTATCGCCCTTTCTGCCCTGGCTCAAGAATCCAGGCTCACGATTTTTCGCACCTTAGTCCAAGCGGGCCCCGAGGGCATGGCAGCCGGAAAGATTAGTGAAACCACAGGTATTCCGCCTTCTTCATTGTCCTTCCACCTCAAAGAAATAGCTTATGCGGGTTTGGTTAGTTCCCGTCAGGAAAGCCGCTATATCTATTATTCGGCCAATTTTAAAGTGATGAATGAGTTGCTAGCCTTCCTCACTGAAAATTGCTGTGCCGGTGCTTCATGCGGCTTGGAAATACCTTGCTGCGAAGAAGACCAATAACCTTTTGCTATTTTACGGAGACCACGCTTATGAAACGCTTTCACGTCCATCTATCCGTCATTAACCTTACTGAAAGTATCGGTTTCTACTCGGCGCTTTTTGGCTCTGATCCAAACGTAACAAAACCTGATTATGCCAAATGGATGTTGGACGATCCCAGGGTAAACTTCGCTATCTCTCAGCGTGGCGCTGCCACAGGCCTGAACCATTTAGGCATTCAAGTAGAATCGACCGAAGAATTGGCCGAGATGCAACAGCGCTTACACGCATTAAACAGTGATGTCATTGAAGAAGCTGAAAAGGCGTGTTGCTACGCGAAATCCGATAAATATTGGGTTAACGATTCCCAAGGTATTGCTTGGGAAACTTTTCACACGTTAGAAACCATTCCGGTCTTCGGGGATGACAGTTTCATTGACGTTACCGACACGGCGTGCTGCGTACCTCTGGCAAAAATCGATGAGGTCTCGCCGTGCTGTGTTCCGGCGGAATCGAAAGTCAGTTTAAACAATAAAAACTGTTGTTAAATCGATAATATAATAAATCTAAAACCATGAAAGTACTGTTTCTTTGCACCGGTAATTCCTGCCGTTCTATCCTTGGTGAAGCCACCTTTAACCATCTTGCCCCAGCAGGTTGGCAAGGCATGAGCGCAGGCAGCAAACCGACAGGTAAAGTCCATCCTCGTTCCTTGGCGCTGTTGAACAGCCAAGGCATTTCAACCGAAGGTTATTACAGTAAATCCTGGAATGATCTACCTGCCCCGCCTGATGTTGTACTCAGTGTCTGTGGCAATGCCGCGAATGAAACGTGTCCGGTCTATTTAAGTTCTGCGGTACGCAGTCACTGGGGTGTTGAAGACCCAGCGCATGTTGAGGGCAGCGAAGAAGAAATCACTGCTGCTTTTATGGAAGCGTATGCCGTCCTTCGTTACCGTATCGAGCAATTCTTAGAGTTGCCGCTTGATGAGCTAAAACATGATCGTGACCGCTTGAAAGCTGAGCTGGATCGCATCGGCACACTTATACCTTTACCTTGTTGATCCGGCCTTATGAAGTTTAATGTTCCTTCGGCTACGCTCAGGGTACCTTACCGCTGCGTTCCCTGAGCGAAGCCGAAGGGTATCGCATATACTTCAAACATTAAAAGGTCAAATCTATAAATTAACAAACTCGAAGAATTTCTACTATGAATCAACCCAAATGTTCCCCGCGCGCCCAATCCGGCTTATCGTTTCTTGACCGTTTCCTGACCTTGTGGATTTTTATTGCCATGGCAATCGGCGTTAGCGTTGGGTTTTTCTTTCCAGCCGAGATCAACTCAATCAATACGGCTGTTTCGGTGGGAACCACCAATATCCCGATAGCCATCGGCTTGATATTGATGATGTATCCACCACTGGCTAAAGTCCATTACGAGGAACTGGGGGACGTGTTTCGTAATTGGAAGGTATTAAGTGTTGCATTCGTGGAATGCTGGATTATTGGCCCGACATTAATGTTCGCGTTGGCGATATTATTTTTGCGCGATGATCCAGAATACATGACCGGACTAATGCTGATTGGTATCGCGCCCTGTATAGCCATGGTGATCGTCTGGAATGAACTGGCAAAGGGTGATAGCGAATATGCCGCAGGGTTAGTCGCTTTTAATAGTTTATTCCAGGTGTTGTTTTACAGCTTGTATGCCTGGTTGTTTTTGAACGTATTGCCGCCGTTGTTTGGCTTAGAAGGTACTTTGGTAGCTATCACCATTGGCGAAATTGCTAAAAGCGTCTTCATTTATTTGGGCATTCCGTTTATTGCGGGATTCCTGACCCGTTACGTGTTAATTCGTGCCAAGGGCAAAGACTGGTATCAAGCACGTTTCATACCTAAAATCAGCCCGCTCACCCTCATAGCCTTGTTGTTCACCATCGTGGTGATGTTTTCGCTAAAAGGCGATCTGATTGTGCAACTGCCGCTCGATGTTGTACGAATTGCCATACCACTGTTGATCTACTTTGTCGTGATGTTCCTGGTCAGTTTTATGATGGGCAAAGCCATCGGTACGGATTACGCCAAAACCACCACGTTGGCATTTACTGCCGCCAGCAATAACTTTGAGCTGGCGATTGCAGTCGCCGTGGCTGTTTTTGGCATCAATAGCGGGGCGGCTTTTGCAGCGGTCATCGGACCGTTAATCGAAGTGCCGGTAATGATCGCCTTGGTGAATGTGGCGTTTTGGTTTCAAAAGCACGGCTTCGCAACACTATCCGCCCAAAAAGTCATTAATAGCTAAGATAACCTCTAAAAATTCAAAAAACGCCTCCCTTATGTACCCAAAGGGCATAAAGGATAAGGTTGGGGTGAGGGTTTTAAAATCAAGTTGTTATTTCCCTCACCCTAGCCCTCTCCCAGAAGGAGAGGGGGATTATTATTTAGAGGTTCCCTCTAAATAATTGCCATAAAATCTGATTGGTTATCAACTGTTAAAGTCGCTTGTTTGGCGGTGAATATGAACTTATATCGACAGGACTATTTTCCCCGTCGTATGCCCCGTTTCAATCAAGCGATGCGCTTCTTGGGCTTCTTGCAATGACAGTTGTGCGCCGATATGGGGTTTTAATAAACCGTCATTCAGCAATCTCCGACATTGTTGCAATATCTCAACGTGTTTGGTTCTGGCTTCGGGTAAATCACGCAGCATTGGCGTTAACATCAATTCAAAACCGATCAGCAAATTACGCATTCGGGCTTCGGTAAAATCCATTTCGGGCAAAGCCAACAAGGTGACTATCCTGCCATAATGTGCGGTTGCGGGAATGCTGTCTTTAAATACCGCCTCGCCAACCGTATCAAAAACTAGGTCAGCACCTTTGCCCTCGGTAAGCTCTAACACCGATTTGACAACATCATCACGGGAATACAAGATGAATTCATCCGCACCTAATGCTTTGACAAAATCAGCTTTTTCTTGACTGCCTACGGTGGCGATCACCCGTGCGCCCTTTAATTTTGCCAGTTGTATGGCAACATGACCGACACCGCCCGCACCTGCGTGGATAAGCACCGTTTGTCCACTTTGCAAGCCACCGCGATCATACAACCCACCCCAGGCGGTTATCAAAACCAACGGTAAGGCAGCGGCTTCGGCAAAAGACAGGGTTTCAGGCATGAAAGTCGCCCAATGCTCGTCCAGCACATTATATTCCGCATAATTGCCTTGCTCACGCCCCAAGCCGCCATGACAAAACCACACTTTATCGCCGGGTTTAAAACGGCTCATGGCTGAACCCACTTCAATGACAGTACCGGAACCATCACAACCTAACACGGCGGGCAAGGGCTGATCATAAAATAAACCATTTCGCCTGATTTTAGTATCCACTGGATTAACCCCCGCTGCGGCGAGTTTGACTTTAATCTGCGCGGGTTTTGTTATCTGTGGTTCGGCAATATCCTGGTAATGTAATACATCGGGATTGCCGGTGGCTGTCATGACAATTGCTTTCATGTTTTTTTCCCTGTTTGCAGTTTATTCGTGTGCTGATCTTGATGATTAAGTCATTTTTCCAAATTGGGTGGAATTATGACACCAAATTACTGATTCTTGATTAAATGGCTCATGGAAGTAGGTTATTTCGCCATTAAATAGGCTGACTCGTTGACAGGTAAGCTACTGGTTAAACCAGCGAGACCCTTAAGGCTTTACCTTTAGATTTGGTTTTAAAAGACATGTAGATTGTTCCTCGGGCTTGGCGGCCCGAACGGAAGAGGAAACAACCACATGTTATCTGAAAGCTTAAGTCATTCAAAATGGGGGGTAAATTATGTCGTATTTGTACCCCAATATAGAAAGAAAGTGCTGTATGGAAAGATACGAAAATTTTTTTGGTCGGTATTTCATGAGCTGTCTAATTGGACAGTAAGATTTTGGAATACCCTAAGGGCATTAAAGGGCATATGGGTCATGTCCATATGCTGATTGAAATTCCGTCCAAATATGCGGTATCGGAAGTTGTTGGCTGCATCAAAGGGAAAAGCGCAATAGCGGTAGCGCGGCAATTTGCAGGGCGTAGGAATTTCAACGGAGAACGTTTTGGGCTCGGGGTTATGCGGTATCCACGTCGGTTTTGAAGAGGAGCAGATCAGAAAATATATCCGAAACCAAGAACAGCTAGAAGGACAAAGCCCTGAAGATAGCGGAGAGTTTTAAAAGAACCACTGAGACCTAACCATGGTAGCCCTTGGGGCTGCTGACAACCGTCAAGTCCCCCGCTTCGCAGGGGTGATATGACTAACCCGGCAAAACCAGATCAAATTGCTTAAAAAAATCGCCGAGATTGGCTCTTGAAATTTCTTCAACATTCACGTTCAAGTCATCTAACGTCAAGCCGTGATCCTGCAACGATTCCGTTTCCACATACACATCATTGATGTCGTACAGCGGCAGGGCATTATAGATTGCTGAAATGTCTTTCAAGCCCATCGCTTCTGGATGTTGGTTTTTCTTGAGCTGAAAAATAGCTTGATCCAAAAACAACAGACTCACTTTCTGATCAAATGCGGCGGCAGTCATTATGATGTCCAGGGTCTCAGGTATGTAGGTGCCGTTATGTGGCTGTTTTCGGAGGACAAACAAAATTTTTTTCATCGACTTAAGCAATAATCTACCCAAAGACAATAACGCGATCAGCTTCAATTAAGGCTTCCAGCCATTGACCTAAACCGCCAATGCGGAAGCCGTCTGCCAGATCATTGCCTTGCTTGCCTTGCCGTTCGGCTTCATCGGCGTACAGCAAGCCCCGCCTTTGGGCGGCCGATATACAGACAAGTAGATCAATGCGGTGACTGATCGCAAGTTTGCTCCAACACGCCGTAAGTTGGAGTTCATCGTCAGGTGGTGTATTGTGTTTGAAGGCATGGTAAATACCTTCGTGGTAAAAAAACACCCTGAATACTTCGTGTCCTTGCGCTATTGCCGCGTTAATAAAACGATACGCGCTGTAGCCGCTGTTGGACTGATTGGGACTTGAATTTATTTGAATGGCGAAACGCATTGATAAATCAATTATATTTTAAAAGGCCGAGTCAATAACAAAAGAAATAGGGCTTCACAATAATGGAATCTGATAGCCAGAGATGATCGCCTTGATTTTTTTTGCATTCGCGACAATTAACCGATCCAGCACCGCTTTTCTTTCTTTGTCGATTTTCCGAACGCCTATGGAAATAGGGAAATCAAACTGCATGCCGGGGGTTGATTTCATCGGGATAACGGTATAACTGTTCTTTGGGCTTTGCGAGATGATATAGCCAGCCATCGGCCCCCAGATAATCACCATATCAATTTTTTTAGTCTTAAAGTCTTTATCAAGCTGCATGGCGACATTATTCTCATCATCCCCGGACATGGTTTGATAGGGAATGCCATAATCCAGTAAACCGCTTTTTTGCAACCAAATAGTGCCGGGGCCTTGGTCAAACATGGCAATTTTAAGTTTTTCCTGCCGTGCTAAAGGCACATTGGTAAGTTGGGCGGCATCTTGAGTAATATCGTCCCAACCACGGCCTTTGGCGATGAGCAATACGTAGGTTGAGCGGTAATAAGGTATGGTCGTTTCGGTAAGGTCATAACCTGTCGGTAAACCCATCACGATGTCGCATTTGAAATCCTTGCTATCGACAGATTTGTCATCGACGGGAGCCATCAAGGTATTGCGAATAAAGCCAATGCGTTGTGGAAACCAGGTGTATTCCACCGTCTGCTTGAGTTCTTTGGCGAGTAGATCGGCAATTTTGTTTTCAAAGCCATCCTGTTTTTTGCTTGAATAGGGCGGGTTAAGGGGATCCGCGCAGACTTTGAATTTCCCCCCCGCATTTGTCAGGGTGGTCGACGTTAGCAAGACTATTCCTGCGGACAGCGTGTAAATCAGGGATAGGGTTTTCATTAAAACTCCGGGTTTGTAATAGGGATTGTAAGAGCCAGTGCTAATGATTGGCAGTGTACTCGATAAAACTTTATGGCAGGAATATAAAATTAGGCAAATTTAAGTTGGGATGTCACATAACCGCTATCGGGCAATGTGACCTACAAGAGCATATTTCCATTGCGTTAATTTTGAAAAAACCGCTGTAAATACTTGCCAGTATGGGAAGCTGGATTTTGTGAAATCTCTTTCGGCGTGCCTTCAGCGACGACCAATCCGCCGCCTTCACCACCTTCTGGTCCCATATCAATAAGCCAATCGGCAGTTTTAATCACATCCAGATTATGTTCGATAACCACTACGGTATTACCGTGATCTCTAAGTGTATGCAATACCTTCAATAGCTGTTTGATGTCGTGGAAATGCAAGCCGGTGGTGGGTTCGTCGAGGATATACAAGGTTTTGCCGGTATCACGTTTCGATAATTCTTTCGCCAGTTTAACCCGCTGCGCTTCACCACCGGATAACGTCGTGGCGTTTTGTCCCAGGGTAATGTAACTAAGGCCAACTTCCATTAAAGTTTGCAGCTTGCGTGATAGCGAAGGAATCGCGCTGAAAAACTCGGCGGCATCTTCTACAGTCATATCCAAGATTTCCGTGATGGATTTACCTTTGTAGCGGATTTCCAATGTTTCCCGGTTGTAGCGCTTGCCCTTGCAACTGTCGCATTGCACGTAAATGTCGGGCAAGAAGTGCATTTCCACTTTAATCACACCATCGCCTTTACAGGCTTCGCAACGACCACCTTTGACGTTAAAACTGAAACGCCCCGGCGTGTAACCACGCGAACGCGCTTCGTGGGTAGCCGCGTAGAGTTCGCGAATGGGTGTGAATAATCCAGTATAGGTTGCAGGATTTGAGCGCGGCGTACGACCTATTGGGCTTTGGTCAATATCAACCACTTTATCAAAATGATCCAGTCCGTCGATGGCATCGCAAGGTGCGGGGATAAGCCCGGCGCGGTTAATCAATCGGGCGGCGTGGCAATACAAGGTGTCGTTAACCAGCGTCGATTTTCCTGATCCTGAGACACCCGTCACGCAAGTCAACAAACCAACCGGAATTGAAATAGTCACATTTTTCAGGTTGTTGCCGTGGGCGTTGCGGAGGGTGATTTGCTTGTCTTTATCGGCAGGAGTGGTGATTTCTGGCACGGCAATAGTGATTTTGCCCGATAAATACTGCCCGGTTAAGGATTCGTCATTCTCAAGAATCGCGTCAAGACTGCCTTGAGCGACGATCTGCCCGCCATGTACGCCTGCGCCGGGGCCAATATCAACAATATGGTCGGCAGAACGGATGGCATCTTCGTCATGCTCGACAACGATCACGGTGTTGCCCATATCGCGCAGCCTGAACAGGGTGCTCAGCAGGCGTTCGTTATCTCGTTGATGCAGGCCGATGGACGGCTCGTCGAGTACATACATCACGCCTACCAAGCCCGCACCGATTTGGCTGGCAAGCCGGATACGCTGCGCTTCACCGCCGGAAAGGGTGTCGGCGCTGCGGTCTAACGTCAGGTAGTCTAGACCGACATTGACCAAAAATTCCAGGCGTTCGCGGATTTCCTTGATGATCTTCACGGAGATTTCGCCGCGTTTGCCGGGGAGATTCAGTTCGTTGAAAAATCCTAGCGATTGCCGAATAGGGAGGCGGGTCAGGTTATGGATGGGCAATTCTTCGATAAATACGTTCCGTGCCGAACTGTTCAACCGTGCGCCATTACACGTCGTGCAGACTTTTTGCGACAGATATTTTGCCAGTTCTTCGCGCACCATCTGTGAATCGGTTTCGTGATAACGACGCTCCATGTTGGCAATAACGCCCTCGAAACTGTAGCGCCTTTTGTTGGTTGTGCCACCGGGATTTAAGAAGTTGAATTCGATGATATCTTTACCGCTGCCATACAAGATAACATCCTGAATTTTAGTGGGCAGCTTGGCATAGGGTGTATCAGTCGCGAAACCATAATGTTCCGCCAAAGAGCAGATGATCTGATAGTAGTAAGCATTGCGCTTGTCCCAGCCGCGAATCGCGCCTGCGGCAAGGCTGATGTCCGGGTTGTGGATAACCAGCGCCGGATCAAAATGTTGCTTAACCCCTAAACCGTCGCAGGTACTGCAAGCGCCTTTGGGGTTATTGAAAGAAAAAATGCGCGGTTCCAGTTCGCTCAAGCTGTAACCACAGATCCGGCACGCATAACGCTCGGAAAAAATCAGCTCCGTGTTGCCATTCTCGCTTTCATCCAAACAAACCGCAATCGCGATGCCATCAGCAATGCGGAGGGCGGTTTCAAATGATTCTGCCAGACGCAAGGCAATGTCGTTACGGATCTTAAAGCGGTCAACGATCACCTCAATGGTATGCTTTTTCTTAGGATCAATCGTGGGCGTGGCATCCAGGTCATAAACGGCGCCATCAATCCGTGCCCGTATAAAACCCTGTGTCCGCAAGTCATCAAGCAACTGATGGTACTCGCCTTTGCGGGCATTGATGACCGGCGCTATCAGCATCCAGCGCTGCTCTTGTGGCTGCGCCAATAGCGTATCGACCATCTGGCTGATGGTCTGGGCTTCCAGTGAGGTCTGATGTTCAGGACAGCGCGGCGTACCGGCGCGGGCATACAGCAAGCGCAGGTAATCGTAAATTTCAGTAATCGTGCCAACCGTAGAACGCGGATTATGCGATGTCGATTTTTGTTCGATGGAAATCGCCGGCGACAAACCTTCGATATGATCGACATCCGGCTTTTCCATCATCGACAAAAACTGCCGTGCATAAGCGGATAAGGATTCCACATATCGGCGTTGGCCTTCGGCATAAATGGTATCAAACGCCAGCGACGATTTCCCCGAGCCAGACAAGCCGGTAATCACGATCAGCTTGTCACGCGGCAAGTCGATGTCGATGTTTTTCAGGTTGTGGGTACGTGCGCCGCGGATGCTGATGGTGTCCATTTTTAAATTCGGTAATGAAGGCAATTAAGTAATATACGGTTAAACCCGCGTTAAGACAAATGGCATGGTGTGGTTTGGATTGAGTTTGATTAAACGAAAGGCTGCCAACAACTTGAAAAATTCAGGCTGTATTCAGGTTGGCTGAGTATGCTGAAAATCGAGTTTCAATACCGCTAAATGTAGCGTATTTAAACTCAATGTTATGCGATAGCGCATAATTACAGATTCGGTCTTTAAATATTTGAAGTAGTCGAAGGGAAATTAAAACTTCATAAGGCCGGATTCAATAATAACGCGTTAATCAAGTTTCAAGGAAACTAGAAAATGCCTACATTTTCTGAATCGAAAACCCTATCTAACCATCTGGATATTCATATTTATGTGTTAGTTAAGGTCAAACAACAGCAAGAATGGAGTCTAATATGAAACTAAAAAGCAATATCGTCATTTCAACAACTATTGTGATTGCAGCATGGGTTGCTTTAGCTTCAGCGGCATCGCCGCCGAATCCTACCGCGAGTGATTTTTCTAACAACACGGCGGGTGGAGCCAATGTATTATTAAAAAATGAAGGCTTTGATAACACAGGCTTCGGCAGTTCAGCACTTTCTGGCAATACGACAGGCATGGCTAATACCGCTACTGGTTCTGGAGCATTAGCTGCAAATACCGGAGGAATTACAAATACGGCAAACGGCGCAGGTGCATTGTTACAAAATACTACAGGTTCCGCCAATACGGCTATCGGATCTAATTCCCTTGCCTCGAATACCAAGGGCTATTACAACACAGCAATAGGTGAAGACACTCTTTTGACAAATACTACAGGTAATTTTAATACTGTAAGCGGGGCAAAAGCACTTTCGGCAAATATTAGTGGGAGTGGTAACGCAACTTATGGAGCCTACTCATTGTTGTCTAACATTACAGGCAGATACAATGCCGCTGTTGGATATGGTAGCCTACAAAGCAACACAAAAGGCTCTGTCAATACGGCTCTGGGAAACCAGTCCCTCATGAATAATATCTCTGGTAGCTACAATATTGCTTTGGGAAATATTGCTGGTATTAATCTCGTGTCAGGTAATCGTAATATCTATATTGGAAACGAGGGATTAGGAGCAGAATCTTCGACGATTCGTATCGGTAACTCTAGCCAAACCCGAACCTTCATCGCAGGCATTAGGAACAATCAAAAAACTATCGGTAGCGCAGTTTCCGTTGTGATTGATAGCAATGGTCAGTTGGGTATTTTGCATTCATCTGCTGAGTATAAAACTGATATTCAAAGCATGAATGACACAAGCTCGAAGTTGATGCAACTCCGACCAGTAACTTATCACTATAAGGATACCGACAAAAGCGATAAAAACTCACTCGAATACGGCCTGATCGCCGAAGAAGTCGCCAAGGTCTACCCTGATCTGGTCGCTTACGGTGCGGACGGTAAAATCGAAACCGTGCAATACCACAAGCTGACACCGATGCTGCTCAATGAAGTGCAACGGATGAATCGCTCATTAGACGCAGATAATTTGAAGATAAGCAAACAGGACAAGCAGTTAACAACCGCACATCAGCTCATTCAACAGCAAGCGCAAGAGATTGTGGGCTTAAAACAGCAAGCGGATAAAGTTGCCAGCCTGGAGCAGCAAGTGACCGCCCTGAAAACCCAAGGACAAGCCATTGCTGCGTTAACATCGCGGCTTTCGCGTATGGAAGCTAACCAGTCGGTAGGTTTGTTGGAAGCGGGTACACGGCTATCGAATTAAAAGTCTTACGTCTTTTCACTATTACGGCGACAGGTGATGATTTTTCACCTGTCGTTTAAGTTCATGTATAACAATGAATTTTGTAGCATGGGCAGTTAACGGTGTCTTTGTATTTTTGAGGTTATAAGCACTTCCCCGATGTTATGTAATCCAAATCCCCATTAATTAGGGGAAAACGATAGTGGTTTAAACCTGATTTTATGATGAACTTGTCGGTTTCATAACCTAAAGGCCACAAGTCAAGGTCATTTATGCCCTTGAGGGTACAAGTGCCGGTGAGTCGAGTCTATTTTGGAGTGACAAACCTAGGTTTGTCACTCCGTCTATACCAAGTCACAAGTTTAACTCACTACTGGGAAATCCCATCCTAGGTAATGGTACTTACTTGACCGCGCACGAACTATCCCCTAGCATGTGTTCGCAATTGATAGCTATAATTCTGGCTATTAAATATGAATTTATAGGCAATTTATTGATTCGGCTTTATGGGAAGTATTGCTTTCCCTTCGGCTTCGCTCAGGGTACGTTACCGCTGCGTTCCCTGAGCGAAGCCGAAGGGTGTCGCAACTACTAAACATTAAAAGGCCGGATCTATAGCGTTGATCGGATGGTAGTGAAATTCCCGTCTATACTTGTCGGGTAACGCTCATAGGTCGCTGTTTTTACGTGCTCAATAGGCATTGAGGGCAGGCTTTGGATGCTATAACAATTCATTACAGCTTATTTGGGTTATATTTTTTTTGATGGTGTTAATACCATTGTTATTTGGGGGTTTTAAAAGTGCGAGTCATGAAGGTTATGCAAAAAATGGTTGCGGTCATTCTGGGGATTCTTTTTTTGCTTATTGGTCAAGCCAAAATGGCATCCGCTGATTATGCAATAGGTCCCGATGATTCTCTCCGCATAACCGTATATGGTTATGATGATATCAAAACCGAAACGCGGGTTTCTGCTGACGGGCGTATTACCTTCCCCTTGGTAGGTGAGGTGCAAGTCGCCGGAAAATCGACCTTTGAGGTAGAGCGAGAATTGGCTTCGCTGCTGATTAAAGGTGGTTTTATCCTTGATCCGCAAGTCACCGTTATGGTGATGGACTATAAAAGCCAGCAAGTGTCAGTGCTGGGGCAGGTTGGCAAGCCAGGACGTTATGCACTGGAATCAGCGAGTACCTTGGTGGATCTGATCGCTATGGCCGGCGGTATTACGCCTTTGGGAGATGATAAAGCCCTGATAGCCCGGAAAAATGCCGCTGGGGAAGTGACCAAACAGGAAATTGATCTGCGGCAAATGCTGGAATCATCTGAAAAAGCACAACTTTTTGCCATGCAACAAGGCGATATAGTCTATGTGCCGAAAGCGCCGATGTTTTACATTTATGGTGAGGTGCTCAAGCCAGGTAGTTACCGTATTGAGCCTAAATTGTCGGTTGCCCAAGCCCTATCGTTGGGCGGTGGTTTAACCCCCCGTGGCACAGAAAGAGGGATTATGGTTAAACGCAGCGATAAAAATGGTAAAATCACCGAAATAGACGTTGAATTAAGCGATACGGTACAGAAGGACGATGTTATTTTGGTCGATGAACGCTGGTTTTAAAATAACAACTTTATGAATATTTACCAATTTTTAACTATTATCTGGTCGCGTAGGTGGTACGCCATACTGCTATTCCTTATAACGGTGTTAACGACAGCTGTCGTGAGCGTAAACTTAGCCAAAAAGTACACTTCAACCACGGCACTGGTGATAGACCATCGTGGCGCTGATCCTGTAACCGGTGTCGACTTGCCCGCGCAATTGATGCCTGCTTATATGGCAACTCAGGTCGATGTTATCGCAAGCCATAATGTCGCGCTCAAAGTCGTCAAGATGCTGAAACTTCAGGATAATCCTGAATTGAAGTTAAAGTATGAAAAAGCAAAAGCCAAAAGTGCTATCCACGATTGGATTGCCGATTCTCTACTGGAAAATCTGGAAGTGGAGCCGTCTACCACGAGTAGTGTTATCCAGGTGAGTGCTTCTGCTAATGATCCGCAACTTGCAGCTGATGTTGCTAATGCCTTTACTCAGGCTTATATACAAACCAACGTGGAAATGATCACCCAGCCAGCTAAACAAAATGCTAAATGGTTTGATGAGCAAATGGCGTTTTTCCGTACCCAACTTGAAAAGTCTCAACAGAAGCTATCTGCCTTTCAACAAGAGCATGGCATCGTTGTGGTTGACGAGAAGCTGGACATTGAAAATACCCGGTTAATTGAATTATCGCATCAGCTTAGTGAAAGTCAGGCGAAAACCTATGAATTATCGTCCAGAAGACAACAACTGGTAAACAGTGCGGAAAGAGGAATTTCCTATGATTCAATGGAAGAAGTTGTAAATGATCCATTGATTCGTGATTTAAAAACTGATTTAGCCCGGTCAGAAGCAAAATTGGCTGATATAGCCATGCGGCTTGACAGAAACCACCCACAATATCGTCAGGCTCAAGCCGAAGTGATGAGTTTACGCAATAAAATACGCTCAGAAACCAAGACAGTATTAAGGGGGATTGAAAGCAACAACTCCTCGTCTAGGCAGCGCGACCAAACTTTAACCAAGGCATTAGCTGAGCAAAAGTCTAAAGTTTTAAAGCTGAAGCAACAACGTGACGAAGTGGCTGTACTCAATCGTGAGGTAGAAAACGCCCAGAAATCTTACGATAATGCCATGCAGCGTTCGGTGCAAACCCGGATGGAAAGCGAAATAAGCCAAACCAATATTGCTGTGCTGAATCACGCTATTGCCCCGGAAAAGCCTGCAAAACCAAAAGTTTTGTTAAATATCATCTTATCCATGTTTTTGGGTGGTGTGTTGGGGGTAGGGTTCGCGTTGGTGGCGGAATTTATTGACCGTCGGGTACGTTCCTCGCAGGATGTTTTAGACGCGTTAGGGTTACCCGTATTAGGGGTTATAACGCCGGTGCAGCAAAAAGGCATGCTGGTGGGTAGGTTATTGCCTTGGTCAAATAAGGCCATTGATTCGACCGGGCGCTTGTTAAGGAAGTTAGATTAATGAATATTACCCTCAAAGAAAGGGCTATCGATATAGCTGCATTGGCGTTAGATATAGCGCGATCTTCTGAAAAAAACCAGACTATTGGTGATTTTTTACAGGCGACCGGAAAGATTTCCCCGGATGATGCCGAACGTATTTTAACTGTCCAGAAAGAGCAGGGTTTGCGTTTTGGTGATGCAGCCAAAACATTGGGCCTGATAAACGATCAGGACATCCAGCGGGCATTGGCAAATCATTTTGATTTTCCGCTGCTTTTTAATGGCGATGGTGAATTTAGCCCGGAATTGATCACCGCTTATCAACCCTTCCATGAGCAAGTTGAAGTATTACGCACAGTATGCAGCCAGCTAATGCTAACTTGGTTTAATGAAAGCCGAAAAATTTTGACCGTGGTTAGTCCACGTCGCGGTGAAGGGCGTAGTAATGTAGCGGCAAATCTCGCTGTGCTGTTTTCGCAGTTAGGAAGAAAAACTTTATTGATTGATGCTGACTTACGTCAGCCTCGGCAGCAACAAATCTTCAGGTTAAATCAAACGCAAGGATTGTCCGATTTGTTGGCGGGACGTAGGGATGAGTGGGTGATTGCGCCTATCCTGCATTTTCGTGATTTATCGGTATTGCCCGCAGGCACTAAGCCACCCAATCCATTGGAGCTTATCAGCCGTGACATGTCCGCCTGTTTAAGCCATCTGGCTGGGCAATATGACGTAATCCTGATAGATACGCCGGCCAATGAGCTGGGTGCTGACAGTCAAGTGTTATCGGCAAAAGCCGGAGGCGCCTTATATCTGGCACGTCAAAATCATACCCGCTTAGCGGATCTGGCGAAAATGAAAAATCTATTTGAAAGTACCGGTACGGTATCAGTAGGTTCTGTCGTTACTGACTTTTAATTAAGCAAAAAAATAATAATTGATATTTGCCCAAGGTATTTTTTGTTGATGGGTATCACAAGGGGGCATTTTTTGTGCCCCGTATTAATATAATCAAATTACCGCAAAAACTGTGGAATGGTCAGCAATGGTAACAGCAGTAAGAAATACCAAACACTTAAATAGGCCGATGGCTAACATTAAATTGGCCGCTGAAATTTTTCGATTTTATCATGCTGTTAAATGGCAACGCATATTGGTGAGCTGTTGTTTTTTCCCGCTATCCTTTTTATTAATACCTAGCAAAGCGGTTCAAGCCAAAACCTGGGCTGACCACACCATAAGGCCTTATGTCAGTTTGGGTACATCATATGACAGCAATTTGCTGCGAAGTGCCGGTTCGGTTGTGGGAAGCAAAGGTTCGTTTATAACCCAATTGGGAGCAGGTTTTGACATGGATTGGACATTAAGTAGCCAACAGCTACTTATTAGAGCAATCGTCAATGAAAATATATTTGAGAATTTCAGTAGCTTGGATTACGTGGGTTGGGATACTTTAGCGCAATGGAATTGGCAATTAGGCAGCCATGCAAGTGGGGAAATCGGCTACAGCAATAAACATTATCTGTCAAGTTTTGGGCAGGTCAACCAGCTGATTGCTAACCTAGTCGATGAAGAAAAATATTTTGCTAATGGGGGGTATTTTTTTCACCCTAATTGGCAGGTTCGCGGTGGATTTAATCGAAACAATTGGAGTTACGATAGCAAAGACAGGCAAATCAGCAATAACTCAGAAGACACTGGCGAGATTGGTTTGCAATACTTGAGCCCGAGCCGTGATATGGCGGGTGTAAGGGTAAGCCTTATTAGTGGGAGTTATCCTAACCGGCAGGCACCTGACTTAAAAAAAGATCCTAATGGTCTTGATAATAGTTATATGCGCTATAAATATGAACTGGTATGGGATTGGGCGACATCCGTAAAAACCCGCTTTGATGGACAGGTGGGTTATGTTGAACAAAGGTACGACCACAACAGCAATTTTAACTTTACAGGTATTGTCAGCCGTGCAAACCTGAAATGGCTGGCTACCGAGAAGTCCAATTTTTTATTGTCCGGTTGGCGAGAGTTTTCTCAGGCGGCAAATGTAAATACCAGTTTTATATTAAGACAAGGAATTGGCTTGACACCAACTTGGATGCCATCGCCGAAAATCCAACTGTTAATCCCCGCTTCTTATGAACAACAAAGTTATTTGGGCACTGTTCCGGAAACGGACAATATCTGGCTGACTGGATTAAATTTGCTTTACAAGCCCAGCGACAATGTCGAACTGGGCATGTTGATGCAACACGAACAGCGACATTCGACTGTGTCATCAAGAACCTACAAGTCAGAGTCTGTTGGCTTGAACCTGCGTGTCACGTTTTAATCAGGTTAACGGTAAAATTTTGATGTTGTTCCCGAAAATTTTTGGCAGAGCCGTGAAACCCAAATGATTGCATTTGTGTTGGCGGGTATTTTGCTCGCTTTTTTGGCAGGGATATTGGCGGCATTTGGGCAATTATTGTTTCTGGCCCTGCTTTTAGGCGCGATTGGTGGCGTTGTTTTGATTGCAAAACCCAGGCTGGCTGTCTGGGTGGTGTTGATAGGCGGGTTTGTTGTCACTGGGCTTGCAGAGCTTTATCTGCCGCAATTGCAGCAAGTCAGGTGGGGCGTTGCACTGCTGTCGATAGCCCTAATCCCATTGGCAATCATTATTGCCGGGTTTAAAGCTGATATAGCCGACGAAAAAAAGCTGGACAGTTCAGCAAGTTCGGTTTTGTTTTGGGCGATTGGTATAGTGTTCTGCGCCTTGCTGGCGACAATTGCAAATTCATCTGCTATGAGCACAGGGCTAGTTGGGTTAAAAAATTACTTCCAAATGTTTGGTTTGCTCGCGACCTTCGCCGCTTTGCGTTACACGCCGAAAGAAGCGGATCGATTTATGCGTTTCCTGCTATTGCTCGGATTGGTACAGCTACCCTTCGTGTTGCATCAATTTCTGGTATTGGTGCCATTACGAAGCACAGAAGAGGCTAGTGCCGATTTTATTGTCGCCGTTGATATCGTTGCGGGAACCTTCGGGGGATCCTTAATGGGCGGCGGCAGAAGTTCAACGCTGGCTTTGCTTGCATCAATCACGATCACTCTTGTGTTCGCACAATGGCGTACCGGACAGAAATCCTTGCTGAAAGCGTCGCTATTTTCCTTCATTTTTATGTTGCCAATGGCACTTAATGAAGCGAAGCTGTTTATTGTTATGCTACCTATAGCCTTGTGTCTATTGTTTAAAGACAGTATTTTACAAAACCCGTTCAAGTCGGTGATGACAGGGTTTGTTGTCGTTGGTTTTCTGGCAAGTTTGCTGGTTGTGACATCAATGTTGCCTGGCGCAAAATCGCAGCAATCCCTGACCCTAGATTCGTTTATTGAGAGTTCCCTAGCATACAACATAGGTAATGTTGGCTATGGTTCAGATATACTTAATCGCACCACTGTTTACCCATTTTGGTGGACTGAAAATATCAGTCATGGTGACTATGTTAAGGCACTTTTTGGGCATGGTTTGGGCGCGACTAATTCCGCTTCAGCGGCGGCTACGCATACACTTGCCAATACGCGCTACAATGGCTATGGCATTGATCTGACAGCAATATCTTGTTTGCTCTGGGAAATAGGCATTTTGGGTACGGTCACGGTGTTGGCATTCTTCTTACAGGCTTACCTGCTAGGCGGAAAATTAGCCAATCGCTGGGTCAACACGCAACATTGGCCGTTTATCAAAACAGCACAAATATCAATAACTTTGGTTGCCATCAGTCTGTTGCACAATAATTATTTTGTGGTTGACATCAGTTTTCAAACAATTTATTTGCTCTTGGTTGGCTATTTAGTTGCCATGTCTCGAAATACTCTAGAAAAACCATGAAAAAAACTTACCTCTTCTTATTTTTAGGCCTGTTTTTCGTTAATTCATGCGGTTCATTCGAAGGCAAAGACAATACGTGTTCGGCATCTGTCCTGGTAAAAACCAGTAAAGAAAATACTATCAAGGTTGAGTCAACTCAGCCGATACGGCAACTTTTCCCTGAGTTTTTTGGCTTTAACCTTGAGTGGGTGCCATTTCAGGAATCGCTTTGGGATAAAAAGATCGGCAAGATGCATCCACAGCTTTTCCAGTGGCTAAGTGCATTTCCCGGCGCAGTCTATCGTTATCCTGGCGGTACTGATTCCAATACCTTGCAATGGCATGACACGGTGGGGCTTGCCGCACAGCGGCCAACACGACAGTTTGTAACCTGGATGGAACCGTTTACAGCTAACTTTGGTGTTGATGAATACTTGAAATTCATCAAGGATGTCAATGGACAGGCATGGTATGTTGTTAATATTTATGGTGGTGTAAAAGGTGAAGCGGAGCCGCAGCAACTTGCCGAGCAGGCCGGGCAACTTAGCAAATACTTGGCTCAAAAAAAAGCCGAAGGGTTGCCTGGCATATTACGCTGGGAACTCGGTAATGAACTAGACCGTGCTGAATATCATTGGTCACCTGAGAAACTGGCAAAGACAGCTCAAATGGCTGCCAAAGAAATTAAGAGGAATGACAACCATGCCCAGTTTGTGGCTTTGGTGGAAGACTATCCTGCACAGGCTGACGTTGGCATTAGCCCTTCGCAGTACAATCGAAAGCTGGTTAAAAACCTACAAGACCAAGTCTCAGAATATGCGATCCACCTCTATTACGATGGCAAGCCTGGAGGGTTGTCTGTGCCCTTAAAATTAAATGCACTATGCGACGCAGTGGCCGATGCCAAATTTATGATGCCATCGGTCAAACCACTGATCTGGTTGACCGAACATGCAAGAGTGCCTCCGAATGCTTTTGTAAATCCTGATTGGAAATCGGATTGGCCGAAGACGGGCGATTTGGAAGCGGCCATCGGCGTTGCTGACATGATGATCGCAGCGGCGCAAATCCCGGAAGTACAGGGCGCTTTTGTGCATGCGTTGCACGGTTCGGGTGGGCCTTGGCCGTTGTTCCACAAAGATAACCAAGGCAATCTTTATCCGGGCGCAGTTTATTGGGCATTGCGTATTTTACGGGATGCGATGCTCGAGAATGTTTTGCCAACGCTGACATCCAGCACCAACAATAGTGATTATGACGGCGGCTATGATCTACGGACAGTCGTGATGACTGATGCCGACCACAAAAAACTTTCGCTATGGGCAGTCAACCGGAGCGGTCAAGCCCTAACCGCTCACTTGGCAAGTGTAGGCATGAAGGATACCAAATTGCCAGGCAAACATGTCTGGATTTCTGATAATAATATCCGTGCCAATAATTACATGGATGCCAAACATGTTCAGCCGATTGAACATCCTGTTGACTTGGTTTTTGATAAAGCGGGTATTGCAACCATAACACTGCCACCTTATTCGGTGTCAACGTTCATGCTTAATATGCCAACTCATTAGTGCGAATTGGACTGCACGAATTGTCCCCAACAAAGCATTGCTGCCTATTGTTTAAATAGATCAATGACATCATTGGTGCATTCATTGGCTTAACAGATGGATAATGGAATGCTTGATGGTAATGAAAAATCTTAAAATCTTTTATTCAATAGATGACATTTTCCCACCTTACCGTGTTGATGTTTCTGAATTATTTGGCGTTTCTTTAGCAAAAAGGGGACTCGATACTGAGTGGTACATGCGTAATCCCATATCGGGAAAAGCGGCTAGTATAAAGTTAAATAATCAGACGGTACATCTGCCTGGCTTTATAAAACGAAGCGGGTTGTTATGGAAAATAATCAACAAATTGGCTTTTTGGTTCTACGATGCCTTGAATTTGTGGCGTTGCCGAAACAGTGCCGAACTCATACAAGTGCGCGACAAAACGATTGCCGCCTTAATTGGATTATTGGTTGCCAGGATAAAGGGGATTCCATTTGTTTATTGGTACTCTTATCCATTTCCTGAGGATTATCTTGAGTCTGCGAAAGTGGCAACCGGAATGCGACGGTTGTATTTTAACTGTCATGCGCGATTAGAACGGCCTGTTTTATATCGTTTCGTTATGCCTTTAAGTGACCATGTATTTGTCCAGAGCGGCCAGATGAAGATTGATCTGGCAGTTTATGGCGTGCCGCCAGATAAAATGACCCCAATACCGATGGGCATCCCAAGCCAGCTATTAAGTTTTGTCGGCACGAAAGCTGTGCAAGAAGTGCCGGGTCGTATCGTATACCTTGGAACCTTGGCGGCCATACGCCAGTTGCAGGTTTTGATCGAAGCATTCGCCAAAGTCCATGCACATATACCCAATGCCCGGTTGGTCATCGTTGGAGACGGCGATATACCTGAGGAAACGGTGTCGTTAGTACGGCTTGCACAGCAATTCGGCATTGGTTTTGCGGTTGATTTCACGGGCTTCGTTCCCATTGAACAAGCCTGGAAAATTGCCGCCAGTGCCCAAGTGTGTGTGTCACCTATTTATCCTACACCCGTTTTGAATTCTGCTTCGCCGACTAAGCTCAATGAATATATGGCACTCGGAAAGCCGGTCGTTTGCAATGTTCATCCTGAACAATCAGCCACCATAAATGCAAGCGGTGCCGGTCTATGCGTACCGTGGGGCGCAGAGCATTTTGCCAATGCGATGATATGGCTATTTGAGCATCCTGATGAGGCTCGTGAAATGGGAGCTAAAGGTGCGGACTGGGTGGCACAACATCGTACTTATGACCGGATTGCCGAAACAGTCTGGAACAAATACCAGGACATTATGCAGACTAAATCATGACCCAACGCTACGGCAGCGAACGCATAAAGCGAGGGCTGACGCATTTTATGCTGGGAAAAGGCGTTTCCGCTGTTGCCGGATTAGGCGCGACTTTATTGGTCATTCGAGCCCTTCCTATCGAATCTTATGCAGCATATTCAGTGCTTATTGCCTTGGTTGATGTGCTGGAGACTGTTGCCGGCCTCGGTTAAGGAAGTCCTGTTTGTTTTTTGACCCTCGATGCCACCAGTGTGCTCCTGACACAATGGGAGTGAATCAACCGGCAATCCGCATCCTTTGCAATGGCTGATATTTTTTTTGCTGAGGCAAACACATCCAGCTTGTTACGCATGGGGCATTCATAAATAGTGACCTGAGTCGATTTCATGCGTAAACGCATAGTCAGCGGTTTTAAGAACACCAAATGCAGTCGATAGCCATATTCAGGAGCCAATTCCGACAATTGATCAACAACACGTTCCAGGCCAGAGTAATGTTCGCCATTAAGAATGTGCATGATTGCAATTTCTGAAGCCATGTTTTAGTCGGTGGTCTGTCAATTATTGGATAAAGTGCTAATTTTATGACGCGCGTGTTTAATAATCGCTTTGCCTTGCTCCTTAATAAGCGCGCCACTATTTTTCGCGAAAGCTAAAATGGGATCCATCCGATTTTAGCGGCGAAAAATCACGTGGCGGTTAATGCCTTCGGCTGCCCGCGTTCGTCCTCGGTTCGTCACGATGCACAACTCCCCTTCGGTACGCTGTGCATCACGACTGCCCAAATGACTTGACGCCGTGTCGGATGGCCTTGCATGTTGACTACGCTTCCGCTCGCGCTCCAACTCCGTCAACACGCCCGGCCCCTACGGCTACGCGGGGGTCGTCGTACACCGCTCCACTCGCGTTACGCTTCCGTGTACTCCTTCTTAGCCAATTTGTCACCCGCAACGGATTTCTTTTGAGTTCGCTGCGGGCGGTGCAAACCATCCAGCATTTTTGGCAGCGACTGGCTTCTTGACGAATAAGTACGGCCTGTTCACTGTTCCAGAGTTCCGTGAAGGATTGATTGCGAATATTGCCCAGCGATTTAGGCACAGTCAGGCAGGGGTAGATGTTGCCTGACCAGGCAAGATAAAAGAATCCTGAAGCCGCATCACAGCCGGTCATACGCAGTCCAGTTCTGGCGAAATGAATGACTCCTCTATCAAAATAACCGCGTAGCCAATCTTTGGGCGAACTGGAATTCAGCCGTTGTTGGATCAAGGCCGTAAACTCACGGGCAATGGCCTCTGGATCAATCGTACTGTTTTCGGCTGTTGAATAATAAATCTCTGAATTTTGCGCCACTGTTGCGGTGAATTCGACATCCAGGGATTTTGCGAGTTGATAAATTGGAATTAGTTCATGGACATTTTCAGCGGTGGCCGTAAAGCCGATACGAATATCCTGCATACCCAGTTTTCGTAAGCCACGGAGCGTTTCGACTGCCCGGTCATAGGCTTTGGGAACGCCGCGCATTTTGTCATGGCTTTCGGCTGAGCCATCAAGGGAAACGGCGATACCTAACTTGGGTACGATTTTAAGAAGGTTGGTGACGGTCTTTAAGGCTTTTTCGGTACGAAAACCATTGGTAGCCAAAATAATCCGCGCCTGACTGGCGGCTTCATGGATTGCCTGGGTAATATCCAGGATGTCAGGCCTGAGTAAGGCCTCGCCGCCCGTTAAATTGACATTGCGTAAGGTGTTGGGCAATGCACGGCGATAGTCTTCCGCCTTAAGGTCTTCTTCTGGATCCAATTGCCAGATATTGCACATGGTACACCGGGCATCACAACGGTTGGTAAGCGATATGATAGCTTCGGTTGGCAGGGCTGCTTGGTTGCTCACATTTTACCTCTTTGTTGAAAAGGAAAAAAAAATCGGTCAATAAATCGCCAAAGGTCAATATAGCCCTGCACGATATGGCCGAAGGCCTTAAGATTTTCGCCGCCTTCGATTTTTAAGCGAGGTAAAAGTGTTGTCGGCATATCGGGAACGCAAATGCCGTGAGTCGAGGTAAAGTTAAAGCGAAAACCTTCGTTTTCCAGTTCGCGGGCCAATGCGGTTGAATAATCCGCCAAAGTACCAAAAGGAAACGAAAAAAAGGGTGTTTGTATACCAAGACGGGTTTTTAGCAGTGCTTTGGCGGCTTTGATTTCTGCAACAGAGTTGGACAAAGGCATACGACCTAGGGATTGATGGCTCATGCCGTGCGGTGCAATTTCATGACCCAGTGTTTTAGCCCTTTTTAAATCATCCCAACTTGCCAAAATGGGTTCGAGTGCCTGTTTTCCAGAGGCTTTAGATTCAATCAATCCTGGGCAAACGAACAGGATTGCACTAATGTTATGTTTCGCCAGGAAAGGAATCGCGAAATCAATAACCGATTGATGGCCATCATCTATGGTAATCAATACTGACGCGGCAGGTAATGGTTGTTCTCCCGACATTATTTGTACAAATTGTTGGGGATTCAGGATACAAGTATTGTTTTTTAACCATGCCAGTTGTCGGTCAAATTCTTTCGGTTTGACGCAAACCGGACCAAGTGCGGTATCACCGAAACGGTGATAGGTAATTACACGGATGCAATTAACCTGTGGTTTCGACCATAGCTGAATGAATCGACTCAGGGTCATCACAAAACGCCGGGGCCGTTTTTTCAGGTAGAAACGGAATGGCGATATTTCGAGCGATGAGGTCATTTTGGACTATTTAGGGCAACAGTGGCGATTCGTGAAAAAAAACGCCAGGTACCAATGGAATAATTAGGCCACCTGCGCGGTTGTTGAAGTAAGATGCAAAGCCATTCCAACCCTATCATACGCATAAATAACGGTGCGCGGACAAGGCTGCGCTCCCAATATTGAAACAGTCCACCAACACATATTGCTACGCGAACATTCAGTTTATGTAGGTTGTTCTAGAGCCAAATTTCTTGTGTAGGTGTGCCCATGCCAATTAATAAAAGTTCTGCTTCTGAGGCATTGATCGTTGCTATTAATTGGTTGTTATTTAAGTCAGTAAAATAGCCGTGGTGGCTGCCGACCAATTTTGCGCGAGGAAAATCTTTGGCAAAATGGCTTTTAACAGTGGTGCACAGCGAAGGCGGCCCGCCTAGCAGGAAAACCTTTGAATGCAGTGGAATGTGGTGTTGAAGAAACCGTGGCAGCAAATCCGTCCCTGATAATCTGGGAAAACGAGGCAGTTTCAGAATACATCTTGCCAATTGCAGCGCGATGCCATCAGTATAAATATAATTCATGGAGTAGAAAGCGGCTAAGGCTTCTTTATTGGTACAGACAACATTGTATTTATACATGTTAAGAAAAGCGATGGCTAATGGCGCGGCATTAATAGGAGGATTCTGCAATGTTTGGGTAAGCATTAAAGAGGCTTCTTCTGTTGTCGATTTGGTTATTTCGAGCGAAATAAATCGGCTGATAGGCAGCCTAAGTTTTGGCTTGATGGGGGAAGGTTCAATTTTTACCATAAGGTAATTTTCAAATACTTGCTTTGATGAACATGCTTTTCCACATAAATGGAAATCTACCGCTACCTTTAAACTCGATTATCCGAAAGCCTGATTCTTCAAGCAACTGGGTTAATGTTTTTTTGCTCCAAAATTTAATATGCCCTCCATCCCAAAGTGCCTGAAAGTGGTAATCCATTTGACCCGTTATAGCCAACGCTAAATTTTTTAAATAACCATGATAAGGACAAGAAATAATCAGGTTTCCGCCTTGGCCGTTAGTTAACAAAATGCGTTTGCAAAATTCAACAAATCCCCTTGGACAGTAAAGATGTTCGATGACTTCAGTAGAAATAAGGGTATCAAACTGAATATGTTGGAGTGCATCGGGTAACTGCCCGGAAGTAAGATCTTGGACAAAAAATCGATCAGGATTTTGTTTTTTTGCTATTTTTATGCCACCGACTGAAGCATCTATGCCAAACACATCAATCCCTGCCCGAATTAATCTATTTGTGATTACGCCATTACCACAGCCAATATCAAGGATAGTTTTGTTGTTACCCAATAGACCTAATAAATCATCATATAAATAATCGTGCGCGGGCGTTGCTCCATCAGACCAGCCGAAATCTTTATAATTATTCATGTGCAGCCTTGTTTGTAGAAATGTACGCCAACTAAACGTTTATACAAACTTATACCGTCGGCATTATATGCCTGTTTTGAAAAGCCTTACAATTAAGACAATTATTGGCAGGTTGTTTCTTTAGTGAAGGCTGTTCTGTGTAAGCTAAAATGGTATGATTGGCATGATTTACGAAGCTCAAAAATAAATAACCTACAACAATTAAACACAAACAAGGGAGAGTCATGCTTAGTCTTTTGAAAGAAGATTTAAGAATTTTTAATGAGAAACATGCAGGAGATGGCTTGTTCAGATATTTTTATTACCCTGATGTCCGGGTTATTGTCTTGTTTCGGTTATCCCAGTGGTGTTATCAACATTCCCTTAAACCGATTGCCTATCTATTGACCAACTTAAACGACCTGTTGCACGGTGTCTGGATTGGGCCACGTGTTGTTGCAGGAAAAGGTTTTTCCCTTGGTCATCCACGCGGGGTATTAATAAATCCTGAAACCATTATCGGCGAATATTGCACTATCATCAATCAAGTGACGCTGGGCGGGCCGTCCGTGGTCATAGAAGATTTCGTTGAGATTGGCGCGGGGGCAAAAGTGATCAGTATGCCCAACCGGCCCGTAACTGTCGGGGCGCATTCTATTATTGGTGCCGGTGCAGTCGTCACCCGGTCTGTGCCGCCGTTTTCAATTCTTGCCGGTGTTCCGGCAAAAGTCATCAAAACCAAAAACCTCGCCGATTGGCTTTTGGAACATCCGTATTACAAAAATTGTATCGATAAAAACTAATGTCAAAAAAAATATTTTTTACTCGACGGCGGATGTTTTTTCGCCTTATCGTGTCGATATTGCTCAGTTGTTCCGGATTTTTTTCGCCGATGCGATTGAATTGGTTTCTTGAACATACTGATGAAGCCCATGCAATGAGAACGAAAGCCCCCCATTGGATAGCAAAAAACCGTGTTTATAATCCAATTGCTGAAACGGCCTGGAATCAATATCAAAACATCCTGAAGGTTAACGCATGACCAAGCGCTATGGCAGCGAACGCATAAAAAAAGGCCTCACTCATTTTATGCTGGGCAAAGGGGTTTCTGCGATAACAGGATTGGGTGCTTCGCTACTGGTTATTCGTGTACTTTCTATTGAATCATTCGCGGCATATTCAGTCCTGGTTGCGCTGGTCGATGTGATAGAAACGGTTTCCGGCCTTGGTTTTGGCCATGCCCTCGTCAGGTATGTACCGGAACTGTACAGTAAACACTTCCAGAAATCATTAGGGCGGTTTGTATTCGGATCATTGGCTTTACGCACAGGATTCCTCATGCTGATGACGTTGGTGGTGTATGCTTTTTCTGCCCAATTAGCCCCCCTTGTTGGTTTGAGTGATGCGCTTGTAGGGTTTAAAGTCTTTCTTCTTGTAGTCGTGTTGAGGTCTACGGCACACTTAAGCTCCCTCATTTTGGAATCAACGCTGCATCAAGGTGCAGCCCAGTTCGGTTTTAGCCTATCGGCGATGACGCGGTTAATCGGTATGTGCGTCCTGTTATATCGGCATCAAAGTGCATTGGTCGATGTCATTTGGGTCGAGGTTATTGCCGATGGGCTCAGTTTATTGGTAATGTTGTTCAGCATCAGCAGGGTGGTTTCTTTAAAAAATAAAGACCAACAAAATCCTGAAGATGATGGCTTCTGGTTTCGTAAGCATAGCAAACAAGTCATTAATTTTGCCCTTTCAGGCTATGCAACCCATCTTGCCATTTCAGCCTATGGTGGCAGCACCAACCGTCTGATCGGTGGTAGCCTGTTAACGGTGGGTGCAATGGCTACTTTCGGTTTTGCTCAATCGCTTTATGAATACGTAAGGCGGTATATGCCGGCACAGTTGCTCATCGGTTTGATCAGGCCAATCGTTGTGTCCCGTTATTGTGAAAAACGCGATTTTTCGGCTCCTGCCAGTCTTTGCGCCAACATATTGCAAATCAACATCCTGCTTATTGCGGGCGGAATTGCTTTACTTGTTGTTGGCGGCGGTGACGTGCTGGCACTGATTTCGGGCGGCAAATACAGTGTGGATGCTGTTCCTGTCCTAATTATGTTGTTTGTTGTGTTGATATTGGATACCCAAAGGCAGCTTCTGGAAGTTCTTGCGGTGACTATTGAAAGGTACGATCACCTGATACTTTCCTACATCTTGCTGTCAGTGTCCGTGGTTATTGCGGTCTTTTTAGTGCCCACCTTGGGTGCTGTCGCCTTTCCTGTTGCAAATGCGCTGGCTTTGTTAGTCACCAATATGTGGATTCAGCACAAACTTAGCAAGGACACTAAATTCCGTATCAGGCACGATTGGGTCGCCATTTTTAAAGTCATCGTTGTGTGTGAAATGGCCTTATTGGTGGGTGATGGCACCAAATACCTCGGACTGCCTTGGTATTATGCGTTGCTATTATCGACAATTATCTATTCAACCTTGGCTTTTTTGCTATGCGGGAACATGGTACGAAATTTTATAAAAGATCTGACTGGTAGAAGCAAAGCGCCTGCTGCAATTTGACCTCGGCACCTAAATAATAATTTGTTTCCCTGGATCCCAAGCCCGGTAAGCTAATGGTATGGGCTCCTGACCGTTCCCAACGGCATCGCGATGTGACCGAATGGAAGGGTAATTACCACTTAACAGAAAGCGAATAATCCGAGATGAATCCTCCCAGCCGGACGGGTATGTTGCCTGTCCCTTGATCACAACTCAGCGAATTCCGATTTGCTGAGTTGGTAGCCCTGAAGCCGTTCTTGCAACCGGAACCAACCGTGCCAAATCGTGTCCCAACCAACCCGCCCAGTGCCTTTGGTGTCGGTAAACCCCCTAACTTTGCTATTGCATAAAACGCCCAGTGTGCAGGCGGTGCTGTTTTGGGCAAGGGCTTGTTGGGTTCGGTAGAAACCCACAGGATTTTCCATTTATAACCTAAAGGTCATTTATGCCCTCCGGGTACAAGTACCCTTTGGGTATTCGTCTTCGGTTAGGGTCGCCCCACAGGTCGTTCTGTCCGTATTGTCGGGCTTGTCCAGCCACTCTCTCAGTTGCAATAGGCGCACCGCCAGGAAGGCCGTAATCACCAGTATCCGTTCCAAGTTCCCAATACTTTGGAAACGTTGCCGCAACGCTAATTGATGACCGGTGTTTTTTGCAGGTCAATATGCCGTCGGTAATAAAAACCTGACGCGGCGGCATGACTGTCGGCTTTTAATGCTTGTGTGTGTCGTCAAGGTTACTGATTTGATACTGGGTTTGGCCTTTGAACTCTTTGTCTTTCCAGCCAGTCAGTGAGCCGGTAGAAAAATGTCCGATAGTTGTTTTGACGGGTTCTGCTTGGCTTACAGGTGCCATTACAATGAAACACACAGCGAAGCCTAAAGATTTGTAAATCATTACAAAATCGCCAGTGCTGTTGCAATTTGTCAGCGATAACATTGTGTGTGAGGGATTTTTTTCATGGCATACTGCTTTTTGAGCACACAATCCGCGTAAAACCGGTTACAGCAAATAATAATCTTAAACAGGTTTTGCTATGCATACCGCGTTCATAAATAAAAGGAACTTTTACACTGCCCTATTGAAATGGTCTATATTAAGACATTTTCCAACAGGCCAAATTAATGGAATTACTAAATAAAATTCGGATTAGCCTAGTTTATTTTTTTTGATGATATATAATGCCGTCCTCGCCTATGTTATCGATGCCTCGGTGGCGAAATTGGTAGACGCAAGGGACTTAAAATCCCTCGACTTTACGGTCGTGCCGGTTCGACTCCGGCCCGAGGCACACCAATCTGTTTTTGTTGACTTTGTATCAGAAAAACCGCCTACAAAAAACAACTGGATAGTTTCCTTTTTTCCAGTTTTATATCTGTTAGTAACAAGCATATTTGTACAATGCTAACAATCAAAGAAATCAACGCATAAAAATCCAAAGACAAATCCTGCAAAGTATCGGACAGGATGCATGTGCATACATCAGGCGCATCATCTACCAATTAGCTCAACCGCTTAGAGGTAAACGTAAAACTCTAGCGATTGGCAAGCGGCTAGGCTAACGTAAGGAAACCCAGCACATCGAAGCAGCTTAAGCACTGTCTATTTTACGGTTTTCATTTAATGGCAACATGAAAGGATGATAATCACAAGCACCATAGTCTTGCCAATAAATCAACCCCTAGATCTTGCCATCCAGCCCCATCTGAAAATATTTGTGGATGATTTTGTCCTGATTTTCCAGTAGCCAGTCAATATCCGGGGTATTGGTCATGGCTTTATGGATGGCTTGCGCCATAGCTTTGCGATGGATGTCGAATAAAATCCGGTGATCCAGATTGTCGTCGGTGATAACGCTGGGGTTAAGCCAGACTGAACAGATAATGCCTAGCTCATTGGCTTTTTCTTTGGGAATGTCGCCCGCACGAACCGCATCCAATACGCCATTAGCAATAGCCGCTTGCACCGTACCCATTAAAATATTGGTGTAACGGCTGTTGCTGACCGTCACTTTGCTTACCATCAGCGTAACCGGGCGGACTTGGATGTCGGTGTTAAGAATGGCGAATACACGGCTGTGGCCTTTGACCTGATCGCCCGTTAACGTCGCTAGGGCAATACCTACCGGCCCGTCCAACTCGCCGATAACAATTTCGGGCTCCGCTGCCGTGCCCGCAGGACCGCCAGCCACCAGGGCTTCACCAGTACGCATGATAATTCTTTGATTCATTAGATGACCTCTTTTAATTGCTAATTCAATGGGATATGTGCAATGGATTAGGATAACATGTTTGAACTATTCCCTTAAGGTGGTAATTATGAATTTTCACGTTACCAGCAAACTGGAGCTTGAGTTTGCACATCAATTCGTGACCAGTCCGACAAGAAGATGTAGGGGAACCGATTATCAAACATTTACCTTATCAGGAAACTAAGTGAGCCTTTTCACATCTCAGCTATGGATGTTTTTTGAATTGTTGCTCAAGGTTTGTAAGCGTTTAACGACCGTTCGCCATTTTAATAAAATGATAAGGCAGATCAATACAATGAATATTAATTGGGTAATATAGTAGGACTACGCCATGGAATCATCTAAATCATCAAAAACGGTTTTACTGTTAGTTATCGCGGTATCAATAGTGGCGTTTTTTCTGTTTGATTTACAACAGTACCTTACCTTGGATACGTTAAAATCAAAGCAAGCGGCTATCGAAGATTATCGCAATACCCACTTTGGGCTGACGGTAGCTTTATACTTTCTTATCTATGTTGCCGTGACTGGCTTATCGTTACCAGGCGCTACTATATTGACTTTGGCAGGCGGCGCAATTTTTGGGCTGGTTTGGGGAACGCTGCTTGTGTCCTTCGCATCCACTATAGGCGCAACATTGGCCTTCCTGGCGGCACGATTTGTGTTTCGTGATACTGTGGAATCCCATTTTGGCGAACATCTGCACGCTATAAACGAAGGCATTAACCGGGATGGTGCGTATTATTTGTTTACTTTGCGGCTGGTGCCGCTATTTCCGTTTTTTATGATTAACCTGGCGATGGGTTTGACGACAATAAAAACTTCGACCTTTTACTGGGTCAGCCAAATCGGTATGCTGGCGGGTACGCTTGTTTATGTCAATGCCGGTACCCAGCTAGCAAAGATCGAGTCGGCTTCCGCTATCTTATCGCCCGCCTTGGTTGGCTCATTTGCGCTTTTAGGGCTGTTTCCTCTGTTAGCAAAAAAAGTGATTGCGATAATTAATGAGCAAAAATCCTGCTAAATGGCTTAAGCCTAAGCATTTCAACAACAATCTGGTTGTTATTGGCGCAGGTTCTGGTGGCTTGGTAACCGCTTATATCGCGGCGACCGCCAAAGCCAAAGTTACTTTGGTTGAAAAGCATAAAATGGGCGGTGATTGCCTTAATACTGGCTGCGTTCCCTCCAAAGCCCTCATTCGTTCGGCAAAATGGTTGTCGCAATTAAAACGGCACGAAGAATTTGGCATTAAGCAAGCCAATGCGGAATTCGATTTTGCCGACATCATGGAACGGGTGCAATCGGTGATTAAAACCGTCGCGCCACACGATTCAATCGCACGCTATACCGAGTTGGGCGTGGATGTGGTCGAGGGTGAAGCCAAAATTATTTCACCTACGGAAGTGCAAGTCACAACCCAATCAGGCATTAGAACGATCACCACCCGTGCCATCGTTATTGCTGCTGGTGCCAGTCCGTTTGTGCCGCCTATTCCTGGGCTGGACACAATGGCTTATTTAACATCCGATACGATTTGGGCTTTAAGAAAACTGCCTAAACGCTTGCTGGTATTAGGTGGTGGGCCGATAGGCAGTGAATTGGCGCAATGTTTTTCCCGCTTAGGTAGCCAAGTCACGCAAGTGGAAATGGCAGATCGGTTATTAATGCGCGAAGACCCCGACGTATCCGAAGCGGTCATGGCAAAGTTCAGACAAGAAGGTATCGAGTTAAAATTGGCACACACCGCCAAAGAATTTACTGTTGAAAATGGCGAAAAAATTCTAATCGCGGAGCATCAAGGCCATTCGGTTAAAATCGCGTTCGACCAAGTATTGATTGCCATCGGCAGAACCGCGAATATAAATGGCTACGGTATTGAGGAACTGGACATTACCCTATCGCCGCGCAAAACCATTGCCACCAATGGCTTTCAGGAAACCAATTACCCTAATATTTATGCTGTAGGTGATGTTGCAGGCCCTTACCAGTTTACCCATACTGCGGCGCATCAGGCTTGGTACGCCGCCATCAATGCCTTGTTTGGGCAATTTAAAAAATTCCGCACCGATTATTCTGTCATTCCGTGGTCAACTTTTACCGATCCCGAAGTTGCAAGAGTCGGCATTAATGAGCAAGAAGCGCATGAACAGAATATTGCCTACGAAGTCACCACTTACGCTATCGACGACCTTGACCGTGCAATTGCCGACAGCGAAGCGCACGGCTTTGTTAAAGTGCTGACCAAGCCTGGGAAAGATAAAATCTTGGGTGTAACCATCGTCGGCGAACATGCGGGAGATTTAATCGCCGAGTTCGTCCTCGCCATGAAACATGGCTTGGGGCTTAATAAGATCCTCGGAACCATACATATTTACCCAACCTTGGCAGAAGCCAATAAATACGCCGCCGGAGCTTGGAAACGCGCCCATGCCCCACAAGGTTTATTGAAATGGGTAGGGCGTTATCATGCGTGGCGGCGGCGGGGATAAGGAGCGAAGCGGAATCCGGGATTGATTGTTTTTCAAATTTCCATATTCCGTTTCAGTGCATACGGGCTACTTGTAATCGCACTTTGAAGCAATTGCCAACGATTCCATGGGCGCTGCAAAAAATACCGTTAGTTGTAAAAGCTGAGATATAGAGCCGCAGCTTTTACGCACGTTAAAAACCCTGTCGGTTTGGGCTTTATCTCACCACTTTAACGACCGCGCTCGCCTGATCGCAGTTGGTAGGGGCGGCCTTTTCGCAGATTTTATAATTAACTGTGTAAGTTCCTGTTGAAGCTCCCGATACCACACTGACCTTCCCTGTGGTTGCACTGAAAGTGAAGCCGCGTGGAATGCTGCCACCCACCGACAAGGTAACTTTAGCAGTCGTCGCGGGGGCGACTTCCAACGTGTCATTTGCCAATACATTGGCGATTGCTACGCCACCCGTGCTGCGCTTGACTGAGCCACTATCATTGACCGCATCAATTACGTTTGCCCGTACGGTCGCTGTTGCGACAGCGCTAGCGCAATTCGCGGCATTCAACTTATCGCAGATGCGATAGCTCAACGGGTAACTACCCCTTGTGGTACCGGCGGCAATGTTGACGGCACCCGTCAGTGGATCAAGCGTTAAGCCAGGCGGTACTTGCACGGTTTGCAAACTCACATTTGCTGTTGTTGCGGCGACAGTGCCGTAGAGGTCATTGGCTAAAACGTTGGCGATAACAACGCCTCCAGAAGTCGTGACCGTGCCGATATCTGCGTTCGCTTGAATGACAATGTTAGGATTAGTCACGGTAACGTAAACAGTATTCCTTGAGCAATTGTTGGCTAACAACTTATCACAGATGCGGTATTCTACAGTGTAGTAGTTTCCCGGTGTCATGCCGGGAGCTGCCGTGATCTCGCCGGTTGCTTCATTCAGGTCGAGGCCAACCCACCAAGACAGCTTGGTTAGTGTTGTATTCGCCGTGGTTGCAGAGCCATAGTTATACATGTCGTTGGCCAGCACGTTAGCGACCACAACACCACCGACAGTAGAGACTGTTCCGCCGTCGGCATTTGCTTGGATGCCAGTAATGTTCGGGACGGTCACGCGTGCCGTCGCCGTGTCGCAACTAGTGTTCGTAGTTGAGCAGATCTGGTAAACCAGATCGTGCGTACCCGCCCCTACCGTGGTGTCGGCGTATACAGCGCCGGTGGCAGGATCAAGCGTCAAGCCCAGCCGCGTTGAAGATACCGTCGAGAGCAATACGTTGGCAGTGGTGGCGCGAACTCCGTTGTTCCAGTCGTTTACCAGAACGTTTGCGATCGCTGTGCCGCCAGCGAGGTTGGCAACGCTACCGGTATCATAGTAGGCATGAACCTGGCCAGTACTTTGGCCTGTGGCCCGCCAAAGGAAGACTCCGGTATCATAGCTATGGCCGTCCGTCTTTCCAGCAATCGTGAAAATACCGTTTTGAATGGTCGAGTTGTTGGCTTCAACGTATCCGGACACAGGAAGGCTCGTCGTGGCGTTAATCGTGGATGTCCAACCGGTCAGGAACAACCGATAAGATCCTACCGGGCATCCTCCCGCACACACTTGCGAGTTGGTTGCTGAAAAGCCGTTGAATACGTTGCGCGCAGGCTGGAGGTAGGTGCTGCCAGACAGTGTGTCGCTAGTCAGGAAATCCGGCGTGTAGTAGCTGAAGAGCGTTCTGGATTGTGAATCGGTCGCCCAAATCCAGTCCGTCAAATCGTAGGTTTTGCCAAATGCGGCCGGCACGCTGCCGTTACACGGTGTCAGTCCGTCGCGCGGACAAACCGTAGCCACATCCGCCCAACTCGCATAATAAGTTTCGGCGACTTGGCGCCACTCATGTCCATGTCCATCATTATACGGTGCGGCACTCGCTGCACTCATTCCGATCAAGTACAGCATGGCGACCACTACAAACAGCCTTTTCATTTCATGAACTCCCTTCAATGTCAAACAAAATTAAAACATAATATTGTAGCTTCAAATTAAAATCGGCACAAACATATCACAATTCCGTCGAGCGTGATAGCCGAAGGGTGGCTCAATTTTTTGCTTTTCTTGATTAAGATCAATTAAAGATAATTGACTTAGAACCTGTTCAAGATCGGGTATTTTTAAATAAGTAAAGGTATAGTGGGTGCTTTTTACCTCGTACCTCGGCACATCCTATATTTGGCGCATCTTACGGGTTAACGTAAGTACTCGGCAAACATGCGGCGGGTTACGCCGCGCAGGAAGCTCTGGGTTGCTTAAGTTCAGAGGGATTGCGCGGCTAACACGCCCTACGGCAGTCGTTTTTTATCCGCCGTACGCGGTTACGGGGTTGTCGCGTCGATACGCTTTAGCAAAAAATAATGACTAAAAAATTTGTCTGAACCAATTATGTCGCCCTTGTTATTAATGTCCATTATGTAGGATAGCTTCCAATTCAAAGAAGGTGGATTTACTACCAAGTCTGCCACATTTAAACGTACACCAGGCTTAGGCAGCAAATAACTATTGAGATCAAATGTATCGGGGTTCGTCACAGTTATTAATATCAAGTTGTTGTCGTTGAAAATAGAATTGATGTCGGATGGAAATTGTGGAGTGCCTTCATCAACAAGATAGGTATGGAAGACACCTTTTTTATCCCATAGCCCAATGTGTTGCTCACCAAAATTTAGGTGACTCGTAACGCCGAGCACATTCCCCCGGTTGTTAATGGAACTCGCAGAGCTACACTCTCCTGTTGGTAGGGGATTTAATGTCATCGTCTTGCCGTTGTTAGACCCATAACGCAAACCACGGGAGCAACCGTTACTGCCAGACACATTTCCAATCAATGTTCCCTCGTTGTTAATAATGTTGTGATAAGGACTCAATTGGAATGTCGGGCCAAAATCGAGCAGGGTGAAACGGCCTTTTTTATAAAGCGAATAGCCAATAAAGGGCCAGGCTCCACTCGGATTATCACCATAAGACTCAATTAGCGCTGTACCCTCATCATTAAGGCCGATAACATAGCTGTGAACTTCGCCCGGCAGATTCGGCGCAATCAGTTTGGTCTTATGGCCCCGGAACAAGGCAGCCTGATAAACCGGACTACCGCTAGAGTTAAAATTTATTACATTACCTCCCGCTGTGCCGTCTCCATTCGCCGCCAGAGCATCTCCTTGTGTTCCAGCACCTAATGCGGTCACCACGCCACGGTCATAAACAATGGGGTATTCACCGCCATTGTCATCATTGTAGGCAATCCCGTATACTCGACCATTGTCGTCAATCGACGTAGCCATCCAAAAGCGTGATATTCCAGTGGGAAATTTTGCCTGATTGAGATCGATGTATTTATAGCGAAACGTCTCCGCTTGTGCCAACGAGGCCGACAACCCCAGCGCAACCCAAAACAAGCAAAGAATAATCCTTGCAACGTGGCTGGCTTTTGCCGTCAAACTATTGCGTCTTGCGTCTTGCGTCTTGCGTCTTGCGTCTTGCGTCTTGAATATTATTGTCTTTGTTTTCATGACATACCCCTTAATTGAGTGAAATAGTTGTATCGTTTACGTTACGGCATAATCACCCACAAGGCATAAATACCTGAAGGGTAATACAACAGCAACGATACGCTTATAGATTCGGCCTTTTAATGTTTGAAGTAGTTGCGATACCCTTCGGCTTCGCTCAGGGAACGCAGCGGTAACGTACCCTGAGCGAACTCGTGCTGAGCGTAGTCGAAGTAACCTAAGGGTAACTTCATAAGGCCGGATCAATAATTACTGCCGTCAAATCAATGCCTAAAAGACCTGGGCAAAAAAACCTCGCTTTTCGACACTTTAACTATACACGATAATTTGTGTGCAAACACCCTACTCGAGTAGGGTGTTTGATCCCTTTTTCATTATTTTTCGTTTCTCGCGCCCTGCCGTAACGCTTAGATAGGCAGGACGCAAGACACCGTAACACGATTAAGTTATTGCTGTCTGTGAACTATTCCACTTGAAAAGTGTGAAATATTACCTTTTATTGCAAGCCGATTCGTGGTGAGTGGGGGGAGTTACAGCCCGGTGGGCAGGTTTTTTTGCCCACCGTTTTCAGGTGCTTGCGGTATTCCGTGCAGCCATCGCAGAGAGTGCCCGAACGCTGTAAGGCGTATTCGCCGCTAGGCAATACGCCACGAACGAAGCGGACAAGGTTGGTTATTGCCCGTATTTTCCAAACCGATATTTTGGATATGCTTATTTTGGTTCGGTGATACGTTGGGCATGGCGGTTTGCTGCGCGAAACTATATAGTTTTAGATTCATAAAAGGACTGTCATTTCGAACGAAGTGAGAAATCTATGATGCTACTGTCCGTCACAAGATTTCTCACTTCGTTCGAAATGACAATCACCGCCGTATGTCCGTTATGCAGGGCAGTAGGGCGGAATAACCGCCGAATGAAAATTATAACCATGCGGCGCAATACGGCTTCGCCTATGCGCCCTACCTCGCTGTACTTTAAAAGCCGATTAGTCCTGTAGAGCGGGCAAAACCGCCTGCCCACCTTACTTTGCACTCTTTACTACACTTTTTATTATGTGACGGAATCGAATTATTCGCATCATCGGGATTACATCGTCATCAATCCGGTTAACCATGCCTCGGTTACGCGGCTGCGAGATTTACCCGAAGGGCATAAAGGCCGTATTCCACTATTCACCGCGAAATTGCACACGGTATTTATCCTTTAGATTGGGCGGGAGAACCCGACACGCTTGAATTGGCAGTTGGCGACGTGGGAAAGTTATCTGAAGAGACAATCGCCCTGAAAAAATTACTCTTGCCGACATGAAATTATGCGATATTACAATAACTACAATAAAAACTTCTGCACAGAAACGCTGACAACACAATGGAGACGCCATGACCGACACCGCCATTAATGAATCCGTACAAAACTATTACGGCCAAGTGCTGCAGTCGAGCCAGGATTTAAAAACCAGCGCCTGTTGTACTGTGGACGCGATGCCTGTGCATTTGCGCCCCTTGCTGGCGGATTTGCATCCTGACGTGGTTGCGCGATTTTATGGCTGTGGCTCACCCTTGCCGCCCGTGTTGAAAGGCCTAACCGTATTGGATTTGGGCTGTGGCTCCGGCCGTGACTGCTATTTGCTGTCCCGATTGGTAGGTGAATCAGGCCGTGTTATCGGTATTGATATGACCGAAGAACAACTCACTGTCGCCAAACAACATCGCGATTGGCATAGCAAACGCTACGGCTATGCCCGTTCCAATGTCGAATTTATAAAAGCGCACATTGAAGATTTAACACCAGCCGGTATTGCCGATAATTCCATTGATGTCGTCGTATCAAACTGTGCCATCAACCTGTCACCCAATAAACATAAAGTATTGGCGGAAATTTTCCGGGTTCTCAAATCCGGCGGCGAATTGTATTTTTCTGATGTCTATGCCGACCGCCGTATTCCCGAACGGCTTAAGTTGGATCCCGTCCTACTGGGTGAATGCTTGGGCGGTGCCTTATATTGGGAAGATTTCCGCCGCATCATGCAAGATTTGGGCTGTCCTGATGTGCGCGTGGTTAAAGAAAATCCGATTAGTCTGGATGATACGGAAGTGGCGGGCAAAATCGGCATGGTCAAGTTCCGTTCGATTACCGTCAGTGCCTTTAAAATGCCATTGGAAGACCGCTGCGAAGATTTCGGTCAAGTTGCTGCTTATAAAGGCACTATACCGGAATATCCCCATGCCTTTGATCTGGACGACCATCATCACCTGGAAACGGGTCGGCCATTGCGGGTCTGCGGCAATACGGCCGATATGCTGGGTTTAAGCCGCTATGCGGAACATTTTGAATTGTGGGGCAATAAATCGACGCACTTTGGCTTATTTGATTGTGCGCCGCCGAATACCAGCCTTACCTTGCAATCGGGTGCCGCGTGCTGTTAACCAGGATAACCGATGCGCGACACCAAACCCTTACTGCTGAACACTGATTTCCCGCCAATACGCCGAGGGCATTTACAGACTTTGCAAATGAACCTCGGTTATCTGTGCAATTTGAGCTGTACGCATTGCCATGTCAATGCAGGACCGAAACGGACGGAACTCATGAGCCGGAAAACCATGCAAACAGCCCTCGATTTGGCCGATAAGTATCAACTAAAACACCTGGATTTAACCGGTGGCTCACCGGAAATGAATCCCGATTTCCGTTGGCTAGTACGACAGGGCAGGGCGCGGTCATTACATGTCATAAACCGTTGCAACCCAACAATTCTGGTAGAACCAGGCTATGAAGATACGGCAGAATTCCTGGCTGATCAGCGCGTTGAAGTCATCGCCTCCTTGCCCTGTTATCTGGAGGACAATGTTGATGCCCAGCGCGGCAAAGGGGTATTTAGCGCTTCCATTGCCGCCCTGAAAAAACTCAATGCTCTAGGCTATGGTCGGACAGATACTGGCCTTATCCTCAATTTAGTGTTCAATCCACAAGGGATGAACCTGCCACCGCCGCAAGCACAACTTGAGCAGGCTTACCGACAATTTTTGAGTGAGCATTTTGACCTGTCTTTTAATAACCTGTTCACCATCACCAATATGCCAATCCAGCGCTTTGGTGCTACGCTGCTGGCCAAAGGCCAATTTGAAGGCTATATGAAGCGGTTGAAACAGGCATATCAGTCCGCCAACCTCGAACACGTCATGTGCCGAAACCTGGTGAGCGTTGACTGGCAAGGTTATGTGTATGATTGCGACTTCAACCAAATGCTGGCAATGCCATTGGCCGGAAACCGTACTCACCTGAGTCAATTGCTGGCAAATATGCCCGAAGCGATGCCGATCAATGTCGCCGATCACTGCTATGGCTGCACCGCCGGACAAGGGTCAAGTTGCTCAGGCATATTGTCGCAAGCCTGAGACTGGTCATTGAGCTATCATATGACGCGCTGCCACCACCCAAATTTTTAATTTGTATTTCAGAATTGATAAATGACTGGATATTTTCAGTTATATCAACAAATTATTACGTGAATCTTCTCAATCCAACCTTCTCCCGCTGAGAGCAGATGGGTGGGAACTTATTGGCGATTAAGTATTGCTGTTAATAAATAGGGTGAGCTAAATTGAGATGTCTATCCAAATTTCTGCATTTACTTTAGCTTTTTCAAACGAATACATCTGATTATAAAGAGTAGCTCACATTAATATTTAATTTTAAACCTTAAACTTTGCCTCGAAGTAAACGAGTACAACACTGCTGCCATATTAATGGCTTAGGTATCGTATGCCACGTTTTAATCTTGCTATGACTGAGGTAAAAATAATGACCAAAAAATTCACCGCTATAACAATGGGCGCAGCCCTGTTATCTTGCTCTGTCGCACACGCTGACACCATACTAGGAGCTTATGTGAAGAGCGATGGTTGGTCGCTCACTGAAATAGATTCGTGGAATACCGCCGCCAATAAGCCGATGGCGATTACCAATCTGTTCACCAACTTTGACTATAACTGGGGTAATTTAAAGTATCAATCTGACAATATCGCTTCACGCGGTGCTGTACCGATGATCACCTGGATGCCCGTTGTTTCGTCCCGGCCTAAAGCCAACTTGCTCACCGAGATTGTAAACGGACAATGGGACACTTACATTAATGGCTGGATTAATGGCTTCAAATGGTGGCGTTCTGGCGTGCCAGCCGGTCGCCCTGCGCGGATCATGCTGCGTTTTGGCCATGAGTTCAACGGTATCTGGTATCCCTGGGGTAATGATCCACAAAATTTTAAAGCCGCTTGGCGTTATATCTACAATAAGTTTGAAGTCGCGGGCATTAACCCTTACATAGATTGGGTCTGGTGTGCCAATAACTCGGATGTTGATAATGTAAAAGACATTACCCAATATTATCCTGGTGACATGTATGTCGATTGGACTTCCTTGGACGGTTATAACTTTGGCAGTAATTATTCATGGTCTACCTGGAAAAGTTTCGACCAAACCTTCAGCGCGCCTTACAACAAACTGGTTATCAACTATCCAACTAAGCCAATTATTATCGCTGAAGTAGGGGTTGCTGAACCTAGCGATTTGCCTAATCCTACTTACGGTCAAGATGGTAATGACATGGACAGGGCCCAAAGCAAAGAAGCGTGGGTAGCCGATATGTTTAGTCGTATCGAATCTTCTTATCCGGCCATCCGTGCGGTGACTTGGTTCAACATCAACAAGGAATTAAGCTGGGCATTGCATAAATCCAATAATACCGGCCTACAAGCCTATAAGACGACAACGCAAAGCACTTATTTCCTCAACATTTATCAAAACACCGCCAAATAGTCTAGGAGAATCCCATGAATAAAACCAAATATTTCGCACTGATGTTAGTAATAACAAGCAGCCCTCTCTTAGTGAATCAAAATGCTTTTGCCCTTGATCTACCTGATAAGCAAATAGCAGCCATGTCAAAGGCAGAATACATGGCCTATAAAGAAACTAAAGGCGAAGAGCAACGTGCCTTGGCAATGAGCAAACTACCCGAGGTGGTGGGTGAGGATATTCTGGAGCAAGAGGCCGATGGCATGTATATGCTGCCTCAACAAGCACTCGATAACTGGGGTAATGGTCGCATGTTTCCTGATCGCTCCCTCGTTAAGGGTAATTAAAGGAAATAGTCGTGTTGTTAGGTTCGCACAGATAAAAAATCGATGGCTGCGCTGAATCATTAAAGCATAGCCATCACGATCAAAGCGAACCAATATATTTTGGAATCAAAGGGGTCAGGCTCACTGCTGTCCCACAGTTTTTGAGTTACCATAAGGCCACCTGCACGAAGCGCTGCTGGTCGGGTGGCCTTACGGTAATGAATTGCCATCGGCAGTAAGCGGGGAACTTAATTTTCCTGTATTTGAGTTATATATTTTAAAAACAAACTTGGTGGGGCTGATTTGGGTGGCAGGCACCGTTTTATATCCCAAGACCAAACCTGTATCACTTAGGTTTATTGGTGTAAATCCGCTGCTATTGGCTTGGCTTGGAAATTTAACGGACAAATCTGTAATTTTGTAATAAGTAACCGCTTGGGCCGTAGATGCACTGAAAAAGGAAAAAGTGATAATCGCACAGCGCAACAATTTGTATTCGCAAAGTAACTTTAATTGGTTATTCATAAAATTGCCTGCCTTTAGATGATTAAAAGTAAACGGTGTGAGTGAGGTCCAAAGCATCAATCCCTAACAAAAGGGATTGATGCTTAATTGCGCTAATAAGTAAGTTTTCAATATCAAGGCACTTGCACTGGGGTCAACAGTAGGTAATGCGGGGCATTCACAGTGGCTTCCAGTGCCTTGGCTAGTATCTGTCCGGCATTATTGATCTTTGTGGCCTCAACCAATCTCAGCATGTCTGGGTTGCCCAGAAGTACGCCGTTGAGGTTGACCAACTGACCGCTGGCGACATCCCCAACCAGAGCGTGTTCGGAACCGTCCATCCGGGTTTCGGTACCATGGCTAATGGCATCACCATGACCGGAATAGGTGACTTCTTTGCCGACGACCTGGTTGGACTGGTTGATATCGCTTAACGTGGCCGATTTGCGCGGAGTCAGTTTGTCACCCAATACTTTTGCCGTATTTTTGACCGTATCCCAAACCACGGCGCGTTGATAAGGCGTACCATAAGGAGCTACAAAACTCCGAACACCGGTGGCATAGGTGTAATTACCGGCGACCATGCCGGCATCCGTCAGGCTATTGGCCATGCTATCAAAGCCGGGACGTTTGGGCCAGTTAGCTCTATGCAGATCCGCTAGCTTGCCGGAAAAAGGCAAACTGATAAAGGCATGGGAGATACTAACACCCGATGGGCCAGGATTTAAGCTATTAATGGTGCTCCAACCGACCACTTGCGAGCGGTTATTAAGGCTGTTGGAGATTACAATGCCTTTGGGACCTTCCAGGCTGACCAAAGGATAAAAACCTGACCCGGTAGCTTTGGAGGCGTAGGATTTGTAGCCGTATATGTAATTGTTAAAATTAACACTATTGAAGGTTATCTTGCCATTATCATTAATGGCTTTTGGTTCAACAGTTCTAGCTCGGACTGAAGTTTGCGGGTTAGTCCGAGTAAATGTCCCCAATAAGTCCGCACTGCCATTTAAATTGCGAATGTATAACAGGGTCGGGTCTATTATGTCGATAAAGTCTAAACTGGCGGCTACCGCCCCCACGGACTGTCCTAAGTTGTTAATATCGGCGGCAAAGTAATATTTCCCATTTACCAGATGCACATCGGAAAATTTACCGGTGCGGCTATTGAACAGCTTATAGGTCGGTGTATACTGGGAAGACCACCACCAGAGCTGTTCATTGAAATAGCCTAAGACAAGGCCATTATTATTAATCGCCGTAGGGGTAAATCCCCCACTATTAGGTTGTCCTGGATATAACTTGGTAAAATCGGTGATCTTGTAATAAGTCACTGCCTGGGCGGGTAAACTCACCAGAGTGGCCGCCAAGCCAAGAGCGAGACAAAGGTTGGCTCGTGTCAGTAGCCAACGAAGCCTACGCATGACCGTAGGCAAAACTTGTTCGGTCATTTGCTTACCAATTTTAAAGTTTATTAAGTGTATATTATCTGTTTTCATCGATGTAACTCCAACAATTAGGTTTGACAATGACGAGAGAACCTTTGGTCTGATGCTGTTACAGAACCATACCGACTCTCTCGCCTAACATAGGGATGATTTCCGTGAACACCGCTAATGTTCGCAGCACTACCCGCCACTAACTACAAAGCAATTTATAAGCCAACGCCATAGGCGTTTATAATTCATTGCCCCTACTGATTTTTTAATAAATTCATTAATTAAAAGTCACACCTTCTTTGCAGTAAACCACAAAATTACAGACATTATTTACAGTAGCGTTGCTATTTCAGGGCACAAAAGCAGCATCGGAAGCTTCGCGGGCATCGGCGGCATTTTGTCTGGCTTTCCATATATCCAGCACCCGCTGAAAGGTAGCAGACTCTGCTGCCTTTTCCTGCTGCTTTTGGGTAGGGTTTAGGGTTACAGGTTCTTGCGGGTCGGCATCTTGCTGTCCTGACGCATCTAATACCACGCCTGTACTCGTGACAGTATAAGTCGGCGCAGATGAAGGAGTTTGGGCATTAGCCAAATTAGAGATCGTTAATAAATAAATAATGGCAATAAGTTTCATATTGGACTCCGTAATAACTGGTTAAACTGTTACAAACAGTTTCAGGTGCTTGGCAGCTTTTATAAAAAAGCTGCCAATGTGCATGTTTATAAACTGACTTTAATATAATCACCGCACAGCCAAGGGTCTCATCATGTCATGATCTTCGTGTTCAGTGATATGACAATGCCAAACAAATAGTCCTGGGCCTTCAAATTTAATATTTACCCTTGTTACCTGGCCTTTGACGATACCGCCTATGTTAATAGTGGGAGTATTGTTTTCTGAAGGGTAAACCAGCATCGTGTCTTTCCAGCCCTTTTCTCTTGCTAAAACTGGCGAAGGTGGCGTAACAGGGGGGCATGCCGGGACAACTGTCCCACTTTTCGGTTGGCGAGGCGTTGATGAATAGCAAATATCAGTAAGCGAACCGCCTGGGCCTAAGATAGCACTGAACGGTTGACGCTCAATGGGCTGGAAAGCTCCATCATGCAGGTGGATAGGATGGGCATCCAGCGTGCTATTAAATATTTCCCAGGTTTGTACACTATTTCGAGCAGGCTTATCAGTATCTCCTATGGGAGTAACTTGTATCGGATTTTTTGTATAGTCTATGTGATCCCCCATAAAATCTATCCATCCATTATTAAGCGTGCCGAGCATAGGTGTTATTCTTCCTTTATCGTCTTTAGTTTCGACCAGCAACACTTGATGTGCTGGCGTGTTGACTAAAGGTACAATCGGCGTACGCAAGGCGGCAGGAATGGTAATTGCAGGTGAAGATACAGCGGGTGCATTAACCTTGAACTGCATGATCTGGCCTTGCATAGTCCCAGTTGCAGGGATGCCGGGTGGTACGCAGGGCGGTATTGCAGTGGTGCAAGGCTGAGTGCGACCAAAAGGTACGGGTGCAGAATTGGTCATGGTGATGTTTTTGCCACCTAAGCCTGTAAAATCTATGATGATGTCATAGCGTTCTGCTGGTGCCATCGTTAAAGCTGGCACTGTAGGCGTAATCGAGGATGTGCCAATAGTGGCAGGTACAGGTGCATTAAGCAAACCGCTATCTGTAGCAATAACCTGGAAAGGCACGTAATAGTCTTGAGATGGGATCACCGTAGTATCGGTAAATTTAAAATCCATAGTGTAAAAGCGGGCGTTAGACCCATTTAACAAACGTAAACGGTATTTTTTAGGCTCCACCTGAAAATAAGGCCAAGCCGTACCATTAACAACAATAACATTGCCAAAAAATTCAGGTACCACGCTCGGATTTGCGATACCTCCCAACAAGGTATTAGGATCCTTATCTGGATAAGCTAATGAACCATCCAATTTAAAGGTACGGTCTTGAATCACTAAGGGGACTTCATAGCGCCCTGATGGAAGCTGATTATTGGTAATTAGGGTTTGTTCATTCGTATCCCTAACAATGTAGAGTCCTGCCATACCTGCAAAAACATTGAGGCGAGTCATCCCGATGGTATGGTCGTGATACCAGAGTAGGCTCGCTTCTTGATTATTCGTATACTGGAAGGGGCTAAGGTTAGGCGGCACACGAGGGAGCATTGGCAGTGTCCCCGTCGGAGAAATCCAAGCTTCGGGAAACCCGTCGCTCGCTTGATCTACAATTCGGTTGCCGTGAAGATGAACGACACTACGAATATCTGGCTCACCCATCATAGTGCCATGAATCGTCTTGTCTACCGGAAGAAAATGTTGCAGGGTTGCGGATAGGGTATTGGTGTATTGTACCTGCGCCGGTATTAATAATACCGGAGACATTAAATTTCGTTTCAATGGTATGCGCCGGGTAAGAGAATGTGGTGGCCCTACCAGCCCCTGGATCGCCATAGGCAAAGACATTAGTGGCTGGAACTCCAGGAGGAAGGATCTGAGCCGGTTGTTGCTTGATGTCTACAGCATAAGAGTCAAGTGTTGCCGCTGTTGCATTGGCAATAGGTGTGTGTTAAAAAAACAATGAGTTAGGATTGAGGATGGATTGGGCAAATAAAGGAATATTTGCCGTACTCAATATTGGATAAGAATAAAATTTTGTAAAAACAGGATCGGCTTCCGCCACTAAGTTTGGATTTGCCCCGGTATTAACTGCTATTGTTGGTGTCAATGAAAACGGCCCGTTGTTGGCGATATTAGTCTCATTCGCTATCGCTGTAACCGAGGCAGTAAAAACTGGATTGGCAACGGTGCCAGTGGGATTGATGGGTATCCTAAGCTGGGTAGTTTGGTTACCATTTAAAGGAAGATCATAATTGCAAGTTATTATTAGACCAGACCGCGTGCACACCCAATGATCTGCGATCCTAGAAAATTTTAAAGGTGTTTTAGCTCCAGAAACACCTGTGCCAGGTAGGGTAAATGTCACTTTTATCGGAGGTGTAGCGGGTGAAGCACCAGCTATATTCGCCACATTTACAGTAATTTGTCTCATAGCATTCGCATACATATTCGGTGAAGGCTGACTAATTGATGAAATCGTCAAATCTGGCGGGTTCACAATATTGGTTGCCACAATGTTAGATGTAATACTCCCTACCGATCCACCGCCAGACACGGAAGCCTTTACTGAATTAGCAGCAGTCGTTACCTCTGTACCAGATAGGGTTAAAGGTATAGCTATGGATGCATTTACGGCAAGCGAAGTCGTCCTTGTACAGTTAACAATACGGGTAGCAGCAGTATAGGTACAGTTAAAACCTGTTGTGCCCGCCCCTCCGGAAACGTATGTCATCCCTACGGGCAATGTGCTGGTGAATGTTATAGTGCCTGCTGAAGCAGTCGTTCCAGTCTCTTTGAGTGTGGCAGTATATAAGCGATGTTGGTGTTAATCAGGGCTGTGACGGGGTCAACTGGGGCAAGGGAGAGAGTAAATGTCGTAGCCGCGTAAATATTATGGTTAAACAGTAGTATTATGGTCGCGAATAGAATTTTTATTCGCAGATGTTCCGTTATGCGTTGCCTTGTTTTCATGAATTCCTCTCAATTAAGATAATTTTTTTGTTATGAAATGCATACATCGAACACCATTTAGGCATTTCTATACCTCATAAGCGCTATTTGGGGTCGCCTTTTTATAGCCTGTCAAATTCTTCCGTCTGAAATCCATCCATTAATTAATTATCAATTAATTCAAAAACGCTTATACGCTTAGTCTTATCGATTTGTAAACATTGTTGAAATGGCATCGATAAAGCGAGCAAAGTCGTTTTAGGTCTGACAATGCTGACAAAACACCGTCGTGCGATTGGCGATCCTTATTTCTGTCAATGTTTGTAAGCATTGCCTACACGGATGACCGGCACGTCCATATACGAGCAGTTGCTGTTTGAAGTATCCCGGTTTTCCCGTTTCATTGACAAAGTTTCTGAGGGTAGTGCCGCCTTGCAGAATGGCATTTTGCAAAACAGTTTTAATGCACTGGGCTAACTGTTGATAACGCTTTAAAGAGATTTCCCCCGCTTGACGGGTAGGGTGTATGCCCGCCATGAACAAGGCTTCGTTCGCATAAATATTGCCAACACCGACAACAATATGGCTATCCATAATCAACGATTTGACCGGCATTTTTCGGCTGCGGGAAACCTGATAAAGATGGATACCGTCAAATTCAGGCAATAGCGGTTCAGGGCCCAAGTTTTTGAGTAGGGCATGACCATCAGCGGGCGCGGTTGTCCATAATACAGCACCAAATCTGCGGGGGTCGTTATAACGTAACAAAGCACCATTAGCGAAAATGAAATCAATATGGTCGTGTTTGCCGACAGCGATTTCCTGCACAATAATCCTCAAGCTACCGGACATGCCTAAGTGAATAATCAGGGTTCCGGTATCGGCTGCTAACAAAAGATATTTAGCTCGTCGGGTTACCGATTTAATTTTGATATTGGCTAGAAATTGGTTAAGTATTGCCGGTACAGGCCAACGTAATTGGTGGTTGCGAATAACCACCTGTTTGATTGTCTGTCCTTCTACGTGAGGTGCAATCCCTCGCATTGTGGTTTCAACTTCGGGCAATTCAGGCATGTTACTTTTTGTTATCTATGGGTTGTCCTCAATATGAGTATCATGCAACTTTTTGATTAGCATGCAGATGGGCTATCCAAGCGACATAAACCGTGAGCAGTTTGAGCAGGGCAGGGGATAACTGCGTGCAAATGGCAAACCTGACTTTTCTTTTTTCTGGGTGCCTTGAATTAAACAAGAATTATTTAAAAATCAAATTCAGACTCATCAATGTCTTCAAATTGATCTTTTAAGTGCTTCTTTTCCCAATAAATTTCTATTTTTCTACGCGCATCCCTTCGTCTGCTATCTTTGTCGAGCTCGGTAGGAATGGCAACAACCTCAACGTCTTCGAAAAGATCATCACTGTCATTTTCAATGTCTGGGCTAGGTTGCGCTTCCGTTTTTGCAGCGGGTTTGGTTGTGTCTTTCGCCATAGGTAATCATCCACAAAAAGTCTTTGATGTGCAAGGTGGTCAACCTTACTGCTTAAGTGTAGCCTTTAGTTTGCAAAAACAAAGACCGGCACAAAAAGGGATTGTTCCCCATCATGCTAAGAAATCAAGAGGCCAATATATGTAGCCTATAACAAAAAAGGTCAATTTTGCGTGGTACTAAAAGAAGTATGCGCTTGATGGACTAACTTCAAGGTGTTTTCAGGCAATTCGTCCGTCACTGTTGTTGCTTGATTAAGCCTGATATCCTCATGCATGATCGTAATAAATTGGATAAGCCGTAACTCGTATTTAAATTTGTCTTCGGGATTTTCCGCTTCCCACATTGAATTTAGCAAATTTTTAGAATGATGGTGGATGGTATGTACAATGGCATCAGGCAGGCTAGAATAGCGGGATTGCATGGCCGATTTTAATTGGTTTAACGATTCTAAATAGTGTTCGTAATCTTCTATATCTTTTTTGCAACGGGTTTTCAGCATCACCAATTCGGCGGTTTGTTTCGTTTTTATCAGGTTTATTTCGTGTTTCAAATGAATAGCTTTTTTGGCTAGTTCGCCGGCCAATTCTTTTTCGGCCAAAGCCGCAGTATGAGAAAGCTTTATCTTTTGATCCTGGTTTTCAGCTTGCCACGTTAAGTTTTTAGTATTGATAGACTGTATCAAGTTAAGCGCATTAAGAATTTGGTCTTTCAATATTTTCATGACGGTTAAAACATGTTTTGCTTTTTAGTTGGATTTATTGATAGGTTTGTCACTGGGGTTGACCTTAATAGCCTTGTCATTATCCATTAAACAAATATTCTTTCTTTCTTGTTCAAAAGCATAAAGCAGACGTTTTCTTTTAAAATAAAATAGTCGATTAAGCGTAATAATATGCTTATTGAAAAACAACAATTTTCTATCCATACGTTGCTGAGCAGAAAAATAGTGACAAAGCGCCACAACGATGGACTTGGTTATTAATATCAGATACGTAACCAACAACACTAAAAAACCACTTAACAAAGCCACAGATCCAAACTGCGCCGTATACTCAGCAAGCATTGACAACATTAACTCATCAAGCAACTCAGTCAAAACAAAACTGGTGATCGCTAAAAAAAATAGCAGTAAAGCAAATTGGATAATCAAACGTAAGAGTTTAAATGGATAATGGGTAATGAAGTTTACCGCTTTCTGACGCGTCTAGCCACTTATAGAGATAGAGCGCGCTGTCAAAGTCCCGCAATTTAACTTCGAGGGTGTAAATGATTCTGTTTAGATTCGCATAATGCATATTATGTTAAATTTAGAAAGCTAGACCTTTTAAACCCAGAATCTTGACGTTCATTAAACTAATTTTGTTAATGGTTTTAAACTAAATTTGTAAAGTATGCAAAATGAATTGTAAAATCAGCCTAACTGTAAGAATCTCTAGCGTTGTTTACAGTATTCAGGAGAATACTGTCGATGAACATGCACAAACGAATCCGCTTAACGCCGCTGGACCGTCAAGAGGTCTGGCGGCTGTACCAAACCCGCTGCT
>JABFQX010000058.1 GCA_013141505.1 Methyloglobulus sp.
TCTTCCAGATGGTGAATGACGTTATCAATCATTTCAGTGCGCGGGCGAAGATGCCCAAAGGGCATAAAAGGCGGACGCTTTTTTTAACGGGCCATTGTCCGATTTTAGTTGCCGGCCCTCCGTCTCCAGTTGGCGGATGCGTTGTTGGTATTGTCTTTCCGTTGCGTGATGAACACGACTTGGTTGGCGGGGTCTTTCGCCAAATGCCGTGCCAGGTGCTGGTATTGCCCCGGGAAGTTCTGGTGGACGAACAAGGCTTTCATGCCAAGGCTACTTTGCTTGCGCCGTCGGCCTGGTTTTGGCTTGGGAGGGAAACTCCAGCCAGCTGTTGACCTCCTTGAGGTTGTCCTCGCTGATGCTGCCGATGGCTTGCAGGAACTTCATGCGGTTTTTGACGTAGCCGTACTTGGCCTTGCTTAAATCTTGCAGGGCCTGGAATTCTTCGTCCTGTGCTTTGAGGACATCGTTCAGGGTCTGCACGCCGTAGTTGAAGCCGGTGGCCATGGCATCGCTGCTTTTGCTGGCGGAGCTCAAGGCTTTCTGGTTGGCCTTTATACGTTTGACGCTGGCATTAGCGTTAAGGTAAGCCTCGCTGGTGATTTTGTTGAGTTCCCTTAGCTTGGTTTCTTTGCCATATTGGTTGAGGGTGAGCCGATGCTTGGCTTCTTGCACCCGCTGGTGGGTGGCACCGCCGCTGAAGATGGGGACGTTGACGTTGATGGCAGCGACTTGATTATCTAATTGCCCGGTGCGCTGGTTCTGGTAACCGATGTCGGTGTTGTAGTAGTTGAGCTGGGCTTCGACCACCGGGTAATGCCCCGCCTGTTGCTGGTCGACATCATGCTCGGCGGCGGCGATGGCGTAGCCTTGGGCGGCAATGGCGGGGTTTTCGCTCCTGGCGACCGCCAGCCAGTCCTCCAGCTTGCCTTCCAGCGGCTTGTAGTCGATGTGGTCTTTGAGCTTGGCCAGGTTGACCGGGCTGGCGTTGGTCAATTGTTGTAAAGCCTGTTTGGCAGCCTGCGCTTTGGCCTCGGCTTCCACGGCGGCGGCGTTGATTTGGTCGAGCTTGGCCTGGATGGCGTAGAGATCGGTGACCTTCACCATTTGCTTGTCATATTGCTGCTGGATTTGCCGGGCTTCTTTCCCGGTGATCTCGGCTTCTGATTGATAAAGTGAGAGTTCGTCCTCGGCTTCCAGCACGCTGAAGTACTTGTCAGTGACCTCAAACAGCAGATTCTGCTCGGCTTGGGCGGCTTCCCGTTCATATTGGCTTTCGGTGGCCTTGGCCTTGCGCCAGTTCCAGAACTTGGCGAAATCAATTAATGTTTGGTTTAAGGAAATATAATAGCGGGTACCGCCATAATTATTCGTGGGGTTGTTGCCGAAGGTCTGGTAGTTGGTCGACCAGTTGGCGCTGCCGGTGACTTGCGGCAGCATCTGGCCTTTGGCCTGTTCTTTTTGCGCTTCGCCGATCTTGACCTTGACGTGTGCCGATTGGGTGGTAGGGTCGGCTTGCAGGGCTTGATGGTAAATGCTGAGCAGGTCGTCGGCATGGCTTGTGCTGGCGAAGCCAGTCAGGCAGAGGAGCAGGAAGCCGATCCACGCTTTTTTGAATAGGTAAGCTATGGCTTTGGTTTGGGGGCAATAGCAGGTCGAGTAAGTTAAAAGTAGTGGCATTTGCATGGTTGTTGGTTATGTTTGGTTAATGCCAAAATTGGGATATTGCGGTCGAGTTCCTATTCAATCCTCAATAAACGCCCGAGCAAAGGCATTGCTGATCGGTTGCATGAGGTATTCGAATACCGTCCTTTCGCCGGTGTTGATGAAGACTTCGGCGGGCATGCCGGGGACGAGTTCGATGCCCCTGAGCGTTTGGTAAGCGTCCGGTTGCAGTTCGATTTGGGCTAAGTAATAGCTGTTGCCGGTGCGTTCGTCGGTGATGCGGTCGGCGGACAGGTTGATGACCTTGCCTGGCACTTGCGGTACGATGGCTTGTTTGAAGGCACTGAACCTGACATCAGCATTCAAGCCTTTATGGACGCGGTCGATGTCGATGGGCGAGACTTGCGCGTCGATGATGAGTTCTTCCTGCTGCGGGACAATGTCGAGGATGGGGTGTCCTGCGGTAATCACGCCACCCAGGGTATGCACCGACAAGCCGAGAACCCGCCCGCCGGTGGGGGCTTTGATGTCGGTGCGGGTCACTTTGTCTTGGGTGGCGGTCAACCTTTGCGTGACATCGTAGAGTTCGGCCTGCACTTCGCCTAACTTGTCGGCCACTTCTTGCTGGAATTCCTTCCCCAGTTGCAGGATTTCCAGCTTTGTCTCGCCGATATGTATGTGGGAACCGGCAATATCGGAGGCCAGACTGGCGATTTCACCCAAGGTGATGGCATGGTTGCGCTCGATGTCGCGCAATCTGAGCTTGTCGGCATAGCCTTGGGCTAGCAATTCCTTGAGATCTTTGCTTTCTTCATGATAGGAAGCGGCGAGTTGTTGTTTGCTGCTGCGTTGGCTTTCCAACCCCTTTATCTTACTTTCCAGTTGGCCGATGCGTTGTTTGAGCACGGACATCTCGCCTTCGTGGGCGGTCTTCCTTGCGTTAAAGATTTGGTCCTCGCCTTGGCGGGCTTGGGCGATGTGGCTGTCTGAAATATCTTGTAAGCTGTCGGGGTAATCTATTGCATTTTTATGGTCACGTTCGGCTTGCAGCCGGGCGAGTTGTGCGGTCAAAGTGATGGACTGGCCGCGCAGGATTTCCTGCTGCGCCTTGACTTCGGTGGCATCGAGCTTGATGAGCAAGTCCCCGGCCTTGACGATGTCGCCGTCTTTGGCGTTGAGCTCGCTGACAATGCCGCCGTCCAGGTGCTGCACGGTCTTGCGGTAGGATTTGACGGTGACGGAACCGGGCGCCAACGCGGCGCTGTCCAAGGGGGCAAGGGTTCCCCACAACCCCAGGATGCCGAAGGTGAACGCCAGCACGGCAATGCCGATGTTGCGGATAGGGCGTTCGTCGGTGGCTAGGCCTAAGGCGTTGTCCGGGAGGGGGGACAGGCTTTTGTCCGGGTTCATAGGGCGGCGACGGCGGGCGGCTTGATAGCCTTTTGCTGTAACTGGGCAATGACCTGGTCTTTGGGGCCGTAGACGGTCACCAGGCCGTCGTTTAAGATCAGCAGTTTATTAACATTGGCTAATACATTGCTGCGGTGGGTGATGACGATAACGGTGACTTGTTTTTGTTTTAAACGTTGCAGGGCGTGGCTTAAAGCCAATTCACCCTGTTCGTCCAGGTTGGCGTTGGGTTCGTCCAAGACCACGACGACCGGGTTGCCGTATAAAGCCCGTGCCAAGCCGATGCGCTGGCGTTGGCCTTGGGACAAGTTGCCGCCCTCGCTACCGATTGGGGTGTCATAACCGTTCGGCAATCTCAAGATGAGTTCATGCACGTCGGCCATCTTGGCGGCGTTGACGACTTGTTCAGGGTCGAGTTCGCCGAAACGGGCGATATTCTCGCTGACAGTGCCTTCGAACAGTTCGATGTCTTGGGGCAGGTAGCCGATATGCGGGCCGAGTTCATGCCTATTCCAGGCAAAGACATCGGCACCGTCCAAGCGGATTTTGCCGTTGGCGCAGGGCCAAATGCCTAAGAGGGCACGGGCAAAGGTTGACTTGCCCGCGCCGCTGGGGCCGAGTACGCCCAGGCTATCGCCTTTTTCGATGGTCAGGTTGATGCCTTTGAGTACCGGCACTTTGACCCCCGGCGGCACGACCACGGCGTTTTCGACGCTGAACCGGCCTTCCGGGGCGGGCAGGCTCATGCGGTCGGTGTCGGCCGGGATTTGGGCCAACAGCTGGTTCAGTCGGTTGTACTGCCCCCTGGCGTTGATAAAACCTTTCCAGGAGTTGATGAGCAAGTCAATGGGCGCCAAGGCACGACCCAACAGCACGGAACCGGCCAGCATCATGCCTGCGGTGATTTCGTCCTGGATGGTGAGGTAAGCGCCCAGCCCTAGGATTAAGGATTGGGACGACAAGCGGATGAGTTTGGACAGGGCACTCATCAACCCCGCGCGTTCGCTGGCGGCGGCTTGCAAAACCAACACTTTCTCGGAACCTTTCAGCCAACGCTGGCGAACAGTGCCCAGCATGCCCATGGCTTCGATGACTTCGGCATTGCGCAGGTTTTTGGCGACCCGATTGCGGCCTTGGATGGCCAGGGCGTTGGCTTCGGCCAAGGGCTTGGCGGTGAGTTTTTCGTTGAGGACGGCGAGGGCAATCAACACGATGGCGGTGGCAATGGCCGCCCAACCATACCAGACATGGAAGATGAACATGACGGTGATATAGACCGGCAGCCACGGCGCGTCGAAAAAGGCGAACAGGCCTTGGCCGGTGAGGAATTGCCGAAGCGCGGTCAGGTCGTCCAAAGGCTGGGCGACAGTGCGTTGGCCGCCGCTGTACAGGGCTTGTTTGAAGGCGACCTGAAACAGCCTGTCGTTCAATAGGGTTTCCAGCCGGGAACTCACCCTGACCAATATCTGCGAACGCACCCATTCCAGTAGACCTAAGGTCGCAAACAGCACCATGACGATAACGGTCAACATCAGCAACGTGTACAGGTTGCCGGTCGGCACGACACGGTCGTAAAGCTGCAACATGTAGATGGTCGGCACCAGCTGCAGCACGTTGACCGCCAGGCTGAACCCCGCCGCTGAGTAAAACGCCGAGCGGCACAGGTACAACGCCTGATTGAGGTCGGATTTGGTTGGGTTAGGCATAGTTCCGGATGATATAACTTTCTCTTTTAATAATCATAACTTATTTTCATTGCCGCTCACTTCCTTTATCCTGGTTTTAATTTTTTGGGCTTGTTGCCCTGCTGCCAGAGCTTCAGGGTTAAGCCCTAAATCACGATAAATAGCGCTCAAATTATTATACCAAGCGGCATGGTTCGGCTGATTTTTTATGGCTAAGTTTACCCATTCCTCAGCCAACCGCAGCTGCCCTTGCCGATAGCGCACCATCCCTAACATGTGCATGGCTGCGGCGTGGTTGGGGTTTTGTTGGAGAATTTTTGTGAATACGCCTTCCGCTTGCGTGAGATTATTGTCTTTTAAATGCTCCATCCCATGAAAAAAATAGCCCGCAGGCAATAAATTGCCTGCACTGTTGTCAGCCTCATCCGGCAATTGTTTAGCCAAAACTTCTTCAAGTGGTTGTAAAAACGCTTCATAGCACCGCCATTTTTCCTTTGACGTTTGATAGATGGGTTGGCGCACTTGCCAAACACTGGCCGTTTTTACGGCGCGTTCCAGGTTTTGATATGCCAATACCGCATCTGTCCATTCTAGCTCCAGATACGACAGTATTGACCGCGCAGCGCCTTTGGTGTCGGCAACCACGTTTTCGTAATGTATGGTTAATAATGGTTTATCCAGCACGTGATCCCAATGCCGCATCAAGGCTTGGTGATCCAGTAATTGGTCACCAATATCGGTTAAGTCGTATGCGAAACCCATCCCACCGAATTTTGCTTGGTAATCGACAAAGTAATTGGATATCGCCACATCACGCGGCTCCCGTTGGACATGGATAATGGGCGCGTTAGGGAACAATAAGCGTATCAGGCCAATATGCTCGAAGTTATGCGGTAACTTATCGACGATATGTTTTGCATCAGGATCATATTGGCGGAGTTCGTCCAATACTTCCTTTGCATAGAATTGGATTTGTTCCGGGGTCAGGTCGGGGACGCATTCAGGATAATGCTTGCCGGAGCCAATATGCCGCTCCCATGCGTTCAAGGATTGGATGACTTTTGACAGAACGGCTATTTCGCCCGCCACATAAATCTCGGGATGCCCGCCTAAAATTTGTTCGACCAAAGTGGTGCCTGAGCGCGGCATACCCAATACGAAAGTCGGCAAGGTTGAAGGGTTGCCATATTCCTTGTTGCTTTCCAGGTAGCTTCGGGTAAACGTGCGACGAAGCACGACACAGTGTTTACGATGGTCGCAAGCGCGATAGGGCAATAATTTCCGACTGGCATTGTTGGCTTCTGTAACGAAAGCGAAGGCTTTTGGGTAGTCTTTAAGATGCTCCCAAGCCGCCGCGAGGTCGAACAACAAACTTGAAGACACGCTGCCTTGCAGGCTGGGCAGATAAGCTATTTTTTCGATTTTCGCAAGGATTTCAGGATCCTCCGGAAATCGCCGTGCATTGATTAACGCGCCATAACCGGCAACCGGATGGTTAGTTGCTACACCTTCAAACAATGCCACAGCCTCATCAATACGCCCCCACTGCAACATTAAATGCCCTAAACCCAAGCAAGCAGGCACATAACCAGGCACCTGCGCCAAGGCTTGCCGGTAATAATTTTCGGCTTGATCTTCATCGACACTTGCCATCGCCACCAAGGCTTCGGCCCTGACCAATCCGGTTTCTTGCTCGGTCAAGGCCATTGCTTTTTCGGCGGCGGCCTGTGCAGTGAGTTCATTAAAATGTCGTTGCCCAAGCTGCGCCAATTGCGCCCAAAGCGATGCATTTTCTGGTTCCAGCTTGAGGGCTTGCTGCAAATAACGCATCGCTTCGCCGTGGTGGCCTTGAACGCGGGCCAGCGCGGCCAGTTGCAAAATCAGGTCGAGGTCGTCAGGATATTTTTTTAAGGCCTTACGCAAGCGGTGCGCCGCCTGCCCCTGTTTGTCTTGTGCTGCCAATACCAACGCCAGTAGTTTTACCGCTTTCAACTCAGCAATACCCGCTTCCAAGGCTTGGTAGATCGCCGCTTCAGCATTTTCCCAATCATTCAGGGCGATATGGCTATCCACTGCAACAGACAACCATTGCTCCCGTTGGCTGCCGCCCAACTCCCGCGCTTGTTCGACATGTGTTAAAGCCGCTTCGTTTTCACCCAAATACAGCGCACAACGGGCTGAGTTGATATGCAAGGCCGCTTGCTGGTTGCCGGGGCATTTCAGCAAGGCTGAACCAAAGGCAACTTTGGCATCGGCGAACTGCCATTGCTTCATCAACACCAGCCCGCGCCGCGCTTGCGCCAAGGCGTAGTCCGGTGCTAACGTTATTGCCCTGTCCAATAGCGCCAGTGCGGGCGGATAGTCTTGCAGCAAAAGATGGATGGCCGCGATGTCGGTCAAGGTTTCGGCATTATCAATTGATTCCGATGGGCCGATGCGTTCCAAACAAACAAGGGCTTGTTCATAATCCTCTTGTTGGGCGTAAAGGACACCGAGCAAAGCAATTGTTTGGTTGTCACTTGGCCGATCAAGCAAAACTCGCCGGCATAAACTTACCGCTTCTGTCAATTCGCCTTTTTCTTGCAAGGTACGGATGTTTGAATGAGACGGCACGGGCATACCTGTTAGCTAAAAGGGACTGCCGGGGCAGCCACACGGCTTCCCGGCAGGTTGGCCTCGTCAATTAGACAAACACATACTGGTCGGGCGGCAGGTCGGCGGGTACGCCAGTGATCATGATATGCCCCGAACCTTGGGTAGAGTGTTTATTGCTAATCGTATGAACATGGGCAATAGGGGATCCACTCGGCGTTTTCGTTGTCGTTGAGGTGTACCAATAGGAGAAAAAATTTGTCTTGAATTTTGATGAGAGTTGGAGCGAATTTTTGCCAGCCACCCGAACAATGTTGTCTTGGGCCGTGAGGGATCCGGCAGTAGCGGTGCCACCTTCAAAACCCCAAAGGGGCTTAGAAAAACTGTCGCGGTGATTAGAGAATAAAAATTTACGTAATGGTTCAATTCCATTATGGCTTTGAGCAGAAAAATTGGGATGGAAAGTAAAAGGAGTGGAGCCCGTTACACAGCCGTCATGCTTCACAAAAAACAATTTGTCTTCCACGTCAAAGCCGCTTAGGTCTATCTTAGACAAACCCCAATCAGCGTACCTTTTGCCGCCAAAGTCCACTGTGATCTCATCAATGCCTGACGTGAATTCGGCGCCGACCTTGGCAGCGGAAGCGGCATCGGAAATAGTGTAGGTGTGCGGGTGGATGTTGGCGATGCCCGCGTCAACCTGCAAGGTCGCGCCGTCCTTGGTGAACATCCTGTAGCCGCCCACCGTGCCGATCTCTGCCCAACCGCTTTCCAAGAAGTTGACGGTGTTGTCGCCTTTGGCATCAACCTTCAAGGTGTCGCTGTCAGGGCTTAACGCCAGCACGCTTTGCGCGGTAACATTCAGGGTGTTGTTGCTGTCGGCATCGAATTTGATGGTTTCTATTTCCGAAATGACGCCCGTGCTTAAATCTAGCGTTCGACTCTGGCCTGTCAAATACAGGGTATCCTTGCCAGCTCCGCCATTGGCGGTGTCGCTGGAAAAATCGGTGAACATCAGGGTGTCGTTGCCCACACCGCCGGACAGGTTGTCAACGCCAGCACCGCCGTCCAGCTTGTCGTTGCCTGAGTCGCCCAGCAAGACATCGTTGCCTAGCCCACCGAATAGGTTGTCATTGCCCGCACGACCGTCCAAGGTGTTGCCACCGGCATTGCCGGTTATGGTATTGCCCAACGCATTGCCGGTGCCATTGAGCCAGCCATTGCCTGTCAACACCAAGTTTTCCAGATTTGCGCCCAAGGCCCAGTTGATTGACGACTCTACGGTATCTTTGCCGCCGCCATTGGCTTCGCGGACAGCGTCGCCCCTATTGTCAACCACAAAGGTGTCGTTGCCTATCCCGCCCACCAAGACATCGGCGCCTTTGCCGCCATCCAAACGGTCGTTGCCTTGCCCACCCAACAAGACATCAATGCCTTCTCTGCCATCCAAATTGTCGTTGCCGTTGCCGCCATACAAATGGTCTGCGCCATTTATGCCGAACAAGGAATCATTCCCGTTAAGGCCGTACATGGTATCGCCTGTCTGGGTTCCGGTTAAATAATCATTTTTGTTACTGCCTTTGATAATTGCCATAATCATCACCTTTTATGCTAGCCACAATTGAAAATAACCCCCAAGGACAACTAAGTTAACACTCTTAATCAACTGAAGTGTTCTCACCATATATTCGATTGTATTTATGGCCAGATGATTGGGAAGCTTTGCTGCAATCAAAATCAATTAAATTTTAGGTTGCCCCACCTTACACAGCATTTGGGGCATTAATTGCTTTTGACTCCAAACTCTAATAAAAAACTGATAAAAACGACTTAATTGTACATCGTTGGCGGAAATAGTCTGTTAACTTTTTAACACTGAAATTGTGAATTATTTACTTGCGTTGAACGAACTTTTGGCCGTGTATCTGATTGATAGAGCAGTAGTCTTTACTGGAGTTTATTTGCTTAGGTGTGATGTATCATCCTAACGAAACATCTTTACTACCAGGGATGTCTGTTTTGGCCATTCTGAAAGTCAGTATATGGACACCTCCCGTTTGGCAAGCAAAATCACCTTTGGCTTTTAGGTACGGCTGCACACGCATAATCGTGTCCATTTAATCGACACTGGCACCACAAGGGGTTCCAAATAAAAAATGCCGGAACAGCCAAACGGCTTTCCGGCATTTTTAACCGACACAGTGACTTACACAAAAACAAACTGGTCAGTCGGCAATTCCGGCGGTAAACCTGTAAGAATAACTTGACCAGAGCTTTTAAGGGAGGTTGTATAGTGGGTATGTACAGTTATTGAATTATCATAAAAGGTAACTTGGTCGACCGTAGTCTTATGCAAGAGGTTGGATTGAAGCATAACTTGCCCAAGACTATTATTCCAACGAATTGTGTCCATTGTTAATATAGTTACGTGCGCCCCTCCTCGCACCTCTGGATTTGAACCTCTAATAACATAGTCTGTGGATAAAAAATAGCCCTGATTAAACCAGGTACCAGGCCTGATAGTTTTTAACGAGGACGATGCCGCGACACCATCAGCTTGGTTGATGATCAACTTATCTTCCACTCCAAAGCCGGTCAAATCGATGGTATCCAACCCCCATTGGCTGTATCGCTTGCCGCCAAAATCAACCGTGATTACATCAGTTCCCGACGTAAACACCGAACCGACATTGGCCGCTGAATCAGCATTGTTAATTGTATATAAACTTCCAGTCATCTCGATATGGCCGATGCCGGCATCGACTTCCAAGGTTGCGCCGTCCTTGGTAAATATTTTATAGCCATCGACCAAGCCCGTTTCGACCCAGCCCGCTTCCATAAATAAGGTGTTGTTCCCTTGCGCGTCTACCCGCAGGGTATCGCTGTCCGGACTTAACGCCAAGACGCTCTGTGCGGTGACGCTGAGCGTATTGTTGCTGTCATCGTTGAATTTTATGTCTTCGATGCCCGAAATCGAGTCTTGGGCCAGGTTGAGCGTTTGGTTTTGTCCCGTAATAAACAAACTGTCCGATGCGCCGCCGCCGTTTACAGTGTCGCCAGAAAAGTCAGCCAGAATTAAGCTGTCTTTCCCCAATCCGCCGGACAAGCTGTCTATACCATCGCCGCCGTTTAAAGTATCGTAGCCGCGGCCACCGTCTAAAGTGTCATTGCCGGACTCGCCATTCAACGTATCATTGCCGTCGTCGCCCTGTAGTAAATCGTTGCCGTCACCACCGAACAATCGGTCATTGCCTGCGCCTCCGATTAAGGTGTCATTGCCCGTCTCGCCCGACAGTAGGTTTGCCGCCGTATTTCCGATCAATACGTTGGCCGATTGATTGCCCTGGCCCAACACTGCCGCCGCACCAACCAGTTCCAAGTTTTCTAAATTTGTCCCCTGCAGCGACCAGTTAACAGACGACTTGACGGTGTCAATGCCTTGGTATTTCAATTCAACGATGGCATTGTCAATCGAGTCAACAATGTAAACGTCATTGCCGATACCGCCGTTTAAGGTGTTTTTGCCTGCCCCCCCGTCCAGGATGTCGTTGCCGGCCTCTCCAAGCAGCACATCATTGCCCAAACCGCCGGACAATTTATCGTTACCCAATCCGCCCATCAGGTTGTTTTTGCCGGCGTTGCCGGTTATCGTATTGCCCAATTGGTTGCCGGTACCGTTAATCGACTGGTTGCCGGTTAACACCAAGTTCTCCAAGCCCGCGCCGAGAGCCCAAGTGATTGACGATTCGACCGTATCGTTGCCGCCCCCCGCAAGTTCGGTGATCATGTCGCCCACGTTATCGACAACATAAGTGTCGTCGCCTTGCCCTCCAACTAGGAGATCAGCGTCTTTTCCGCCATCCATGCGGTCTGCGCCTTTCAAACCGTTTAAGGTGTCATCGCCACCCAAGCCGAAAAGCGTGTCATCCCCTGGGGTGCCGTTTAAAACGTCGTCTTTGTTACTGCCTTTGATAATTGCCATGATCATTACCTCGTATTTTTGTTGGTTACGATTGAAAATAAAAAATCAGAATTTATTTGATTTTCATTTTTTCAAAACTTTGGTGTGCGTACCGTATATTCGATTACATATATACGGGTCGATGATATGAAACCTTATTGTAACCAAAAAAATTAAATTTAAGAACGACGCACCTAACAACATTATTGGTACATTTAACTCTTAACGCTTGTTAGCAACGAAGGCCGAGCCATTTGATATAAGTTTTTGGGTTGTGTTTATTTCAATCTATATTTCACTCACCAAGCAGTGTAAAGAAAAAGAAAAATGGTATTTTGACCTGTGTCAAACGTTAGGCGAATATCGACTTCTATTCACGGGATGAAACTTTGCACGACACCCCAAGAGGTACGGATGCTTGACTAGGGCAAGGCCCTAGATACTGTTATAAAAGTCAAGCGAAATGAAGGCATGAGTTAAAAGGTTGTTGTGATTTTAGTATGCCGAAAGCGATATGGATCAACTTTCTCACTTGTGCCCTTTGGGTATCATGGCACCTATGATAAGTTTGGGCGGC
>JABFQX010000003.1 GCA_013141505.1 Methyloglobulus sp.
TTGCCAGGCGACATCAATTATCATCAAGCACGATACAACTTTGTACATAAAATCAAACCCAAAGAAACTGCCGCTTGCTTGGCTAAGCACATGCCCCATGATGTAGCAGCGCTGAGTGAGTTAAGGCAGTCTTTGGTTTACTAAATGGATTAATAGGCGATTACGGCAACTGAGTTAAATTTGTATCAGGTTCAAAAATATTCAAGAGGAATTGTCGTGGCATTGCTCAACCTATGGCATCCACACCCACCAGCAAGCGGCAGATCATCCATCGTCCGATGCGCTGGGTGTTCCGGCGCTTGATCCGAAGTGCACTTGCGGCAACCCTATGTACAATACCGTACAGTCTGGCTGGTTGCGTCCTGATGAAATTTTCGAAACCATTCGCGAAACACAACAATATTAAAGATTACATTGCCGCAAATAAAATATAAGCTAGACTTGAAATGCTAATTCTAGAGTCTGTTATTGATTAGCATCAAAATGTGCGTCTAAGGTCACTTACAAACCGAAAAGTGAAAGCAAAATTTAAAACATTACATTTCTTGGGTTATCAACTCACTAGCGCATTATATTTGTTGACTTTATGTGTTAGCTTCGTAGCAATCGGTTGGCTTCTGAATGGCTATTCAGCTTCTGAATTTGTCTGGTTCATAACGATAATGATTATTTGTTATGTTATTCGGGTTGGGTCAGGGGCAATTGTGTTGGCATCGATTTGGATTGTCGGCCTAATGTCGGTGGCAGCAGTGCGCCAACTTTGGTTTCATGATATACCAAGACCGGAATTTAAATTTATACCTATGACATTGTTGGCTAATTGGCTATTTACTTTAGGAACGGCCTGGTTTTTGGGTAATGTAAGTGATTACTTTCGTCAGCAGTCTAATTCGAAAACCAGGGTCTTTCTCGTGTTAATTGGCCTTGTGGCGGCTGGCTTGACATGCGGTTGGCAACTTTACTATCAGATGCTCCCGTTATTCTTCCCTCCGTCTTGACATGAATGCTTCGCAAGATAAGCCATCAACTGATCAACAGGCATATTCTGCCCGTAATGCCGACTATTACATCCAACGAATAGATGCGGATGTTCGCGACAGTTTAAACCTGAAACAATTGGCCGCGGTTCGTATCGCCTTAGAATCTGCGATGCCTAAGCCATCACCCAAGATTGTTGACTTACGGGTAAACATTGATCTCATTGTTTCCCGTTTCTATGTTGTGTTATTCGTAGGTAAGGATCGACGCAAGCAATTACGGCTGCATAATGCTTCAGGCATGACTAAATTTGCCAACAGAATCGCTGCAGTCATGATGCTAATCGGACTAAACCTTAGCATCAGCCTATTTATTTTTCTGGTGCTATATTTAATCAAGTCTTCCTTGGGGATCAACCTGTTTTCAGGTCATTTGAGCGACTACATCCGCTAGTCATTGACCTATCTGAAAAAACCACTTCTTCATTTGCGGTACTACGTCAACTTGCAAAGAAGATACTAGAGATAAAAAACAAACCGTTAAACGCTTAATACACATATTGGATTAATTATTATGAGTTATATATTCACAGTCTTGATAACGATGTTTTTTTCAACACAGATCGTTAACGCTGTCGAAACACCCGCGAAAGTCGCCGAATTTGAATCCCAATATGAAGAAAACTTGTATTCTCTTAAAGACTTAACAGGTGTTTACGTCGTTTTGGATTATGTCGTAAAAGCGACTGAAAAAAGCCACCTTACTGTCAATCCAAACTTACAAAAAGACGTCAAGAAACGCTTGGAAAGCGCTGGCCTCAAACTGTTGAATAAGGAAGAGATGATGGATACGCCGGGCAACCCGGAACTGGATATTTTCCCCACTTTTCCCGCCCACCTTTCTGCCGAGGCGGGAGAAAGCGACTCTGAAGTCGCTATCCCTAATAATCTTACCGCCAGCAGCCACCAGTGCTGCTACTCCAGCGTCTGGGGTTCATTTTCGCAAGCTGCTGAGATAGAGCGCAAGCTGGGCAGTAAATACCGCCTGAGCACTTGGGGCAACGGCAGCAATACCGATTCTTGTGACAGGCTTGGGGAATGGATGAATGAAGCGACGCTCAAAATCATCGATAACTTTATTGCCGATTATAAAAAATCGAAAGAGCCTAAGAAAAAACCGCAAGCGAAACCACAGCCGGCTAAACAAGATAACGCAACAACTTCTGAAGCAACCGTGCAAGTCAGCGAACCATCTCAAAAACAGTATATTAAAGTGAAAGAAGTTGACGACACCAAAGATATGACCTGCGACACAGCCCTGATGATTTATGCACAGATTTTTAAAACCGGCTCATCGACCATCAGCACTGCCAAAGAGGCTTTACTCGACAAACTGGCATCGCACATGTTGACGTGCAAAAACTACCGTTATCGTATCGAAACGCATTCTGACAAGCGGGGTAGCGATGAAACCAATGAAATACTATCGGCCCGCCGTGGCATTGCCATTAATAAATTTTTGCTTGATAAAGGCTTAGAGGAAACACAGTTTGAAATGCGCTTTCTTGATAGTGATAAATCCAAGTCAACCGAATCGGAAGATGATGTGATTATTACCCCTATCAGCCAGCAATAGCCTTGAGGATCGCATAAAGGTGGTCATCGGACAAACAAGTCGGGCTTTAACAAATCCTCATCAGGAGATGAATCGTGCAGAAAAATACTAGCTTATCTATGCTTCTTTTACTGGGTGTCCTGCTCTGCCCGCTAGCAGAAGCCAAGACGGTTGTTTTAAACCAAGTCGGATATTTGCCTACTTGGCCTAAAATAGCATTCCTTGTCAATGCTGAGGGGAAAACAAAGCAAGCAGAATTGCTGGACGCAACTGATCGGCATAGCGTGTTCAAATTCAAGGCTGGAACTAGCAAAAAAGATCCACAAACCCAAGATACCCTACAAGAATTAAATTTTTCAACTTTCGATAAGGTTGGCCGCTACATTGTTAAAGTCGGCGATGTTGAATCCCATCCATTCGCTATTGGCCAGGATATCTATCAGCAACCGTTGAAGCTGCTGTTCCGGTCTTATTATTTGCAACGCTGCGGCATAAAAATCGACGATGCCGAGACCAAACTTAAGCATGAAGCCTGCCATCTGAATGATGCCGTCATTGCAAGGGAAGACAATGCCCACAAAACCGGTGACCGCGTACCCACAACCGGGGGGTGGCACGATGCGGGTGATTATGGCAAATACATTGCGACAACGGCCGTCACCATCGGTCGTCTTTTGGCATTATATGAAGATTATCCCGATTTTTTTGGCAAGTTCAGTTCTGACATACCAGAAAGCGGCAATACACAACCGGATATCCTGGATGAAGCACAGGTCGGGTTGGATTGGATGCTCGCTATGCAGCGTCCTGACGGCGCTTTATACCGTAAAATTGGCGGCGATGCCTGGCCGAAAGGCTTGACTCCAGACCAAAACAATCAAGTCCGGTTTCTGTACCCTATCACCACGCCGGAAACCGCCAAAGCCGCCGCCGCTTGGGCTATGGCAGCAAGAGTTTACCAGGCTTCGCAACCGGAAAAAGCGGCCAAATATCTGGAAGCGGCAAAACTAAGCTGGCATTACCTGGAATCTATCGACAAACAATTTTTCGATTTTAAGGAAGGGGACAATAAGGGTTCCGGGCCTTATATGTACAATAAAACCGATAATGATCTATCCTTAACTTACGATTGGGATGACCGCTTATGGGCTGCGACTGAATTGTTGGTTACCACGGGTGAAGAAAAATATAAAAAATATGTTGGGAAAACCCTTCCTGCCGCCCCGCTTAATCCATTCGAGTGGAAAGATCCTTCGGCAATGGCACTGACCCATATCTTGTTTCATCCCAAGTTACAGCCTTATAAGCCATGGCGGGCTGCAACGAAAAAGAAGTTTTTGGATCGCGCCAAAAAATTGATGGGTAATTTGACTGACAGCGGCTACCGCATTGCCAATAACCGTTTTGTTTGGAGTTCCAACAAGATTACGGCAGAAGAAGGGATTATCCTGATTAATGCTTATAACCTTACTAAAAATAAAGATTATCTCAATGCGGCGGTCGCACAATTGAATTACCTGTTAGGCCGCAATCATTTTGACTTGTCGTTTGTTTCAGGCGTTGGCTCTCATGCTGTTGAAAATGTCAGCCATATTTATTTAATAGCGACAAAATCCAAATTACCTGGATTGTTTGTCGGCGGCCCTAACGAACTGGAGCAATCTGATATAGGCCCCAAAAACAAGGGCCCGCTTAGCTACATTGACGATAACCGTTCTTACGCTACGAATGAATATGCTATTGATTACAACGCGTCTTTGATCGGCTTAATGGGCATATTATTGCAAACACCTTACCCAAGCGGACATTAATCCGAAGTATACGAAAACTAATTAGGGGTTACGATGAATTTACGAATTGCAAACTGGGCTTATCCTGAAGATGGTGGAACCCGCGACTTACGCCTGGATTTCATGCGCGGCTTTGTTATTCCGTTGTTAATTGTTGGTCATTTCGACTATTTTTCGCTGTTCATGTATATCGGCTGGGAGCGCATGGGCGTGGTGTCTACCGCCGAAATATTTGTGACGCTTGCCGGTGTAGTTGTTGGCATGGTATACGGCAAAAAAATCAAAAAGGATGGCTTCGATGCTTGTTTGACCGCACTGTTGAGCCGTGCCGCGCAACTTTATAAGGTCAATGTGTTTATTATCTTAACGGTTGGCGTGTTGCGTTATGTACCTTTTATTGACATGACCGCTGTCACCACTTTCCATGACCCGTATCGGAACATCAATTATCCATTGTACCCTTCTATTAATGATGGCATTTTCCGGCTCTTAAGTTCTGCGTTGATGTTACGGTGCGGCCCGCACCAGTTTCAAATCATAGGCTTATATGTCGTCCTGTTTGCCTTGGTGACGCCACTGGCGTTCTGGATGCTGCAAAAAAAGCAACTTAAAATGCTTTTGGGCATAAGTTGGGTTTTGTATTTGATTAACTTTGGCGTACCTGAGTCGCAAGTTGCAACAGCAGAAATACGTTGGACGGGTGCCCAGTTTGAATACGCTTTTCCGCTAATTGCCTGGCAGTTGATTTATATACACGGCATTGTTGCCGGGTATTACAAAAAAGAACTGATGGAGTTTTTTAACGGGTCAATAGGCAAGCAGCTTATCTATGCGGCTTTTTTAATCAGTTTTTGTTTTTTTATCTTTACCCTAAACCACCCTATTAAGGAATTCGTCGAATGGAGTAAGCTGTCTTTCGTCCCGCCCGCTACATTCGAACACTTGTATTTTAATTATTTCCAAAAATATAAGCTTGGCCCAGGCCGGCTGTTCAATATGGTGGCCTTATTTATCAGTATTTACGTCTTGTTGACGCTTTATTGGAAACCCATCAATCGTGCTTTAGGCTGGTTTTTAATTCCTTTGGGTCAAGCTTCCTTGTACATATTTTTTATCCATATCTTCTTGCTGTTATTGGTCAGCAACACGCCCTTTCCGGGCTACCACGATTTCTGGATTAACACAGGCATCCACTTTGTTATCCTTACTTTAATTTGGCTAATGGTGAAAACCCAATTTTTGTTCCGATGGATTCCCAGATAGCACTTAACTGACCTATTGATCCGGCCTTATGAGCTTTAATTTCCCTTCGTCCGCTCAGGGAACGTTACAGTTTCGTTCCCTGAGCGGAGTCGAAGGCATAAAACACTTTAAAAGACCGAATCAATAAAAATACTGAAGCGCTTTATTTAAACTTGGTCGAGGGCAAATGGGCAAATGGGCAAATGGGCAAAAATTAAATCCCATTTACCCGCCCAAGTGTTGCTCCTGAATCAATTTGGTAAATTCATCAATTGGGATGGGACGACAGTTGAAATAGCCCTGATAACTATCACAACCTTTAAGCTGCAAGAATTCTAATTGTTCTTTGGTTTCGACACCTTCCGCGATTACTTTAAAGCCCAAGTTATGTGCCATGGCGACAATCGTTGCCGCAATTTCCATATCGTCTTTACTGTGGGGGATGTCATCAATAAAGCTTTTATCGATTTTCAACACATCCAACGGAAACCGCTTGAGATAAGCCAACGATGAATAACCCGTGCCAAAATCGTCAATCGCAACCTTAATCCCGCTTTCATGGAGTTTGTTAAGAATTTTAACCGCGTTCTCATGGTTTTTCATCAAGCCACTTTCGGTTATTTCCAGCTCCAGTTGCCCTGCTGGAAAGCCGGTTTCGGCGATAACCTTTTTGACCAACGCGTTAATGTCGCTGCGCTTAAATTGTTGTGTAGAAACATTAACCGCCAAGGTTATTGGTGGAAATCCCATATCCAGCCAGATTCGGCCCTGCTTACAGGTTTCATGTAGCACCCATTCGCCGATTGCCACGATGAGATTAGTTTCTTCGGCAACGGGTATAAAACGTCCGGGCGGAATCAAGCCTTCGTTAGGGTCTTGCCAACGGACCAACGCTTCGGCACCGATAATGCGGTTACTGGCAATATCAATTTGCGGTTGAAAATAGACCCGAAGTTCATTGTTCAAAATTGCCTTGCGTAAGCGTCCTTCTAATTTAATGCGCTCACGTGCTACACGGGTGAAATCTGCTGAAAAATAAACAAAATGACCTCCACCTTGTTCTTTCGCTTTGTACATGGCAGAATCCGCTTGAGCCATTAAAGACTCAAAGTTACTTCCGTGCTGTGGGTACAAGCTTATACCGATACTGGCATCTACCCACACATCGTGATCATGCACTAGATTAAAAGCTTTACTTAGGTCGTCGACTATCCGTTCAGCCACTCGGGCAGCATCTTCAGGGTTGGCTATATTTTCCAGTATCACCACAAATTCATCCCCCCCCAGTCGCGCCACCATGTCAACGGCACGCAAGTTGGTTTTGATTCGTTCAGCGACTTGTTTTAATAATTCGTCACCTGCCTGATGGCCCAGGGTATCGTTGACATCTTTAAAACGATCCAAGTCAAGCATCAATAAGGCAAACTGTTGCCCTTCCCTTTTTGATCTTTGTATACAATGCTTGAGCCTTTCTTGCAACAACCTTCGATTGGGTAGTTGGGTAAGAGAATCATAGAAAGCAAGGTTCTTGATTTCATCTTCCGCTAATTTGCGCTGAGTGATGTCGATATAGGCGGCAACATAATGCGTGACTTTGCCATCATCATTTTTTACTGCGGTAATAGCTAACCAGACCAGTATAATCTCGCCATTTTTACGCTTATCCCAAATTTCGCCTTGCCAAAATCCAGTGTTGGCGATGGCCTCCCACATGTCCTGATAAAATTGTTGGTCATGCCGACCTGACTTGAGGAAATTCATTTTTTGGCCGATGACTTCTTCCCTCATATAGCCAGAGGTTTGTACAAAAGCATTGTTTGCCTGCAGGATGATGGAGTCGGCATCGGTAATGATCAATGGTTCCTGGGTCTCGAACGCCGCAGCAGCGACACGTAAATCTACTTCAGCATTTTTGCGTGCGGTGATATCAATAGCAGAACCGATGTAGCCAGAAAAAACAGTGTCCTGATAATTAACTTTGCCTTTGTCTAAAATCCAGAACCAATCGCCATTAACGCCACGAATCCGGTATTCAGAAGTTAAAACCGCATCCTTTTCAGTATTTTTGATATTACCGATGAAAGCGGTTTCCTTGTCATCTGGATGAATTTGGTCTAGCCATTGCAAATGGGTAAGCTGATCGACATCGACTCCAGTAAATTTGCGCCAACACTGGTTGACAAAAGTAAAGTCTCCGTTCGTATCGGTAATCCAGATCATAGTGGCTGCGTTATCGGCTAATTGGCGAAAACGCTCTTCACTTTCTATTAATGCCGATTCGGCTTGTTTTTGTTGGGTAACATCGCGTATTGCCCGTGCCAGAAAATTTCCTTCACTTGTATCAATGGTGTTACAACTGATTTCCACATCAATTTCTGTTTGATCCTTCTTTTTTGCAACATACGGCGCGTTGTCGCAAGAGATAGCATTGTTATTTACTGAAATTACAAGATCAATCGGTTGCCCGATTAATTCGTTCGCTTCAAAACCTAATAATTTTCCCGCCTGTTGGTTGACCATAGTAATCCTGCCCTGGTCGTTACTTATGATCATTGCATCTGGAGACGCATTGAAGATGGCACGCATGAATATGCCTTTGGTCTTATATGCCGTAAGACTGGGCAGCTCCAATAAAAGGGGCATTATTCGCCAAATTATTACGGCACTTCCCAACGATACACAGGCAGTTGCCAATTTGACCATGCCATCGAGCCAATAATCGGGATACCATATTGTCCAGACACTGATGACATGGGTGATTCCGCATAATAGGATAAATGCCCCAAACAGCAAGAATATGCGGGAAAAAGCGAGATCTTTACGTTTATCTACAAAATAAATTAAAGCGAAAGGAATGGTAAAATAAGACAATGCAATAATTGCATCGCTTAAGACATGCAACCACAAGATTGATGGCTGCCACAAATAACAAGCGCCGTGTGGCATAAATTCGTTAGCAGAGCTGAATAAATCGTCAAACCGAGCCGTCATACTACCTCCAGAAGCAATCATGCTTTAAACAGCCTGAGATTTTCAAATCGCAATTGTGCCGACTGGTTATGATCATCCAGTTTAATAGCCTCTATTTTTAAGGGTTTATTGCAATTGCCGTTTCCAAATAGTCGATTTTTTTCCTAAAGTCTTGTTCACTGTCGGCGTAAGTATAGGCAATACGCTGGAAGTCTTCGTGGATTTCATGAAACGCATCGATCATATCAGGGTCAAAGTGCGTACCTCGGCTTTCTAAAATAATATTTACTGCTTTATCGTGCGGTACGGCGGGCTTGTAAACAAGCCGACGTATTAGGGCATCATAAACGTCGGCTATGGCCGCAATTCTTGCTGGAATAGGAATATTATTTCCGGCAAGACCTTCAGGATAACCAGTGCCATCCCATTTTTCATGATGGCTGTAGATGATTTCTTTGGCAAACTTTAGAATCGGTATTTCAATCCCGAAGTCACGCTCGGTTTGGAGGATAACATTTAGACCCAAGTGTGTATGGTTTTTTACAATTTCAAATTCTTCAGGCGTTAAGCGACCAGGTTTAAGCAGAATACGATCAGGAATGCCCACATTGCCAATATCATGTAAAGGTGCGGTCATAAACAACATTTCAATGGTGTTGTCATCGTTGAGAAAATCAGAGAAACGGGGATGGTCGCGTAATTTCTCAGCCAAAGCCTTGACATAATGTTGGTTGCGCCAAATGTGATTCCCGGTAATATGCTCACGGGCTCCCGATAAATACCCCATCGCATAGATTGCTGCATATTGGGTCACCATCAAATTTGTTGTGCGCTCCTGTATTTTGCTCTCAAGGAGGTGGCTTTGACTGTCCGGGAAAGCCTTTAACTTTTTGTTTTCCAGATGCGTTTTAACGCGGGCCAATAGAGTAGCAGCGCTAATTGGCTTAGTGATGTAATCCTCTGCACCCACTTCAAAAACATAATCATCATCCGATAATTCATTTTTCTCTACAAGAAACAGGATTGGTATGTCACGGGTATTAGGGTTTGCTTTAAATTGTTTACAAATTTCGTAGCTGTCTTCTTTAGGCAGGGTGATATTAAGTAAGATAATATCCGGTGGACTCAATTGTGCGATTTTGAGCGCTTTCTTTCCATCTTCAGCAATTTCAACCGTTTTATAATGACTTTGCAGCAAGTCACTGATCAAAGACAGATTATCGGAATCATCATCAACCACAAGAATTGTCGCATCAATCATGGATGAGTGTTCGTTTGCCATAAATGTTACCTCTGAAAGCTATAGCTTTAGCGTTGGTTTAAGTGAGTGGAACTACAAATTTTGTCAGCGACCAGTGGTTCTTGCCATCTTCACGTCGATAATTGACTTCGTCCATGCAGCTATTAATGACGTTTAAACCAAATCCACCTTCTGGAAGGCAATCAATGTCGGATGGGTTATAGTCAAGCTCAGCGGTTAGTTTTTTTAGACATTGAGGGTCAAGTCCCTTGCCTTGATCTGTTATCTCGACAAACAAGCGGTCCTTGGAAAGCGCGTATTTGATCGTGATTTGGCGATCTTCCGAGCCGCAATAGGCATGTTCAATACAGTTATTAACCGTTTCTACCAGCGCTTGCTCAATTTCCGAGAGCTTGTCTATAGAAAAGCTTTGACCCGCAATCTCCTTAGCACACGCGCCCACCAAAGGGACATTTTCTGGACGACTGTCAATCGTCAGTGAAACTTGGTTCATTAGCTGTTGACGGCCTGTAAGGCTTGCTCCTCGGTAGAACATAACGTAAACACCCTATCCATGCGTGTCAGTTTAAACATGGACTCAACGGGCGGCTTTAACCCCCAAATGGTGATTTTGCCTTTTGGCCCCATTAATTTCAAACAGGTCACGAGACACCCAATACCACTACTGTCGATAAAATCAACCGCGCTCAAGTTAAAGACAATCAATCGATTTCCGCTCGCTATCAACTCGCCTACCTTATCTTTAAAACCCACCGCCAGCTTCGAATCTAGCCTTTTTTCATCTAACGACAGTGTCAACACCCCATTGACGGCTTTTGTTTGTATCTGCATATCTCGTCCTCTCTATTAAAAAAATAGACACTTAATTAAGTGTTAATTGATTTGTTTCGTAAACAGCAATCGCGCCTTATGTCCGTTATCCCATTTCTAGAATTAACATTGAAATGTCATCTTCGTAAGAATCACAACCGCGCCAAATCCGCATCTGCTCATTAAACGCTTTTGACACTTCTTTGATAGGCCGTGCTCGATTGTCCTCAAGGTAATCGAGCAATCGTTCTTGACCAAACATCTCTCCATTCATGTTTTCGCATTCTGTAATACCATCTGAATATAGAACCAGACGGTCACCGGGAAGATAATTCATAACAATCGTGTCATATTCTGCATCTTCGATTAAGCCAATTGGAAAACCGCCCGTACCAATGAATTGAGCTGGCTGGCTCTGACTGATATAAATTGGGTTAGGGTGCCCGGCTTGACTTAGTTCGATGGTCTTTGCAGTCGTGTCGACCATCCCATATGCCATGGTGAAGTATAGCCAACTTTTTGTATTTGTTTGAAATTGAGAGTTAAGTGCAGCCATGACTTTTGCCGCCGGTACAATCTGGTAATAAGGTTTCTTCGTTAACGGGCGTTTTAGCGGGCTACCTCGTTGCATTTCCGTCGTCAATAACCGAAATAAGGTAAAAGACATCATGGCTGCCGAAACCCCATGCCCAGCAACATCTAGGGAATAGAAGCCAATATGGGTTTCATCGAGACGAAAAAAGTTGAATATATCGCCAGAAACCACCGAGGAAGGGCAAAAAAGCCAATCTATCGTTACATTGAGGTATTTTGAAGAAGACGCGGGTAATAGCTCTTCTTGCATTTTGGCAGCAGTTTGCAGGTCACGATTAATGAGGTTTTGAGCGTTCTGTAAATCGTCATTTCGATCTTGAAGCGCTTTTTCCAATGCCAGCACCCGTTCTCCTGCCCGAATGCGTGCATGCAATTCGTCCAGTTGTACGGGCTTACGGATAAAATCATCGGCACCAGCTTCCAAGCCTTCACTTGCCGATTCTGTACCTTCCAAAGAGGTCACCAAAATAATGTAAGTGTAGCTCGGTAAGTTCAGCGCCCGTATATCTCGACATAAAGAAGGGCCGTCGCCTCCTGGCATCACCCAATCGGTGAGGACAATCTGTATTGGTTCTTTGCGTAATAGCTGAAGTGCATCTTTGCTATTACTCGCTGAATCAACATGATAACCCCATTTACGAAGCGTCCGTTCCAACATCGTCCGTGCAAGTAACGTATCATCAACTACAAGAACACGCATAAACCTCTACCATTTGAATTTCTCTAAGCATTGAGTGTAACAAAAAACCTCTGGAGACTGCCCCTTGTTATGCAGTTCACACAATTATTCTGGTATGAAAATCAGATATCAAAATAATCCAGCCAATACATTAATTGTTAAAAATAATTTGAGCTTGGCCGAATATATCCTGCAATGCCATACAACACCTCAAGGAAGTATCCACTCAAAATGCCCAACTCCAAGCCAGTGTTACCGCACCATTTTCTGTAAAATTAAAGCTATTGCCCTGACTTGAATCAAAAATCGGGTTACTGCCCCAATTGTCATAGGTCAAAGAAAAAGTAAACGGATGCCAATCGGAATAACCAAAACTGTAAGACCAATCCAAACCACCAGCACTGACCAGTGATTTTGACAAGCTGGCACGTACAAACCAGTGTTCGATAGGCGACCACATCCAGGTGGTAGAAATACTTGCACCACCTGCAAGAGGGACATTAATGGCTGCCGAACCGCTCAGATGGTATGGTTTTAAAAAATCGGCCACGAATTTGTAACCAAAGCTCGCCACCGCACCTTTTAGCGGGTCATCACCGGGGTAAATCGGCCCCCAATTATTGAGTTGGGCAGAAAAAGTACCTGGATGGTGGTCATCATAGCCTAGCCCCCAAGAATAGCTGAATTTGCCCGAATTGGGCAGATAAGTGTAGTTGATCCCTCCGCGCACAAAATAATAAGACAGCGGTTTCCAACTGGCGTTGGTGCCAACAGACATTTGACCCGTCAATTTGGCGCGGTGATAAAAATTCCCAGCAATCCCTAAGCCATCTTCAGGGGGCAAGGGTAATGGCGGCCCCGCATTAGAATTGCCCGAAGGTATAGACGGTGAAATAACAGGTTCTTCCCCTTCAATGGGTAATTTGTATTTTTTTAAGGGTATTTCCAGCACGATCTTTTCAATTTCATCAGACCAAGCAGATTTTTTTTGTTTTAATTTTGGTTTTAGTCGCGGTTTCGGCTTTTCTTGCCTGGGCTTTACATCGATCAACTGATTTTCTAACGCCACCACTGGCGTATTGATTATGCTCTCCACTACTGGTGGCTCTGGCTTAACATAAGGCTTGTTAACCGGGCGGATTGGCTTGTCTTGCACCCAATGGGTTACCTTTTTCTTGATTGGCTCAATCTCTTTTTTGGGTGGCAATACTGGCTGGGGATTGCAATGCTGCTGCCATGAAAACGGGTATTTTTTCCCTGGCTCCATTACTTCACTTAAATGTAATGCTCCTGTATAGGACGGATTGTCTGATTTACTAGGCCATACGTTAAAATCAGGGTGCGAAAAACATTGGTTTTGCAGACGGTGAATTAAATCTTGTAATTCACGAGAATACAAATTCGATGACTTCAGTAATTCTGGCGAATATCGGTTTTTGAATCTATGTCCAAGTAAACCCCAAATACCAAAGCCCTGTTTATTAGCCGGAAAAGGCCCTATCGCTTCGCTTTTTATGACTTCATTTTGGTTTGAAAAATGTAAATCAGCTAAGTCGCCGTCATTGATGATTTCACAATAATTCCACAGTAATGCGATACGTTCAGCTTTCTCTTGTAACCGAGGATACTGTTGTATAGTTTGATAGAGGACTTGCAATAAAATATCAACGGTTGCTGCGTATAGCTCAACATTTTGCCCACCGGTCAGATTTTCATCAGGAATACCGAAAGGTTTTGGTGGCGACTCGGAAAGTTTTTTCAGCACCTCAGACGCTTGTTGTTCCGAATTAGCGCAATGCAAATCTTGAGCTAACCCTAACAATGCAGATTGTCGAGCATTCGCCTTGGTAGGTAATGCTGTCAGAATTAACAAAAAGAAGAGCATCCTACCAATATTAAAGCACTTTGGAATCATCCATGCTTTAAATGTCGATGCCGAACGGATAGCCACCTCATAGGCTTAGATCTGAAAATTACAATTTTAAACGACAATATAGTTTTTTAAGGTTGAGTGGTTTTTTTGTACTGGATTGTCTTGCCAGCTTTGGCAAGCACCCGGTTTAGCGGCCCATATTTCTTGTACAACATTGTGGTCAAAATGATGCCGTTCGTATTGCAGGTGAAAACGTCGTTATAACCTTGACCCTTTTCATAGATGCCGGAAAACCAGCCTCGTTCAGGATCATATGCAGTGCTGATCGAATTTAGCATTTCCTGGCTATACTCGTCGTCTGGGTAAAGATAAGCCAACGCCAATGCCGCTTTGGTCGATACTGTTTTAAGCTCTTCCATATCCTTGCCGGTATCGGTTATTGCGTTCCAAGGAGATCCTGCCGCAAAAATCGTGTTGTAAACGAACCTCGGTTTCCGGTCGATATTATCTTCGGAAACAGCTGTAACCTTTCCTGTTCTGAGCCATCGCTGTTTTTGAACGTCATAAATGTTCTTAGTCAACGGTTCATTTTCGTCATCATAGCCGTGTTCAAAAACATCCATGACATACGATTCAGTTACTACATAATTGTAAGCACCGTATTTTCTCGGATCGCGACTGTCATACGCGATAGCCACATCGTAAATATTGGTGATGGCTTTAAACTCGTTGTTATATGTCGAAGAGATTTTTTGGTCAAATCCGATCATCTTAAACACTTTGCCCGCATACTGCTCATATCCCAAACGGCCTTCTTGCAAGAAGCGAATTTCTTGGGTTACTGGGTCGGCAGCCATACCGTACATCTGACCGTCTTTGATGAGCTGGTTCAAATCCCAACGCAGCATGACATTTTGTGCCGAAATCGCATGTTTAGGATGCGTCCCAGCCAAGATATTAAGCCACGAGATCATCCTCGCCAAATCCAAGGCAGATACCCCTATACCTATCTCGGTAGGCCGATTTTTGTAATCCACCATCGTTCCCTTAAGGGTATCATAAACCTTGTTCGGCGCTATATTTTGAAATAGTTTAAGTTCGTACAAACTGCCTAGCATCAAAATGATCCGGTCATCAAAGTCCTTTTCAGAAATAAACCCTAAATCATAGGCAGCAATCGTCGCGCCCAAAGCTGAACCCGTATCCCACATGGTGGTAGAAGGGTATTTATCCGCAGCGTTAACCAAACCGGTTGCTGATTGATAGTTGTTCTCAAAGAATTTCCAAGCGATCCGCGCTCTTTCTATATCTTGTTCATCCAGCGATTTGATGGGAAGAAGATATTCCGTTACGGATTTCTGATACACAGGTGTTAATAATATTTTTGAATTGGAGTTGGCGGAAACACTGCTGGATGCTGGCTGATCGCTTGTGATTTTTGCCAATAATACGATAACTACGGCAAGCAAGGTACCGAGTGCCAAAGCGGTTAAAGTATCCACCAAACGTGGGGTTAGGTTTAAAGACATCTTGCTTTCTCCAGCGTCATCAATGTTCGATTTCGGCTTGTTGTTTAAATCATGATTCTTGTCGTTGGTCTCAGGCATAGCGTTTTAAGTATCAAATTTGCTGTCAATTTTTTGTAGAACGGTTTTTATAGCCAGCGATATTTTTGAGGTATCCACCGTTTTGTCGCCTTGATTCCATTTACCAATGATAAGATCCAGCGGCCCCATCAGGGCACGCAGGTCTGCCTGATAGGTTGGCAGAGTATCTCCAGCTTGCCATAGAGTTTTCTTCACCGATTTGAGCACATCAACGGCCGCATTAATATCACCTTGCTGTTTTTTCGCATCGGCATCTGACAAATTTTTCACGCTGGTACGCAAGGAATCAACGGCTATTTTACCTTTGTCTTCCTGTGGCGGCTTAGGCGGTGCACTGTCTTTCCCGAGCTTACTGATATCCGCCTGCAATTTGGTCAACAACTCGGTTTGCTTATCAAATTTTTCTTGCAACAAATTGAAGCTGGCTTGCACCTCCTCTACATTTGCGCTCAGTCTGGGCAAATGCCGATCGATGACTATAACTAAATAGCCCGTCAATACGACCATTGCTACTAGGATTGATTCGTACCAAATTTTCATCGTTAAAAATAGTCATCCTGCAATTGAAAAGATTAACGGGATTTTTGTAAAAAAATAAATTCAACCCGTTATCACAATAGGTTTAACTAAAACTGAGCTTTGACTGGGGTTAATGCTAGATTATATAACCCAATCTATTTGCTTTTTTTGACGGACTGCTCAGTTTCGACAACGGGATAAACCGCCAACAACCGTCCAAATTTCTTGAAACATAAGGCCTCCAGTATGATGGCATTGGTATTGCCAGTTATCGCCTCATTGGTTTTTTTCAAGACCTCATAATAACCTGAGTACCAACCTTTTGCGGGGTCATAAAGACTTTTAACTGCACCCAACAATTTTTCCCGATAAGGGGTTTGATAAAGGATGCTCCAGCCAATGGCAGCCTTGGTGCTGATGGTTTTAAATTGCGTTGCATCTTCGCCTTTCTCGCCAATGGCATTCCAGGATTTTCCGTCGGTATAAACCGTGTTGTACACGAAATAAGGGTCGTCTTTGATGTTGTCTTCGCTGACAGCCGTTACCATCCCAGTATCTTGATAACGCGCTTCTTGCGCTTTGAATACACGATAGGCAAATTCTTTGGACACATAATCCCAACCGTACTCCAGCCCATCCAAGATGTAAGATTCGCTGACAACATAGTTATGGGCATGAAATTTTTCAGGATCGCGTTTATCTATTGGAATTTGAATACCATAAATATCGACGTAGCTTAGATAATCTTTATAGTTACTGGACTTGCTGACATCTAAACCCAGTAGATTAAAAGATTTCGCGCTGTATTCCTCATAACCTAAACGACCTTCCTGCACATAAATCGTTTTATTATTTGAAGGGTCAACCGTAGCGCCATGCAATTCACCATTGATCAAAATTTTAGGCAACTGCCATTTGGTGACAATGTCCCTAACTTCTGGGATAAATTTGGTGTAATTCCAGCTAATAATGTTCAGTGGAACCAAAATACGCCCGACATCGATTGCCGACCAGCCTACTCCGCGGTCAGTCACATTATTTTTATAGTCCGCCATTTGCAGACTAATGGTGTTGTATGACTTATTGGGGAGTTGACCGTCGAACAAGGTTAAATTACCCAACGTTTTTAATGCCTTGCCTAGTTTTTCTTCGAATTCTTTGTTGTCGATAATTTGTAGGCGCTGCGCTGCAATCAACGCCATCAAATAAGAGGCGGTATCCCACATTGAAGTTGCGGGATATTCGTCTACCGAATTGACCAAGCCGGTTTCTTTTTGATAGTTATTACGGAAATAAGTCCAGGCAATTTTGCCCCATTCCAATTCTTCAGGGCTTAGGTCGCCATGGATTGGTTCCGGTATGCCTTCGGATAAAATAATTTCAACCTGGTTTGCACTATCTGCGTTTTTGGCTTGTAGTTCAAGCCCATCTAAGTAAAAGATCAGGCCAAACGAAGCAAAAAGCCCGAGTATAAAAATTATATGGCTGCGGGCGTTGATAAGTCCCTGAATAAATGTCATTGCTTGTTTCCTCGTTTATTACGCATTTTTATTCTACAGCCAATTCATCAGGCTTCCAGAATGCTGTTAATACTAGACCGCTCATGGCTAAAATGTTATTAAATCCCCAAAAAATATTGGTCAGTAAGCCATTCAGGTTGGTGAAAGTGCCCTGATGATAGCCGTAACCGGCATAGGCTAATCCCGCAATGGTCAGCACAATGACCAAAAACTGTGGTATGACAAGATGAAAGAAATTTCCTTCCTGGCGTTCCTTGGGAGTGGTCGGAAATTTGATCTGCTTTTTGCGTAAAACAGTCCATAACGCCCGCAAGTTGACCGGAAAAAACGACAAGTATGACGCTTTGGATTTAAATCCTGCGATACCCCAAGTTCCAAGCATGGTCGCCAGCTCGTTCAGCACCAGAAATGGAAAAATGTGCTTATAAAATTCTACTGAAAAACTGGCTATGGGGGCGATTTGGGTAAATAAATAAATTACCGGGGATAGCAGGAACAGAATGTTCCAGATACCTCCAAAATACGACCAGAAGGTCGAAGTGTACATGAGTTTTTGCCGCCAATTCAGGCCAGGTTTGAACACCGGATTATCGTTTAGACAAATGTCCAGAGAACCGCCAGCATACTTGAAGCGTTGTACAGTCCAAGTTTGTAAATCCTGCGGCGATAACATTTTACACTCGACACCTGGATGTAAAACTGATTTCCAATCACGGTCGTGGTCGGAATGCAGAATGATAGACGTGTAGATGTCTTCGGAGACATGAAATTTATACGGTGTCATTTCAATTTCATGAATAATTTGCGAAGTCACCGCTTCTCGTAAACGCTCTTGCAAGCGATCTTCCGCTTCTTTTTTCTCCAGTTTTTTAGCCACTTTGGACAACGCTTTGGAAATGTCCGGCATCACTTCGTCGATAACGGTATCAATACTGTGCGAATAAGCCTTTAGCGCGGCCTCCATAATTGCCTCGCGGCGATGAACCGAGCCTGCACCGCAACAAAATGAGGCATTTGCCCAGTTACGACGACGTTGAATAACATCGTAAAACATTTGTGGATCATTAACGAACGGGTCTTGACCAATCATGACCGGGCCGCAACATTTTTCAATAAGCCAGCCCAAGGCAAAGCCCGGATACCAGAGATATTTTTTCATCACGAAACGTAAGTTCTTGCCTTCAGGCAAGTCGAAAAACCACTGTGGCGTTTGCACCCAAGCTACTTTTGGGTCACGGAAATAACCCAGTGTGTTTTCCAAAAATGTGGGAAATATCCGGGTATCTGCGTCGCAAATAACAATGAAATCGCCATGGGTTTGTTCCATGGCGTTACGCATATTGCCCGCTTTAAACCCCATATTATTGTTTCGAGTGATGTAGTTAACACCCAACTCAGCAGCGAGGGCTTGCATGGTTTTGCGTTTACCATCATCCAGAACATGAATATTAATCTGGATAGGATGCGGGTAATGCAATTTTTTTGCATCGAGGATGCTTAGTTTGACCAGCTCTTCTTCTTCGTTGTAGGTGGGATAGAACACATCAACGGAAATAAGTTGGTCATGATCTAGTGGATTTTCTTGGGTTTCGGATAATCTGACAGGCGGCGGTTGCTTTGGATAATCTTTTGTTTTCCACAAATTCGCAGTAAATAATACCAAACCAATATAGGCAAAAGTTTCTGCTAAAACCAAAGGAATGGCAAACCACAAGGCATCATAGTTCAAGGAATGCGTCCACCGCCACCATATATACCACGCGCCGACAACCAAGGTTATGGTCGCCACAAACTGGTATAAAAGTTCTCGCCAAGCTGAATAAACCAAAGGTGCCGGCGGCTTACGAGTTTCAAATCTATCAAAATAAAATGACATTGTGTGTGTTCCTGTTTAGGTCAATTCATGCTGAAACTAAATGTTGGCTTTGACATATTTCATCTTAATAAAAGCAGCGCTTTCTTAAGGTTTAATATCAAATTCATGTGTGTTTACCCCCAACTTGTTGCCCTTATTGTCAGCAATGGTATAAACCAATTCATAATGCCCTGGAACAAGGCTGCTCCAGCTTAGGGCTTGGATTTTTTTGCCGCTATCCGCCGCAATGTCCATCGTCAATTTATGCCTCTCCAGCAACGTTTTGCCCGCTCTTAAACTGTAGATGATTTGTGCATCTGGGTAGGCCGTTGGCAAATCATTGATAGCCCAAAGCTCGAAGTTGGCAGTTTCGCCGCGTTTATAGCTTTCCTGTTGCCACTCGATGCTGGGTAAAACGGGCTGATAGGCTTGTTGAAGTGCAGCATAACCCAATTTCGGCAAGCGCCAATAATCAACAACTCCCCAGTTCATCGACGGCCAATCTTCGACGAACATGAACTGGAAAATCCCGCTTACCGGATGATAACGCTGGCGGCGGTAGGACTCGGCGGCCAACTTTATTAGCTTAGCCTGATATTTCTGGGTATTGCCGATAAATTCCACAGGGGTCGAACCCATTGGCACTTTCGCATATTTAAAGGTCTCCTTTCGGCGAAAGTTATGGAACTCCCACCTGTCCCACTGTTGGTCGGTGACGGGCCAAATATCTTCTTCGGCAATAATTTTTCTTAAGTTAGCGATATCCGGCAATGCTTGTGCACCATATTCAGCAACTAAACTAATCTTGGTCGGTTGGTTGTAATCAAGCCAACTGCCGCTGTACCAGCCTAACCAGGGGTGCTCTCCAGATGCTGAATAAGGATGCACATAACGGGTTTTATCCAGTGGATAGATGGCTTGATAAAGTTTGTCCGTCAATATCTTGTTTTGTAGCTTGTTGTAATGCTTATACTTGGTGGCCATCCAGGGCGCATCCCAGGTGGGTTCGTTAATCAAGCTCCAGACGATGATTGATGGGTGATTGTAGAAAACATTCACCATATCGCGTGCTTGACGAACAGCATTTCGGGTAAATTCTGCATCTTCCAAATATCCCCATTGCAACGGGAAGTCTTGCCAGTTCAATAATCCAGCCTCATCGCATTGCCGATAATAATCATCTGCCGTGATATGGGCGTGTACCCTGACGATATTGATATTCGCAGCTTTCATCAGGGCGATATCTTGTGCAAAACGCTCTGGCGTCATTTCGCTTAACCATTGCGTGGCGATATAGTTGGTGCCCCGCAGGAACATGCGCCTACCATTGATCAGCCACTCATTTTGGGCTTTGTCATAACGGACATCACGAAATCCGAATGTCACCGTTTTAGTGTCTATGACTTGTTTGTCGGCAACAACATTGATTGTCAACTGGTAGAGATTGGCTTTGCCTTGATCCCAAGGCCACCACAATTCTGGCTTGTCAACCGTAATTGGTACATTAATACTATTAAACCCAGGTGACAGCGTTTGGGAAATTTCTTTTGAAACACTTTGTGTCGATGGAAAATTGAAGGGTTTTATGTTGAATTGAATAGTTACCGGCTTGGCCGTCGTTTGTTTCAGCCCAACTTGCAATTGCACAGCTGCATTGGCAGTATGTGCAGGTAGGTTTAGTTGCGGAGAAACTTTAACTTCCTCTATTAAAGCTGCATCATGGATTTCTAAATCGACTGATGCCCATATACCCCCCGTATTCTGTTCCTGCCCGCGTTCCGACCACGCCCCACCCGGACGGGTATCATGATGTCCGAAAATGCCCTTGATATAACGCTTATGTAGAGACCAATCCTCAACCATTTTTTCCAGTGGACTGTTGACCTTGACCATGAGGTGGTTTTCTTTGCCAAACAACACGGCTTTTGAAATATCGAAACCGAATGGTTGAAAATAGCCTTCGTGAAAACCAATATACTTACCATTCAGCCAAACTTCAGCCGTGTAATCGACACCGGAAAATTTAAGTGTAATATGCTTGCGTGCAATCTCATCAGAAAGAGTGAATTTCTTGCTGTACCATGCAACACCGCTAATATCGCGACCCTGTAGATACCAGTTGGCTGGAACATGAATATCCGTCCAACGATCAACATCATTCTTTGAGACTTCATTGATGAAACTATTTGAATCACCCGGCTTAAACTTCCATACCCCAGAAAGAGGAATGATCTGCCGTCCAGAAGCTGTCCCACTTTGGGGAAGTTGTGCCGCCACCGGCAAAGAAATGCCATTTAAAAGCAAAGAGGCAACAAGTGCTAAAAATAGTCTATGGCAAAAAACCTTAGTAAAGGATAGGTAAAAATCATTCATCAGCATCAACAAGGCCGCTTTATTTTATTGTTTAACAAATAGTTGTGTAGATTAACAACGAAAAACCATCAGATTTTAATTAACTTTATGTTTTGGCAAACACTCACAATAACCAATACTAGCTGAATATTTGAATAAGTCATGGGTATCTCCCCAAATTCAGGATATTTTTAATTTTTTACTGCCCCTATTTAATTTCTTGAAGGCTATACTTGGTGCAAGACTAGTTAAAATGTGGGCAAATAACGGCTTAAGCATTATCCATCTAGGGCGTGCGGTTCTCATCCTCTAGGCTCTTCTTAAATAGACACGACAGCACGTATTCGTAGAAACATAAAAAACTGTGAAAAAGCCCCTTAATGCAACCCAACAATTAAACCGACGTTTCTTATGGTCATTACTGATTATCAGCCTGATCATCAGTGTCACCGAGTTCCTTGTGATGCTCGGCTTGGAGCTGTATCAGCAATCGGGCAAAATCTTAAACCCAATCGAAGAGACAACCGTTGACACTCTTTTCCTTACATTAATATCGGGGCCTTTATTGTGGTTTATTGTCATGCGCCGCTTGGTTGTTGCGATTGGCCGCGAACAGGAGAAAGTCGCCGAGCAAGACCGCCAAAATAATGAGCTTCGCACTGCGCTGGACGCTCATGCCTTAGTGAGTATCACCGATAAAAAAGGACGGATTATTTATGTCAACGAAAGGTTTAGCCAGGTCTCAGGCTATGTTCAAGTCGAATTACTAGGGCAGGATCATCGTATTATCAACTCAGGTGTTCATGATAAAGGCTTCTTTCAGGGATTGTGGCAAACTATTAGCCAGGGTCAAACTTGGCAGGGAAGCATTTGTAACCGAAGCAAAAATGGCCAGCTGTATTGGGTAGATAGTACCATCGTACCCTTGTTGGACGAACAAGGAAGACCTCGACAATACATTTCGATACGCCGTGACATCACCACCCAAAAAGAAAACGAGTCTCGCTTAAAGACGCTCAAAAGAGCTGTCGATGCGTGCAGTGAAATGATAATGATCACCGATGCCAAAGGTGGGATCCAATACGCCAATCCGGTTTTATACCAATTTAGCGGTTGGACGGAAGACACATTAGTTGGAAAACAGGCCAGCATTTTCAACAATCCCAATAATAGCCCACAAGTCCTCGAAATCATGGAGCAAGCACTAACACGAGGAGAAAGCTGGACTGGCAGAATACTAAGCCGTCGTAAAGGTATAGCACCAATCCGTATAGCAGGGCAAAGTTTGCCACCTGATCCTTTGGCGTTCTGGGCCGAAATCAGTATTACTCCAGTCCTGAATGATGATGTTTCGTTGTTTGGTTATGTACAAATTTTACGTGACATTAGCACCTTGGTTGCCGAAGAACTACAGCAACAATTGGAGAAGGCCGATACCGATGCACGCCTGAAAATAGCGGACACTTTGCAGCGCAATGTGTCCTTAGAAGAACGTTTCAAAACCGTATTGGATATTCTTTTCTCGCTTAACGCCTTGGATTTACAACGCAAAGGTGGAATATTTTTAAAATCACAACCTGAAAAAACTCTAGAAATGTTTGTTTTGCAGGGAAATTTCAGTGCTGAATTTATCGAAAAAGAACAGCGGATATTATTTGGCGATTGCTTATGCGGTAAAGCTGCACAAACTAATGAGCTGTTGATCTCGGACGATTGTTTTTGCGACCCACGCCATGAGCACACCTTTGTCGGCATGCAAGCTCACGGGCATTTCATTGTGCCATTAGCATCCGGGGATGACGTATTGGGAATCATGTTCCTTTATACCGATCCGTACCCGAACCATAATGAAAATCGTGTAACCATGCTCAAGCAAGTCGGTGAATTGATGGCGCTTGCTATCATGCGTGAGCAAACTCAAGCCACCCTCGAAAAAGCCCGTGACATGGCAATGCAAGCCTCTTTGTCCAAAAGTGAATTTCTCGCAAACATGAGTCACGAAATCCGCACACCTATGAACGGCGTATTAGGAATGCTAGACCTGTTAAATGACACGCAGTTATCGCGCACCCAGTGGGATTTGGTGGAAACCGCCCATAATTCGGCAGAATCGTTGTTGGAAATTATCAATGATATTCTCGATTTTTCAAAGCTGGAAGCCGGAAAAATAGACGTTGAAAAAATTAGTTTTAATCTTGGTACACTGGTTGAGGAGGTTTCTACTTTACTAGCCAGGCGTGCCTTTGCAAAAGGACTGGAATTAAGTTGTTTTCTACCGCCTGATCTGAAGCCAAAATGGTTTGGCGACCCAATGCGGATTCGCCAAGTGCTTACCAATTTAATTGGAAATGCTATCAAATTTACTGAGCAAGGTGAAGTTTCAGTCACCTTAAAACAGATCATCCGTGACGGTGATTTGGAGCTATTTCGTTTCGAGATACGCGACACAGGCATTGGCATACCACCTGCCGTCCAAATGCGTTTATTCCAACCTTTTAGCCAAGCTGAAACAGCCACTGCTCGCCGCTTTGGAGGCACTGGACTCGGGCTTTCCATTTGCAAGAGCCTAATCGCCTTAATGGGGGGTACTATTGGCTTGGAAAGCGCCGCTGAAAAAGGCTCTTGTTTTTGGTTTAACCTACCACTGTCTGTCGATAACCATAAGCACATTGATCCGATTATTGATTTTTCGGGAAAACGCGTTCTCGTAGTAGACGACAACGCCACCAACCGGATTATCCTCGGTCATTATCTAAACCATTGGGGGCTAGATTTTGGTCAAGTAGACAATGGGCAGGCTGCCTTGGACGAATTAGGCTTAGCCTATGATTCCAATCATCCTTACGATGTGATCATACTGGATATGCATATGCCCAACATGGATGGCTTAACTTTAGCGGGCAAACTTGCTGAAAACCCCCATTTCGCAAACATTCCCCGTATTTTATTATCCTCGGGCGTTTTAATTGGTGAAGATCAACGACGTAAATTTGGCCTGGCTTACAGCCTTTTGAAGCCAGCACGCCAATCACAGCTTTTTGAAGCTATCGCAGGTTCGTTCAGCGTCAACAAAGCGGAGGAAGTATTACATGTCCCTCCAGAAACACTATTGCCTGATTATCATGACAAGAAAATCCTGGTTGTTGAGGACAATAAGGTAAACCAAAAAGTGATACTTGGCTTACTCGCTAAATTCAAAATCAAGCCTGCCGTCGCTGATAATGGTCAAATTGCGCTGGATATAATCGCTAACGCCTCATTCGACCTGATCTTTATGGATTGCCAAATGCCGGTTCTCGATGGTTATGAAACCACTGCCACAATCCGTAACCGTGAACAACAAAGTGCTTCTGCTCGGCAAATAATCGTCGCATTAACAGCACACGCAATAACCGGGGAGCGCGAGAAGTGTCTAGCTGCTGGCATGGACGACTATCTAAGTAAACCCATCAGGCGCAATCAGCTTGCTACAATATTGACCCGTTGGTTAGATAAAGGAACGGCACACACTTCCGATAATATTTTGATGCCTGCGGCTATAGCGAGTGAAATCGCAAAACCCATGTCCGGTAAAGTTTGGGATGAAGCGCTAACACTAAAGCATCTGGATGGGGACAAGGAATTATTAACAGATATGATTACCTTATTTCTTGAGGAAATACCTGGGCAACTTACAAAACTGTATGATACCTATAACCTACATGAGCTGTTCGAACTCGCCAATATGGCTCATGCCATCAAAGGTTCGGTAAGCCTCTTTTGTGCCAAGACGGCCGTTGAAGACGCAGCCACACTAGAACGGGCAGCCCGTCACAATGAACCCGCTAATTATCAGGTAATGATCGATACCTTAGCGCATAGCGTTAAGGTACTAATGGATGACCTACGAAAACACTTAAAGTAAGAGGAATGACAAATGACTAGGTCGATTTGTGCTTTACCGAAAGTAAACTAAAAATAGCCTAGAAAAAATAACCACTTAATAAAATCAAGTTATGGCTAATTCAACAAATACCACAACACATTCAAATAAAAACCCTACTAATCAAGGTCACTTTTTAACATTGTCGTTACTGACCTCATTATTTTTCATGTGGGGCTTTATTACTTCCTTGAATGATATTTTGATTCCCCATTTGAAATCGGTGTTTACGCTAAGTTACACAAAGGCAATGCTTGTGCAGTTTTGTTTCTTTACCGCTTACTTCGTGGTGTCTTTACCAAGTGGCTACCTGGTTGGAAAAATCGGTTATAAAAGTGGCATTGTGGTCGGATTGCTGATTGCTGGTACGGGTTGCTTACTCTTCTATCCGGCTGCTAATTTTCAATCCTACCCTTTATTTTTAGGCGCTTTTTTTGTGCTGGCTTCCGGAATTAGCCTGTTACAGGTTGCCGCTAATTCCTATGTCATTTTATTAGGTAATCCAGAAACGGCGTCCAGCCGGTTAACATTGACGCAAGGATTTAATTCTCTGGGAACGACCATTGCGCCTTATATCGGGGCGTTATTTATTATGGCTACCGCCGTTAAAACGAGCGATGAAATTAACTTATTGCTCCCAAATGAATTATTGACATATCAAACACAACAGGCAACAACTGTCCAATATTCTTATCTCGTGCTTGCCGCTCTCCTATTTTTGATAGCATTGACTTTTTTTTTAACCAGACTTCCCAACGTCATAACATCCATTCCGCCCGATACCAGCACTCATCACCAAGCTGGCCTACAGCTTACTCAAATCAGTGCCTGGAACTACAAACATTTAAAATTGGGGGCGATAGCTATTTTTGTTTACGTGGGCGGCGAGGTTTCCATCGGCAGCTTTCTAGTGAGTTTTTTAGGACAGCCCGAGATTGCGAGTTTGGCAGAACAGGAGGCCGGTAAATATGTCTCGTTGTACTGGGGCGGCGCAATGGTAGGGCGCTTCCTTGGCACGGCAATTATGCAAAAAATCACGCCGCAAACACTACTCACTTTCAACGCCATTCTTGCAATTGTGTTGATCATTTCCGCTATGGCGACTAGCGGTAGCCTTGCTATGTGGAGCTTACTTGGCGTTGGCTTGTTCAACTCGATTATGTTTCCGACTATCTATTCCCTCGCTTTAAACGGTTTAGGCGAATGCTCTGCACAAGGGTCAGGAATATTGTGTATGGCAATTGTCGGTGGTGCGATAATTCCACTGATGCAGGGTCTTTTTGCCGATAATATCGGTATTCAGAAAGCCCTTTTTTTACCTATGCTCTGTTACCTATTTGTTGCCTATTATGGCTACTGGGGATCTCGATTTTCCTTGTCAGAATGATTTACAAATTTTTCTTTTGTGTTGCCGGGTGAGCAAGTAAGCCATGACCAGTAATTATCAGCGAGCCTGTTTAATAGATTTTATCAATTCTATTAATTGGTCTTCTTCGACAGGTTTGGTCAAATAACTATCGAAGCCAGCTTCAAGCGCCTCTTTTATTTGATAGTCGTCCGCATAAGCACTGACTGCGACAATTTTAAGCGTATTTTGCCGCTGACGAATTATTTTTACCAACTCCAGGCCATTCATAATCGGCATATTGATGTCAATCAAGGCAAGATCATAAGGGGTTTCCTCGATTAAAATTAAAGCCTGCTGACCCTCTCTGACACAATCTACCTTGCAGCCGACATATTCAAGCAAGCCTACCAAAAAAAGCAGATTGATTTCATTGTCATCGACAATTAACACCTGAAGTTTACTGGTATTAAGTTCTTTACCAACAGGCGGGGCTACAAGTGACTGGTTTTTTACGCTGACGGGTAACGGGATAGACACTGAAAATACGCTGCCAACCCCAAGTTGGCTGCTGACAGTCAAGTCACCGTTCATTATAGCCACCAATTCTTTGGTGATGGATAAGCCAAGACCAATTCCTTCATTAGCAAAGTTGTTGCTGTTCAATTGGACAAAATGATGAAAAATCTTGTCAAGATCCTGCGGCGCTATCCCACAGCCAGTATCGGCCACTGAACAATTCAACATACCATTTTCGTACGATGTAGTGACGGCCACCCTACCCTCGCTGGTATATTTGATGGCATTGTCTATCAAATTGACTAGAATTTGCCTTATACGTTTTTCATCACCTGTAAATACTTGCGGCACACACAGGTTTTGTATGATTAACGCCAGCCCTTTTTCATCCGCTTTCAGTTTACAGACCGCCATGCTTTCGCTTAACAAGGTAGCAAAATTAAAGTCGCGCTGTTCCGTTTTTAGCTGGTGGGCTTCAATAACGGAAATGTCGAGAATGTCGTTGATAAGGTTCAATAGGTTATCGCTGCACAGTTTAATAATCGCAAGCTGTTTTCTGTCTTCCCCGGTCATGTTGGGCTTTTTTTCCAATAGCTGGGTGAAGCCGGAAATACCATTCAGCGGTGTTCTCAATTCGTGGCTAATCTTCGCCAGGAACTGATCTTTTGCTTGATTAGCCAGTTCTGCGGCTGTCTTAGTTTCCAGCAACGCTTTGCTACGTTCAGAAATAATGGCTTCGTGACGAAAGTGGCGTCCAGTCAACAGCAGTAACACAACGCCAAGCAAACCGGTAATCCACAAACCATAAAACAGTAGCCAGTCAAAGCTCGGAACATCAGCTTTATCTTCGTTTAATTCGTGATGGAAGTTTAATGACCAAACCAGTCCAGCGATTTGAATAGGCGTTGTCTGAAAAGTTTCCTGTTCTGAATTGACTGTGTTGCTAAAAATGACTTTCGGGGTAGAAGATGATTTTTGGGCTACACTGATTGTCATGGGAGGACTATTAACATTTAAAATGCGTGCCGTTTCCTGAATTAAAACTTCCATGGACACCTTAGCGACACTGATACCCAAGGTTTTCTTATTTTCGTCAACCCCATAATTAGCCGGGATAATCCATTTGCAATTGTTGTCGGCAAACACTGGAAACACTGTTTCCGCAACAAAAGACCCCGTTAAAATTTTTTTCCTGATTTCAGCGGGGATGGTTCGCCAAGATTCCGGCTTGCTGTTTACGGCATTTTCAGAAAAGGTTATAAACTGATTTTTTTCGGGTCTATCCTCTTTCATATTGACCCAGCTAATGGTTTGGATTTCTTTAAATTGTGCCAACGTATGTTTGGCAAGACGCAAATATTGTTGCGGCTCAATAAATTGCAAGCCTATCAGAAAGTTTCTGAGCCCGTACAGTGCGTATAAGTTCGCCTCAAGCCTATTTTTTAAAGCTAAGGCAAATAGGGCGGTTTTCTCTTTGGAATGTTGATCCTGATGATGGTGTTCAATGGCTTTGATATAAAAAAACAGCGAGAACACTAATGCCAGCACTAACATCACCGGCAAACACACTGTTGTACGACACCGCTGCCACACGGGTTGAAGTTCAGCAAAAAATATCAGGATGACTGGGGTAAAAACCAATACGCCTAACACATTGCCCAGCCATGCATTTAGCCAGGACACAAACAAGTCTCCCTGAACAATAACACCAAGGCTGTAAAGTGCAACACTGGTAAGTGTCGCTGAGATAAGGCAACTTAAAGGGCCGCCAAGCAGCAAAAAGATACCTATATGCCTGGGTTCTAACAGTGACTGAGGATAACCGACGGTTCTCTTAATAAGCTGCGCACCGATGAATGCGGAAAGAACAGCACCAGTTGCACTAGTAAAGTAAAGCAATGTAAAACTCTGCTTAAAATCAAACGACCACGCATAGGTACAAAAAGCGCCTAAAAACAGGCCAGGCAAAACCTTAATACCAAAAATCAGTGTGAGTGCTAGGGCGAGACCTGCTGAAGGCATAAACATGCCAATCACATCAATCTGGTTTTTAAATGCCAGGCCCAGCAAACCTAGCGTAAAATAAGCACCGGCAGAAACAACCAGAAGGATACTGTTTTTTGCGAATTGATTAAGCAATCCCCGAAACGGTAACATCAGGAAAGTTCGATTATTACGTTTTTTATGGTTTGGACAGCTTGCCTATTTAAGCCCCCTACCCTGTCCTGTTGTAGGCACAATGCGCCTCTGAATCCTAAATAGTCAGGGTAATAAGATGCCAGCAAAGGAATATCGGCAAGCCGCAAGGAGCCGGCGAGGCCGCAAAGTAAGCGCAGCGCTTTTGCCTGACTGACAAAAACTTCTATCTCGGTTTTAGCCATTATCTGAGTTAATGAACCATTAGCCTTATTGGCAGTATCCAGCATTACTCCGGAAAAACCCGCCTCTTTGAGTAAAGCAATTAACTTAAAATCAAGTGGCATATCGGCAAATAAAACGGCGATCAGCTTGATGCCCGAACTAATTTCCGCTAATTTTTCGATGACCTGCTTCTGATTTCCACTTGGAAATAAACCGATTTTGACATAATTAACTCCCGTTTCTGCCATCGCTTTTACCGCATTAAAAACCAGCTCTGGTTGCATGGGCAAGTCGCCGATGGTTGCGCTTACCGGGCATCTGCCATTGACCGCTTGGACAATTATTTTCACCAAGGCAATATCCAACCCACCTAACGCACCTCGCGACGGTTCTTTTAAATCGATAATATCGACATCCTCCGCCAAAACTTGTTCAGCTTCTTCAAGGCTGTTTACACTGGCAAGCATTCCGGTCATGTGTTGGCCTTTGCCTGGTGGCCCTCAAAAACGGTCATCAACCAGCCCCAAGCCTCAAGCTCCCGTTCCCCTGCCGTTTTTTCCAGGCCGATACGTAAGTAATCAAGTTCAGCTTGTATTTTTGTTAATGGCAATATATCAAGCCGACTGATTAATATCGCCGCTTCCAACACCGAAAACTGGGCACGGTTGAAGCCGGTGAAAGGCGCATGGTTGACCGTGAGAACGGTCTTACAAAATAATTTTGGCCGCTGGGAATCTTCCTCAATGCGAATCAATTCAACTTCAGCATGTGCCAGTGCCGACGTTAAAACGTGTCCGCCAATTTTTTGTGCGGACGTTAACGGCCAATCCCTCCGCCCGGTTAAACAGCCGGCAAACACCCGGACATCATCGCAATAGTTAATGACACCTTGTCGTGTTTCCAGAAAATTATCCAGCGTGGTTGACGGGCGAAATGGCAGGATAACAAAGCCATCGTCGTGTACATGGACACCCATCGGTGCTATATGGGCAAGCTCTTGTTTATTCTGGGTGGTTACTATCGTTTCTTGTATCATTTCTTTGTCAAAGTAGTACCGGCAGGTTTAAAACTGTGTAGATCTACCGTAGCTTCTGCCGTATCGGTTGCACATCCCCAGCTCAGTTGTTGATCCTGGTTATAACGCTTGCCCAATTGCCAGGCAATTTCGGCTCGTGCTAATTCCACGCCTAGGTAGAAGGCATGGCCTGCATCATCACTGACGGCAAGATCCGGGTAAAAATCGAACGGGTTGGTCGCCGTATGGAGGCCATCGCGATTGAAAATATGCACACCTTCCTCACTGGTCTGGATTCGATAACTGGGATCGGTGATTTGCGCGGCCAGTTCTTTAATTTCATCCTGACTGTACGGAAAAGGCGACGTTTCATGCAAAGCCATCAGGCTGGCATCAATATGCTTTGGCAAGGTGTTCTGCTCTTTGGCAGCAAACAGGATGCGTCTGGCTTTATCCGCTTCCTTGACGGCTTTGCAGGCATGACGGCTGACTTCGGTAGCCAGTATCTGGTTAATATTGAGTTCCGAACAAATACCCAACAGCAACGCATTCATGCCTGTGGTATCGGCATGGGTAAGTTCGGTGAGATTACCCACGCCCATCATCATTTCAATATCAGGATGGTTTTTTCTGACCTCATGGTAACGCACGATAGATTCGGTAAAGCCGAAATGGATTGGATCGAGGATCGGATCGACAATAAACGCTCGGTTTTTGGCTTGCATGAGGTTGATGACCCTATCGAGAGAAGCCAAGTCTTCATGCTTTTCAGGAATCAAGATCGGCGTAGCGCCCACTTCATCGGCAATCCACAGGCTGCTTTCATGCAGGCTGAGCAAATAATCCGCCCCGGCTTTACCGCCGCGCAATAAATCATCATTGTTCAAGGAATCAATGCTGACCGTAAAACCACTCTGCTTCAAAGCTTGTATGGTTTCTTCCATGTGCGGAAAATCGGTGCTGGGTAAACAGCCGATGTCGATAACATCTGCCCCCTGCCCTTTAAAATAATGGGCGCGTTGCAGTACTTCATCAACGCTGATATTGGGGGCATCAACAATTTCAGCAAAGATTTTGACGCTATAACGGCTTAAATCATATTTGTGTGCTTCTTTGCCGAAATAGACCGGCAAATCTTTAAGTTCCTCTGGCCCTCTTACCACTGGTAAGCCCAATAGGCTTGCCAAGACATTGACATCACCACGACACCGACCGGGCAGTATCATCCGGTCTGCGCCAAAGGTATCTTTTAAGCGTCGCGCTATCATCTCAGTCGTGATCAAAGCCGCGACCTTCACGCCAATCTGATGCACGGTATAAGTAAATTCAGGCTGCATTCTTTCCAGAATGCTCCGCAATTGTTTTTCCGCCAGCTTGCCGGTAAGAAAAAGTAAATGCTCGCTCATGACAGAGACGCAAGTCGCTTATTAACTATGGCAATTAATTCTTCAACGCTTTCAACCACCGAAGTGTATTCAAAGCGGCGGATTTTTTCAGTCCCCTCCAGATCAATCTTACGCGGATACACCATTACTTTGCCGCCAGGTGCGGTGGTTTCCATCTCCGGTGCAATATCGCACGGGTATACAATGCACGGTACTTTGCACTTGCCTGCCTGAGAGTAAAGATTGGTCACCAGGTTATCGGCAATACCCAACACACATTTGGCGATGGTATTCGAGGTGGTGGGCGCCATGATGAAGGTATGGTAATAACCTTTATAAAACAAGCCAACCGGTGGCGACGAGGCGGTTTTATCGCGAAAAACCGAGTGTTTAGCACGCACATCATCCAGGCTAATACCATACATTTTAAGGACTTCTTCCCCGGCAGGACTGATATACACATCAACATCCGTCAAGGTCAGCAAAAAATCCAGACATTCTTCGATATAATGCCCTGATCCGGTAATCGCCCAAGCCAGTCTGGGTTTGTTCATAATAACCAATAAGTTTGACTCAATTCTTTCTATTATACCTTAAGCCAATCTATGCAACGCAGTCAGGAAAACTTTCATAACACTAACAAACCGCTGATTATGGGGATATTGAACGTCACCCCAGACAGTTTCTCCGATGGCGGCAAATATATCCACATTGATTCGGCGTTAAGGCAAGTCGAGCAGGTGCTTGCAGGAGGCGCGGATATTATCGACATCGGCGGTGAATCGACCCGGCCTGGCGCTGAACCCGTCAGTTCAGAGGAACAAATACAGCGTGTCGTGCCTGTTATTTCGGCAATAGTTAAGCAGTTTCCCGGTGCTACCATCAGCATTGATACAACTTTAAGCACCGTTGCCGAAGCCGCACTGATTGCGGGCGCAACCCTGATCAACGATGTTTCGGCGGGACAACATGACCCTGCTATTTTGTCATTGGCTGCCAAATATGACGCACCCATTATTCTCATGCACAGCCAGGGTAGCCCCAAAACAATGCAGGATAATCCGCACTATACCAATGTGATAACGGAAGTGATTGATTTCCTCAAGGCCCGTATCACGGCTGCGGTCAATGCCGGAATTGCCAAAGAGAATATCCTGATTGACCCTGGCATCGGGTTTGGTAAGCGTAAACAGGACAACCTCGACTTGCTGGCAAATCTGGAACAATTTGTGGCGCTAGGTTATCCGGTGCTGTTGGGTACCAGCCGCAAACGCTTCATGGGATCACTCTGCAATGTTGCCGAGCCTTCAGGGTTGGTGAATGCTACGGTAGCAACAACCGTATTAGGGATAATGGCTGGTGTTAAAGTATTCAGAGTACACGATGTAAAAGAAAATCGGCAGGCGGCTGATGTCGCATGGGCAATTTGGCAATGTCGATGTAATTAATAACACCACTTCTGCTTTTCTAGGTACATTGACACATCGGACAGCGAAGGACATCCCCCCGAAATTCACGGCAATATTAAGAATGTTTTTTTGATTGCCGATAGTTTACGAAGCATAAAATGCTTTCGTGTGTGTGGTTGCCAACATCGGTTTTCTTTATAACTAAATTTCAGATTTAACCATCTAATTATACCGTTTAAATATAAACGGTCACTAACATAAGATTACATCGCCGCGAAACATAAGCCGAAATATCCACAATGATTCTGAGCCCCCTTCTTGTTCTTAGTTGGTGGCGAACGAGTTATTCATGACGATGGTTTCGTGGATTAAAGAGGTCGTGTGATTTTCACTACGTGTTTGGATTTACATTCAATACAAGCATTTGGTCAAAATAGCGATTTCTTAGATTACCGTGAACAGATGCATTCGATTTTATCGCTTAGGCAATATTTCAATGTGTCGTCACGATCACTTATCTATTTTTGGAGATACACACATGAAAACGAAAATAAACCTATCACTTCTGGTACTTGTTACGTTATTAATTACAAGTTTTAATGCAAGGGCTGAAACCGCTGCTCATCTTGTGACCATAGCGCCATACAATCTTGTTTACAATGCGCTTAAACCAAACGTAGCGACAATAAGCAGTTTAGTTAATGGCGTTGTTGATCAAACGAGTTATGCAAAACTGGCTACTTTTTCCCGTGCATTGGCTGCGAAAATTGCAACTGGCCGCGTCACAATCACGCTTCCCGATGGAACCGCAATTTTTGATGGCGCTCAGCCGGATGATTCAGCCAATAAGCTAGCAAAGGGAAATTCGTTTGCACACTTTCAGAATAAAACCATCACTGAAAACCTGAACTCGCGTATCGTAAATTTAGATGCCCAAGAACATGTTGACGGACTTGGCGCTGAAACCCGACTTAGCTCGGTTACTAAGAAAAAAGAAATCTTTGTTGCCATACGTCTTGGGGCGCACTTGAATAACTCGGGTACGGCAAGGCTTTCTGTTCAGCAATAGCATTAAGTAATAAGCAAGAATGTGAGCTGCTTGTCGGTGGGCAGCCCACATTTTAATTGATCGCAAAGGTCTCCTTCTGTGTTTCATCAGGAGGAGACATCTTTTATTCAAGATAATAATGCCAACAAAATTAATAACTTTATCGCTTGAATGATAGATGCAATGTAAACACGGGACTGTGCCCTGCTCGAATAATCCCCTGCTTTTTACCACCAAAGATAGTGTAATGAGATCTTCTGTCGATTAACTAACAAGATCTGAAACAATCTCAGAAGACTGGCCGAGCTATCATGAACAAATTTTATATCTTCTTTACAGATATAAAAATCTAATAATATCGCTTAAATAATTATCCTTTCTATTTTAAGATTTAGCAACTTTATAAAGGTCATTCGCCGGTTTTATCGAAGATAATCGATTAAATAATCGCTTGGTTATTACCGACTAGATCAACGAAAGTTTTCAACTAAAAAGCATTATGAATAAATACAAAAGTACCAAACAAGGAAATGACATGAACCCACTCAAAAAAATAATACCTGCGGCGAACGCTTTGGGTTTATTGCTGGCCTGGCCTGGCTTGGCAATTGCCGAAGACTATTACCGCAAAACATTAGGTTACCGCGTCGAACCGGAATCTGATCCACCCAGCTACGTGCGGAATTTGAGCAAAACCCAGTTTGAGCGGTTCCGCGACGTGGACTGGCTAGATGTCGGCTTGGAACATCGTACCCGTTTTGAATACCGGGAAAACGATTACCGGCCTGTGCCTACGGGATCAACGAGCAGCAAAGATTACCGCGCCGACCCTGATGCGTTATTTTTGCTGCGGACGCGTGCGTATCTTGGTGTCCACGACATTCTTGATCCGTTGCGCTTCGTGGTCGAGTTCCAGGATTCCAGGAGTTATAACGGGCTGTACCAAAGAAATGTTTCCGACGTGAACGAATTTGAACTGATCCAGGGCTATGCGGAGTTGTACTTCAAGGATGTATTGGGGCATAACCGCCCGGTCAGTATTCGTGCTGGCCGCCAGTCTTTGGAATTACTTGACCGTCGTCTCATAGGCAACAACCAGTTCCGCAACACCACCAATAATTTTGAAGGTTTCAGGATCCGTTTCGGCAAACAGCAAAACGATTGGGACTTGGATACCTTCGCCTTTCAACCCATTGAGCGGCTTAAATACGAGTTTGACCGTGCCGATGAACATACCTGGATTTATGGAGGTGTCCTAAGCCTTCGGCACTGGTCTGATTTTATTACTATCCAACCTTATTTTCTGGGTCGCAAGGTCAATGGCGATCCTTTTAATACGGCAAATACTACCCCAATAACGGATAAAGACATCTATGCGCCTGGCCTTAGGGTGTACGGGGCAATCCCGGATACAGGGTTGGATTTTGATGCCAACATCAACAAGCAATTTGGCCGAAGCGGGACTGTCAAAAAAGGCAAGCAAGTTATGGAACAGTTCGACGCGCTAGCTTATGCATTGGAACTCGGCTATACCTTTGACCATGAGTGGAAACCTCGCGCCAGCCTTTTCTACGGTTACGGTAGCGGTGACAGGAACTCAAAGGATAACATCAACCAACGCTTCGATTCTTTCTATGGCTTTAACCAGCCCTGGTCACGCAACGATTATTTCTCCTGGGATAACATCCATGCACCCAAGGCCAGAATCGAATTTACGCCTCACAAGGATGTGCGTGTCGATGCCGGAGCGAACGCCTACTGGCTGGCAAGCTCGAAAGATGGCTGGAGTCGGGCTAATTTGAAGGATTCCAGCGGCAAAAGCGGTGATTTTCTTGGCTATGAATTTGACATACGCGTACGCCATAAACTCAATCCTTATGTGGATTGGAGCGTAAGCTACGCCCGTTTTGAACCGGGCAATTTTACTAGGTCTTTCAATGACCCTGTAACTGGGCCGTTCACCAATCAAGCCAGTAATTTCTTCTTCTTTGAAGTGTCGCTGAATGCCTTTGGTGATGGCAAACCAACCTATAAATAAATTTTGACTCATTGGATTTGCTGAATCGGGCTTGTTTTCGTAAGCATTCAGTTAGATGAGGAAAATCCAGTAACACACAGATTGTATTGCCGTAGAGGTTTGTTTAATTTTATATATCTTTTTTTAAGATATTTACATCTAAATATATCGTTTTATATTATTAAGAAAGCCGCTTAACATGAAACTGTATCGAAAAAATGCATCGAAGACCTGTGTTTTATAGCAAAACCCTAATTTATTTCAAACTTTTAACCCAATATTGACCAATATTGATATGGAGTAACCATGAACTTTACGAAACCAAGCAAGCAGTTGCTGATTTTAATTGCCGCTTTATTGATCAGCGGAACAGCGCTGGCCGAAAGAACCCTCCTCAACGTCTCATACGATCCGACACGGGAACTGTACCAAGACTTCAACAAGGAATTTATAAAATACTGGAAAGACAAAACCGGAGAAGACGTTGAAGTCCAGCAATCCCACGGCGGCGGCGGCAAACAGACACGGGCGGTGATCGATGGCTTGGAAGCCGATGTACTGACCTTGGCACTGTCTTATGACATCGACCAAATCGCCGAAAAAGCCCGCCTGCTGCCCAAAGATTGGCAAAGCCGTTTGCCGCACAACAGCTTGCCTTACACCTCTACGATTGTTTTTTTGGTTCGTAAAGGCAATCCTAAAGGCATTAAAGATTGGGGTGATTTGGTGAAAGAAGGTGTTTCCGTCATTACGCCTAACCCCAAGACCTCCGGTGGCGCACGTTATAACTATTTGGCTGCCTGGGCTTACGCAGAAAAGACTCTGGGTAGTAAAGAGGCCGCTAAGGATTTTGTGAAGAAGTTATACAAAAATGTGCCTGTACTCGACTCTGGTGCGCGAGGATCAACAACGACCTTCATCCAGCGTGGACAAGGTGACGTGTTGATCGCCTGGGAAAATGAAGCGTTCCTGGCGATTAACGATAATGAAAATGGCAAAGACCAGTTTGAAATTATCGTGCCGCCAACCAGCATCTTGGCAGAAACGCCAGTGGCTGTGGTTGATAAGATCGTCAAAAAGAACGGTACTCAGGATTTGGCGGAAGCCTATTTGAAATACCTGTATTCACCGGTCGGACAAAAAATCGCGGCGAAGCATTATTACCGTCCATCTGAACCTGAACAAGCTGATCAAGCCGATTTAAAACGTTTTCCGAAACTGGAATTGTTTACGGTTGCTGACAAATTTGGCGGTTGGGCAAAAGCACAAAAAGAGCATTTCGATGATGGCGGCACGTTCGACCAGATTTACGCGCCTTAACTGAATTGAGTCTTTCAACAGCACGAAAATTACTTGGTTGATTCCGTTCGTACCCAAAGGGCATAAATGGTGGGCTTGTCGAACCACTTGCATGCCCTAAGAGCATGAACGGAATCAACCATAGAGAAATAATACCGCTTTTTTTATTGGCACTCATTTAAACCGAAGGTTACGGACATGTCACAAAGCAACATCATGCCGGGATTTCGCCCGACCATTGGCTTTACGCTGATCTATCTAGCGTTGATAGTATTGATACCGCTCAGCGCGATGCTGCTGAAGACTTTTCAACTAAGTCTCGACGAGTACTGGGCGATCCTGACCGACCCCCGTGTGCTGGCTTCATTTCGTGTCAGCTTTGGCTCAGCATTGATTGCTGCGGCGTTTTCCGGAATATTCGGTTTCATCATTGCATGGACGCTAGTGCGTTATCCCTTTCCAGGGAAAAAACTATTCGACGCGCTGATTGACCTACCGTTCGCTTTGCCGACCGCTGTGGCAGGTATTGTGCTGGCGGCAATTTACGAGCCTAAAGGCTGGATCGGCAAGCTGGTGATGGAAGCATTTGGCATCCAAATCGCCTACAAGCCTTTAGGAATCGTTTTTGCCTTAATCTTTATCGGCTTGCCGTTTGTTGTGCGTACTATCGAGCCGGTGTTACAGGAATTCGACAAGGCAATGGAAGAAGCCGCTGCCAGCTTAGGTGCTACGCGGCTACAAACCTTTGTCAAAGTCATCTTGCCCAATATCCTCCCGGCTGCAATTACGGGCTTTGCCTTGGCATTTGCCCGTGGGGTCGGCGAGTACGGTTCAGTGATTTTTATTGCCGGTAACATGCCTTATGTTTCGGAAATCGTGCCGCTGTTGATTATCACCAAACTGGAGCAATACGATTATGCCGGTGCCACTGCCATTGGCTTGACCATGTTGCTTATATCATTTTTGTTACTGTTATCGGTTAACGGCCTGCAATGGTGGGTGCGTCGCCGTAGTGGACAACTTTGAGAGGCTCACTTATGAATACTATTTCCCCTGTTTTGACAGTACACTCCAAACCACTGACCATCGGCGATGCTGACTGGGTGCGTTATGCGTTGGTTGCGCTCACTTTAACGATCATTGGTGTTTTTTTGATTTTGCCGTTAGCAACAGTGCTAATTGAAGCTTTTGCCAAAGGCTGGGGAGCCTATGCTTCCAGCCTGACACATCCAGACACTCTGGCTGCAATCAAGTTAACATTGTTAACTGCCGCCATCACTGTGCCATTGACCACTGTGTTTGGTGTTTCCGCCGCCTGGGCTATTGCCCGGTTTGAGTTTCGCGGCAAAAGCCTGTTGATTACGCTGATTGACCTGCCATTTTCAGTGTCGCCTGTGATTGCAGGGCTTATCTATGTGTTGATTTTCGGTGCCCAGGGTTGGTTTGGACCTTGGTTTTCCGAGCATAATTTCAAGGTCATTTTCGCGGTGCCGGGAATTGTTTTGGCAACCTTGTTTGTGACTTTTCCGTTTGTTGCCCGTGAGTTGATACCACTGATGCAGGAAATCGGCCATGAAGAGGAAGAAGCGGCCTTGTCGTTAGGCGCAAGCGGCTGGCAAACTTTTTTCAAGATTACCCTGCCTAATATCAAGTGGGGTTTGCTGTACGGTGTACTTTTATGTAATGCCAGAGCAATGGGCGAATTTGGCGCGGTATCGGTGGTATCTGGACATATCAGGGGGCTTACCAACACCCTGCCACTTCATATTGAAGTGAGCTACAACGAATACGATTTCGTCGGCGCTTTCGCCAGTGCATCACTATTGGCAGGACTGGCGGTAGTAACGCTGGTCGTTAAAACCTTCCTGGAATGGAAGCAAAAACAAGATTTAAAAGCATCCAGGAAAGCTGCGGATAGCCATTAGTAGTCGTAACGATTTGTATGAGAAAAACATTATGAGCATAGTTTTAAAAAATATAAGCAAACGGTTCGGTGCATTTTCAGCACTGAACAACATCAACCTCGACATCCCAGATGGCGATTTGGTCGCATTATTGGGGCCTTCCGGTTGCGGTAAAACGACGTTGCTCCGCATCATTGCAGGACTTGAACAAGCCGACCAGGGCGATGTGTTTTTGCGCGGGGATAATGTCACCGACAAATCGGTCAAGAACCGCCATATCGGATTTGTATTCCAACATTATGCACTGTTCCGGCACATGACGGTATTTGACAACATTGCCTTCGGTCTTAGGGTTAAACCACATAAGGATCGTCCCAGCGAAGCAGTTATCCGAAAGCTGGTGCATGATTTGTTGAATCTGGTGCAGCTCGATTGGTTACATGACCGCTTTCCCGATCAGCTTTCCGGCGGTCAGCGTCAACGTATTGCTTTGGCACGGGCATTGGCAGTACAGCCATCGGTATTATTGCTGGATGAGCCGTTTGGTGCTCTCGATGCTAGTGTCCGCAAAGACTTGCGCCTTTGGCTGCGGCATTTACATCATGAATTGAACGTCACCACCATTTTTGTGACCCACGACCAAGAAGAAGCGATGGAAGTTGCCAGTCAGATCGTCGTGCTTAATAAGGGCAAGATTGAGCAAAAAGGCACACCCAGTGAAATCTATGATTCTCCCAGCAACGATTTCGTCTCCCATTTTATTGGTCAGACCAATGTATTTGATTTGCAAAAAGGCGATAGTGTCTGGCTCAAGAGTGCCGGAATCGTTCTTGATGATGCTGAAGGTATTACCGCCCATGTCCGCCCCCATCACATAGGCGTTGAAAAACTGGCCGACAGTTCTGCATCGCCTATTGTTTTGAAAGATTGGCAGCATTTAGGCGCGACTATTCGGCTTGAGTTAATTAATGAAGCTTTAAATAATCCCACCAAGACTATTTTTGCCGAAATGCCCAGTGACCAGTTCAAACAATTGGATTTGAATAAAGGCGATAAGGTCTCGCTGTTCATTAAACATGCCCACTGGTTTAACTTGGCTAAGCCTGAAGTTCCCGAAGCCGCCGCTGATTTTTATATCTGACAGCTAAAATGAACTTAAATCAACTCGAAATATTACATCTCCTCCAGGAAACGGGCTATAACCTGACCAAAGTAGCGGAAAAGATGAATATCGTGCAATCTGCTGTGAGTCGGCAACTGCTAATGCTTGAGGATGAAATAGGCACACCGCTATTTGAGCGACATGGGAAACGATTGCTGGGCCCTACACCTTTAGGCGTGCGTATCCTGGAAGAAGTGACATCCGTTAACCAGGCCAAGCGTAATATCCGGGCGTTGGCCGATGATTTTCTGGATAACCGCAACGGAACGCTGCATATCGCAACCACACATACCCAAGCAAAATATTTTTTGCCCACACCGATCAGCAAATTCAGGGAAAAATACCCTGGCATCAAAATCTATATCGAGCAATCATCGCCCGGTAATTTGATTAATTTTTTGCACCAACATAAGGCAGATATCGCCATCTGTACCGAAAAAATGGATGAAGACGAAAAGCTGGTAATTAAGCCTTGCTACCAGTGGTATCATATTGCCGTCGTTCTTAAAAACCATCCTCTAATAGGTGAAAATATCACACTGGAACGCCTGGCAACTTATCCCATCTTGACGTATAGCCGTGGCTTTACTGGCCGCAGCAATATTGAGCGGGCTTTCGACGAGGAAGGAATCTATCTAGATATCACCTTGGCAGCAGCCGATTCCGATGTAATCAAAACCTATGTGCGTCTGGGGTTTGGCGTGGGCATCATTGCAGGAACATCCTATGAGCCAGATATTGATTCCGACCTTGTTGCACTTGATCTGGCGCATCTCATTTCTCCGTCGACGACCAAGTTCGCATATTTAAAACAAAGCTATTTGCCGAGCTTTACGCGCTATTTTATTGAGCAGCTACAGTCATCATCACGACAAACGTCATCCTCTTTCGAGTCCACGAAGTCAAACGGAATCTTTTCACCAGCAAAAGCGGGCTTACTCAATTAGCTGTAAAAAACATCGGTTAAGGCGTGGAGTAATTCCAACCATATCCTAAATCTAAGTTTGCATACATCCTGCGTTTTATAAATCACCGCTATAGGCTAAACGATAACCAATACCCGTTTCAGTCAGCAAATAACGAGGCTGGGTAGAATCCACCTCTAGTTTTTGCCGTAGTTGCCCCATATATATTCGAACGTAATGATCGTGTTCCACATAAGCCGGCCCCCACACATTCAACAGCAATTGCCGGTGTGTCATGACTTTTCCTGCATTTCGAATTAACGCATTTAAAAGCCGGTATTCGATAGGCGTTAGGTGGATTTCCCGCTCGCCGATAAAGATCTGACGGCGGGATAAATCAACCCGCAACTCGCCCTCGCAAAATTCGGTTTCCGTGCTGTCTTGCTTAAATTGATTGATGTGGCGAATAGCTACTCGAATTCTGGCCAATAATTCGCCTATGCTGAATGGTTTGGTCAGATAATCATCTGCGCCGGCATCCAATGCGGTTATCTTATCTTGTTCCTGACTTCTGGCCGATAACACGATAATTGGCACACTGGACCAACTCCGCACTTTATTAATAACTGTTATGCCGTCCATACGCGGTAAACCCAGGTCGAGAATGACTAAGTCAGGCTTTCGGGTAGCTACTTCTACCAAGCCTTGTTCGCCAGTATTCGCTTCGAACAAAGTAAAGCCATTTGCACTCAAGCTCGTCCGTAAAAACCGGCAGATTTGCGGGTCATCTTCGATGATCACAATGGCTGATTTCAGGTTATCCATCTTGATGGTCTTCGGTTTCAAATTCTGGTAGCGCCTCATCCATCGGCAGTACAAAATAAAACTCAGCCCCGCCTTCAAGGCGATTATTTGCGCCAATCAGGCCACCGTGGGCAATCACTATCGCCTTACAGATAGACAGACCCAATCCCACGCCGCTTTGGGAACCTTCCCGGTCTAGGCGATAAAATTTGTCGAACAGCTTTTCTTCTTCCCCGACCGGGATGCCTTGGCCTCGGTCAGCAACGGTCACTTTTAAGGTATGCACAGACCGTTCCGCTGAAATATCAATAGGTGTCCCAGCAGCCGTGTATTTGCAGGCATTTTCCAATAAATTTATCAGCACTTGCTCTATCAAGACCGCATCGAGGCGCACTAGGCATAGACCTTCAGGAAGCTTTGTGTTTACAACCCGGCCTTCAAGTTTCCTCTTTAACCGTGCTAAAGCGCCGCCGATGATTTCATCCAAAGGATACCACTGCCGGTTAAGCTGTGCCTTACCGGCATCCAAACGCGCCATATCTAAAATATTGTTAGTTAAGTTTGACATTCGCAGGGCTTCATCATAAATCGTAAAGCCTAATTCTTGCCGATCAGTCTGTGAAAGTTGAGCATCCTTATCGACGAGCGTACTGGCTGCACCTACAATGGATGCTAACGGTGTCCGTAAGTCATGGGAAATCGCACTAAGCAGGGAATTACGTAACGATTCCGATTCAATTCGCATTTGGGATTGTTGTGCATCATCGGATAGGCGGACACGCTCAATTGTTTGCACAATCTGGTTGATAAAGGTATCCAGCAATCGGCGTTGCTCAGGCAAAAACACCCGTCGTAAATTGGCAGCACGTAAAGCCAGTACACCAATCACGCCCCGATAGCCTGTCATCGGGAAATACACAGCATTAGCACCCGGTAACGTATCTGTACCCTGGCCTGCAATTTGTCCATGATCGAAAACCCATTGGGCAACTCCAAGATCGCAACCCCGTAAAGATTCCGATAATGGCGACTCTAATGGATAAATGACGCGACCACCCTCAGATGGCAACAACAACACATTGGTGCCTCCGAATTCAGCCTGAATATGCCGTACAGCAATTTTTGCCGCGTCAGTCAATGTGCGGCTGACAGCCAGCTCTTCGCTTAAGGCATATAAAACTTTGGCGCGCCTTTCCCGATGTGCGGCAACTTTGGTTTGCGCCCGCATATTGCTCGTCAGGTGGCTGATAACCACACCAACCAGCAGCATAATCACAAAGGTAACCAAATATTGGGCATCCGCAACTGAGAACGTATGGATAGGGTCTACAAAGAAAAAATCAAATGCCAGGACGCTTAAAAAAGAAGTCAGAATGGATGCTTCACGGCCAAAACGGGCAGCCACAAAAACCACACCCAGCAAATAAACCATCACAATATTCGCGAGTTCAAATCGCCCGGTCATCAACCAGCTAATCAGGCTACAGCACGTGGTCGTACCTATTGCCCATCCCAGCCCTAACCATCGTTTTTTAGACCTATCCCCAGTAGGATAATAAAAGCGCGTCGATTTAGTTTTAGTTCCATTTTTTAGTGAAGCTAATTCATCACTTTTAAAACCCGCTGGACTGCCCAATAAATAAATGTTGATATTATGCGCCTCAGAAATCAGCACATCGACCATTGAACCTAATAACCACCGCTTCCAACCCCTCCGGCTCGGTTTGCCCAACACAATTTTGGTGACATTGCGATTCTTAGCAAAATTCAATATTTCTTCGCTAATAACCAGCCCAGATAGCGTCGCCGTCTCTGCGCCCAAGGTTTCGGCAAAACGTAATACGCGCAGCACTTCATCGCGTTGTTCGGGAGTTAAACGCTGAAGTTTTGGGGTTTCGACATAAGCGACGATACATTGTGCATGCAGGCTTGCTGCCAAGCGTTTACCTGCGCGTACCAACCGTTCAGCAATCGCGTTAGGGCCGATACAAATCAAGATGCATTCACCGATCTGCCATATATCCCGGATGGCATTATCATCCCGGTAATCCAGCATTTGGGCATCAACCCGGTCAGCGGTAAGCCGTAGCGATAATTCCCGCAATGCAATCAGGTTGCCTTTGCGAAAGAAGTTTTGCATTGCCCGTTCGGCTTGCTGGGGTATGTAAACTTTGCCTTCTTTCAGGCGAATCAATAAGTCGTCGGGCGGCAAATCGATTAACTCAATTTCATCGGCAAGTTCAAAAACCGTATCGGGGACTGTTTCCGTTACCTGTACCCCAGTAACCTGGTTGATGTCGTCATTCAGGCTTTCCAAATGTTGAACGTTTAGGGTGCTATAAACATCAATACCCGCCTTCAAGAGTTCGTCAATATCCTGCCAGCGTTTTGGGTGACGGCAACCTAACGCATTACTGTGGGCTAACTCATCGATTAAAATTAAAGTGGGCTTGCGTTTTAGTGCGCCATCCAAATCAAACTCACGTTGCACAGTCCCGCGATGTTGCACCAACTTAGGTGGCAAGGCATCTAATCCTTGTAAGACGGCAATGGTTTCTTGACGCTCATGGGTTTCGACCAGTCCCACAACAACATCAATCCCTTTAAGGCGTTTGCCATGGGCGGCTAAAAGCATGGCGTAGGTTTTGCCGACACCTGCGGCCGCACCGAAAAATATTTTTAGCCGACCACGTTTGCTCTGTTGTTCCTCCCGTTCCACACGGGCGAGTAAGGCATCAGGATTTGGGCGTTCGCTGCTCATGATGATTGATCTGTTTATCCGTAAATAGTTATTCCCCTTTTTTCAATCGGGGAAGCGAATAATTACCTTGGGCTTGAACTGTACCCTGGAGAGTTGTGAGAATTTCCTGGCATTGTGAAGAAACCAACCTAAGCTTTCCCAGGGATAGCTCTGCTGACTTGATATTGGTGTTCATCCTAGAAAGCCTTAAGACTTCGCTGGTCAGCTTCATGAACCGATCATAAGCAGTTTGTGCGTTTTTCAGTTCTGGATTATCCCTTAGTGCGGCAATGCCGCTTAGCGTATTAAGGGCTTTTTTAGCTGATTTGTCATAAGAATTGATGCTTTGTTCGATATTATCCATCTGTTTGTCATCCGCCTCTTCAATATGTGGCTTGTGGAGGGCAAATATTTTAAGGCTGGCTGTGAGCGCTTCATACGCAGGTATGACAGCCTCACTACACTGATTATTCTTATTGTCCCGCTGGATTAGACGGTTCATGCTTTCTTCAAAGTTTTGTATTTCTTGGGCGCATTGTGTTGAGGATATTTTTTGGGCTTTGAGATTGGTGTTTTGAACTGCCAGGTTCAGGATTGTTTCATCAAGTTTTCTGTATTGTGACCAACAAATATTAAATTCATTAACCAATTCTATCTCTTTCGAATACTTACCTTGCTGGATGATGGATTCAATTTCATTCCTGCTTTTTTCCACACTATCGGCAGCTTGACGTGCTTTGACGGCAAAAGCTTCCGATTCCTCATCAGTCATTGCTAGTACGGCGTTTTTTTCAGCCGTATTAGCTTCGAGTAGATTAATCCTCATCTTAGAGACTAAATAGCTCTTAATAATCTGCGTCTCGAATGGATTGTAACCCGCTTTATAAATGTTGCCATACAGTGTGAATGCCCCCAAAACAGTAAGCGTTATTACCCAGGGCAAGATTGTAAATAATCTTCTCTTTGTCTTTTGTTCCATATTTCAGCCTATTAACTTAGTTTAAGGTCAGTTCATGATAATCCTTTGACTGGAAATCAATCCATCCAAAATCGACCCAAATCCTCTGACAAATCGTGGTCGGCCTAGTGAGCGGTATCCAATGCCAGATTTAAGCTTAAGACATTAACTCGCGGCTCCCCTAACAAGCCCCATTGCCGTCCCTCGGTATGAGACTGTACCAGTTCCCGAAGCTTTTCTGGGTTCATCTTTCGCAATTTGGCGATACGGTTGATTTGATACTCGGCCGCCGCAGGGCTAATATGCGGATCAAGGCCGCTGGCTGAAGCGGTAACCAGATCAATCGGAACAGGTGCTTTATTTTCAGGATCGTTAGCTTGCAATGCCGCGATACGAACCTTGACCGCCTCTACTAGGCTAGGATTGCCCGGCCCCAAGTTAGAACTGCTAGAAGCGCCCGCGTTATAAGGATTTGGCGAAGTCGCAGAAGGCCGTCCCCAAAAAAAATCAGGCCGGGTGAACGGTTGCCCAATTAGTTCTGAGCATATCATCTGCTTTTCGTTAATGATTAAACTGCCGTTTGCTTGATTAGGAAATAGCATCTGAGCACCAAAGGTCACTAAAAGCGGATAGGCAATACCCGTTAAGCAGGTAAAAAACAAGAGCATAATTAATGCAGGTTTGAGTTGTTGAGCCATGATAGTTTTCTCCTCCGTTATAGCACTAATGCGGTCAAACCAAGATCGATTAACTTAATCCCGATGAAAGGCACAATCACGCCGCCGCCGCCGTAAACCAGTAAATTATTACGGAGTAACACTTCTGCACTTTGAGGTCGATAGGTAACGCCTTTCAATGCCAAAGGAATTAACGCAACAATAATAAGGGCATTAAAAATGACGGCGGAAAGAATCGCATTGTCCGGGCTGCTAAGACCCATGATATTAAGCGCACCCAATTCAGGATAAGTGCTGGCAAAAGCGGCAGGTACAATTGCAAAATATTTCGCTAGGTCGTTCGCCAAACTGAAGGTCGTTAAGGCGCCGCGCGTCATCAGCATTTGTTTGCCGGTTTCGACAATTTCGATCAGTTTTGTCGGGTTGGAATCCAGATCGACCATGTTTCCGGCTTCTTTGGCGGCTTGCGTACCTGAATTCATCGCGACTGCGACATCAGCTTGGGCTAACGCAGGGGCATCGTTGGTGCCGTCTCCAGTCATCGCAACCAATCGACCTTCCGCTTGTTGCTCGCGGATGAGCTTAAGTTTGGCTTCCGGTGTTGCTTCTGCCAAAAAATCATCGACACCCGCTTCTGCGGCTATCGCGGCGGCGGTCAAGCGGTTGTCGCCGGTAATCATGATGGTTTTAATGCCCATGCGCCGTAGCTCAACAAAACGTTCCTTGATGCCGCCTTTAACCGTATCTTTCAGTTCGATCACTCCTAACACACGACCACCTTCAGCCACTAACAACGGCGTACTACCTCTACGAGCGACGTTATCAGCCAGATTTTTTGCTTCATCCGGAAACTTTCCCTGTTGCGATTCAACATAAGCACGTATAGCATCCGCCGCGCCCTTACGGATTTGACGGTCACCGATGTTAACGCCGCTCATCCGAGTTTGTGCGCTGAACGCGACAAAGGTAGCGCCTAATTCTTGAATATTGCGTTCCCGTAAGGCGAATTTTTGTTTGGCTAAAATGATAATACTTCGGCCTTCCGGCGTTTCGTCAGCTAAGGTGGCTAACTGGGCTGAGTCTGCCAGTTCTTTTTCGCTGATGCCGCCAAGCGGATAAAATCCTGATGCTTGCCGATTACCCAGGGTGATTGTACCCGTCTTGTCCAGCAGCAACACATCCACATCGCCAGCCGCTTCAATAGCCCGGCCTGATGTAGCAATGACGTTTTTTTGCATCATCCGACCGATACCGGCGACACCTATCGCAGACAATAAACCGCCTATCGTTGTCGGGATTAGGCAAACTAAAAGTGCGACCAGGACGGTAATCGAAACGGGCGACCCTGATTTTGCGATGCTTACACTGTAAATCGAATAAGGCAACAGGGTCACTGTGGTCAATAAAAATATTATGGTCAGTGCGACCAGTAAAATGGTCAGGGCAATTTCGTTAGGCGTTTTTTGACGTGAAGCGCTTTCCACCATCGAAATCATCCGGTCGAGAAACGCTTCACCGGGGTTTACCGTTACGCGCACCACCAACCAATCGGACAACACCCGTGTTCCACCCGTGACGGAACTAAAGTCTCCGCCGGATTCGCGGATGACCGGCGCACTTTCCCCGGTGATTGCACTTTCATCGACCGAGGCGGCTCCTTCGACGACTTCCCCATCCGCCGGTACAAAATCGCCCGCTTCGATCAATACGATGTCGTCACGACGTAAAGACGTACTGACCACTTTAGCGTAGTTGTTGCCGTAACGCGGTTCATCCAGTTTCTTTGCCATGAGTTCACGTTTAGCGCCGCGTAAGGATGCCGCCTGTGCTTTGCTGCGCCCTTCGGCAATGCTTTCGGCAAAATTGGCAAATAAGACGGTAAACCAAAGCCAAAAGGTTATGGCTAACATAAAACCAAGCTGTTGATTGTCGCCTCGGAAAAGACTTTCCAGGCATAAGCCCGTGGTCAAAATGCTGCCGATGTAAACCACAAACATTACCGGATTTTTCCATTGCTGTTGCGGTGCTAATTTACGTAACGTATCGAATAGTGCTTCAATCAGAAGCACATTTGTAATAAACGGATGTGTATGATGTAGGGTCGTCATCTGGTAACTCCTTTTAATAGATAGGCTTAGTGCAGATTTATAAGCTGTAAATGTTCGACAATCGGCCCTAACGCCAATGCTGGCACAAAGGTTAACGCGCCGACCAATAAAATGGTTGCAATCAACAGCAGCACAAATAGAGGGGTATGGGTAGGCAGGGTGCCAACTGTGATCGGTACTGACTTTTTGGCAGCCAATGATCCTGCGATCGCCAACACAGGGATAATGATCCCGTAACGACCAAACAACATGATGATACCTAGGACAATATTGTAAAAAGGTGTGTTGGCGCTTAAGCCTGCAAAGGCGCTGCCGTTATTACCCGCCGCTGAAGAAAAAGCGTATAGGATTTCACTAAAGCCGTGCGCGCCGGGATTGGCAATCCCTGCTTTGCCCGCATCCGTTAGCACCGCCAAAGCAGTACCCATCAAGATAAAGAATGCCGGAATTAAAATAACGATAGCCGCCATTTTGATCTCGAAAGCTTCAATTTTTTTACCCAGATATTCCGGCGTACGGCCAATCATCAACCCGGCAACAAAGACGGCAATGATAGCGAAAACCAACATGCCATAGAGACCGGAACCGACACCACCGAAAATCACTTCACCTAACTGGATCAGGCACATCGGCACCATACCACTCAGTGGCATAAACGAATCATGCATGGCATTGACAGAACCATTTGACGCGGCGGTCGTTGCCGTTGCCCAAAGCACTGAATTGACTATACCAAAGCGGGTTTCCTTGCCTTCCATGTTACCACCTGATTGCGTTAGGCTCGGTGCTTGGTCAACCCCCGCTGACAATAATGGGTTGCCCGCTTGCTCATAGTGGAGCGTAACCAGTAATCCGCCAACCAAAACCAAGGTCATTGTGGTTAAAATCGCCCAGCCTTGTCGCGTGTCATTTATCATTGTCCCAAAACTATGGCACAGGGCGGAGGGGATTAATAAGATTGCCAATAACTCCAGAAAATTCGACAACGGTGTTGGGTTTTCAAAAGGATGCGCGGAATTGGCATTAAAAAAACCGCCGCCATTGGTACCCAATTGCTTGATAGCAATCTGGGAAGCTGCCGGGCCAACGGCAATTATTTGGGTATTTGCTTGTTCCGGTTGCGGGCTCACTTGAGCCTGTTCGACTAAAGGAATCTGCACATAAGGCTTGAAGGTTTGCACCACGCCTTGGCCGACCAATACGAATGAAAATACCAAGGATAAAGGCAACAAGATGTACAAAAGCCCACGGGTTAAATCCACCCAAAAATTACCGATAGTCGCCGTGTTCTTGCGTTGAAATCCGCGGATCATCGCCACCAAAACCGCCATACCGGTTGCTGCGGACACAAAATTCTGCACCGTTAGCCCCAGCATTTGCGTCAAGTAACTCATCGTCACTTCGCCCGAATATCCCTGCCAATTGGTATTGGTGATAAAACTGACGGCGGTATTAAAAGCGGAATCGAACGATACATTCCCTAGTTGCTGGGGGTTTAAGGGCAAATAGGATTGTAGGATTTGTAAGCCAAATATCGCCAATCCTCCTAACAAGTTAAACCACAACAAAGCCGCCGCATATGCCTTCCAGGTCATTTCTTGTTCAGGCTTAACCCCGCTTAAACGGTACAACGCCAATTCTATCGAAGCCAAAAAACGATTAATCAGCACAGGACGGTTTTCATACACGTTAGCCATATAGACCCCCAAGGGTTTTGCGAACAATAACAGTGTGATGAGATAAAGCGAAATTTGAATATAATTATTGATGAACATTAAAATTTCTCCGGAAAAAATAACGCCACTAATAAATAGATGAATAAAGCTAATGCCAATAATGCGCTTAGCAGGTAACTAATAGCCATGATTGCTCCCCTTACCAATTGATACGTTGGAGAGCAATTTAACGAAATGCGTATAAAAAAGTTGTAAAAATTGTTTTTGAGTTACAGCTGTATTGGGAATTTACAGGATTTGAATTTTACTGACTCTCAGTTGTGGAAGTTGGACTCAGTGGTATTAAATTACGTGACTATGAATAAGCTACCTGTGCTTTGTTCATAGCCATGTAAAGTTTATTTGCAGGGGGCTATCGCAAAATCTAAATTGATTAGCAAGAATTTTCCGCCAAATATGGCATAAGCAATTCCCAGGGGTATACTGGTATCACCACTGCTCAGGAGGTGTGCCATGCCTATGAATCGCGTACAATTCCAACCCGGCTTATCGATGCCCGACTTTATTCGGCAATATGGGGTCGAAGCCCAATGCGAAGAGGCTTTGATGCAAGCGCGTTGGCCGGAGGGGTTTCGATGCCCTGGGTGTGGTCATGGAGGCCATTGTGTCCTGCATACTAAAGGTCGCAAGGAATCCGAACAACAATGTCATGTACATTGAGATGCGGCCAGCTACGGAAAATGGGCAGGATTATTACCGGATTAATTCAGCGTTCCCAGTCCGGGATGGTAATTGCACAGATAAACACAAGTTTGAGTCGCTCATAAGAGGGCGCGAACCCCTTTTTACCAGCCCTGATAACCAGTACGGATACGCTGCATTGCCTGACAACAAGACCAGTTCAGGAAGCCCCAACGCTACCGATGAAAACGATGCGCGAAATATACCACAACTGTCCAAAAAGTTACTAAGTAGTGTTGCCGACATCCTCATGCTATTACCCAAGTCCGTCGGCAAGCTCTTGCTAGGCGGGAAATTGCGGGTGGTGCAGTCGGCAAAAGATGCGCCGGAAACCGCCAATTCATTTGATGCAGGCGGCGGGCTTGCCCTGAGCGGAGTCGAAGGCTACTACGACCCCAAAAACGACATAGTGTACGTCATTGCCGATAATGTCACCCAAGATAACCTGAAAAGCGTTATCAATCATGAATTGTTACACCGCGCCTTAGCCACCGACCCCAAAACCCGCGCCGCCATCGAAGAATTCGGCGATGCGATGGAACGGCGCTTTAACCTCGCCAGCATCGGGCTTGGCAGCAAAATTGAAAATGCCGCTTACCAGCGGGTGATTGCCGCCAAAACCAAGCCCTAACACCAGCAAGAGGAGTTCATGGCCTATCTGGTGACGGAGTACTCCCAAAAACCTGACAGTTTCAAGGGGGCAATCAAGAAAATCATCCGGGACTTTATCGCCGCTGTGCGTGTTGCCCTGCTCAGGATGGGGGTGGTCAACTTGAACAGCTTGACCCCGGCGGACTTGGCGGCGTTGGCGCGTTATGCAATAAGCACAACTACCAATTTAAAACCGATTAGTAATAAATTGGTAATTAATGGCAGAAATAGTGGGGCGGCAATGGCAAGCGTTTATGCCCCAGAGGGTATGGCCGACATGCCCGACTACGAAAAACAGTATCAGGCTATTGAGGCCAAGTATTTCAACACCGACGGCAGCGAAAAACCGGGCGCGATGCTGGCACCGAATGGCGAACGCTCAAAATTGAACAAGATGCAATGGATTCAGGTCAGGACGCAGGCGTTCAAGGACTGGTTTGGGGATTGGGAAACCGAAGCGGCAATTAATGAGTTGACGAATGGCAAGCCATTAATTGTTAAAGGAGATGAGTTTTACGATTTTTCAGAGCCGGTAAACATGGATTCTGCCCGTGAAAAAACAAGGGAATACGCTTACAAAAACGTGATTGGTGCCTATAGGAACAATAACTCAGGGCTTGAATTAGAGATTAGGAAAGGCGGTATTGATGAAACAATCAGCCACGGTGGCGCACCGGACAAACTAAAGGCTTTTGTTGCTACACCTGAATTAATAAAAAATGGGTTTGTCGTTTATGATGGGATTAACCCAAAGAATACACGCAACAGACTGGTTACTATTTCAAAACACGTCGAAATTTCAGGAAAACTTTATGCCGTGACGGCTGGTTTTAGGGAAGATGCCAATGGCAGGCTGATCTATGACCACGAATTATTGGATGTAAGCCGCGCCGACGGGTTTATATCACAACGCGGTGAGGGAATCGCTTCACAACAGCCGCTAGCCGAATCGGCGCGTCTTAACGACTATTATAGACGGCTTGTCGGGCAAAAGGTTCAATCTTCCAAAGTCACCGACACCAACGGCGAGCCGATGGTGGTTTATCATGGGTCTGGTGCGGATTTTACCGAATTTGATAAATCAAAGATTGGCAGCGTCTTTGAAGACGACGAAGAAGGTTTCTTTTTTACCAATAATACAACGCATACCGTCGTGGATTACGGCAATAGGTTGGAAATATTCAATGATATGGTAAGTGCCGGGGCTTACGCAAAAAATGCCGGTGGAAACGCCAATATAATGCCAGTTTTCATTGCATTGAAATCCCCTGTGATTATTGATTCAGTCAACGAACCGAATGGTTTTGACGGGCAAGATGTGGTCACTTGGTTGGAACACGTTTTAGGGAAAAAGTCGATCATAAGCCAAGCAAACGAAAATAGTAATGACGGGGTAATTGTTACTGATCGTTCTGTCGAATTTGGAAAAAATGGCGATAACGAAAAGCTCGTAGTTGCCTTCAACCCCAACCAAATCAAGTCCGCCACCGGCAACACCGGCGCATTCAGAAACGAAAACAATGACATCCGCTATTCGATAGCCCCCAAGGATATTGCTGCCCCCAACGACAGCCGCGCCGTGGTCGAGAAAAAGGACGGCGCGGTTATCGCCTGGATTAAAGGCCAATTGCCGGACAAGGACACGGTAATCTACAACTACCAAGACCGTATGGTGGACATGTTGCGGCACGTCCAGAAGGTGCAGGCCAAAAACGGCGACATTGACGAGGCGGTCAATCCGTACCTGGCGGAAGAACTGTACAGCCAACGGGCGGCAAGCCGGGTGGACGAGTTCTACGACACGGAATTTAAGCCGTTGTTGAAGGCGTTGCACAGCAACAAGATCAGCTTTGACGACTTTCAGGAATTCCTCCATGCCCGCCATGCGCCCAGCCGCAATAAGTTGATGGCGCAGCGCAATCCGAGCCAGGCCATGATTGATCAAGAACGCATGGCCGCAAAGGACGGCCTCGACAAGGCCATTAAATCGGAAGACACCAAAGCCATTGCCGCCGCCAAAAAAGCCGTGCAACACTGGCAACGGGCGCAAGCGTTTAAGGGGACGGAAGCGGAACGGCTGGCATTGTCCGGTGTGTCGGACGCACAAGCACAGGCAATGGTTGACAAATATCCGCCGTCCAAACGCTTAATATTGACAAAGCTGGGTGATAAGGTTGACAAAATCAATAACGGGACCTTGGATTTGCTGGTGGCGTACAACATGGAAACGCCGGAGACTGTCGCGGCGCTGAAAGCCCAATGGCAGCATTATGTGCCGCTGCACCGGGACGAGGCGCACCCGGACGGTGGCCGGCTCGGGCATCCGGTGGGGCAAGGTTACAACATTAAAGGCAGCGGCCTTAAAAAGCCACGGGGTCAACTGCCGAGGTGACGAATATCCTGGCGCATATTGCCGCCAGCCGTGAACAGATGGTCAAGCGCGGCGAAAAGAATAAAGTCACCGTCGCTCTGGGCGGCTTGGTGATGCAGCACCCTGACCCTGGGTTTGCCACTATCGGGCAAGTGCCGACCATCACCACGCTGGTCAACGGCTTTAAGGAAACCTTGCCTGATCCGAATTACAAACATAAAGTTAATGTGGTGTCCATGCGCTTAAAGGGCAAGGATATTGCCGTGGTGTTCAACGACCGCAATGTCGGGGCAGTGCGCTTGGCGGCTTCGCTAAGAGAACAGCCGCCCGTTCGAGGTGGTCGTGCGGCCAAGCCGGGTAGATGCTATCTCTCCAAAAATACAAATCGGCAAAGAAAAATTTTTTACCTACGGTGAGGGATTTCCCGCGCTTAAACGTCTTATTCTAATAGACGAAGTTTTAAGGGGAGTAATATAGCATGGCAATAAAATCCGCTTACCGACAACAGATCACTTATCCGGTGAAGGCTGATGCCCAGGAGAAAACCAATTTTCCCCGCGCGGTATTTTCAAATCCATTTTGAATACATGGAGACCCAAATGAATGAGATCCGGCGCAGCCTGGAAACCAGGCAAAAGCAAATGGCGGATTTATGTTCGCATTTGACTTTGTTGACAGCAGAATTGACCAAAATAAAAGGCCATAAGTGACTGTATTTTTTGTTGAACCCATGCAACGGGAACCCTCCCGGCTGCCGACTGGGAGTTTCGTGTTTAAATTTATCACGTTGAAACGTGCTGTGGCGGTCGCCTTGGTGACCGTTTTGGCCTGCTTGCTGCATTGCTTGGCCTTGATGTGGTACGTCAATCGCCCCGCGCCATTGCCGGTGACCGAAGCCAAGCCTTTGCCCATGATTGATATCGCCTTGGAAGCGCCGAGCGCCGGTGTGCCGGAGGAGGCCAAACCGGAGCCACCCAAACCAAAAGTTAAACCGGTACAAAAACCCAAGCCTGTTAAAAAGAAAAAAACTGAAATTAAAAAGCCGGTGCCAAAAGAGGAACCCAAAGAAATCAAACCTCAGCCAATTTCGACACCGGTTAAAAACGTAACGCAAAATAATCCGATAGTTGGCACCAAGGCGGACAGTACGTCCAAACGCAGTGAATCAGGTAAAGTGACGCAAGCCCGCGCCTATGCCGGTTATCTCAACAATCCAAAACCGAATTACCCCGGCATTGCGCGTAGCCGACATTGGGAAGGCTTGGTTCTGCTGCGCGTGTATGTGACCGCCGACGGGCACTGCGGCAATCTTAATGTCGCTCGTAGCAGCGGTCATGATGTGTTGGATGAATCAGCCATCGCCGCTGTTAGGAACTGGCGCTTCGTACCCGGTAAACGCGGCGATACGCCTATCGCCAGTTGGGTGACCGTGCCGATACAGTTCAACTTACGCAACTAACTAACTTTTCACACTATTAAAATAATCAGGAGACACCCTTTGGACTTCTCAGAAACCAGTATCGTCAACGCCACGCTTTGGCTGTTGGCATTTTTTTCCCTGCTTACCTGGAGCATCATCTTGTTAAAACTGGGCGAATGGGCTTTCAATGCTTTTCGGAACAATACATTTACCAAAAATGTAATGGCTGGCGGTAAATCAATTTCTTACAATCTATCGAATGATGGCAAATCGCAATTTGCCCGTTTGCTTCAAGCTGGACAAAATACCATCAACCAAATACCCGGGCAAATATCGCCCAAAATTGACCACCATTCAGCGTGGCATGAACTGGCCGAAAGGGCGGTGCAGCAGCAAGTCCGCAAAGAAAAAGCCAAGATGGATTCGGGCTTGGGTTGGCTTGCCAGTTTTGGCAGCGTCTCCCCGTTCGTCGGCCTGTTTGGTACCGTTTGGGGCATTATGCATGCATTGCAAGAAATCAGCCAAAAAGGCTCCGCCAGCCTGGAAGTGGTCGCAGGCCCCATCGGTGAGGCGTTGATCGCCACCGCCATCGGTATCGCCGTCGCCATCCCGGCCGTGTTGGCTTACAATTTTTTTGTGCGTTTAAATAAAAGTTCTTTAGCTAAACTGGAACACTTCGCCGAGGATTATTTACGCAGTGTTATCCAACAACATCTCCAACAACAAACAGGAAGCGCGCATGGCATTTCAAACCCAAAATGAAGACGATAGCGAGATGAGCGAGATCAACGTCACGCCCTTGGTTGACGTGATGTTGGTGCTACTGGTGGTGTTCATTGTAACCGCACCCTTGCTGACCCAAATCGTGCGGGTAAAACTGCCAAAAACCGAGCAAACCGAACCCGCGCCAGACCAGCACATCACCATACTCAGTATTTCGGCTACTGGTCAACCCATGATCGACGACAAGCCCGTGCCGCTGGAAAAGCTGGAATTGGAACTCAAAGCCCTACAGGAAAAAGACCCCGACATCAGCCTGCAACTGCAAGCCGACAAGACCGCGATGTTCGATGCGGTCGCCAAGGTGATGGCCAGCGCACAACGCTCTGGCATTGGGAAATTGTCTTTTGTTACGGTGCAAGAATAGGGTTATGTTTTTGTTGTAAGAGAAAACATTTCACCTAACCATAAAACGTCCATTTTTTCTTTATCTAAGAAAGGAATAATTTTTGATAGTACCGCTATTTTAGAGCCGGGGTACTCCGCCACCCGGATCGGGGCAGCCAATATGCCAGCCATGAATACCGTAAGCATTTGTCTATCATGAAGATGGAACAAAGTATGAGCCGAAAAGGCAATTGTTGGGATCATTCCCGACAGAGCGGTTTATCCGTTCAATCCAAATCCAATTTATAAATAGATAGATAGCCGCCCCAATGGCTTTGATAGACCAAATGGACTTTTTCAGGGAGTTTTTTGAGGGAATCAACAAAAGGCAACAGTCGAACAAGCAGAGCGTTTTTTTCCGCGCCTGATCCTTTCTCTGTCGCCCAGACGTGGTAAGCCAAGCCTTCTTTTTGCACCAGATAATTACCATCGCCTTCCTCATAAGCCCATTGCTTGATCTGGGCAATATCGCCATGCAGGTTGTCGTGCGCTTGGATAGTTTTTGAGCTTAAAGCTAGCGGATTGCCGCCATAATCGACTATTTCCCCAAGACGCATTAGCAGGTCATTGGTAACTAGCAAGTAGATTGACCGTGATGTCCCAAAAGTTTGCTTTATCTCCGCCAACGCCTTGTCGCTATCCATCGTCAGCCAGCGCGCCATCGTTGAGAGATGTTCGCGTTCCGAATCTAAAGCTAACAACATGTTTTTCTGTAAGTGTTTCCATATTGGGCTGACAAAAGTTTGCTCGGCGGGTTTGTTTACCCAAGCATCTCTTCCGCTCAAAAAATGGATCCGTTGCCCATTATCCCACCAGCTCAAAATCAGCGCATCTTTTGCTGTATTTTCACTGATGGCTTTTGCTGCTTCTTGCCAAATACTTTGCCGAAGCCCAGTAGGATTTGGCAATGTGCCTGCTTCTTGTTTACCTTTGGGAAAAAGCACGGCGCGGCGTTGTTGGTTTTGAGCATCTTTATAATGCGCCAGCAAAAGGCTGAAAGCATCCTTGCCATCCCGTTGAAAAATATAGTTATCAACGGAATCTACCGAAAAAGCACCTTGTAGATCAGATGTTTGCCCTTGGAGGAGGGTGACACTCAGCGATGCTGAATTTGTTTGCACGGATGCACCGCCGTTAAAAAACGCAATCTTGACTTGCTTAAAAAGCAGCACGCTGCCGACGAACAGCAACACGCCACAAATAAATAACGACACACCTTGTTTAAGAGTCCAAGTCACAAGATTATCAATCGTCTTTTTTAGGCTTGAGCACAAGGTAACCTACAAAAAGTCCCAGGATAACCAAAATTAAGCCCGCCAATATCGACCCGAAATCCATCTTGCCGCTTTCAATAGAAGAAGCCACTTTCGCATCAGATTTATTTCTAGCCGCCTCACGCAACTTGGTATCTTCATCCATAATCTCGGCATAATCGCGCATGAGTGCAGACCAACCTTCGGTATAGGTATATCCGCCTGGGTTCGCATGGAAAATGCCTTTGTAATGCTTGATCAAGTCATGCTCCCACATATCCGCATAAATCCGTTCGACACGGCTGGGGTTATTGCCTTTCGCCCAGAACAATTGGAAAAAGCCGCCTGCATCATCTTTTTCAGGCGCGGGCGGTGCTGGGCGATTGGTATTTTGTCCTGTGAGCAATCCGTCTTTATAGAGTGCTTTGATAACGCTTTTGGCTTCCTGCTCTACTTTTAGGCCCTGGATGGTGCCTTTATCAGCAGTATCCAGATAGGCTTTGGCAAAACTTTCGGAATGGCACAAGGTACAGGTTTGCACCCAGGCTTGCTTGCGGTCTTCAAACCAAGGATGCTTCAGGTTGTCAGCAATGCCTGGTGTTGGGTTGAATGCCCAGCGGACTTTCCTTACCAAATTATGCGAATATTCATCGTGATATTCAAAATGGCAGAGTTGACATGTTGGTGCGGTATAACCGCCCTTGGCGATGGCATCTTTAAGTGGCACTTCAAAATTCCACTGGCTTTTACCCATGGTCAGGAACTGCGTGCCGTGCTTGGACAGCATGAAATTCTCAAACTCATTGTGGTCAGCACCGTTGTGGCAAGTCGAACAGGCTTCTGGTTGCCGTGCTTCGGCGACCGAAAACGTATGCCGGGTATGACAGCCATCACATTTATTTTGCTGGTAGTGGCAAGAATCGCAGCCTTGCGCCACTTCACGTTCCGGCATCGCCGCCCACACCGCATTCTCGACATTGGCCTGCCAATCAACCGCATGTGAAGGATGGCCTTTGTCCCATTGCTTTTGTGGCCACGTTTGCTCCTTCTCGGACTCCGCTTCGGCAAATTCATCCTGATGGCAAGTCCCGCAAGCAGCACGATCTGGCATCAATAAATTTTTAGCATGGTCGATGGTTTTTTTGCCCAGTCCGCCGTGGCAATCAATACAGCCAACTTGCTCCAATTGTTTGCCTTCCTCCAATAAGCCCAGTTTGTGCAAATTATTTTCAACTTCGGTTAGCTTTGCTTTCTTATAAGCGCGAACATCGTTGTCGGGTAAATTTCGGATTGCAGCCAAATCGCTATGCACACTTTTTTTCCAGGCATGGTAAGCGCCAGGAGTCGTTGCCTCATGACAGCCCACGCAGTTTTCTTGACTGAATTCGCCTTGAATCGTTTGCGGTGGCTTATAGAAATCTTTTGGGTTCCAGTATTTTTGAATCGGAATCGGTTGCCAATGCTCACCGTGGCTACCTTTGCCGGGGTGGGTTTTGTAGTAATTATCTTTAACCTGTTCGAAATCAGGTTTTTCCGCCCAGGCTGTTTGCCAATTCAGAAATACTAGCAATGTAGCCAATAAACAATACAACGTGGTTTTCATAAGATTTTTCCCTCGAAGACTAGTCAAGCACGGCTAATTATAGCGAATCAAAACTACAAGGTGGGAAATTTTTAGTCGTTCCTTATTACTAACCTTTAGCAGGCTAAAAAAGCTGTTTTTCTAATAAACAGCACAAAATGTTTTGGTAGTGGCTAAATTTTAAATGATAAGTTACATTATAAATTTGCCATAAGCCCATGATAAAAATGACAGTGAAGCACAAATGCCGTTGTTGCCAGAGCGAAAACATCGTCAAGAACGGGCGCAATG
>JABFQX010000005.1 GCA_013141505.1 Methyloglobulus sp.
GGCGCAGGCTTGAATACCAAGGTGGCGGCTTGTTCTGGGGTCAGTGCCTGATTGGGCTTCACAGGGGTTTTGCCGTCGGCAAGGTAGAGGATGCCCTGCCCTGCGGGTGGCAAGGCGGTAACAGTAAGGGTTTTGATGGTGCCGTCAATATCGGTGCCTGCCAAATTGACCGGAATAGAGGTATCTTCGCTGCCGGATAGGGTGACAGGTGTGGCGGTTGGTCGATCATTAACACGGATTGTCGCCACTGCATCAGATGAAGTCAGGCCACCGGCATCAGTCGCCGTAAAGGTCAATTGGCGATTTCCGGTGACTGGTGCTTGCGCTATGTTCTGGTAAGTTATGCCGCGCACCAAGGTGTCTAGGATAGTTTGGGGAATGGGCGTGGTTGCACCGGCAGAATTGGTAATAGTAAAACTGCCTGATGCCGCCAAATACACAATCTGGACAGTTGTTCCACCTATGTTTGTGGTGATGGTTTTATCAGAACTTAATGGAAATGATTGGCCATTAATCCTGATAATTTCGGCTGCACCATCGACAATACCGCTTGCGACAATTTTGAGCGCAGTAATATCGGCTTCGCCGTTCTCATTGACATCAGCCAGCGTGGTATTGGCAATTGCAACCGGATTGTCGCCTTCGTTATACGGGACGGCATTACCTCGATTGCTGTCGCTTGTGGTCGCTGCAGAGTTGAGATCAAGCAACGGCGGTAAATTAATTTCGCGGTAAGCAACTTCGGCGGTATCGCTACGTCCATTCTCAAGTGTGGTCGATGGACTTGCGCCAGTATTGTTGGCAATAATGCCATCGGGATCGGTATACGCCGGAATGGTGATGGGGATTACGCCGTCACCGATACCATCATTGTTGGTATCTGCACCCGGTGTCAATCCACTTTCTACTGCATCCAGTTTGCCATCACCGTCGCTGTCTGTATCAAGGTAATCAGGGGTATTATCGGAGCCGGTTGTGGCAGTGCCATCAGTGTTGACCGGCTTGGTGAAAGTACCACCAAACAATCCGGTTGTACCGTCATTGTTGTCAAAAATATTAATAATGCCGTCTTCATCACTATCGTTATTACTAACATCGCCATCATTCGGCACATAACCTGCCGTTGGTCTAGCTTCTACGGTATCGGCAATGCCATCGTTGTCTGAGTCTAAATCCCGATAATCGACAACCCCATCATTGTCGGTATCAATTGGCGTTACCGTAATGGCAGCCAGAGGTCTGCCTTGAGTATTTATTGCGCCATCGACAACACCGTTGTTGTCAGTATCTATAGTTGCTGGCTGACCACTTTCGATTAAATCGGAAATGCCGTCATTGTCTGAATCTAAATCCCGATAATCAGCAATACCGTCATTATCCGTGTCAATCGGCGTGGCAGTATTGGCGGCAACCTGTACGCCTTGGGGATTTATCGCGCCATCGACAATACCGTTATTGTCAGTATCTACAGTTGCTGGCTGACCACTTTCGATTAAATCGGAAATGCCATCATTATCGCTGTCCAGATCCAGGGAATTAATGATGCCGTCGCCATCGGCATCCAGATCAGTCAAAATTCTGGTGATGTAGAACTCTGCCGATCCATTTACTGTACTTATGGTGGTAAGGATCAATTTCGACACTGGTCGTGTGATGTCTAAATCAACGTGGGCATTGGCGTTAAACGTCAACTCTGACCTATTGGAAAGGGATGTCGAGAGCAATGCACTCTGGGTTGAAGATCCACCGGTAATAGTCGCAAAGCGATTGGTATAGACTATGTAAGGCGTGATGTCGTCTATGAGAACACCCGCCTCATCGTAAGCCTGTATAACGATATGTTCTTCAGCATCCAGGTCAGCAACCGAGAAAGTAATCCCTTTAGTTGATGGTGAAAAGGTATTGGTCAATTGGCTACCCGCATACAACAAATCGAAGCCAGCCAACTCATTGGTAGTCGCACCTGCTGGTATATCAGCACCTCCAGTTGAATCATAAAGTATTATGTCACCAAGCCCACTTTTGGTATAAGTAACCGTGGCAGGCCCCGCCGCCACTGGTGCGCCAGTATCAGTCGGAGCCGCCGTAGGTACAGGGGTTATTACAGTCAATTCATTCGCATCGAGAATGCCATCGTTGTCATCGTCGAGATCGGTAGCATTGTCAACGCCATCATTGTCGGTATCCAGAGAAACCGCCAGTTGTGCTGTGAAATCGGCAGCAATCATAGCGCTGGTTTGCAGCAATCCAGTTTTGTCGGCTTGCGACACTGCACTTACTTTTTGCAAATCGTCGGCAACGTTTACCTGTTGGCTATCTGTCCACTTGACGTTAGCGCCGGACAGGGCGGACATCTGATGAAGCCAGTGCTGGCCTACATCCTGCTGTCCGTAGACGGTAATTTGGGCATATTTGGTTAAGCCATCGCCCCAATCAGCGATGTGGTTCTGGTCAGATGAAGTCATGGTTGGATTGACAGCATTGGTCGCCAACCATTGTTTGCCGCCATGTTGCGCGGTCAGTATACGAATCTCTGTTGTTGCGCCGCGTGCTTGTAGGATGCCGGCGATTTGCTGGTAACCGTCGCTTTTGCTGTCCAGCACTTTGATCTGGGCGTTGATCGGCGGGTTTTTAATTAATTCGGCTAAACCTTCGGCCTTGGCATCGGCGATAATAAGGACGGGCGCAGAATCGGCACCTAGCGAAGTGGCTTCGAAAACAATGGCTGTTTGATGGGCAAGATCACTACCGTCAGGTCCTTTGACAGTGAACAGGTTTGCATCGGGACTTATTGCGTCATGGCTAATATCTTGGCTGGCATTCCCAGCTTCGGCGGACTGGCTGGCTTTGTCATCGACAACGCTATCTGCGGTTGCGGCTATGGCACCATCAAACAATAAGCGGCTCTCCAATGCCAGGCGCATTTTAGTCTTATATTTTTTCATGACAGCTACCCTTTCCACTGTAAATTTTTCGTTAAATTAATAGTTTAAGGATAATTGCTAAATCCGTTATTTACAAGCCCGAAAGGCCATACATATGTATTTCAATAACTTAGTTAATTAACGGTCTTATGTTTACTTATTATTCAGCGGATTTAATGGGGCTATCGAGACTTTAGTAATTAATACTCAAGACAGCAACTTAATTGTTTTTTTAAAATATGGCTATTTTTAAAAACGCACTTCGGGTTCCTAGGCAGGCAAAAGCCACATATCGACCCTAAAAACCGTTTGCTTAATCATAGTCACAGGATATAACCCACCTAATAATTGATGGCGTTAGAAATCGGCATGTAGAAGCGTCCCGTTAATTAAACCCTATCAAAGCTTATCGGGAGGTTAGCTTAAATACCGAAGCGCTTTCGCGCGAATCTTGCATGTAAGAATTCATAGGTTTGTGTTCCCACCAGTTGACCGCCATTGCAATCCTAAGTTGTGTTTCCTTCCTTGGACGCCACATACGGCCAATCACCCCGTGGTAGAGATTGCCAGGAAAAGTCACAAAGCGATTGGTCTTGGGGGACACGAACTTCATATCCGTCGGCTCACTTCTGCTAATACCGTTTTTCGTAAGCACCTGATCCGTAACCACTAGATCACCGTAGGAAACCTTATTTAAAAAAAGCACACTTGCCGTTTTCGGATGGGAAATTTTTTCGAATTCTCTTTCGTTAAGATTATTTCGATCAAAATGGCAACCCAATAACCATTGCGGAGTAGTATTTGTGAAGGTGACACTGAACCACCACTCCACGCCAATAACGGCTGGCGATGGATTAGCTAAGGTTTTTAAATCTTGAATGACCGATTCGAAAATATTCTCCGGTTTCCGGTCAAGGGGATACCAGAAATTTGTTTGGTAAAATTTCAAGCCTTTTTCAAGTAAATGCAGGTATTGCTCATCGGGAAATGATTTACGAAGCTCCTTAACCAATTTACTTTCAACGGCTGAGTCAAAGATGTTTACGGATTCTAATAGTAATGTCATTTTAATAAATTTTAACTAATGAAGGTTTGTGAACGTACGCAGCTAAGCGCCTCTTTGCTTCGCTTTCCCGGTTTAGGCTCCGTTTCCCCGTATTACGTTGCACTTCATACGGACTACTTTTATTGCCCACGCAAAAAAAACTTGTCTAGCTGATTAGTCGATAATTCCACCCAAGTTGGTCTACCGTGATTACATACACCGCTATTCTCAGTGCGCTCCATATCTCGCAATAAGGCATTCATTTCGTCAATCGTCAGCCGTCGATGCGCCCGAACCGCACTGTGACAAGCGATTGTTCCAAGGATATGCTTGCCGTGATCCTGCATCCGTTGGCTTAAGCCGTGCTGGGCAAGGTCAGCCAAGACATCGCGAATTAAGGTTTCCATATCGGTATTGTTCATCAGTGCCGGCACGGAACGGACAACAATAGTTTCGAGTCCGGAACGGTTGATGTCAAAACCTAATTCAATAAATAAGTCAGCCGCTTGTTCGGCAAGATCGGCTTCCGCAGGGCTGATATTGATTTTGATAGGCAACAACAAAGGTTGGCTCGGAACATTGCCTTGTTGTGCTTGCTGTTTCAGTTTTTCGTAGATAATCCTTTCGTGGGCAGCGTGAGCATCGACCAGAATAATGCCGGTGCGAGTTTCCGCCAAAATGTAAATATTATGCAGATGAGCGATGGCATAACCTAAGGGAGGAAAACCCTGCTGCTTTGCTTCTTCTTGTTTTGGCGCAGGTTCTGCATCTGCACCAGTATATAGCTTGGCATAAGCCTGAATGGTCTCTTCGACTTGATAAGGTAGCGCAGATTGTGCAGGCGGATAAGTCGAGTAAGTCCCTTTGTGATTAGCCCTGCTACCGATCAATGTATCATTGGTATCAGATGGCGTAACATCTATGGATTTGTTAATGGCACTAAACGGTTGATGGCTATCAGTGCCTATCTTGACGGTATTTTGAGCTGGCCTGACCTCCGCCAGTGCCCGGTGCAACGCCGAAAACAGGAAATCGTGTACCAGCCGTCCTTCCCTAAACCTGACTTCCAGCTTTGCCGGATGGGCGTTTACATCGACAAGGCCAGGATCCAAAGTAAGGTACAAGACAAATACCGGATGCCGTCCATTAAACAAGACATCCTGAAACGCCTGCCTGACCGCATGGGCAATCAGCTTATCGCGTACCAAACGTCCATTCACGTAGAAAAACTGCATGTCTTGCTGGCTACGGGAAAAAGTCGGCAACCCAACCCAACCGGCCAATTGCAACCCTGATGAAGCGACATCTATTTTTATCGAATTCTCTAAAAATGCGCTACCGCAAATTCCCGCAATCCGTTGTTGTTGCTCAGTTTCTGTTACAGCCAGCGGAAGATGAAAGATTTCTTTTTGGTTATGTGACAAGGAAAAACCAATATCAAAACGGCTAAGTGCCATTTTCTGGATCAAACTCTCGATATGGGCAAACTCGGTCTTCTCGGTTTTCAGGAATTTGCGACGGGCGGGCGTGTTGTAGAATAAGTCCCGTACGTCAATCGTTGTACCTTGAGGATGCGGATCGGGCTGCAAGTCAAAATCTACTTCCGAGCCATCAGCGGAAACTTTCCAGGCGCAATCGGCTTCAGCTACACGGGAAATCAAGGTCAGCCGAGAAACGGAACTGATACTGGGCAGCGCCTCGCCGCGAAAACCCATGCTGGCAACGCGCTCTAAGTCTTCGAACGAGGCGATTTTGCTGGTGGCATAGCGGGACAGCGCCAACGGCAAATCGTCTTTGACGATGCCACAGCCATCATCCCGAATTCGGATGCGCCGTGCGCCGCCCTGCTCTATGTCGATGTTGATGGTAGTCGCACCGGCATCGAAGCAGTTTTCAACCAGCTCTTTGACTACCGACGAAGGCCGTTCGACCACTTCGCCAGCAGCAATCTGGTTGATGAGTTGGATGGGAAGTATTTGGACGCGCATCAATCGACCTGGAATGAAAACGCCATTCTATATGACCGGCTGAGACCTGGATAGATAGATTGCGGATAGGGATTTATTATCCGCGAATCATTCTGCAAAAATCTTGAAATTAAAGCTGATGGTTTTTAGTGGCTATTGAAACTCATTACCTTGTTGTTCCAAGGAAACAGAGCCTACGCGTGCCGAAGTAACCCGCTTGATAGCCGCTACCGGCCAATCGACTGAAGTCTCTTCAAATTCCGCAGTAAAATCCGACCGTTTAGCTGCAACCGTTGTTTTTGTCTGATAACGACCGGGTTTTTTGCTGGTAAATTCAGCCATGTACACACGCAACAAATAACCCGCAACAAGACCCGCGATAAAATACAAAGCGGGATTGGTCTCAAAAATATCAATAAACGTTTTTATATCCATAAAAATACCTTAAAAATCTTTCGGTCAGTATATCTTTTTAAAATTAATGTTTGGTTAATAAGCATCAAAAACTGATCTTATTGGTTCGGCCTTATGAAATATTAATTTCCTTTCGGCTTCGCTCAGGGTACGTTACCGCTGCGTTCCCTGAGCGAAGCCGAAGGGTATCGCAACTACTCCAAACATTAAAAGGCCGGCTCTATAGAAACTTATAATTTCGCCATCCTGTTGATTTCCATTGGATCCATTTGTGCAAAATAATTAACCACGCCTTTGAAAATGGCATTCGCCATTTTGGTCTGGTAACGATGGCTTAATAAATTAAGTTCGTCAGAAGGGTTAGAAATATAGGCCGTTTCAACCAGGATGGAGGGAATATCAGGCGATTTCAAAACCACGAAACCGGCATTCTGGATAGTGTGATAATGTAAATCACCAATATTCTGGAAATTTTTCAGAACCTTATTGGCGAGGCTTAAGCTGGCTTGCTGTGTTGCGGTTTGTGACAAATCCAGCAACACCGAGGCCAGCACATCATCTTTATCATCCAGATTAACCCCGCCCACCTTTTCTTTGGCATTCTCGCTATTGGCTAGCCATCTGGCGGCCTCATTTGAAGCGCCGTTGCTGGATAAGGTATAAACTGAAGCACCTTTCACTTCAGGGTTCTGACAGGCATCAGCATGAATCGAGATAAACAAATCAGCACCAGCCTTACGGGCGATTTTTATCCGCTCCCGAAGACCGACATAGTAATCGCCTGTACGTACTAATCTCGCCCGCATTCCCGGCTGCCCATCAATCAAGGCTCCTAGCTTTTTTGCGATGGCTAATGTCACTTTTTTTTCATGGGTTCCATTCGGGCCTCTTGCGCCTGGATCATCACCACCGTGACCGGCATCAATTGCAACTATTAAACGCTTTTTATTGCTTGCCTGTTTACTTTTGTTTGTGACCGTGTCGTTTGTTGCCCTTACATCATCTGTTTTAGTGATTTGATTATCAACCGATTTTTCAAGGTGTTTGCTGGATTGACGGGCAGCCGATGCCGATTTTTTACTCAGCAAATTAACGACTAAATGATTATTGTCGGTATTATTGGTGGCGAGCTTATGGCTTTTTGCCGTCACGGGTTGTTTTAAATCGACCACAATACGCAAATCATGTTCATTTTTTAGCGCCGTGCGAACATTTGCAAAAAGCGGGTGCGATGCGGATGGCTGCCCCAACCCACGGCTGGCTGTGGCATTTTTTATATCGACGACCAATCGGGATGGGTTATCAAGTACGAAAACCCGGTGTTCAGGTGAGGATGTTACATCGAATATTATTTTGGCTTGGCTCGGCTCATCAGCATAACGTACTGAGCTTAAACGTATTTGCTGTGCATATACGTGGCCAAATCCTGAAAAAAACAGGACGGCAACCAACATTAAAACTTTCCTATATCCGCACATAACCTAACTCACAAAGCCAAAGATGACAGTTTAGGTTAGATTATAGCAATATGTTATTGTTTTTAAATACCGTAAAAAAAATATTTTTATTCACTTAGGCGATGGCTTAATTCGACTACCCGTCCCGATCCTTCTACCCTTAACGAAATGACAGTATCTGCTTGTGGCAAATAGCCTTCTCCTTGATTCGGCCACTCTATAAAGCAGATACTTTCTTGCTTGAAATAATCATTGATACCTATCCACTCCAACTCTTCAGGCGAATTCATCCTATATAAGTCAAAATGATAAATTTTTTTATCATTTATCAGGTATTCTTCGACTATGTTATAGGTCGGGCTTTTGACCGTACCGGCGTAACCAGCGGCTCGAAGATAACCCCTCACCAGAGTGGTTTTACCTGCACCCAAGTCACCATGCAAAAAAACTACGCTTTTAACCGCCAGGAGATGATAAAGTTCAGCACCGAATTGTTCGGTTTCTTCACTACTGCCTAAATATTTGTGCATTAATTCACCAATCGCCTGAGGTAATGGAATAAATCGCCCGCCAACAGACCTCTCTCACCAGCCTCAGCCACCGCTAAATCAGCGGCCAAGCCATGCAGATAAACACCTTGCTGTGCAGCTTCTTCCATTGGAAAACCTTGGGCAAGCAATCCGGCGATAACACCGGACAACACATCGCCCATGCCACCTGAAGCCATGCCGGGATTGCCTGTTGTTGATACGGCAATATTCACTTCAGATGCAATCAAGGTACCTGCACCCTTCAGGACTACGATGCCGCCATATTGGCATTGAATGGCACGAACCGCAGCAAAACGATCAGATTGAATGCCGTGAGTTGTGGACTTTAACAATCTTGCCGCTTCTCCCGGATGTGGGGTTAATATCCAGTTGGCATTAACTTTAGGAAATTGGGCGAGCAAGTTTAAGCCATCGGCATCAATCACCAAAGGTTTCTGGGTTGATAGCACCGCATCAAATAGCTTTTTGGCCCATTCGCTTTGGCCTAAACCGGGGCCAACAACGATAACATTGGCTTTATCCAGTAAAATCCTTAACTGTTCTGTCGAGTCCTGTTCTGGCGCGAGCTTTTCTGACATATCAAATCCATGGCACATCAATTCAGGTCTGGTCAGGTTGATATAACCGGCATGTGCCTGTCGTGTCGCTAAAGAGACCAAGCCAGCCCCCACTCTGGCGCTGGCTTCTCCTGCCAATCTTGCCGCGCCCGAATAACCGATATCGCCCCCTACAATCAATACATGTCCGTATGAACCTTTATGGCTGGTACGTTCACGTTTGGGTAGTGGTTTTTGAATAACCCGAATAATTGTTGCGGTCACTTGATCAAAAATATCGTCTGGTACAGCAAGTGAAGAATAGGCTATTTCGCCGCAATAATCCGCCGAAAAACCAGTAAATAACCCTTGTTTCAGGCCAATGAAAGTGACAGTGCAATCAACCTTGACCGCACATGACAAAACATTGCCGGTATCAGCATGTAAACCAGTCGGAATATCGATGGCAATTTTATAGGCTACGGTATTATTGATAACTTCAATTGCTTTCGCATAGCGTCCGGTAACGACTCTCAGCAAACCGGTACCCAGCATGGCATCAACAATCACGTCAGCGCATATCGGCTGATTTTCTTCAAACAGCGATATTGTTCCCTTCGCATTTAGATAAGTTTGATAGGCTTGTAACGCGGCGCCTTTCAAAATCAGCGGATCTGCAATACAGATTACATCGACTTTAAAACCCGCTAACAATGCAAGCCTTGCCACTATAAAACCATCCCCGGCGTTATTGCCCGATCCGCAAAATACGGCGATTGTTCTCGCCTTGATTGTTTCTACCTTGGCGCAATGCTTAAGCAAATGTTCGTACACGGCTTGTCCGGCTCTGGACATTAGTTCATAAGCCGAAATGCCTCGTTCGTCGATAGCAATACGCTCCAGTTCCTTAATCTGAGCAGCACTGTACAATTTGATGGGTAAGTTTCGTTCTGTTTGCTTCATAATTATCATAAAGTCATTATATTGCCTGACGTAAGCAATGGACATAAACGATCACATAAAATTAACTGAACTGGCCGCTCAAATTAAAGAATGGGGGCAAGAACTGGGTTTTCAGCAAGTCGGCATTGCTGACATTGATTTGCATGAAGCCGAAGCCCATCTTGAAAATTGGCTGAAAAAAGATTTTCACGGCGAGATGAGTTACATGCATCGGCACGGTGAAAAACGCAGCCGACCGGAACTTTTACATCCCGGTACACGACGCGTTATTTCAGTACGGATGGATTATTTGCCCGAATCCGGCAATAAGATCCAGAATGCACTGGAAAACCCCCTACTTGCTTATATCTCCCGATATGCGCTAGGCCGTGATTATCACAAACTGATGCGTAATCGCTTGCAAACATTAGCCTATCGGATTGAATCCCAAATCGGTTCATTTGGTTATCGTGCCTTTGTTGATAGCGCACCGGTATTGGAAAAAGCCTTGGCGGAAAAAGCAGGTTTAGGCTGGATTGGCAAGCATTCCAACCTGATTAACCGTAAAGCGGGATCCTGGTTTTTTCTGGGCGAAATATTCACCGACCTACCATTGCCGGTCGATAAGCCAACCACTGCCCATTGCGGTGAATGCCGTGCCTGCCTTGATATTTGCCCAACCCAGGCCATTGTCGCACCTTATCTAGTCGATGCCCGCCGCTGTGTGTCTTATTTAACGATTGAACTGCACGGGCCAATTCCCAAAACCCTCAGGGCATTAATCGGCAACCGCATTTACGGTTGTGATGACTGCCAAATCATCTGTCCCTGGAACCGCTTTGCCAAACTGACCGATGAACAAGACTTTAATCCTAGGCAGAACTTGAACACTCAGCAACTGCTGGATGTGTTCGCCTGGACTGAACAGGAGTTTTTGACAAGAACCGAAGGCTCCGCTATCCGACGTATAGGCTATGAACGCTGGTTGCGAAATATTGCTGTAGCCCTGGGTAATGCGCCCAAATCGGATGCGATTATTGAAGCACTAACAAAAAAACTCGCGTATCCATCTGACCTAGTGCGTGAACATGTGCAATGGGGCTTGGATCAGCAGCAAGCCAGACTGGGTGGGTGGGGCTTGAGTTAAACTTTAAAGTTGTCATAAACTTATAAAATCAGGCAATTGATAGTAAAAAGCTGGCTTATTTAGCGCCCCTTGATCGACTTTGTGTGCTTGCAAAAATCGACCACATAAAACACCAAGGACATATAAACTTGTTGCTATGAATGAATAATTTACGCAAGATATGCCCGGTAATCGCTGACAATGCTTTTTACGGGTCAGCGTACGTGCCTGTACAAAATAGTTGATGTATAAGGTTTTTCTCCCTATTAACCAAAGGAATTACAATGAGCATATTTAGTAGCATTCTGTCTAAACTTGGCTTCGGCAACAAAAACGCGGCGTTCGATGAAGCCGCAGCAGCACCGAGCGCGGACTCCGCCGCACCCGTAGCCGCTCCTACAGCCATAAGCAGTGTTGATGTTGTTGCCAAACTGGAAGGAATGGCGAGTTCAAATACCGAAAAATTGAATTGGAAAGCATCTATCGTCGATTTGATGAAACTGCTGGGAATTGACAGCAGCCTTACTGCGCGGAAAGAATTAGCCAGTGAGCTGGGTTGCCCAGCCGACAAAATGGCTGATTCCGCGCAAATGAATATGTGGTTACATAAAGCCGTGCTGCAAAAATTGGCTGAAAATGGTGGCAATATTCCTGCCGAACTTTTAGATTAAACCGCATTTCCGCCAGGGTCTGTTGACAATTAATATGAGATAATTATGCCAACTAATTGAATAGGGTGGCAAATGGTAAGAAAGATATTGCGGGACGACCAATGGGAAAGGATTGAGTACATGTTACCTGGCAAAAAGAGT
>JABFQX010000018.1 GCA_013141505.1 Methyloglobulus sp.
TCCAGCAGCGGGTTTGGTACAGCCGCCAGACCTCTTGACGGTCCAGCGGCGTTAAGCGGATTCGTTTGTGCATGTTCATCGACAGTATTCTCCTGAATACTGTAAACAACGCTAGAGATTCTTACATGTTATCAATTCGCGTTAAGCACTATTTGAGATTGACGTGCATTCTCCAAACGGTAGTCTTTATGTTCATAGTAAAAATACTCGCTTTATTTAGGCCATTAAGTTTTTTCCTGATTTTGGGAGTAGCTCATTGTTGCTTAGCAAAAATGCCTACAAACGAAGTAATGCCATTGTATCGCTTAGTGATGGCGGTTGATAAAGGTAGCGAAGTACAATTGGAGGTCAGGCAAATGACCTTAGCGCAAGCGCTTGATAGTATTACCCAGCAGACCCAGGTGCCGATCCATTACTCAGTCCTGCCCGAAGGTTTAGTTACCGCCACCTGTGTTGGCGCAAACCTAAAATACGTCTTGGAATGCTTGCTTAATAAGAAGGCTGACTTGGTTGTGCGTTATCCAAGCAATCCAGTTCGGACAATCAACAAAAATCAAGTTGCCGAAGCCTGGGTATTGGGTTCAAGGTTAGATGGTTATCCTGTTAATCAGACAAACTGCGTTGCAAGACCAGGCGAACAGATATTACTGACGCTTAAACAAAAACATCAGGAAACAGAAGAGGCTGAACAAACCGAACAACTCCTGAATCTGGCGCAGTCAAAAGATCCCGCTGAACGGGCCGATGCAATCGGCTCTTTATTGGCTATTGGCCGCAGTGGCGACCCTGACATAAAAGCGGCGTTGGAACAGGCGCTGACTGACCAGGATCCTATGGTTAGGGCGCAAGCAATATCCACCTTGGCACACCGAGAAGGTAACGCTGCCACGACAGCTATCGAGCAAGCTATGCAGGATGATTCCGTCGATGTAAGAATGATGGCAGTGGACGGCATCACTGATGATGTTGCTTTGTTACGGCAGGCGATTAATGACAGTGACGAAACGATTCGAAGCCTTGCTCAGACTAAGCTGGAAGCGCTTGGCCAAACAAATAACACGCCCAAATAAGTAAATTAAGCCTTTCAACCCCTCGTTCTGGTTCAAAGCTTGGCCCTATCAATACCAAGAAAAAATATCCAAATTCAGGCTGGGTTATTGAAAAGACAACCCCGAAGTTTTTACATTATTTCAGTATTGTTAAGTGGTTCACATTATTAAATTTTTTTCGAAATAATTTGCTAAGCCGGTCTCATTTTCTATAAATGAATGCTGCTATATTGATCTCGCTACTTAGGAAATGGTTGTTTCTGACCGATAGATTAACCGTGCCATTCATTAAAAACGTATGGTTTTCTGGTTGAGAGACCTATTTTTAAGATTGGCTATTTTGTTCAGGTCACATTTTAGGAGTTACAAATTATGAAAAAAAAATCAGTTATTAAGGGCGGGCGACCGGTGCAGGGAGTAAGCATGTTAAAAGGTATCGGTACTGCTATGTTTGTCATGTCCGCTTCATTGGTTACGGTAAATGATGCTTCGGCGACAAGTTCAATTTTTATCCAATCCTTGCCTTTAGCGGGCGGTAAGGTAACTTCTTGTTCAAGCTGTCACACGGGCAGCCCCGAGACCAAATCAAACTTGAAGACAGGTTACGCAGCAGCCTATGCCCAAGATAAAACGGGACTTACTAAACTGGTAGCCTTGATTAAAGGTGGAGCTGTTGCGCCAATACCAACACCAACACCAAAACCTGCTCCGACACCAACACCTAAACCAGCACCAACGCCAACACCAAAACCAGCGCCAACGCCGACACCCAAACCGGTAGCGACACCTACCCCAGTGCCTGTGGCGACACCGACACCGACACCCAAACCAGTTGCGACGCCAACCCCAGTGCCTGTGGCGACACCAACACCAACACCAACACCAACACCAACACCAACACCGGTAGCGACACCCACCCCAGTGCCTGTGGCGACACCGACACCGACACCAACACCGGTAGCGACACCCACCCCAGTGCCTGTGGCGACACCGACACCCAAACCAGTGGTGACGCCGACTCCAGTGCCCGTGGCAACGCCGACACCCAAACCAGTGGTGACGCCAACCCCAGTGCCCGTGGCGACGCCGACACCAAAGCCGGTAGTGACACCGACACCAAAGCCAGTGGTAACGCCAACGCCTGTACCTGTGGTGACACCAACACCGCAACCAATCGCGTGTAGCGGCAGCGGTGGCTCTGGAGGTGGCTTGAAGTTGTCAGATCCGGGTAAAGTAGCTGTCCATGCAGGTATGCGTTTGCGGGTAGGTGTACTTGTCTCCGGGAATGATACAGAGGGTAACAAGGTTGCGATGGGCGTGTCTGGAATGCCGAAAGGTGTGGAATTCTATGAAGGTTATATTGCCTCTTTGCGGTCAAAGATCGGCATCCTGTCATGGAAAGTACCTGTCAGTGAGCCAGCTAAAACAGTTGCCGCCAAGTTCTGTGCCAATGCTTATGTTGGCAGCGCAACCGTTAAATCAGTCAGTAGCCGCGATGTTTCGGTTGAAGTATTGCCTGCATTAATACCTGCGCCAATGCTTAACCCAACAGTTGCTTCAAATACCATTACCGGCCTGGTTTACAATGCCGCGCTTAAGCAGCTTGAAATACGTGGTCAAGTAGGTTGGGCCAGAGTCTCAACCGAGACTGACCGTAAAGCGGCGATTATGTACCCCGTCAATATCAGCGCTTCAGAAAACGGCAGTGCGCTAGGTACTGCGAAAGTTGAACTGAATGGTCGGTGGTCAGCGGTAATACCGTCAACTTCAATGCCGCATGCAGTTGATGCAATTTTCCAAGGTGCGGTGAGTACGGAGTTGCTTGGTCAACACAACACTGATTCGCCTAAATTAGGTGACGACAGTGATGAGAATGAAGATGATTAAACCGATAGGGTAAATTATCGGCATGATTGGCCGCTTTCCACACCATTGATTCTTTGCTGGCGTGGGAAGTGGCTTAATCGACAAATTTATTGAATTAAACATCTGATAAAAATTAACCTTGCCTAGGATTGTCCTGGCAAGGTTTTTTTTGGTCGTAACTTCCGCCACTGCCCCGTCAAATTATTGATTTGGCCTTATGAAGTATTAAAAGACCGGATCTATAACCGTTCCGGCATCAAATCGAAAAACGCCACCCAAGAGCAATAGTGCCCGCCACCATGACATCCATTGCCTAAATGACCGAAAGCCCAGCTCCAACATTGCATGTTGGTCGCAGGCGAGGATTACTTGAGCCACCACTCCAGCAGGATTTGTTCAAAATTGCCGCCATTCGATTAGAAACCCCCAATACCCAAAGGGTATTTACGACCTTCAGGTTGCAAGTGTGCAGCAATCAAATCAACTTTGCGTGGTTCAACCAAGCCTTGAAAAAAGTCAGGTAACGTTATTGAAACTTTGTTTTCACAATTGTGCGGGCTGTTCATGATCCGCCGAAATTATGCCGAGTTATTTGCCGAGTTTTTCATTCGTATCCTCTCTAAGGTAATCGCACTTGTACCCTATGGGTATTAATCCTCATCCAGTGGAACCATCAACACAAGGGAACAAGATGAGCAATTTGAAAATCCTCATTTCCTAAATGTACTACGGGTTTATTTTGATTTCGCTATTTAAGAAATGGTTAACTTTTGACAGCTAGACTAACCGTGCCATCCTTAAAAGCGGGTAGTTTTCTGGTTGAGAAACCTATTTTTAAGATTGGCTATTTCGTTTAGGACACATTTTAGGAGTTACAAATTATGAAAAAAAAACCAACTATTAAGAGGGGGCAAGCGGTGCAGAAAGTAAACAAGTTGAAAGTTTTCAGTGCTGCCATGTTTGTTATGTCGACTTCATTGGTCATGGTAAATGATGCCTCTGCGACAGGCGAAATTTTTGCCCAAGCCTTGCCATTGGCCGGAGGCAAAGTGACTTTATGTACGAGTTGTCATGTTGCGGCAAGCGGTCAAGAGTCAACTGCGAACTTGAAGACCGGTTATAAAGCCGCTTATGATCAAGATAAAACGGGATTAACTAAACTAATAGCCTTAATTAAAGGTGGAACACCAACACCAGTAGCAACTCCGACACCAAAACCGGTTGTCACACCAGTGCCAGTGGTAACACCAAAACCGGTTGTCACACCAGTGCCAGTGGTAACGCCAAAACCGGTTGTCACACCAGTGCCAGTGGTAACGCCAAAACCGGTTGTCACACCAGTGCCAGTGGTAACGCCAAAACCGGTTGTCACACCAGTGCCAGTGGTAACGCCAAAACCGGTTGTCACACCAAAACCAGTGGTAACACCAACACCAGGTGTGACACCAACACCTGTGCCTGTAGTAACGCCAACTCCGCAGCCAGTTGCATGTGATGGTAAAAGTGGTCATGAAGGTAGTCTGAAGTTGTCAAGTCCTGGTAAAGTGGCTGTCCATGCCGGACAACGCCTGAGAGTAGGTGTGCTTGCCTCCGGGGACGACACACGAGATAGCAAGGTTGTTATAGGCTTGTCTGGAATGCCTAAAGGCACTGCATTCAACGAAGGTTATATTTCTTATTTACGGGCAAAAACCGGCATACTGTCATGGCTGGTACCTGCTAGTGAGTCAGGTAAAACCTATACTGCTAAGTTTTGTGCCAATGCCTATGTCGGTAACGGAACTGATAAGACAGTTAGCAGCCAAGATGTTTCGGTCGAAGTATTGTCTGCATTGACACCGGCACTAACGCCTAATCCAACGGTTGCCGCAAATACGATTACTGGCCTGATTTACAATGCTGGCCTTAAGCAGCTTGAAATAAGCGGGCAAGTAGGTTGGGCTCGAGACACAACCAAAGCTGATCGTGAGTCCGCCATTATGGAGCCCGTGAATATCAGCAATGCGGAAACCGGTAGCGCGCTAGGTACTGCAAAAGTTGGATTGAATGGCCGGTGGTCAGCGGTAATACCGTCAACTTCAGTGCCGGATGCAATTGACGCAATCTTCCAAGGTGCGGTCAGTACACAGCTGCTTCAGCAACACATGGCAGGTATTCCTACACCTGGGAAGGATGATGATCAAGATGAAGACGATAAAAATGATGATTAATCCGGTAGGATAATTATTGCTTGCTTGACTGCTTTCCACGCCATTGATTGTTTGCTGGCGCGGGAAGCGGTTTAGTAGTCACAAATCTTAGTAAACGGCTGATAAAAATTGACCTTGTCTGGGATTGCTCAGGCAAGGTTTTTTTGACCTTAATTCCCTTCGTGTGCCAAGAAAGAATGCAAGATGCAAGTCATTTCTCCTGAGCCAGAAGACGCAAAGCAACGTAATAGAATCGGCTAGCGCGGTTTTAGCTGGCATGAATGCTGGTTGCGTATAGGTAATCGTGCGTATTTTCAAGTTCTGGAACCTGTATAGAATATTGCCTATACCCAAGGGGATGGGGAATTAAGTGCGCGGCGATCAGCGTTCTGGAAAAACTTTTTAGGACAGTGAAACTGATAGCTGTAAAACGCGAATCGTACCGAAGAGATATTTTTTTTGATTCACACATTAACTTATTCTTTTGTTAAATAACGCAATCTTACCGAGATAATGCTTTTTGAAGTCTTATACTTTTTTAAACATTATTTTTTAGTTTAAGGATTGTTTAACTTTCACTCGGTAGTCTGGTCACGGCTGATCTTAAAAACAGCTCGTTGATGTTGTGATGAGTATTTTTAAGATTAAGTTACTTACATTTGAATTATTTTCATTCGTTAAAGTTTTAAAGAGGAATTTTACACATGAATAAAAGAGTAAACGAGAAAGGGCAACCGATACTCAAAGCGAAAGCGTTGAGATGTGTCGTTGCAGCGTTGTCTATAACGGGCGCGTCCTTGGCAATGGTAAATGATGCTTCGGCGACAGGCGCTATTTTTGCCCAAGCAATAGGCATGGCTCCCACCAAAGTGACGGGCTGTACAACCTGCCATAATGCGGCGAGTGGACAAGAATCTAAAGGTAACTTGAAGACAGGTTATCTTGCTGCTTACAATTCAGGCGGCACGGCGGCAATAGTAGCGCTGATCAATGGTGGCGGCACAACACCTACGCCAACACCAAAACCTGTTGTTACACCAACACCTGTTCCTGTCGTAACCCCGACACCAAAACCTGTTGTTACGCCAACGCCTGTTCCTGTCGTAACTCCGACACCAAAACCGGTTGTTACGCCAACGCCTGTTCCTGTCGTAACCCCGACACCAAAGCCAGGCGTTACACCTACTCCGGTTCCTGTAGCAACGCCGACACCAAAACCAGGCGTTACACCTACTCCGGTTCCTGTAGCAACGCCGACACCAAAACCAGTGGTTACACCAACGCCTGCGCCTAAACCAATGGCATGTTCAGACGAAGGTAATGAGCACTCAACACTGACCATATCAAACCCAGGTAAAAAAGTGTTGGTTCACGCCGGACAACCGTTACTGTTGGGTGTCAATGCGAGTGGTGAAAATCGTGCTATACAAATTGGTTTGTCACCTGTGCCTCAATATGCTTGGTTCGGTCAGTGGTACGATGCCGCTATGCGTAGTCAACAAGGCATGTTGGGTTGGACAGCACCAGACAGTTTAGCTGGCACAAGCGCCAAACTTAAGTTTTGTGCAAAAGCTTTTGGCGGCGGCAAGCCAGATATGTATTCAGCGACACGGAAAGTGGAAGTCATGGTGTTGCCTAAATTGGCATCGGTTATGAAACCTGATCCGATTGTTGCAGCAAATAGCGTCGGCACGGCCACTTACGATTATGAAAGCCATAAACTGTATGTTGCTGGGCAAGTCCTTTGGAACTATCAGTCAACAACCGCACAACGTACCAGTACCCTGGTTGATAAGGTTAAAATCACCGATGCAAACGGCTCACTTGTATTGGGTTATGCAAGTGTTAGCCTTGACGGCAGATGGTGGTTTTCTGTAACGCTGCCTGGTGTTTCCGCGCCAAGCGTAGTTGATGCAGCATTCCATGGCAGAGTCGGTACAGCCATGCTGTATAAGTCTGCTGACTCTGATGAAGATGATAATGAGAGTGATGACGACTAAGCAAACTACGCTTTAGTCCCATCTTATTTCTCCCCTGTTGATGTTGGCAGGGGAGAAATTTTCTAAGGCTGATTGCCAGTGATGTAACTGATTATTGGCCTAGATTCATCAAACATAATAAAACCTTGTCTGCTATTTTTTCAGACAGGGTTTTTTTATGTTTATCGCCCCAGCATTAAGCTGGATAGACTAAAATTTCAATGTGATTTGCGACAGAATCGCTCGTTGCCCTTAACTCTGGACAATAGTGAGTTTAAACTATTTAATCCAGCACAGATTATCTACATTGACTTAAACATGACAGGCAATCATTAACATGCAACTAATCTACTATCTATTCACCTTTGCCTTGTTTTGGCTACATGTAGCGACCCTTACAGCGATAACGGGTTCGCGTTTCGGTAGTTGGGCAATAGCCAGGGCAGCCAGTATCCTGATTGTTGTGCTGGTAGGCTTCTGTCTGGAACATGTCGTCGGTTTTGGTTCTTTAAACGGTGTCTGGCTTTTTACAACCGCATTTTCAATCTATTATCTGTACAGCAATTGGGCGACTTTGCTTGAGCAGGATTTCCTGAAAGGTGAACTGATTTTTGCCTGTTGCCTTGCCTATCCGTTATTGTGGCGTTATTTATACCCGACTATTTACAACACCTCTGAACGCATCACTAACCTAGTGATGATCAACAATTATTTGCCTGGCGACACCTTGCCCCCGCTTGACCGATGGATGCCGCCGTACCAGTTCGATTTTTACTACTCGGTCATGCACTATGGTGCTGCATTAGCGGGGCGGTTATTGCAAATGTCCAATGGCCTTACCTACAACTACTGTTTTATTTTTCTCAACGCGTTAAGTTTGGCATTGGTCTGGGACTTTATGTCACGCTTCATAACGCAGCGTTCATTGCGTTTGTTGCTTATCGCTGCATTGGCGTGTGGTGGCACCGGTGCTAGCATAGTCAACCATATGATTACTGATGTGGCTCCGGGCAAAAAACCTGATTACATGGCTTATATGTGGGGTAATTCTCGCTTCATCGGTGGCTATGAAAAAGAATTTAAAAACGAGTTTGGCCGAAAACTCTTTCCAAATCCGGTAGATCCTAAGTTAGAAGTGCCTGAGTTAAGAATGGAAAACTTTGGCTATCAGTTTTTTGTGGCGGATTATCATCCACCTGTCGCCGGTTTCTTTATCTTGTTTTTAAGTTTGGCAATCATTGGAGCGTTAGAGGCCGTCCCCGTTATCGGTCAAACCAAGGCTGCTGCCTTAAAGGCTCAAGAACACATTATCCAGCTAGGTCAGCGCGAACAACTGCTCCAGTTTATACTGGGACTTAGCGTTATTTCATTAATGGGAATCAATGCCTGGAATTTACCCTTGCAAGGTTTTTTGGTGGCAAGCTGGGTGGGATGGCGAATGGTTCAAGGTCGTACCGATCCTTTAAAAAAGCCCAATTGGACAGCTTTGATAAGCGGCGGACTTTTTGGCTTATTTTTGCTTTACCCTTATCTGGATACCTTTACCAACCGGGAAGTTTCCACGCCAATAAGCCTAGTTAAAGCTGGGCAGCATGTACCGGTACCACAATTTATCGGCCAATTCTGGCCTTTGCTCATCCTCTTTATACTGGGCTTTATCGCACCGACTTACCGCCGGATAACATTATTTTTTACGGTATTTTTTATCGGGGTGTTTGCGTTTACAGAAACTGTTTTTGTCGATGATACGACCGATGGCATTTATGAGCGTTTAAATTCGGTCATGAAATGGTGGGGTTGGCTTTGGACGGCGAGCCTGCTTACGCTCGGCACATTTTTGCTTGCCAACAAAAGCCATTTCGTCAGGATGCCTGCAATCGTTGCCCTGGTTTTTATATGTACCCATTTTTATGACATAGGCCAATATTGGAAAAATGATGTGAGCAGCGATAGGGGGCATTTCGATGGTACCGATTTGTGGACCCGCGATCCTATCTATAAGCGGATGTTTAGATATTTACGCATCGTGCCAGATGGTATTGTCGTTGAAAACCACTATGAGCAGGGCTACCACGAAGGCGGTGGCTTTAGCGCGTTTGCCGGTAAACCGTGGCTATTGGGTTGGCTAAATCAAAATATGACTTGGCATGGCTTCAGTGATGAACTAGGTGAATTGTATGACGGCATGAAAGCCTTCTACGCCGGAAATTTGCCCAATTCAGCGGAATGGATGATGTCACGTGATGTCGATTACATCATCTGGAACCAAAAAGATGCCGAAGCGGTAGCTCCGGAAGTTTGGCAAAAATTGAATACCGAATTGGAGAAGAATTATCTCTGGAAAATATTCGGCATGGCTAACAATAAACCCATAGGTATCTGGATTCGGAAAAAACCCAGTTATTTGGCTAAGGTTAAATACATGACTTCACCTTATTGATCCGGCCTTATGAAGCATTAATTTTCCTTCGATTACTTCGACTACGCTCAGTATTTATGCCCATTGGGTACAAGTTCGCTCAGGGTACGTTACCGCTGCGTTCCCTGAGCGAAGCCGAAGGGGTTTGGCAACTACTTCAAACATTAAAAGGCTGGATCTATAATACCCGGCAATCAATCAACCTTGAAAATTAAAGTATGGTTTTTTTCATGGCTGAATACCAAAGGAAGGGTTTGTATAATCAAGGGTTCATTGACACCGTATTCTTTTGAATTACGCACAGCATCATCAATCACGATAAAGCGAATGCCTTCAGCATGGCTCATATCTAACACTTCTTGAGCGCTATTTGCCTGGTAGATGGACTTCATTTTTTCGCCCCGGGTGTCGGTATCGTAGCCTGCTGACCAGGCATAATAAGGCCAACCAAAATAAATAGGCCGTCCTGCAAATTGTACGGGATGAAGCACTTCCCAGTCAGTCAGGAATATATCCCTCGGATTGCTGTTTTTGCTTGCCCAAAGGGTAACAGGGTCATCCATGGCAATGGTGACATCGTTTTTGTTCATGTTGTACAGGGTCAGTAAGTCCACCCAACCAGTCACTGACAATAGGACTGACAACAAGATTGCCGTCACGGTTAAGGCATTGTCTTTGCTTTCCCATAATCGCACCAAGAATGCGGCGATAAAGATATTGCTCAGCATGACGCTCAGCATAATAAATTTATGATTGGCATTAATATCGGTGGTTAAAGAAATAGTAGAAGCGAAGATAAGCGGGGCAATGAAAGCCAATGCCAAGGCCTTATAGCCACGCGGTGTATTAAAAAGGGAAATGAAAAATAAGGGGCAAAATAAACCTAATAGCTCCAGATAAAATGCCGCAGTGCCTGCCAGGGTTTTATGTTCGGCCAGGAAGCCGAAACTCCAACTGGGTTTCACGGCAGCAGCACCGGCACCAATAAACCAGCTTTGCTGCGCGAAGGAAAGGATCAGCGACAATGCGGCGATGATTAAAAACTCACCACGATGTCGACAAAAAACGGCCAATATGCAAAAAATAATCAACGCAGTTATTAACACTGCACCATTCCAGAAACTGATCAAACCCAAAAGTACTCCCAGGGTGATCGCACGTTGCCAGCTTTCCGGCCACCAATTGCCTTTTCCTAGAAAAAAAGAAGGTTTGCTATTTAAAAAATCGATACGGCTCTTTGGGTTGTCCTGATTGAATTCGGCAACCATCGCCTTTAACAAGGGTAACAGTGCCAGTAATGCCACGATGAATACGCAAATAGAAAAAGCAAAATGGCGTTGGTTGGCATACACATTTTGCGCCCATAGTCCCCAGTTTTCATGTTCCGTTTTACCGATATGCAAGGATACATTCCAGAGCGATTGCCAGAGATTATCGCCCGCCAGGTTTTCTTTGATATAGGTGAAAAAGGCAAAAGAGCTTCGGAAAATAAACAAATAGCCTGTTAACACACCCACCAAGCGCTTTCCGGTAATAGCCACAGCGAGGACATAAAGCAATAAAAAAAGGCTGACTAGAGAAAAAATACTGGGTAAATTGAATGCCCAATCGAGCCGCATACCGAGGTATTCAAGTGAGGCTGCCATAAATTGGAACATAAAGTGATAACGGATGTTGCCTTCCGGAAAGTGCGGGTATTGCGGCGGAAAATTCTCACCCATTGAAAATGAACGAATCATCGCAAGGTGCGGGCCAAAGTCACTCCAGACGGTACTGCCAATAAGAAGTGCGCCATCTTTTACACTGAGTGTATGCCAGGCAATAAAACTTGCCAGGATTAAAGAAAAAATCAGGTAGATAATTTCCGGTTGAACCAAACACTGCCAAGACCAATGAAACCTTCTTGATAATATTCGCCAATACCGCGCTTGCCAGTATAAAGCCCCGCTAACACAAAGGCCGATCCCTAAAGCCAGCCATGTTCCTAGATGCATGGTACGGGTCAAATCCGCACAAATAAAAGCTACCCAATTCATTACCAATGCACCCAGCAACCAAGCGACGGGCAGTTTAATCATCCACTCAGGAATAGGGATAGCCTTCCCGGACAGGCTTTGTTGCTGCGGCAGATTGATTACCCAAGGAAGCACTAACAGGGCGAGGTGATAGCCTAAAAAAAAGATAACGATAAGATAGAGCAGGGCTAACATACTGTGGTTTCCGTGCGGTGATAGTTAAAATTTATAATCTTGCGAAGGGTTAGGGCAATAACCTAATGGCTTGATTCCAAACCGGATGATTCGTCCGGGCGGAGCGATGAAATTTCAGTACTGATAATATAGCGCGGGCGGTTTTTAACCTCGTCATAAATTCGCGCCAAATAAGTGCCAATAATGCCAAGGCTTAGCATTAATGCGCTGCCAATAATCAATTGCAATAAAATGACGGTGGTAAAACCGCTGTAGGCAATGCCGTAAAATTTCATGTACAAGGTTTGTGCGGCAAGCAGCAAGGAGCCGATAAAAAATAAACCGCCCAGAAACGTAATGATTTGTAAGGGCAGGGAAGAAAATGCAGTAATCGCGGAAATAAACAGTTTACCTAATGTTACTGGCGACCATTTGCCGTCGCCAGCAGCACGTCGTGCCACCTTAAATTCTAATCGGTAACGCGTAAAGCCAACCCAGGCTGACATGCCGCGAAAAAAAGTATCTTTCTCCTGCAAGCGTTGCCACGCATCAACGACTTTGCGATCCATGAGTTTGAAATCCGAAGCCCCCCGTAAATCGAAACCGGACAAGCGGTTGAAAGTGCGGTAGAACAAATTGGCGCAGATTTTATACAAGCCGCTTTCATGGCCGCGATTCCGCTTGATGCCTTCCACCACATCAAAGCCTTCCTCACGCCATATTTTGACCATCTTTGGGATGAGTTCAGGCGGATGTTGCAAATCCGCATCCATAACTAAACAGGCGTCGCCATCAGCTGCTTCCAGTCCAGCACATAATGCGGCTTCCTTACCAAAATTGCGGCTGAATTTGATGGCTTTGATGCCGGGTAGCGTCTGCGCTAATTTTTGCAGCACCTGCCATGTGTCATCACGTGAGCCGTCATCAATCAGGACAAATTGATACGCAAGACTATGTGCCTGCAAAATAGTGCATATTGTAGTAATGCTGGTCTCGATATGTGAGCTTTCGTTGTATACGGGTATGACGAGGGAGATTTTGAACGGGCGCATAGTTTTATCCATATCTCAGTTAATGTTGAAAAAAGTCAGCAATATTGGGTTGATTGACAGGTGTTTATTTATAGATAAGGGTCTTATACACAATAAAATTCCAACAGACGATCACGCACATCACCGCTGGTTTGGCTAAAAGAGGCGGGATTTGCAAGTAGTCGGAACACAGGTAAAGCATTGCATTGCCCGCGAAAAAATTAAAGCCAACCAAGCTAATATAAAACACTGTTTGTAACCTGATGTTACCTTTTGAACGAAATGTCCAAAGGCGGTTTAGGGTGAAATTTATAACTGAAACAGATGCATAGACAATGCTATTGGCTACTAAATAATGAATTTTAAATTCTTTCAGTAATACAAAAAACAAACCGTATTCGAGCAAAAAAGAACTGCCGCCCACAATTAAATAGCGTAAAAATTGCCGGATTGTTCTGCTTGTCTTCACCTCGTACTACCTGGTCAATACGCGATTGGCTATAGTAAAAAAGATCTGCTCTATTGGGATTTCTGTTCTGGTATTCAATTGTTCGTATTCGATAGCTTTGCAGCAAGCCGCCTACCTATATCCCGTCCTTCCCGTATCGCATAATTGGTGCCGCGATCTTCTGGGTAAATCTGTGCCATAGAGCAGACAGACAACCCTGCAAGCGGCGCGTTTTCTGGTGGTATAAGGCGGCTGTAGTTTTTTTCCACTACCGGCTGTGACCACCGCGCACGCCATAAATGGTGCTGTTGAATCCAGCTCCGCTCCAATTTCGGGAACATAAGCTGCAAATAAGGCAAGGCATAATCCAGCATTTCGTCGGCGGTCATTGAATACATCGCGTCGGTATGCGGCAAATACTTGGACAAATACACAATATGCTTGCCGCCATATGTTTCTGGATGCTCAAAGTTAGTGTGCTCAATCACCCCGACAAAAGGAAAACTAGGTTCATTCACATTAAGCCAGTAAGTAGCCGACAATGAACGATCAAGTTCCAGCACCAGGCAGACATTGCCGATGTATTGGATTCGTTCAAGTGAATTAAGGTAGTCAACGCTGGCCCACGCCCGGATCATGTCGGCAAACAAAGGCAACGCAGTCGTGGCGATGACCTGTTCACAGGTGACGATACCTTTCGTTGTCTGCACTTGCCATTGGGAGTCAACGGGTGTGATGGCTTGCACGGGCGTATTCATTTCGATGCGGCCACCGAGCTCAATAATTCGCTTGGCAAGGTTATCAACTAGGCTGATGAAGCCACCCTTAAAATAAGCCAAACGCTCTTCGCCACCTTTGCCGCGACTGCCACCGCGTAATTTTAGTTTGTTCCAGAACCAGACCGCTGAAATTTGCTCAGCATAGGGGCCAAATTTGCCTTTGAGTAGCGGTTCCCACATGATTTTGTAAACCTTTTCGCCGCCCAATTCCTTAAGCCACTCTGCGGCGGTTTTATCTTCCAGCAGCATCCAGTTTTTGACCCGTCGCGCACGCAAAGCCAACAAGCCTAGCCTGATGCGGTCATACCACGGCAACGGGGTAAAGTTTAGTAAATCCCAGGGCGTTGAAAGTTTGAAAAAATTATTGGCATAGTAAACGCCGGTGTTGGTTGGGTTAATGACGATCTGATCATTCAAACCCAGTTCGTCAATCAGTTGCATGACTTCCAGATCATTGGTGAACCAATGATGGTAAAAGCGGTCGAGCTTTGCTCCGCCGACATCAAATGCCGCCGCAAGGCCGCCGGCTTCAGATTCCGCTTCAAGAACGGTCACAGCGATGCCTTGTTTTGCCAGTTCGAAGGCAGCGGTCAGTCCTGTAAAGCCGCCGCCGACGATGGCGACGCGGGTATGATGGGTTATTGACATGAATTGATTTCCTCGGCAGGTTTGGGTTTACTGGGGTGCAAGGCCAAATAAAGCCCTCCCACGATAGTCGGTGGTAACCACAGCAGGACATGCACCAATAAGGCGAAGCCTAAAGCGGCAGATTGGCTATTGCCCAATGCGGTCATTGCGTAGCCAGTGAAATAATCGAACGTACCGATGTAGCCGGGAGTGCTTGGGATCAAGGTCGCAAGCGTACCGACGGGCAGTGCCAGCCAGCCCGCTTCGGGGGCGGTTAATGCCGGTAAAGCAAGTGCGGCAAACCAAAACACAAAGCCTTCAGCTAACCAGGCAATCACTGAGCAAACCAGCAATTTGCTGATCCGTTTGCCTTTCGCCAAGTTGCTCAATGCCGTGAGTATCTTGTCGATTTCATGGCTGAGTTTTTGACCGAGACGGGGAGATATTTTGGTTGCCAGCCTACCGGTAATGCGGGCAACAGGGAAAAATAGTTGTGGGAAAACCATCACCAGCAAGATACCCGTGGCAATAGCGGCAAGTGCGGAGCGTCCCAATCCGGCAAAGCGATTGGCATCTAACTGAAAAACAAGTAATGCGCTCAACAACAGCAGGATCACCATCAATAAATCCAGTAACCGCTCAACAAACAAGGTCGCCAGGACAACGCTGGCACTGGTGCTCAAACGACCATTAAAAGCAAAGGCACGCAACACATCGCCAGCGCGAAATGGCAACACATTGTTAGTGGCAAAACTTGCCAAAAAAGGCCCGGCGCATGCCAGCCAGCTTAATCTTGGATTTTCGGTTGTTAACATCAAACGCCAACGCTGGATCCTGAAGGTATAACCGATGCTGAAAGCCGCCAATGCTGCGGTAAGCCATGAGGGGTTGGTATCGGCAAAGGCTTTGCGGAGCTCATCAGGATTGATTTGCGAAATAATCAGCCAAACAAAAACGCCGGCAAGGGTTATGCTCAAGCCGAGTCGGATGAATTGTTTGGCTTTCAAGGTCGATTTACCACAGGGCTTCGTGACATCAGTGGTTCCTGTTCAGTAAATCCCACATATTCTTGGACGACATAAAGTGGGCGGTTTTTGGTTTCATTATAAATACGACCGACATATTCGCCGAGAATGCCCACGCAAATAAGCTGAACGCCGCCCAGGAAAAGCACGGCAATCATTAAAGCCGTCCAACCTTCAACCCATATATTGGTAAACAGGCGCAGATAAAGGGCGTAGACAATGCCAGATAGGGCGGCAATCGCCGCAAACATACCGATAGAAATCGAGATCTGTAAAGGTTTGGTCGAAAACGATAAAATGCCATCGGTCGCAAAACGTAACATCTTTCGTAGCGGATATTTGCTTTCACCGGCAAAGCGTTTGGCACGTTGATAAGGCAACGCGATTTGTTTAAAACCCGCCCAACTCACCATGCCCCGCACGAAGCGATCCCGCTCTGGCATGGCTCTGATAGTATCGGTGACTTCACGTCCCATTAAGCGAAAATCTCCAGTATCGAGCGGGATGGGGACATCAGAAAGCCGATTCAGCAAACGGTAGAATCCCCGTGCCGTAATCCGTTTGAAATAGGATTCGCCTAAGCGGATGTTGCGAGTGCCATAAACCACATCGTAGCCTTCACGCCATTTTTCGATCATGTCGTTTATCACTTCAGGCGGGTCTTGCAGATCCGCATCAATCAACACGACAGCATTGCCATGTGCCGCATCAATTCCCGCTGTTACCGCTATTTGATGACCAAAGTTACGCGCAAAACCGATAACGCGTACCCGCTTGTCTTTTACTGCCAGTTCACGCAGCATGGCGCGTGTGCGATCACGGCTACCATCGTCTACAAAAATCAGTTCAACGTCCTGACAATCGAGTGTTTCACAGACGGCGTTAAGGCGCTTTATGGTTTCATGGATGACTTCTTCCTCGTTATAGCAAGGAATAACAATCGACAGTAGCAGTAATTGCCGGTCTAATTTTATCGGGTTTTTATCGATATTCATGATTTACGGGCAAAGCTATAAAAAAAGCGGTTGGTTAATATCGTTGTCATGGTAAAGAAAATGCATTTATTTTGGCTTAACTGCAAACTCGATTAACACAAAAATAAACGAGAGCATCAAATTGCCATTCGAGTATAGTTGCAAATTGTAAAACGCTGCTTCCTGAATAGCGAAGCAAGGTAAAATAATGCAACCAAAGTTACAAGCGGTTCTAAATTTGATGCCTAACACCTGTCTTTGCTGTTCCAGCCTTGATTACAATCAATGTTGTGAACCGTTCCATTTCGGCGAAAAATTACCGGCAACAGCCGAGGCCTTAATGCGTTCGCGCTATGCGGCGTATGCGTTAAATAAATCCGACTATTTGCTCGAAACCTGGGATGCGCCGACCCGTCCCAAAACAGAGAAGATTGATTTTTCCAAAGAAAAGCTGGAATGGCAACGTTTGGAGATTGTCGATACTAAAAAAGGCGGGCAATCGGACAGCAAAGGCATTGTCGAATTTAAAGCGTTTTATCTGGAAAACGGTGAGCCGCACATGCTGCATGAAGTCAGCCGATTTGTTAAAACCAATGGCCGCTGGCTATATGTGGACGGCGTAGTCAAGAAAGTCGGCAAGATAATACAGCAATCTAACCAAGGCAAAAATGCCCCTTGTACGTGCGGCAGTGGCAAGAAATTTAAGCGCTGCTGTGGGCTGGATTGATATTTTTTACTAAAATACCAGTAATTATAGCAACTTACCTTCATTTCAACCGAATCAGATACTGGTTTTTGAGCCTAAATACATCCTGAAATTAATCTAGCCACAAACCAAAAGTCTTTCATGGTTATATACAAGTTGCAGGTTGAACGGAATTTATTTCAACCAACACGTTGATATGACTACAAGTCAATTTAAGTAACCTGTGTTTTGTATATAGCCATGAAGTCTTTTTTCAATATTCCCAACGTGCGCTATCGGTCATGCGATCAAAGCCATTCATTTTTAAAAAGTGGGTGAAATCCCCCACTTTTTAAAAAACCATATCCTCTGAAATGCCCGTCTGATGTGGCTTCCATAAAAAAGTGGGTTATATGACCCACTTACTGGGTCATATAACCCACTTTTTTCCGAACATTTCTGTTCAAAAAATAAAAAATCTTTAATTAATAAGTACATATAAGATTGGCACTGTATTTGCTTAAATAATAGTGTCAAATGATATTTTTGTAAGCCTCAAATTACATTGTGTTTACCACTCATTTGACAGTAACTTTAATTATGACGACAGAGGAGTCAACTAAATGAACAAATCTCACTTTAAGGGCAAGCTATCTACAATCAGCGCAGTCAGCTTATTAACGCTTTCATTAGGCGTTAGCTTGTCAGCTACGGCTGGTACGGTAATGTACGCAGATCCTACGCCGGCCGGCCCGACTTACCCTGGCTGCGCCATAAATGACGCGCCAACGGGGGCTGATGGTGGTATTAGCTATGAATGGACAGTCACACTGGGAAAGAAAGATTCGGCAAGTTTCGTCAACCATGTTGGTGCCAAAAGTTTTAACGAACCACCTCCTGCTTACGAACCGCCAGAAACCGGCTGGACACACACCTCAAACTGGGTTGCCCTTGAGCTGACTAAGCACACTAAGTTACGCATTCAAGTTGATCGTCAAGAAGGCGTGCCATTCACCAGCGGTACCAGCATCGCTACCGCGCGTAATATGTTAGTGCCGGCGCTTTCTGTTTATAAAGGCTGGGATGACACGAGTTGCGAAGATCACCGTTACAACACGGCTGGCAATGTTGATTGGTCAACCATTCAATTCATTGGCAATCAACTGAATACCCAAGGTAAGTCGGTTGCGGTTTATTCCATCGAGCTGGATGCAGGCAAATATAGTATTGCTATTGGCGGCAGCCCAGCTGTGCTAGGTACTTACCCCGCAGGCACTTGTGATGTCGCTGATCCGGTTTGTTACAAGTATACCGGAAGGCACGGTTATCGGGTTCAGATGAAGACCGAAGGTTAAAGTCAACTTTAAACTGACTTCAACCAATAGGGACAACCCATGTCATGGATGACATTTTCAATCTTCAATTAGTAGAGAAAAAACGTGAAACTTTTAGTACTCCCTGCTTTAGCTTTATTACTAACTGCAAAAGCCTACGCAACTGATAAATTTTGTACCATTAACGATATGAATGGACGCTGGACAGCTTACCAGGGCGCGGTGTTAGTCAATCCCCATACCGGCATCTGTGATTTCAAAGTCAGCAACGGCCTGGCGCAAGGCACCTGCGATTTCAGCACTGGCTTCAAGGGGCCATTTCAAGGTGAAGTTATTGTCAATAAAGATTGTTCAGTCAATTTTGATATGGATTTCGCCCCGGTTCCTGTGGTTTCCAAGTTCCAAATCCAGTTGCATAAAGACAAACAATCGTTCGTCGGGCGCTGGGCAAATAACCATGACGTTATTGGTGTGACTAACGCGGTAAAGCGTTAACCCCAGACGCAAAAGCAGTATAGGACGGTGCTGCTTTTTATCAGGATACGCTTATGGTTTTTCAAAATATCGTAGGTATTAATTTTTGGTAAAAAGAAATTTGAAGCCCATGGACGGGCTTATTTGCACGACCCCAACAATAATAAAAAGTGATTGTTAACTTATCAAAATTCCAAGAGGACTTTATGGCTCGTTCTATCTTACTCATCAGTTTCTTGCTGCTAACATCATTGTTAGCTATAACTGCCGCGCAAGCTGCAGACCCTGACCGTCCACCTTCGTTAAAGACTATTACCGTACCAGAACCGAGCAATTTAGCTGATTTCGTCAAAGATAGGCAACAAGCTATCGCTTTGGGCAAAGCCTTATTTTGGGAGATGCGCGTGGGCAGTGATGGTATCACTGCCTGTGCCAGTTGCCATTTTAATGCGGGTGCAGACAGCCGCTCCCTTAACCAGGTTAATCCAGGTTCGACCAGGGTACACGTAGACGGTTCGCCTGATCCGGATCTTACATTTGATTTTGGTCCGAACCGTCAATTGCTGGTCAGTGATTTCCCCTTCCGGCAATTAAGCGATAGCCTTGATCGCAGTTCTGCCCCGTTGTTTGATTCTAATGATATTGTTTCATCCCAAGGCATATTTGCCGGTGATTTCATCGTGGCCGAACCCGGCAAGAGCAAGGATAAGGTTAGGTTTAAAACCGATGCAGATGGCTTTTTGTTCGGCAACCTAAATTTGCGCCGTGCCGGTCAACGTAATGCGCCCAGCGTCATTAATTCCGTGTTTAATTTCCGCAACTTTTTTGATGGTCGCGCGCAAAATAATTTCAATGGTGTCAACAATTGGGGTGTTCGCGACCCCAACGCAAAAGTGTTCAAGGCATTGACGCCAGCGCAGGTCGAAGCTGTGCAAATAAGCCTCAATAATTCCAGTTTGGCTTCTCAGGCAGTGGCTCCGCCATTAAGCGACCGCGAGATGAGCGCATCGGGTCGGATATTTCCCAATATTGGGCATAAATTGTTAAGGATGAGTCCACTTGCCTTACAACAAGTGCATAACACCGACAGTGTGTTGGGTAGTCTTAGCCGCTATCCACAAAGGGGTTTGAATGTGCGTTCTTACACTGACATGGTGAAGGCGGCGTTCCAGTCACAATGGTGGAATTCGGCCAAAATGATTCGGGCGAAACCGAACCAACCCATAACGGTTATTGACCAACGAGACCATCAAGACGGCGATTATAGTTTGATGGAATACAATTTTTCCCTGTTCTTCGGGTTAGCTATCCAACTGTATGAATCTACCCTCGTGGCGGATGACACGCCATATGACCGCTTCATGCTGGGCGATGCCAATGCGGTAAGTGAAGCTGCCGTTCGTGGTGTTGACCTGTTCCGTAGCCAAGCTCGTGGGCGTTGCATCAATTGCCATGAAGGTGCGGAATTGACGGGTGCTTCGGTTACCCGCGTGACTGCCAGCCCACTTAGGATCAGGGAGGAGCAAGTTTTCGACCGTGGCTTTAATAATATCGGTGTTCGCGCTTCCAGTGATGATATTGGCATAGGCGGCACTGACCCGTTCGGTAATCCTCTGGCGAACATTCGCCGCACCGCAACCGTACCACTCTGCGCCAACGGCTTGCCTTGCCCGGTTATAGCGGATGGTTTTATGAAAGTGCCTGGGCTACGGAATGTCGAACTGACCGCGCCGTATTTCCACAATGGCGGTACGTTATCGTTGAAGGGTGTGCTTGATTTTTACAGTCGTGGCGGTGATTTCGCCAAACTGGAACAACTCGATGGTTCAGAAATCGCGCCATTGAACATATTGATGAACAATGATCAGGAAAAAGCTGATCTGGAAGCCTTCTTATTGGCATTGACTGATGAACGGGTGCGCCAACAGAAAGCACCTTTCGATCATCCTCAGCTTTTTGTCACTAATGGGCATAAGCTAGAGAACGGTGGCACCGGCAATGCCAAAGACAAACTCCTGGAAATCAAGGCAGTCGGTCGTGAGGGTGGGTTGCCACTGAGACAGTTTATGCAGTAAAAACCGTGTTGTTACCTGGTGTGGCAGGATTGGTGTTGAATGCCAATCCTGCCACACCAGGTTTGCGGCAGAAAAGGCAAGATTGAAATCAATAAATAGAGTTATATCTCCTGCTCTGGGTTCTTTCTCGGTGGGAAAGAAATTATTAGCGTTTAAAATCAAACTATTAGCCATATAATCATTTGTCCGGTGACAGATAGATGTGGGCTCAGCTAGAGAACACAACCAAGACTGCTATATAATCCGCACTGAGTATCCAATACGCATTTGGCACTCAATATTGATATATAACCGGCTTGTTACATTCAAACCGGTCACCTTCCTAAATTCCGCTGTTAATCGATTCAATGGCTAGTATTACAATTGCTTCTCCCGAAACTCCCCTAACAATCAATAATCCACTCACTTGGTCAGGCTTGACGGGTTGTGGTGATTCATTGGCATTGGCTTCGGCTATTAACAATGAAAACCGCGTGTTTGTGGTGGTCACGCCCGATAATCAGACTGCGCTAAGGTTAGAGCATGAGTTAGCGTTCTTTTTGCAGGACGAATATCCTATTCTGCATTTTCCCGATTGGGAAACGCTGCCTTACGATGTTTTTTCTCCATTGCCGGAGATTATTTCCGAACGGCTCAAAACCTTGGCGTTATTACCGCAAGTTAAACGCGGCGCGTTGGTAGTTTCAGTGACGACCTTAATGCATCGCTTGGCACCGAGAGAGCATGTCCTTGCCAACAGTTTTGCGGTGAAGATCGGTGAGGATTTCAATCTGGAATTAAACCGGATCAAGCTGGAAAGCGTCGGTTACCAATGCGTATCTCAGGTTTATCAACATGGTGAGTTTGCCGTTAGAGGTTCGATTGTCGATCTATTCCCGATGGGCAGTAAAGTGCCTTTCCGTATTGAATTATTTGACGAGGAAATTGAATCTATCCGCACGTTTGATCCGGAAACTCAACGGTCTTTGGAGCTGTGTAAGGAGATCCAGTTATTTCCAGCCCGCGAATTTCCGTTTACCGACGAAGCTATCAAACATTTTCGGCAAGCCTTCAGGGAGTATTTCCCAGAAACGTCACCTAAAAACGTATTGTATGTCGATGTTAGTAAAGGTATTACACCGAGCGGGATTGAATATTATTTGCCACTGTTTGTAGAGCAAACTGCAACTTTATTCGATTACCTGCCTGCTTCTGCGGTAATGGTAACAGCCGAGACTTTTGACCAAACCGCTAAGGCGTTTTATGGCGAAGCAGAAGACCGTTTCCAGCAACGTAAATATGATGTTGACCGGCCATTGCTTGCACCCAATCTGTTGTTTTTATCAGCGCAAGAAGTCGCGCAAAAAACGGAAAAATTTGCCCGTATTACCGTCGATAACACAAAATCAAATGATAGCCGTGCATTTAAATGCCTGGATTTGCCCGACTTAACTATTGATGCAAAACTATCCGAACCAGCCCAACGCCTACAGCAGTTTGTAAAAGAATCTAATGGCAAAATCCTCTTTGTCGCTGAGTCTGCCGGACGCAGGGAAGCCTTAATCGACAAATTAAGGCAAATCAAAATTCTTGTTAAGCCGATAGAAAGTTGGCAGGCTTTTTTGGCCGATGATATTTCGCTTGGTATTACCGTGGCACCGATGGATCATGGTGTATGGCTAGAAAATCCGGCCATCGTTATCATCACCGAAAGTTTGCTTTCCGGTGAAAAAATCCAGCAACGTCGTAGGCGTAGACGTTCAGCCGCACACGAGCTTGAAAACATCGTCAATAATCTGAATGAGTTGACGATAGGGTCGCCGGTTGTACATCAAGAACATGGTGTAGGCCGTTACCTAGGTTTGCATACAATAACAGTCGGCGGTATACCAGCTGAGTTTTTAGCATTGGAATATGCCGGTGGTGACAAGCTTTACGTACCGGTGTCGTCATTGCATGTGATAGGGCGATATACCGGTGTCAGCCCGGAAAATGCACCGTTACATAAGCTGGGCGGTGACCAATGGACGAAAGCCAAGAAAAAAGCCATCGGGCGAATTAGGGATGTTGCGGCTGAATTGCTGGAAATTCAGGCTAAACGGGCTGTGCAAAAAGGCCATGCCTTTGCTGTGCAAGATGCCGAATATATCACCTTTGCCGATGCGTTTCCGTTTGAGGAAACGCCAGACCAGCAAACCGCCATTGAAGCGATCTTGGAAGATATGGCCAGCCCGCAACCGATGGACAGGGTGGTGTGCGGCGATGTCGGCTTCGGCAAAACCGAAGTCGCCATGCGGGCTGCCTTTATTGCCGCGCAAAGCGGAAAGCAGGTCGCGGTGTTGGTGCCGACCACGTTGCTGGCGCAACAGCATTACCAAAACTTTCGTGACCGTTTTGCCGATTGGCCGGTGCGAGTTGAAGTGCTGTCACGGTTTGTGTCAGCCAAACAGCAAAAACAAATTACCGAAGATTTGGAGCAGGGCAAGGTGGATATTGTCATCGGAACCCATAAGCTGTTATCCAAGGATTTGCGTTATAAAGCATTGGGTTTGGTGGTTATCGACGAAGAACACCGTTTTGGCGTTACCCAAAAAGAACACTTCAAAAAAATGCGGCATACCTTGGATATGCTGACCTTAACTGCAACGCCCATTCCCAGGACGCTCAATATGGCTTTATCGGGACTTCGCGATATTTCCATTATCGCAACGCCGCCGCCTAACCGTCATGCTATCAAAACCTTTATCAGCGAATGGGTCGATGCGCAAATCAAGGAAGCCTGTCAGCGGGAAATCAAGCGCGGCGGTCAGGTGTTTTTCCTGCATAATGATGTTAAATCGATGGGGAAAATGGCAGATGAATTGGGGAGCCTTATCCCTGAGTCTCGGATAGCGATTGCCCACGGGCAAATGGCAGAACGGGACCTTGAGCAAATCATGATGGATTTTTATCATCAGCGTTTTAATCTGTTGTTGTGTTCCACCATTATCGAAAGCGGGATTGACATACCCAGCGCCAACACCATCATTATCAATCGTGCCGACAAACTGGGCTTGGCGCAGTTACATCAATTGCGGGGCAGGGTGGGGCGTTCGCATCACCGTGCTTATGCGTATTTCGTCGTGCCACCCAAAGCCTTAATGAGCAGCGATGCAGTAAAACGCTTGGAAGCGGTGGAAAAATCCGGCGATTTAGGCGCAGGTTTTATGCTGTCGTCACATGATATGGAAATCCGTGGTGCAGGTGAGTTATTGGGCGACGAGCAAAGTGGGCAAATTCAGGAAATCGGTTTCACCTTATACACCGAATTGTTGGAACGCGCCGTTAATGCGCTGAAATCAGGAAAGATACCAGAGCTGGAAGCACCAATGGATTACGGCCCGGAAGTGGAACTACAAGCAGCAGCATTAATTCCTGAAGATTATCTGCCCGACATTCATGCCCGCCTGGTACTGTATAAACGTATCGCCAACACCGAAACCCAGGAAGACTTACGCGAATTGCAGATAGAAATGATCGACCGTTTCGGGTTGTTGCCGGAACCGGTAAAAACCCTGTTCAGCGTCACGGAATTGAAACAACAAGCGGAAAAGCTGGGTGTAAAGAAAATAGACGCGAATGCTGGCGGCGGACGTATCGTCTTTACGGCAAATCCTACACTTAATACCGAACAGTTGATTAAATTGATCCAAACTGAGGCGCAATGTTACAAGTTTGACGGCGCTGATAAGTTAAGGTTTGTCAAATCATTTACCGACATAGAACAAAAACTTGAGTTTATCCGCGCGTTATTGAGAAAGTTAATGCCGGAAACAGCCGCTTGAAGTCTCCGGGTGGGATGGGATTACTCTTTTGCCGAAATGGAAGCGAAACTGGTGTTTATTGGCAATTGGTTAAAAAGTCTAACATGCTGAAATTTAATATGATATGTTCTAAGAAGAATGTATTTAACTGATAGAAAATTAGTCCAAAGAAGTTTTAACCTCCCTTTGGCTTCGCTCAGGGAGCTTTTTGAAAGTTATCGTGTTTCGATTAAGTTCCCTGAGCGAAGCCGAAGGGATCAACGCTCCTGCCTCAGGAAATGCAAGATTCAAACATCAAAAAGCCAAATCAATAGCCTAACTGTTATCCAGTTATTCCCGGGTTAAAAAACAAACAGCAATGACCGCACCCAACAAAACCCTTATTGCAAGAAAAACCGGCCAAACCAAAGCCGACGAACTCGCACGGCTGGATAAAATTGTCGAAAACTCCTCGGAGAAAAACCGCAATTTCTTTATCGTCTATCTCGGTCTGTTGGTTTATGTGCAGGCGATTATCTTTTCCACCACCGACCTGCAATTGCTGGTGTCTACCGATGGCTTAAAACTGCCGTTGATCGACCTGAATGTGCCGCTGGTGGGGTTTTACGTGGTCGTACCCATCTTCGTCATCGCCCTGCATTTCAACTTTCTGCAAAATCTGGAAAGTCACCATTACAAATTGATGCAGTGGCAAGCCGCGCACATGGGCGGCATTATCCCACGCAGCCGTATCTATCCCTTTCTGTTTAATTACGCCATTTTGGAGAAAGACGGGCAATTTCAACGCTTAGTCGGCATGGCTAATAGTTTTCTGTGTTACTACCTTGCACCGATTACCTTGGGTCTATTGCTTATCCGTTTTAGTGATCAGCAAGATTTTATGGTCACCGCCTGGCAATATCTGTTTTTCGTATTTGATAGTTACTTGGTGTGGAAATTTGGCGTTGCCATCCGGTAAAATGAACAATCTAAGGAAATTCTGAACAAGTTGACTTTATTCATACCCTCTGGGACACAAGTGGTTCGACAAGCTCACCACGAACGGAATCAACCACTCACCGTTCGTCTTTATGCCCCCGAGGGTACTGATACTGCCGAAGGACTTAATCAAAGTTCCCCAAAGTCTACAATCAATATGACTTACCGTTGGCCGCTGAAAGCCTGGTATTTTCTGCGAGATAGTTTGCGTTATTGTACGTGTGGCGCGTTTGGGTTGTTGATTTTGTTGGAGACAGTATTAACGGGGTTAATTGGTGGGACGAGCGATGAGTTTTTTGTTAAACAGGTACAACCTTGGGTGCAACCTATTGTCCGTCGAAAATTTTTATATTCAGACAAACCGAAAGATAAAGCCATACATCAATTAGTAGATAGGCCGATTGAATGGCTGTTCCCGCGTATTGCCATCAATCCCTCAGAGACAGTGTGGAAACCAGATATTTCGGCATTGGAGGCTGAAACTAAATTGGCAGGACAAAGTGACTGGGTTAAGTAGTTTAATGATCAGGGCGAAGGCTTTCGACCCACTACAGGTCGTTTACGATTTATAGAACTTGAGTTCCAACATTTACCAAGAGCGCAATTGTATAATGCTAGTCTCCAGGGGGCTAATCTAGCTCGCATAAAACTGCACGGAGCTAGTTTGGATTCAGCTAACTTACAGGGTGTTAATTTTACTGGAGCTGAGTTACAACAGTCCAGTTTATCTAGCGCGCAAATGCAAAATGCAAATTTCTTTTCAGCCCAACTACAAAGTGTCGTCCTATCCCATTCCCAAATGCAAAGTGCTAACTTGATTAATGCAAAGTTACAAAATGCTAGCTTGTGGTATACACAACTTCAAGGGGCTAATCTGACTGTCGCACAATTGCAAAATGCTAATCTTGTTCAAGCCCAACTACAGGGAGCTGTATTAATCAACACTGAATTACAAGCAGCTCATCTATATTCTTCAAATTTGAATGGAATTATTATTCAAGATATTGACTTGCGGGGTACTGAGGATGTTCCAGATGCGTCAGTATTTGGAATAAAAGGAGCAAACAATATAGTCAGTAACAAAAAGTTAATTTGGTCACTTATTGAAGAAGATGCTAACTATGTAGCTGATTTACAGGAAAGGGAGAACTATCTAGCTCGTATGAGACAGATTGAAAAAACCATACCTACTGATGAAGCTATACAGAAACTTAAGCACAATCCCACGGCTATTGCCGATTCGGCTCTTGCCGGTTTTATTGGGTTGTGCGGTTATACTTCGATAAGGGATAAGGTATCAGCTTTACAAGGTTTTCGAATCAGTTATCGAATGCTTATACGAGGTATACCTGAATTGGAAAGCACAATCAGCGTTAAAAATAATCCAAATTATGTGCCTCTACTCACCGACATCGACCGCAAACTCTGTACCCTGCCCGAATGCGCCGACATCCGCGATGATATTGACGGCTTGAATTGCCAGCCCTTCCTGAAAGAATCCCGAAAAATCAACAAATAAGCAATCCTTACATGGCAATAAACTGGCGAAAGCTATTGTTTTGCTGACAATAAAATCCTACTATTCTTTACCAACCCAATAGTAGAGTTGCTGAAAACGTCCAACCTTGATAACCATTTTTTGCAGGAAGATGCTATGAACATTGAAACCATCACTGAACAGGCATTAAAGCTCGAACCGGCTTTGCGGGCTTATGTTGCCGAAGTATTATTGGAAAGTCTGGATTATGAGGAAGATTTTGTAGTCTCCGACGCATGGCGACAAGAAATAAAGCAGCGTTGCCATGACATTGATGCCGATCCTTCCCTGCTGATTGAAGGGGAACGCTTTATGGCTGAGTTAAGACAACGTTATCTATGAGGTTTTTTCTTCATCCGCAAGCGAGTGAGGAGTTAGAACAAGCGATTCAGTTTTATCAGTTACAACAAGCAGGCTTGGAAAAACGCTTTATTGAAGCGGTTGAAGATTCAATCAACCGGGTCTGCCGTAATCCGCTTATTTACCGAAAGATTGACGAGAGCGCCAGAAAATGCCGGTTGCTGCATTTTCCTTACGCTATTGTTTTTCGGGTAGCGTCAGAACGCATTGAAATTATTGCGGTTATGCATTTAAGACGGGAGCCGGATTATTGGAAGAGCCGGAAATAGCAATTAGGGGTGAACGAATGGTTAATTTATTACAGCAATGACCGGACTTATCAAGGCAAAATGTGTAATGGCAGAACACCAATGGATACTTTGGCTGGAAGAAAGACGGATTTGAGCTGAGAAAAATCTAAGCCAAGTCGAACCTGACAGACACCTGTAAAAACTGGTAACTGTCAGATCAAGTATGAGCTACATTTAAGGCTAATTTTTTTCTGGATTCAAAACGACGATTTCAACGCGGCGATTTTTTGCCTGGCCTTCTGCATTCGGGCTGCCATCGGGCTTGTTGTTTTCTGCGATAGGACGGGTTTCACCATAACCGGCTGTTTTCAGCCTTTCCGCTTTTACTTTATTAGTTAACAATTCTTGATAAACCGTTTTGGCACGCTGTTCGGAAAGGTTTTGGTTGTATTCGTCTGTGCCGTTAGAATCTGTATGGCCTTCAAGCGAGATCATTCTTTTTTCAACACCTGAATCATTCAACAAGGAGGCAATATCGCGTACCTTTAATGCGGCGTCAGGTACCAAGACATACTTATCGGACTCAAAAAACAAACCAGGAAAAAAAACAATGACTCCCTGAGTTCGCTCTTCCGTTTCAAACCCTTTAGATGCAAACGCATCCCGAAGCTCTTGGTTGGTCGTTGCACAACCGCTCAATATTGAAATAGCAATAAGATTTACTGCTACAGCCTTAAGAAGAGAAAATAAGTGCATGATATTATCCTAAAAATATGTTGATTGATTAACGGTTATGTTGTTAATTTTTAATAAGCAATGGGTTATTGGTTTCTATTGATCCGGCCTTATGAAGTATTAATTTTCCTTCGGCTTCGCTCAGGGAACGCAGCGGTAACGCGCCCTGTGCGAAGCCGAAGGGTATCGCAACTACTTCAAGCATTAAAAGGCCGGATCTATAACTGGCATGGCCAACAAAAATCCCACTTAGTCGCTAATTATTTGAGCATTTCCGAAGGTGAAATTTCTATATCTTCCTCCTGTATTTTTGGTTTTGTTTTTTTAGCATAAAACACTTTTACCTTGTATGGCTTTGGTTTTACGCTACGTGATTTATGAGAGACCGTTGTAGCGTTATGTTCACTATGCCGTGTTTGCGTCACGATGGGTTTATGTTCATTCGTAAAAAAAGCAATGGCAACACCTTTTACATGGACGACATTGGCAATCCCCTTGTTGCCATTTTCTTTATGTTCTTCAATGACGGTTTCGATAATCGCCCCTACGTCATCACCGTATTTTTCTAGTGCTGCGTTTTTTAGCGCGTCTATGGCCTTTTGTTTTTGGTCGGCCGCTTTATCGGAACTGGAGTCACTCGTCAATGTGTATTCGATAGCGCCTAAAGTGATGTAGCCTTTATAAGCATTGTCGTCCTGTTCAGGTATTTTTTTCTTAGCGGCGGGCTGAAGCGCTTGATCGGTACGGACAACATTTTGTTCAGCACAATTCATAGCGAGTAATGCACTGAGTAGTGTGAACAATAATCTTGTAAGCTTCATAGGTGCTTAAAGCGTAGTAGTTGAGCGATGGGTATAAAAAGTATTATCACTTACGTTAGGTATCCTTGAGTTTTTAGTATTTATACGATTTATTGTGTTGTATATACCAAGCTGTTAACGATTAAGATTGCATTCTTGCTGTCGCCATATAGCGTAATAAATTCAAATAAAATCAAAAATAAACAATGTGTTAGCGCTTATTCTTGTATTAATGTTTTCATGTGTTTTTTACAAGAAATCAATTCTTGACTTAACTCATAAACCAGCTATGGGCGGGGACTATAACCGAATCCAGCCGTCATAGAAATAGGTAGTATTACGGATACCTTGGTAGAATCAATTTCTATAGGAACCCTCGAAATACCGTTAAAATTCAAACCGTCACTAAATTAAGAAACAGCACAGCCATAAAGTTCCGTTGATCCTGCTTAATAAAATGGTTTTTTTACGCTGGAACGGCTTAATCTAGCAATTTTAGGCGCATACACGCCTGTTAAAACACAAATGCCGACTTTAAGCCGCGTTTTCAAACAGCATAAACGGCGTATATTGTGGGTGGCTGCTTTTAAATGAAGTTGCAATGTGGCACGAAGCAAACCAATGCAACGAAGAGATAAGGCGAAGGGAAGCAACATCGTTCTTGGCGGTTTATTATTCCGTTGTCTATTTTCTGCTTATTTCAGATTCAGGTTATAATAAGACCGGATTTTAAAATTTATCACAATACTAAGCAATACAAGAGGATCAACCCGAACACAATATGACGCAAAAATTATATATTCAGACTAACGGCTGTCAGATGAACGAGTACGACTCTGACAAAATGCGTGATGTCCTGCATGCCTCACATGGTTTTGAATTGATTGATGACCCCAAACAGGCCGATGTTTTGTTGCTCAATACCTGTTCAATCCGGGAAAAAGCGCAGGAAAAAGTGTTTTCGGCATTGGGCAAGTGGCGCAAGATTAAAGCGAAACGTCCTGATGTCATTATTGGTGTCGGTGGTTGTGTTGCTAGCCAGGAAGGCTCTGCCATCCAAAAACGTGCGCCTTATGTGGATATAGTCTTCGGCCCGCAAACCCTGCATCGGCTTCCGCAATTGCTGGATGAAGCCCGGTCTAAACATCACCCCGTCGTTGACATAAGTTTCCCTGAAATTGAAAAATTTGATGCCTTGCCCGAACCCCGGGCAGAAGGTCCGAAAGCCTTTGTGTCTGTGATGGAAGGTTGTAGTAAATATTGTACGTTTTGTGTGGTGCCTTATACCCGTGGCGAAGAAATCAGCCGTCCTTTGAATGACGTAATTGCCGAAATTACTTCGCTGGCAAAGCAAGGCGTTAGGGAAATCAATCTGTTAGGGCAGAATGTCAATGCTTATCGTGGCGAAATGGAGGATGGTGAGATTGCCGATTTTGCTTTGCTCCTGCACTATGTCGCCGCCGTAAAAGGTATAGACCGGATTCGTTTTACCACCTCACACCCTGTCGAATTTACCGACAACTTGATTGAAGCATTTGCCGAAATTCCGCAGTTGGTCGATCACTTGCATTTACCTGTGCAAAGCGGCAGCGATCATGTCCTTAAGATGATGAAGCGCGGACATAGCCGTGCTGATTATATTGAAAAGATCCGAAAGCTAAGGCTAGTCAGGCCTAATATCAGCCTGTCTTCGGATTTCATCATCGGTTTTCCTGGCGAGACCGATAAAGAATTTGAAGAAACGATGGCGTTCATTGATGAAGTTGGTTTTGATTTGTCATTCAGTTTTATTTATAGCCAAAGGCCAGGTACGCCAGCGGCCGATTTGCCTGATGATGTGTCGCAGGAAGTTAAAAAACAGCGCCTAGAACGTTTCCAAAACCGCATTCATGATATGACAATGGCTATTTCGCAAAGCATGATTGGCACAGTACAAACAGTTTTGGTCGAAGGGCAATCCAAGAAAAATCCTTTACAAATGCAGGGCAGGACGGAAAATAACCGTGTTGTCAATTTTATAGGCCATCCAAGATTGGCCGGACAATTTGTGGATGTACTGATTGCCGAAGCCCTACCCAATTCACTACGAGGCCGAATAGTTGAAGTCCCCGTCAATAAACAACTTTCTTATGCTTAATTCATGATCTCACAGGAAATTTCCCTGACCCCAGTCGACAATGCTCGATTATCCAATTTTTGCGGACACTTCGATGCTCACTTAAAACAAATTGAAAGCCGCCTTCAAGTCGAAATTGCCAATCGTGGCAACCAATTCAAGGTGACCGGTTTGGAAGGCTCCGTTAAAGCGGCTTGTGTCGTTATGCAGAAACTGTTTGAAAGTACCGAAAAAGAAGAGCTGACAGCAGAGCAAATCCATTTGGCGATGCAAGATGCGACCATTGATGACTTGTTGGCGGATAAGCAGCAGGTCGATGAACAGCCTGTCGCCATCAAAACCAAGTACGGATTGATAAAGGGCAGGGGGAAAAATCAGCAGGATTACCTGAAAAAAATCGTCTCACATGACATCAATTTCGGCGTAGGCCCCGCAGGGACCGGCAAGACATTCCTGGCAGTCGCGTGTGCAATTGAAGCCCTGCAATCCGAAAAAGTCAGGAAAATCATCTTGGTACGTCCTGCGGTAGAAGCCGGAGAAAAACTGGGCTTTTTACCGGGCGATATGGCACAAAAGGTTGATCCTTACTTGCGGCCTTTGTACGATGCCTTATACGATATGTTAGGCTTGGAACGGGTTGAGAAAATGATCGACCGGGGCATTATTGAGGTAGCACCGTTGGCTTTTATGCGCGGCAGGACGTTGAACGATTCGTTCATCATCTTGGATGAGGCACAAAACACCACGGTCGAGCAAATTAAAATGTTCCTGACCCGCGTCGGTTTTGGTTCAACGGTGGTAGTCACGGGCGACATCACCCAGATTGATTTGCCGTCCGAAAAAATGTCCGGCTTGCGGCATGTGCTGGAGGTTTTGAGAGATGTTGAAGGTATCAGCTTTACCTTCTTTTCCGTGCGCGATGTGGTCAGGCATCCTTTAGTGCAACGCATCGTTAGTGCCTATGAAGCCTACGAGAAAAAAACTAAAACCGAACAATGAATCATATCGAGATTCAAACGGTATTCAGATCCCCAGGCCAACCATCGGCCGCGCAAATACAGCGTTGGGTTGATGCGGTATTGCAAGGCGAACACCAAGATACCGAGATTGTCGTGCGTATTGTCGATGAACAGGAAAGCGCACAACTCAATTGCCAGTATCGTCAAAAAAATGCACCAACTAACATCTTAAGTTTTCCGGTCGAAATACCGGAAGGTATCGACCTGAATCTATTGGGCGATTTGGTGATTTGCGCGCCGGTGCTGGAACGTGAAGCCCTCGAACAAGGCAAGCCATTAAGCCATCATTGGGCGCATATCTTAATCCACGGAGTCCTTCATTTGCTCGGCTATGACCATATCAATGATGATGAGGCCAACGTGATGGAGACTAAAGAAATCAGCGTCTTGTCTACACTAAATATTCTTAACCCTTACCTAGAGGCAACCCAGCCATGAGTGACGACAAACCTCCTAGTAGTACTCAACGGAGACGCTGGGTCGATAGAATCAGCCAACTGTTTTCTGGCGAACCACAGGATGTTGAGGACTTGCTGGAAATATTAAGGGAAGCCAGGGCGAACCGGCTGCTCGATACCGATACCCTGACTATGATCGAAGGCGTTCTGCAGGTCAACCAACTGCGGGTACGGGACATCATGATACCGCGCGTGCAAATGGTGGTGGTTCCTAATGATGCCGAATTGGATACGATCATTCCTTTGGTGACGGAATTCAATCATTCCCGTTATCCCGTCATTGACGGCGACCGCAGCAAAGTCGTCGGTATTTTGCTTGCCAAAGATTTATTGGCGCATTTGTCCAGGAACAGCAATGTGCTGGTTAAGGACATCATGCGTAGCGCCTATGTGGTGCCTGAAAGTAAACGCTTGAATGTGTTGCTGAAAGAATTGCGTACCAATGGCAATCACATGGCGATGGTAGTCGATGAATACGGCCAGACGGCGGGTCTGGTGTCCATCGAAGATGTCCTTGAGCAAATCGTCGGCGAGATAGAGGACGAACATGATGAGCAAGAAGACGAAGGTTACATTTTTCGCCGCAACGACCATGAATACATGATAAAGGCGTTAACCCCGATTGAAGAGTTTGACGATTATTTTCAGACTCAGTTAGCCACAGATGAGTACGACACGCTGGGTGGTTTTATTGTCAGCCAGTTGGAGCACATGCCCAAGAAAGGTGAAACGCTGGTGGTTGATAAAATGCGTTTTGAAGTGATCCGCGCTGACACCCGAAGAGTTCATCTCATTAAACTAAAAATCATTGAGTAAGAAGGAATTATATGGCGAATACCATATTGGTGACGGGCGGTGCAGGTTATATCGGTAGCCACGCGTGTCTCGAACTGTTGCAAGCAGGTTATCAGGTTGTTGTGGTCGATAATCTGGCGAACAGCAAACTAGAGTCTTTGAAGCGGGTTCAGGAAATAACCGGTAAATCATTGGCGTTTTATCAGGTTGATATCCGTGACCACGATGCACTAGCAGATGTATTTGCCAAAGAGTCGATCAATGCTGTTATCCATTTTGCCGGCCTCAAAGCGGTGGGCGAATCCTGCGAACAACCGCAAATGTATTATCACAATAATGTTTATGGCACCTTGGTGCTGACGCAAGTGATGGCAGAATCGAATGTTAAACAACTGGTATTTAGTTCATCGGCCACCGTTTACGGTGCGGCTGAACAAGTCCAGTATACCGAAGACTTGCCGATAGGCGCGATCAACCCTTATGGCCGGACTAAGGCGATGGTTGAAGACATCCTCAGGGACTTATCGGCATCCGACAGTCTTAAACCAAGCCAATCGCCTTGGAAAATTGCCGTATTGCGGTATTTTAACCCTATTGGTGCCCATGAAAGCGGTAGGATTGGTGAAGATCCCAATGGCATACCCAATAATCTCATGCCTTATGTCACCCAGGTTGCTATTGGTAAGTTGGCGCAATTATCGGTATTCGGTGACGATTATCCAACGCCAGATGGCACTGGCATTCGGGATTACATTCATGTGGTTGATCTGGTCAAAGGGCATATTAAAGCCATTGAAGCCCTGCAAAGCGAAAAGTTCGCCGATGGTGGCTGCAAAGCCTATAACTTGGGGGCGGGCAAAGGCTGTAGCGTACTAGAAATTATTAATACATTTGAAAAAGTCACCGGTCGAAAAGTCAATTACAAAATGGCACCCAGACGGGCGGGCGATTTGGCAGAATATTTTGCCGATCCGGCTTTAGCGCTTAGGGAATTAAACTGGAAAGTTGAAAAAAACCTGGAAGATATGGCCGCAGATACCTGGAACTGGCAAGTCAATAATCCGCAAGGTTATAACTGACCCATTTTTAAGGTTTTTATTTGTCAAAGCTGGCGGTGTCGGGCGATTTTGATTCGAACTCCAAAGTACCCGCACCACTTCACGTGATGTTAAGCAGGTTTTTTTAAGGCACTAAGTTTCAAATCAGAATATATTTTATCAACTCCAAACAGATACTGGGATATCCGTGTCCTATCAAATAAAAATGCGGACAACACACACCCTGACATTGTTATAACCACTACCGCCGTAGAATAGAGCAAGCCTGTTTGGTCGAGTTTTAAGAATAAGGTCGCAGATGGTTTCAGTGAAACGACAAACATCGCATGAACGACAAGCACAATCAGTGAATTTCGACCCAACCATGCAAACAGAGAAACGACTGGGCTTGATTCCATGGCTTGTCCTAGTCCTGCCAAAAAAGCCAACATGGCCAAGCACCAAGCGAACTGTATAAATGACAGTTTAAATATTTCTTCACCCGTAAATATCAAAATTATTACTATCAGTAAGCTGCCCGATTTGAGCGATGCTGGCAATACATTTCCAAACCGACGCAAAATGACTCCCAACAAGAAATACAGGGCAACACGCTGCGAACATAAATGATAATGACATACCAGAGCCAATAAAGAAAACGAAAGGCTAAAAAACACAGTGTCATCCCATTTTGTCCGCGAAGTGAGTGCTTTTGCAAACATAAAGCAAAGCTGAATTAAAATTAGGGAATGGAGGAACCAATAGGCACCTCTTGGGTGAAGCAAGATGATTTGAATAAAATCGGGAATAGACCTTGGAGGGGCATTTGTTGTGGGTATGCCAATTTTTTGAATTAATACAAGGCAAATAAGATAGGCTGACAAAAATATCACATAGGGTAAAACAGCCGCCTGGATAATGTTTTTAATCCCTCAACTCCTGAATGTGCTGTGATGTTGAAGAAAAATCATCATCTTATCAAGAAGAAAGGTATATGGAATGTGTATATCAGACTAACAATCTGTTTTTGAAGGCTCGCAAGTGACCCGACATGGTTGATGTGACCGTAGACCATCAGTACAATCGCTACCCCCTTAAGCCAGCCGGGTGTTAGTTGCCTGGTTTTCATTGCATAATTTCAAAATAAAAGTCTAACTTAAACCTAACCGGGTACGTCCCGGAATGCTGACAAAATAAACCCGCGTTATAATAGTGTCCCGAATAAGGGGCTATGTTGGTTTTAAATCCTATTGTTGTTCTTCAGAAAAAACCCAGTGGATTAATATCGTAACTGACCAGCATATTTTTGGTTTGTTGATAATGATCGAGCATCATCTTATGGTTTTCGCGACCCACGCCTGATTTTTTATAACCGCCGAATGCGGCATGGGCAGGGTAATGATGATAACAATTTGTCCACACCCGACCGGCTTGAATACCGCGGCCCATGCGGTACGCGCGGTTCATGTCACGCGTCCAAAGCCCAGCCCCTAAACCAAATTGGCTGTCGTTAGCGATGGCTAGGGCTTCGGCTTCATCGGTAAATACAGTAACTGCGATCACAGGGCCGAAAATTTCCTCCTGAAAAATACGCATTTTATTGTTGCCCTTCATAATCGTTGGTTCAATATAATAGCCACCCGCCAAACCACTGCCTACGGCGGCAATAGCACCACCTGTTAACACATCAGCGCCTTCATTTCTGCCGATTTCGATATAGCTTAAAATTTTATCAAATTGCTGCTTGGATGCTTGGGCACCGACCATGGTTCCGGTATCCAGCGGATTGCCACGTTTGATTTGTTTGGCGCGGGCGATGACCTTGGCGATAAATTCATCATAAATCGATTCTTGTATCAACAAGCGGGAAGGGCAGGTACAGACTTCGCCTTGATTAAAAAAAGCCAAAACCGCACCTTCGATACATTTGCTGACAAAGGCATCTTCCTGATCCAAAACATCGGCAAAAAAGATATTGGGCGATTTACCGCCCAGCTCAACAGTTGAGGGAATAATGTTTTTCGCCGCACATTTTAAAATATGTGAACCTACTGGGGTGGAACCGGTAAAAGCGATTTTTGCGATACGCTTGCTGGTTGCCAATGCCTGACCGGCTTCTGCGCCATAACCATTGACAATATTCACCACACCAGCCGGCAATAAATCCCCAATGATCTCCATCATCACCAAAATGGATGCAGGCGTTTGTTCGGCGGGTTTCATCACCACGCAATTACCTGCTGCTAAGGCGGGCGCTAACTTCCAGCAAGCCATCAATAATGGAAAATTCCACGGAATGATTTGCCCGACCACACCGAGCGGCTCATGAAAATGATACGCTACGGTGTTTTCATCAATTTCCCCGATAGATCCTTCTTGGGCGCGGATACAACCGGCAAAATAACGGAAATGATCGACTGCCAACGGCACATCGGCAGCGAGGGTTTCACGTATGGGCTTGCCATTGTCCCAGGTTTCAGCAATAGCCAGGATTTCAAGATTCGCTTCGAGTCGGTCGGCGATCTTCAACAAAATATTTGAACGGGCGGTGATTGACGTACTCCCCCAGGCCGCTTTTGCCGCATGGGCAGCATCCAGTGCCAATTCTATGTCTTCGACAGAGGAACGGGGTATTTGGCAGAATATTTCGCCGTTTACAGGGCTTAAATTATCAAAATACTGGCCTTTAACCGGCGCGACCCAGTTGCCGCCAATAAAATTACCGTAACGCGTTTTAAACTGAATTTTGCTATCAGGTTGGTTGGGGGCGATATAAAGCATGTTTTCTCCTAACTGTGGGTGAGCTAAAACAAAGGCAAGTCAAAGCAACCTGATGATTTTAGCAGTTTGCTACTGATTTGAGGGCAATCGGCGATTTTTTGTTGATGGTTTGGGCTGACAATAAAAAAGTCTGAGACAAAGCCAATTGGTTTAGCTTTGTCTCAGACGTTTGGAATAGTCGTTGAAGCTGGAAAAAATACAAACCTTTGTTACCCTGTGTGCTGAAGATTCCAGCATTGAGGCTGAGGTGTCGCCAAGGGAAGAGGCTTAAATCTGTTTTACGTCTATGAGTAGGCATACACCTAAAGACAACTTAGAAACAACCGTATTGACTATAAAGTTTGAAACAGCCTAATGGCGCGCCCGAGAGGATTCGAACCTCTGACCTCAGCCTCCGGAGGGCTGCGCTCTATCCAGCTGAGCTACGGGCGCTTAATCTATGAAGCGTAGCCGGACATTTTAACTGATTGCCAAAGTAATTACGATAACATTGTTTTCAGGCTTTGAAGATTGGCTTTGCCGCGCTCTTTAATGACATCTGCCGACAGTTGTTTTTTGTTGGCCCATTCCAGGTCGTCTTCGGGCAGTTCACCAAGAAATCGGCTGGGTTGGCATTCGATTATGTCGCCGTAGCGTTTACGATGCGTACAATAGCTGAAGGTTAGGGTTCGTTGGGCGCGGGTAATGCCGACATACGCGAGTCGCCGCTCTTCTTCGATAGCACTTGTGCCGTCCACTCCGTCAGCTTCTAAACTGTTTTGGTGCGGCAGGATGTTTTCCTCCATGCCGACGAGGAAAACGTGTTTAAATTCCAAGCCTTTGGCTGAATGAAAGGTCATCAAACTGACTTGATCGCCGCTTTCCTCTTCTTGGTTGCGTTCCAGGATGTCCATGAGCATGATATTAGCAATAATTTCGGCCAGCGGTTTTGGTGCTGTGTTGTCTTTTTCCGCGATACGTTTTAACCAGTTGATTAAATCGTGGACATTCCTCATCTTACGTTCTGCGGATTCGGATGTTTTGCTGTTTTCACGCAGCCAGTGTTGATAACCGATGCTGTCGATCATTTGTTCAATAACGACAAAGGTATTTTCTTTTTCCACGCGCATGGCGGTTTCGTTGAGCCAAGCGCAAAACTTATCCAATCGGGCGCATGATTTACTCGATACTGTTTGGCTTAAGCCCAGTTCGGTACTGGCTGTAAATAAGCTGAGTTGCCGTTGATTGGCGTAAGCAGCAAGTTTTTCTAAGGTTGTAGGGCCTAATTCCCGCCTGGGCGTGTTGATTATCCGTATAAAAGCGGCATCGTCATTCGGGTTTACCAGTAAGCGCAAATAAGCAAGGATGTCCTTAATTTCTGAATAAGCAAAAAACGAGGTGCTGCCGCTGATAAAGTAGGGGATGTTGTTTTCTCTTAAACTTCGTTCAAACAACCGCGATTGATGGTTGCCACGGTAGAGGATGGCGTAATCTTGGTAGCTGCCGCCGGTTTTGAATTTATGGTGGATCAATTCGGCAATAATTTGCTGGGCTTCGGTCAACTCATCTTTATGGCTGAGCACCCGAAGCGGATCGCCATAACCCAATTCGCTCCACAGTTTTTTTTCATAAGCATGTGGGTTTTTTGCGATCAGTTGATTGGCGGCTTTCAGGATGCGACCGGTCGAACGGTAATTCTGTTCCAGCTTAATCACTTGCAGACGCGGGAAGTCTTTTTGTAGCTGACTGAGATTTTCCGGCTGTGCGCCGCGCCAGGCATAAATGGACTGATCATCATCGCCCACAACAGTAAACTTGCCCAGTTTCCCCGTGATTAGTTTGACCAACTGATATTGGGTGAGATTAGTGTCCTGATATTCGTCGACTAATAAATAACGCAGGGTGTTTTGCCATTTTTCCAATATGTTTGGATGTTGTTCAAACAGCAATACCGGCAATAGGATCAGGTCATCAAAATCCACGGCATTGTAGGCTTTCAAACTACTGATGTAGTTGGCGTACAGCAGGCTGATAGTGTGTTGCTCGGTATTTATGGTGGATTCGGCCTGATGGGGCGTGATGAAGGCATTTTTCCATTGGCCGATCTGCCAAGCATAATGTTCCACCTTATCACTATCGTAATCGAGCTTGGAATGGCTGATTAAATTTTTCAGCAGACTCAGTTTGTCTTGCTCGTCATAGAGCGTCAAGCCCGCTTTATAATCCAGAACTTTGTGTTCCTTGCGTAATATCTCAAGGCCCAGGGCATGGAATGTCGATATCCGCAAGCCACGGCTTTGTTGTTTGTCGAGCAATTTGCCAACTCGGCTGAGCATTTCCCGTGCGGCTTTGTTGGTGAACGTCACGGCGACAATATGCTTGGCAGGCAGTCCTTGCCTAACAAGATAAGCAATTTTTTCAGTGATGACCCGTGTTTTGCCGCTACCGGCTCCTGCCAGTACCAGTAATGGGCTATCGACCAAGTTAATGGCGGCTTGTTGTTCGGGGTTTAATTTGCTCATTAATTACGCGGTTTTCGGTTGTGGGTAGGAAAACCTGAGTTGGCGTGAATGTGTTTTTGGGCGAGGGCTTACTGTAGGTTACAATGGCAAGCGTAGGCTATATTCGTTTGGCACCTAAGCTGACTGCTATCGTACCATATTACTAATCCAATCCTGATAATGTATAAAACCAAAAGAGGAAGCTCCATGAAAAAAAGTTTATTTTTCTTCGCCTTATTAATGTCCGGTAGCGTACTCGCAACCACCGACCATTATGTGCTTCGTGAAGGTAAACACGTCCATCATTTAAAAATTACCCAGATCAATGATGAATATACGGTTTACTCTGATGTTGATTTTGAGCCTAACGCCGATGAAAAAGGCAGCAAAGCCTGCTCTGCCGATATTACCGGAGAAGCCAAAGGTGCTGGCGAAAACAAAATTACCTTGAAAAAGCATTCGGAGGAAGATGCCACCTATTGTGTGCTGGACATCCAACTAAGCGCTACCGGCGCAAAAATTGACCAGTCTGAAAACTGTGCCAATTTTGCTACCGGTATATGCCATTTCGATAGCGATGGTAAAGAATTGATAAAAGTTAAATAGACGATTTTTAAAAGCTGGACAGGTATTACGAACGTCTGTCCAGCTTTCTATAGCTAATTGCCTCACTTAAGTGATTGACTTCTATGTCTTTTGATTCAGCAAGATCGGCAATCGTCCGCGCCAGTTTCAATATGCGGTGATAAGCACGGTGCGACAAGCCAAATTTATCCATCGCCTGTTCCAATAGCTGATGACCTTGTTCCGATAACAAACAAAGCTGTTTAACTTCTTTCGCCGTCAATGCGGAATTGGCTTTACCACTACGTTCAATTGCACGATTACGGGCAGCCACCACTCGGGTTCTGATGTTGGCACTGGTTTCTTCTCCTTGCGGCGAACCTTTCCTCAGCACTTCATGGGAAATTCTAGGCACATCCAGGTGCATGTCGATACGATCCAGCAATGGCCCTGACACTCTGGCACGATAACGCATGACTTGTTCGGATGTGCAATGACATCGACCGGACGCATCACCGAGATAACCGCAAGGGCAGGGGTTCATTGCAGCAACCAGTTGGAATCGCGCCGGAAAATCAACTTGTCGGGCGGCGCGGGAAATCGTGATATGTCCGGTTTCCAGCGGTTCACGCAATACTTCCAGAACTTTGCGGTCGAACTCCGGCAACTCATCCAAAAACAGGGTGCCGTTGTGGGCCAGCGATATTTCACCGGGCTTCGGATTACTGCCTCCACCCACCAACGCAGGCGCGGATGCAGTATGATGCGGCGCGCGATAGGGTGGTTTTAACCAGTTTGCTACGTTAAGACCTTGATCGCTGATGGAAGCAATAGCAGCCGTTTCCTGTGCTTGCCGTTCGGTCAATTGTGGCAATATCGTGGGCAAACGTGCCGCCAGCATAGATTTACCGGTACCCGGTGGCCCAAGCATCAATAAATTGTGAGCGCCGGCAGCGGCAATTTCAAACGCCCGTTTTACGTGATATTGGCCGTGCACATCGGCAAAATCAAGCTCAATGTCTGATCTGGGTTGCACTGCTTCGGAATATGCATACTGAATTAGCTGCCGTTCGGCGAGATGGGCGCATATTTCCAATAGATGTACTGAAGGGATCAGCTCAATGTCTTTAACCAATGCCGCTTCTGCGACGTTATCTTTTGGCAAAATCAGTTTTCTATGGTTTTTTCTGACTTCTATGGCAATGGGCAAAACGCCGTTAATCGGGCGTAATTCTCCGCCTAAAGACAACTCGCCAATACATTCGTATTGGTCTAATTGCGAGGTAGGAATTTGCCCGGATGCCGCCAAAATGCCTAAGGCAATCGCTAAATCGAAACGTCCGCCTTCCTTGGGCAAGTCGGCCGGTGCAAGGTTAACGGTGATACGTTGGGCGGGGAACTCAAAGCGGGAGTTTAAAATGGCACCACGAACGCGGTCTTTGCTTTCTTTGACGGCGGTTTCTGGTAAGCCGACGATGTTCATCGAAGGCAAACCATTAGCGACATGCACTTCGACAGTCACCAACGGCGCTTCAATGCCAGAACGCCCCCGACTGTAGATGACGGCTAATGCCATGCGCTACCCTTAGCCATCAGTCGAGGTAAGCCCGACCAGCAAGGGCTTTCGGCAACCATAGTGCCATAAAAACAATAAGTTCTATTCAGTTTTAAAGCCAAAAAAAAACTATTTGGCTTTGGCCTTACTTTGTTTTGGTTTCTCGGTTATGGGGTCTTCTTTAACTGACAATTGTTGTTCAATTTCTTGGAGACGTTGTTCCAAGGCTTCCAGCTTATGCCGGGTTTTAGCCAACACTGCTTTTTGTACCTCAAACTCCTCGCGGCTTACTAAATCAAGGCGCGACAAGGCACTCTGCAAGATGGCATGAAAATTCTTTTCCGCATCTTCTTTAAAGTGATTGAAGCTGGGTGGAATAACATTGGCTAAACGGTTAGCGATGTCGTCGATGGATTTGCTGTCAAACATAAAAAAACCTCACATTATAAAAATAAAATAAACAATAGCTTATAAATCATACATTCACAACCCCAAGCCCCTGATACTCTATAAATGGCTGAAAACCTTTGTCGGAAAACAGAAATAGATGGCTATTTTGGATGCAGAATATAGCTGTTTAGTCCCTCATTCATATAAGGAGACCAACTTATGGCAAGTATGCTGCATGGCAATGCCAAAACCACGCCCCTCGAATCCGCCAATAAATACAAGACGCTGACGAGAGCCTCGCAACGGGCAGTACGTTATTCGCTCAACGAGAAGACGGTGCTGAAGTGGAAACACACCGAGGGTGTCCACAAATAGAGTACATATTTCTGGTCTATACTGAAGTTTTGTTTAGAACTTGCTCGTGACTAAGAATGACACCCCAAAAAAGCAATGTATCAGTAGTTTCATAAGTTGCCGCAGGTAAGACGCATACATTATAAATTCGGCGAAGTAGATGCCCCCCTTCGGCTCCGCTCAGGGTACGTTACCGTGGAACTCCCTGAACGGACTTGTACCCAATGGGCATAAATGCTGAGCGGAGTCGAAGTAGTCGAAGGGACATTAAACGTCACAAGGCGCCGGATCAATAATGTTTCCTGAAGCAGGAAAAGACGCAAGTACTTATGAGTCTATTAATAATTGATAGTGAACTTCATTTTGTCTGATGTTACAGCATTACAGTTGACTGGGTTAGCGGAGGAAGATCTTGACTCAATTAAACTGGAGGCAAGAAAAAATATGACCGAAATATTAAAACTATTTTTTACCTAAATTTGGGCACGCGATAGATTTATGAAAAAAATAACCGAAGAACGTTTTGGTCTTGTGATGATTGTTGCGGCTTTGCTCGTAATTATCTTGATCGCTGGCCAGTTTCTGGTCCATCGCCAAAAAATCAGGGACAAAGCGGTTAGGGTTGAAGGCAGAAATGTCGTTAATCTGTTAACTAATCTATCTTATGAGCAACTGGTTCCTGTTCAAAGACAAAATAGCATTCTCGATTTATTGAATAACCGACAAATCGATTCGGATTTTGCCTATGCCGCTGTAGTAGGCACGTCAGGACAACCTCTTGCAGTGAGTGTATCAGGTGCTTCAATGATACCGCCTGCTGATTTGAAGAATGAGAAAACCCTCTGGGCGACGGAGCACGAATTCCAAATTCAACCCGATCAACGCACAGTACTTGAGTTTAGGGCGCCAATTCTTAGTCAAGGTGAACTTGCAGGCTATATTAGAGTGGGATATTTCAAACCAAGCCTAGAATTGCAGGAGTTACCATTTATTGCCCAGCTTGCCTTGCCGATATTTTTACTCGTTCCCTTAACTTACATCTTACTTAGACGTGAACTCAAACCCATTAAGGAAGCTAATAAAGAAATCAACAAAGTGATGCAACGGCAGCACATCACTAAGGCGGTAGATTCATCCGATAATTTTCAGGATTTTATGCAGAATTTCAAAATTTTTGTGTCTGAGATTGATAGGCGTTTTAGTGAGATTGACAACAAAAATCTTAAAACCAAAGCGACTACACTAGCGCTTACTTATAATCACCAACGCATAGAGTCGGCTTTACAGTCCCTGCCTGATGCAGTGTTAGTGATGGATGAAACGGGCAAGGCGACTTTTGCAAACTCCAAATTATTGAGACTAATTGGTCGCTCACTGAACGCTATTCTCGGCGCTAAACCAGAAGAATGGTGTGATGACGAACAAGTCAGCAAACTGTTGGCCAAATATTACAACAACCAAAGCCGTTTACGTCGTTGGGATTCGGTCGATTTCAAACCACCCCAAAACCCCGAAACATTGCTTTCGGTCAGTGCCTATCCCTTGTTTACGCCTAAAGATACCGAAACCATCTTCGGTACGTTGGTGGTTTTTCATGATAAAACACAAGAAATACTGGCGAAATCAGCACGGGATCAGTTTATTGGCAGTGTCGCACATGAATTGAAATCACCGCTGAATGTGATTCATATGTCTGCCGAAGCCTTGCTGGATGAAAACAACATCTCAAATGATGAGCGTATCAACACTGTCAATATCATTAATGACGAAGTTGAACGTTTAAGTTCGCTCATCACTAACTTGCTAAACATTACCATGATTGAAGCGGGCAATATGGCGCTCGATTATCAGCGGGTTAAAATTTTTGACTTTCTACAAGATACCCTGGCTAGCGTTGCGCGTGGCGGCAGCGTTGATGAAACTCATTTTGATGTCCAGTTATCCAATAACCTGTCGACCATCGAAATCGATAAAAACCTTTTTAGAATAGCTCTCAATAACTTACTGACCAATGCCATTAAATATAACAAACCGAACGGAAAAGTCACTTTATTGGCCGATGAAACCGACGATCTGCTGACCATCAAAATCAGCGATACCGGTATTGGTATAGACGATCACGACCAAAAATACATTTTTGAAAAGTTCTACCGTTCGGAGAATGATAATGTCCGGCAAAAACAAGGGAATGGACTGGGGCTGGCACTGGTGAAAGAAATTATTGAATTACATGGGGGCAAAATATCGCTACAAAGCGCACTTGGAGAAGGCAGCACTTTTACGATTACCCTCAAAAAAACATCGTCCTTACTCAAGGCCAGTTAACATGAAAAATATTTTAGTCGTTGATGACGAGCCGCATGTCTCTTTGATACTTAAGCAATTTCTTGAGCGTGCTGGTTATAGCGTAAATACCGCCTTAAATGGCGAACAGGCACTGGCCCGGATAGCCGAAAAAATGCCAGATGTGCTGATTACCGATGTGCAGATGCCCAAAATGGGCGGTTTAGAATTATGTGAAACCATTGCTAGCCGTTACCCTGAGATGTGCCAATTAATCATATTGATGACCTCAAGAACCGACCGGGATATCAGGGTCTGGGCTGAAAGTCATGGCCATATACTCATGATGGAAAAACCACTCAGTATGCGTCGTTTAGCCGATCATCTGAGTCTCCACTTTAAAGCACTGGAAAATTAACTGATGAATCTAAACGCAAATTCAGTCAATTTAAAAAAATATTTACCGTTTTTTCAACAATGCGCCGATTGCGGCAGTGCGTTAGTTTTATTTAGCCGTGACGAGGGTCTTCACCTCATCGCACAGGAGGGAGGAGATAAGGATGGTATTGGGGATTTAACAAAACATATCGATAACGATGGTTTTATTAATGATGACGATACATCATCCACCCAAGATCCCATAGCCTGTGAAACAGGCGGAATATGGTTAAAAGTAGCTTTAATGCTGCCTCACATCGAGCACCCCCACTGGCTGGCCGGGCAGCTCAAGCCACCCACACACGCTTTGGATAGTGTCCAGTGGGCGAGAGCAATCAATACACTGCGTAACATTGCCGATTGCATCGTTGAAGATTACGGCCTAGAACTGACGCTGACCGGCATGACTGACGAACTGACGGTACGTTATGAAGAATTAAACCTGATATATGGCCTGGATGATTCTGAAATTCACCATAAATTTTTTGATGAAAAACAAGCGCTCAGTCAATTGATCAACAATTGTACAGATTACATGAATGTCGATCAGGCCGTTCTTTATGCGCCCGATCTGGATCTGTTATTACAAAACTTAAATCCAACGCATCAAGACCTTGATTCAGCTTCAGCACTGAAAACTGTCCAAGATACCCTGTATAGCTACATTGTTTCAACAGAGAAAACCCTGGTTATCAACCAAAATCGAGATACTGACTGGATTGACTCGAACCTTTATAACGATAATAAAATTCTTGCCGCACCGATTATGTTGACTAAACATCACATAATCGGGGTTTTTGTATTGATTAACTCACGCAATAAGGCTGACTTTAGCAACAGCGACCGAAAGTTATGCGACGTTCTGGCTTCAGAGGCGGCAAAAATAATTCAAGCCCGGCGTGACAATATTACTGGCCTGATCAATAGGCGGGGATTTACCGAAGTATTGCAACAAGCCCTTGTTGACATAAAAACGGCTTCAACAAAATACAGCCTGCTTTTTATAGACATTGACCAGTTTAAAATAATTAACGACACCTCGGGTCAGAAAGCGGGTGATCAATTGCTAAATCATGTTAGCGGCATTATCAACAAGGAATTAAGCCAACATCATATTGTTGGGCGTCTAGGTGCCGATGAATACGGTGTATTACTGAAATTTTGTGACATTAACGAAGCCGAACAAATTGCAGAGGTTATAAGCCATTCAATCAACCAATTTCGTTTTGCTTATCAGGGCAAACTTTTTGATATTTCTGTTTGTATGGGACTTGTTGAGCTTACTCCTGAAATGGATGATTTTTCAGTGCCGCTTAGTGCAGCCGACATGGCCTGTAACTTTGCTAAAGGACTAGGGCGCAACCGTATACATACTTATCATTCGACTGATAATGAAATGATCCGGCATGAAAGCGAAATGCACTGGGTAAGTCGAATTCTTCTGGCTCTTGATGAAGAACGGTTTCAACTATATCGGCAAAAGATTTTACCTTTAAAACAAGAGCAAGCAGGGGAAGTCCATTACGAAATTCTGTTACGCCTCAAAGATGAAAACGGAAGCCTAGTTCCGCCCTTTAATTTTATTCCTGCGGCAGAACGTTATAATCTGATGTCAAAATTGGATCGCTGGGTTGTAAAAAACACCCTGATAAAAATGGCAGCCGTATTACAGCAGGATCCTGAATCCAAACTATCCTGTTCAATAAATCTTTCCGGGCAATCTTTTACCGAACCTGGTTTTGCTGAATTCATCATAGAGCAAATCAATAAATCAATAGTAACAACTGATCGTATCTGTTTTGAGATTACCGAAACCGCTGCCGTGTCCAACATGTCCCAGACCATCAAGTTTATGGAGACTTTAAAAAACATCGGCTGCACTTTTTCGTTGGATGACTTTGGCAGCGGTATGAGTTCATTTACCTATTTAAAAAACCTGCCGGTTGATTATCTTAAAATCGACGGATATTTTGTCAAAACCATGTTAGCCAATAAAATTGACTACGCCATGGTTAAATCGATCAACGATATTGGCCACGTAATGGGTTTAAAAACTGTTGCGGAATTTGTTGAAAATGATGAGCTTTTACAGGAGCTGACAACATTGGGTGTCGATTATGGCCAAGGCTATAGCATAGCCAAGCCTGAGCCTTTTGAATGAATTATGCTTAGTCCCACTGTTTAATGACAGCCCCTTGTCATCTCGACGTTAGGAGAGATCTTAAGTACTTTCGCACACAAGATTCCTCCCTCTGGTCGGAATGACAAATTCCCTTGTCATCTCGACGTTAAGAGAGATCTTGTGTGCTTTCGCCCACAAGATTCCTCCCTCTGGTCGGAATGACAAATTCCCTTGTCATATCGACGTTAGGAGAGATCTTATGTGCTTACGCCAGCAAGATTCCTCACGTTGTTCGGAATGACAAGCGTTTGCTGGAGTGGCAATGGAATGACAAGCGCTCGCCGGAATGAGAAATTCCCCGTCATCTCGACGATAGGAGAGATCTTACGTGCTTTTCGCCATTAAGATTCCTCACGTTGTTCGGAATGACAAGCGTTTGCTGGAGTGGCAATGGAATGACAAGCGCTCGCCGGAATGAGAAATTCCCCGTCATCTCGACGATAGGAGAGATCTTATGTGCTTACGCCAGCAAGATTCCTCACGTTTTTCGGAATGACAAGCGTTTGCTGAGAGTGGTAATGGAGTGACAAGCGCTCGCCGGAATGAGAAATTCCCCGTCATCTCGACGATAGGAGAGATCTTGCGTATTTTTGCCATTAAGATTCCTCACGTTGTTCGGAATGACAAGCGTTTGCTGGGAGTGGTAATGGAGTGACAAGCGCTCGCCGTAATGAGAAATTCCCCGTCATCTCGACGGTAGGAGAGATCTTGCGTATTTTTGCCAGCAAGATTCCTCACGTTGTTCGGAATGACAAGCGTTTGCTGGAGTGTATTATTTTTACGAGATACAAAAATACAGCCTTAAACACACTACACTTATATTCATTAAAATCAATAATTACGCAGCACTTAAAGTATCCCTTATAAAACAATGACAGAGATTGTCCGCAGTCGTATTGGCGTAAACACCTATCTTGCTCCTCAAGGCTCACTGGTCGATTCCATAACCCTGGAGTCGTTGCAGGATGAAGTCAACCGATCTTTTGAGTCTGGTGAAATCCAACTTATTCTCGACCTTAACAAAGTACCCAGCATAAGCAGTAGGGTTTTAGAGCTATTGGTCGAATGGCGCGACCAGTTACTATCTAAAGGGGGATCGCTGACATTAGTTAATGCTAACCCGGTCATTATTGAAATTCTGTATATCACTGAAGTCGATAAATATATCAAAGTATTGTCACGGGACACTCAGGATGACAAGACACCTTCCGATCCTTCACGTTACCTAAACCAGCGTCTCGGTAACCTGTTAATTCAAGAGCAGTTCGTTACCACTGAAAATATCGATAAGGCCTTGCAATTACAAGCCGCTACTGGCAAACGGCTGGGGACGATATTAATTGATAAAGGTTGGGTATCTGAAACCAATTTTTTAAAGGTTCTTGGCAAACAATTGGGTATTCCCTACATCAATCTTAGGCCGGGACTGTGGGATTCTTCCATCAGCACTATCCTGAGTCGCGATATTTGCCAGCGATTTATGGTTTTCCCATTATTCAAAGTCCATAAAAAACTGATACTTGCAACCAGTGACCCGCAGGATTTGCATGCGTTCGATGAAATTAGAAAGCAAACCGGATTAGCGATCAAACCCGTGTTGGCTAAAAACGAAGAAATTGCCCGCCAATTTAAAGAATCGATCGACTCTGACATCAATATTTCAGAATATTTGACTGATCTGGAAGAGGATTTCGAGGTGATGGACAGCACCTTGCCGAATGATTATGCCGCTATTGATGAAATATCCAGTGGCAGTCCAGTCATAAATCTGATTAATGCCTTAATACAGCGGGCTATTCGCGATGGTGCCAGTGACATCCATCTTGAACCCTCACGTACCAAATGCCGAGTCAGATTTAGATTAGACGGCATTCTTTACGAGGTCATGAATCCGGCCGCAGATTTGCATCCGGCGCTGGTATCCAGGCTTAAAGTTATGGCTAACTTGGACATTGCGGAGCGACGTTTGCCTCAGGATGGGCGCATTCAGGTGACTACCCAAGGTCGGGCCGTCGATCTCCGCTTAAGCACATTGCCCGGAATTTTCGGGGAAAAGATTGTGCTTCGGGTGCTGGATAAAAACCGGAGTTTGTTGGATATCGACAAATTGTCCATGACCCAACAAAACCAAAGTACCTTTATCAAGCTGCTTAAGCGTAGCCATGGGCTAATTTTGGTTACCGGTCCAACCGGTAGCGGTAAAACCACGACATTATATGCGGCTCTCAATTATTTAAACTCCATCGAAAAAAGCATCGTTACCATTGAAGATCCGGTCGAATACCAGGTTGATATCATCAACCAAAATCAGGTTAAAGAAATGATTGGCCTGTCGTTTGCCAAAATCCTCAAACACGTATTGCGGCAGGATCCTGACATCATTATGGTGGGTGAAATTCGCGAAAAAGAAACTGCGGAAATCGCCGTGCAGGCCGCATTAACCGGACATTTGGTGCTTTCTACGTTGCATACCAACGAAAGTACCGGAGCGGTCGCCCGCTTAATCGAAATGGGTATCGAACCTTATCTACTGTCTTCCGCGCTGATCGGCGTGATTGCCCAACGCTTAATCCGTACCGTATGCCCCGAATGTAAAACCACTTATGTAGCCAGTCCCGAAGAAATTGAACGTTTTCACTGGCAACAAGAAGGTGTCGTCAGGCTCAGCAAAGGCCGGGGTTGCCCGTTATGCTACGACTCAGGCTATAAAGGCCGTATTGCTTGTCACGAGATTCTCACGGTTAACCCTAAGCTGCAACGGCTGATTGTGAAAAACCCGACTCAGGATGATCTAAATGAATTTGTAAAAGAGACCGGCATGAAAACCCTCTATGACGATGGAATCGTACGTGCCCTCGCGGGCAAAACAACCCTCGAAGAAGTCACCCGCGTTGTTTCATACGAATAAGGTATCTCGATATGGCACTGGAACTTAATACCAAACTTAGTACAAACGCAGCTAAATCTGATTCAGGCAAATTCAACTTTTCTTTGGGTGGCGCTAAAAAAGTAGCCAATAAAGACAGGATGTTCTTTATCGAACAGCTTGCCCTTATGCTGGAAACCGGCAGCGACTTACATACCAGCTTAAATGTCCTATCAAAACAGACTGACAATGCTGAACTGGCACGTGTTATAAAAGCTTTGAGTGATGACATCAGCGAAGGTAAAACCTTCTCCTCGGCATTGGCTAAACATCCCCAAGTTTTTTCTGCCACTTACACCAGCCTGATTGCAGCCAGTGAAAGCGGGGGCTATATCCGCCGCATACTCGAACATCTCCTGATTATGGAAAAACAGCGCGAAGAATTACGCAATACCTTAATTTCAGCGATGTCTTACCCTGCTTTTCTTATGGTTTTTTCGTTGGGGATGGTGATATTCATACTCGCTGTAGTTTTCCCTAAGTTTGGCACTTTGTTTACTTCAATTCAGGATCAACTACCGATCACAACGATTTACCTAATGGCAGCCAGCCGGATTATCACCCAATATTGGTGGGCGCTTGGCATTGGCCTTGTCGGTTTAATCGTGCTTTTCTCTATCCTGATTAAAAGCGAAAAGGGTAGGGTATTGATTGATGACCTCAAACTAACCACTCCGGTTATTAAACATATTTTCCTAAAAATTTATTTAATCCAGATGATGCGTATATTGGGGCTATCCTTAAAAAGCGGGGTTAACCTAATGGATGCGCTCGTGCTTACCAAGGATGTCGTCCAGAACATCGGTTTTATCCGATTTGTTGAAACACTGATTAAGGATGTTACCGAAGGGCGAAAATTAGCTTATGGATTTAACAATTCAGACATTATCCCGCCTATCGTTAAACAAATGATTACCACCGGCGAAGAAACTGGAAATTTAGCCTTAGTAAGCGACCGAATTGCCGATTATTTTCAGCAAGATTTAGAGAAACTACTAAAATTAGTCACAAAAGCGATTGAGCCAATTATGTTGCTAGTGATGGGCGTTGTTGTCGGTGTGCTGGTCAGCTCGTTAATTTTACCGATTTTTAAACTGTCCCATGCCGTGCATTAACAAAGTAAAAAATATGATTTTAGACTGGAAGACTTTCTGAATAGGTTGCTTTTAAAAAGCAGTTTTCGGTTTTGATACCTATTAAGAAGTATTATTTCGAGCGATAGTTGTTGTACTGGCGAAAGTTGTCATTCCGAGCAGCATACTGTCATTCCGACCAAAGGGAGGAATCTTGCTGGGCTTGAGCATTTAAGATCTCTCCTGTCGTCGAGATGACAGGCGCTTTTGTCATTCCGACCAGAGGGAGGAATCTTACTGGGCTTGGGCACTTAAGATCTCTCCTGTCGTCGAGATGACAGGCGCTTTTGTCATTCCGACCAGAGGGAGGAATCTTGCTGGGCTTAAGCATTTAAGCTCTCTCCTGTCGTCGAGATGACAGGCGCTTTTGTCATTCCGACCAAAAGGAGGAATCTTACTGCGCTTAGGCATCTAAGATCTCTCCTGTCGTCGAGATGACAGGCGCTTTTGTCATTCCGACCAAAGGGAGGAGTCCTACTGGGCTTGGGTATGTAAGATCTCTCCTGCCGTCGAGATGACAAAAATTGGCGTTTGAAATGAAGGTTTTACAGGCCATCCTTAACTTACATTAAGTAAATAACTTAGATTGCTTCACAAAATACATAAAATTATCTGTCGTATTTTGTAAAGCTTTTATAATCAACTGAAATTGTTTCCGGGAACTAAGACATGAAAAATAGCTTGTCAATACAAAAACAACTGCAAAAAGGCTTCACCTTAGTAGAACTGTTAATTGTTGTCATCATACTGGCAATTTTGGCAGCTATTGTAGTGCCTCAGTTTGCTTCTACAACTGATGATGCCAAAGTTTCATCATTGGACTCAACGCTTTCGAATATGCGCTCTGCAATCGCATTATATAGACAGCAACATACCGCATATCCAGGCAATTTGATTTCGTCCGGTGGCGTAGCTGCATGTACAACAGCCGGTGGTGTTTTGGGTACGGGCACTACTGCGAATACTGAGACTGCCTTCCTTGACCAATTGGCCTACTACAGCAATTCGGCCGGTAAAACATGTACCGCTAGAGGAGCGGGCAATGAATTTCCTTTGGGGCCGTATATTCAAAAACGTGAAATACCAAAGAATCCCATTACTGACAGCAACGTTCTGGCTCCTTTTTCTACGGCTGGCGTATTGGGGCTCACCACTTTAACCGCCGGTGGTGGTTGGAAATATGATAGTGTTTCTGGCCAATTTATCGCCGACGATACAAATAAAGGCTATAACACTCATTAACACTTGCCCTGTATTTGGTTAGGTGTTCGGAAACCTAACCAAATTTAAAATTGTTGGATGCCTAAATAAACTGGTTTTTCGTTCGATGCCGTGTCATCTCGACGATAGGAGAGATCTTAAATGCCTAAGCCCAGCAAGATTCCTCCTTGTAGTCGGAATGACAAAACCCTCTGTCATCTCGACGACAGGAGGGATCTTAAATGCCTAAGCCCGGTAAGATTCCTCTCTGTAGTCGGAATGACAACACCGTCTGTCATCTCGACGGTAGGAGAGATCTTAAATGCTTAAGCCCGGCAAGGTTCCTTCCTGTCGTCGGAATGACAACACCGTCTGTCATCTCGACGACAGGAGAGATCTTAAATGCCTAAGCCTGGTAAGATTCCTCCCTCTGGTCGGAATGACAGCATGATTGTCGGAATGACAGTTGGTGATGGAAAGACGAGCGTTGGTCGCAATAATGCCAATCGTTTACAGCAATAACCAAAGCAAATTATTCAGATTTTCCTAAAGTAAACAGCCATTACAGCGGATACTAACTTGCAATCCCCTAAAACCCAATATGGCCTCAGCTATATCGAAATAGTGATAGTCGTCATTATCTTGGGTATTGTCGCAGCGGCGGCAATGCCCAATCTATCCTCTACGGATCCAACAAAGCTTGATAATGCTGCTAATGAAGTCTCATCTGCTATTCAGTTTGCCCAAGCAGAAGCAATCCGAACTAAAATTCCTCGCGGCATCAATACCGATGCCACAAACGACCGCATTCGGGTTTACAGCTTGCCTGCTGCTACACCTACTTATGATATTTACCACCCCATCGACAAAAAACTCTACGATATTCAGCTAAAAACAGATGCTTTTATCGGCGGGGTAGATCTGGTTAGCGCCAGTTTTGCTTTCACTGGCGCATCCAGCAGTTCGACTAATTTGGATTTCAGTGCCGAGGGTATCCCCAAAGTGACCAGTGCGGGTGCTGATTACATGCTATCAAGCGGGACTATCACCCTTAGTTATCGAGGCCAACAGCGTATTATCTCGATTGCCCCCATGACCGGTAGGGTGACTGTTCAGTGATTCACGTTTTGGTATTTATTTTCTCAAGTATTAGCTCTACTAATAGGATAGGCATAGATTTCTCGGTAACAGCTCCTGCGTCGCCTAAAGCGCCTACCGTTGGTACGCCCACCTCCCGCTTCCCTGCGGTCGTCACTATCGTTCGAAATGACAAAATATCTGATGAGCCTTAAAAATAAGCTGTCATCTCGACCTACGGGAGAGATCTTTGGGCTTCAAGATCTCTCCCGTAGGTCGAGATGACAAGTGATGACATGTGATGACAAGTGGCGTTAAAGATCGAGATAACGCGAAAAGCTAATATGGCAAGATAGAAGATGAAACATTCTGACAATAATCCACAACAAAAAGGCTTCTCCTATGTAGAAGTGTTAGTGGCCACAATGCTTGTAGCCATCGCCTTAGTACCAGCGATGAATGCCTTGCAAATGGGGATTATGGGCGTCAATGTTCATAAAACATCAACCACGGAGCATTTCTGCCGACTGAGGAAAATAGAAGAACTACAAGCGCAACCTTTTACCAATCTGCTGGCGGCGGCTAAAGTAGCCGCCAACACCACCACGGCCACTTATTTTTCCGATGAATCCACCCGAAATGATCTTCCTTGTTATGATCCAACAGGCGATAGCCAACAAAAACTTCGCAGGCTTGTTTATATTGCCTTGTATGATGCTGATGCCGACCCGTTTACGATAGCTAATTTGAATGATACTGATAATGACCCCTATACCGGTAACACAGCCAATCTGCTGTGGGTAAAAGTGATTACCGAAGGCAGTGCTCAAGGCTTGGAAACGCTGATTAGCCGGTGATGTTTTATTCTGAAAATGGCAAAAATTATCGGTTTCTTTGCAATGCATTGAATTTTGTCATTCCGAGCAAAGCGAGGAATCTTGGGGCTATACTTATTCCCAATGCTTAAGATTTCTCCCTGCGGTCGAAATGACAAGGTGACTGGCAAATTCGAAATGACGAAACACACCCAAACCGGCTTAACCCTGTTAGAAACTCTCATTAGTGTGGCGATTGCCAGCATTCTTATCTTAGCCATTAGCGGCTTTATCAATGCGGCGTTAAATGCAGGGCAATCGACCCACATGCAAAATGACACCCTGCAACAAGCGCGTTTTGCCATGCAGCGTATGGTTCGTGCCGCCAGTAAATCTCGGCACCTGATGATTCCCCTGGGCGAAAATACCAATCCGATCAATTCCCCCTGGAGTGAATCAGTGCGTGGCGATAAAGCTGATGGCTATCCCGATATTGGCGTGTTGGCGGTATCGCTAGACCCAACCCTGGATCGGAACAAAGACGGTTGGGCTGATGCCAATAACGACCGGGATTTTCTCGATGTCAACAAAAATGGCATTCGCGATGCCGGTGAGCCGGAGCGAATCGACGAAGATACCGGCAATGATGACACTAACGATGGTGCATCAGGTATAAAGGGCATTGATGACAATGGAGACGGGATTAATGACAATGGCATCAGCGTGAATGACAATGATGAAGATGGTACTGACGACAGCATCATTAGCGTCGATGATGATACAGATGGCATTCAAAGTGAAGACTGGCTCGACCATCAGCTCTTTTTTCTTAACGGCACCACGTTAATGGAGCGCCTGCCTAATATTAATGCCGCCGATGGTACGGCTTACACGGAATATTCTATTGCCGACAATGTTAGCCAGTTGCGTGTTGAACGGGTTTTGGGCGCAAATGGCAGCACGGTGTTGGCCGATATTACTTTAACCCTATCGCCGTCGGGTGGTGAGCCTGTTAGCCTGAATACCCGGGTTGCGGTGGGTAGCGGGTTGTAGGGGGAGGGCGGGTGTAAGATTTCTCGGCAATTGCTCCCAGCATTGCCCTATCTCTTGCGTCCTTGCAGTCGTCCCTATGGTCGAGATGACAAGTTGTTTTGGGATGATGCAGTATTTTGTTCTGTTGCATTTTTCCGGTTAACTCAGCCCCCTGTCATTTCGAGCGGTAGCGAGAAATCTTAAAAGCTCAAGATCTCTCCCCCTGGTCGAGATGACAGTTTGTTAGTAACTTAACTGTGAATTTTGTCATTTCGAACGTGAGTGAGAAATCCTATGCCACCACAAAAAGCCTACTACGTCTATCTCCTCAGTAATTGGAACAATAAGGTGCTTTACATTGGCGTGACCAACGATTTATAACGCCGTATCTATGAACACCAACACAAATTAGTCCCCGGCTTTACCGAAAAATACAATGTTAATAAACTGGTCTATTATGAACAGACGAGTGATGTGATTTCTGCGATTAGCCGGGAAAAAGAACTTAAAAAGTGGCGACGGGAGAAGAAGAATGCGTTGGTTAATGGGGTAAACCCGGAGTGGAAGGATTTGAGTTTGGATTGGTATAAGTAAATTGTGTTATTTCGACTTAAGGGATGACAGCAATTGCTGGGAGATTTCTCAGCACTTAAGATTCCTCCCTTCGGTCGGAATGACAAACATTTGCATTTTTACATTACCCAAACAGCAAATGACAAATGACAAACGACAAACGACAAACGACAAATAGGAAATAGGAAATAGGAAATAGCTGGATAACAAACTAAACCTTGTCATTCCGACCGCAGGGAGGAATCTTAAAAAAGCTCACGGTAGAGTAATTCTGAGAACCATAACCAGAGAATTCTTACTTACACAGCACTCTTAATAAAGACTGGAAAAGCTAATAAAACATAAGCATCCCCCATGCAAAAAAACCTACAGAGCAATCACAAAGCTGGAATAACACAAAACATCCAGCGCAAACTCCAAAACGGCTTCATCCTTTTGCCTGTGGTGATGGCGATTACCCTTATAGCTGCCATCGCTTTTTTGATGAACAGGGAAGGCGCAATAGCTGTTAATGAATTGGGGGGTGAGATGCAATCTACCCAAGCTAGTCTGGCAGCAAAAGCAGGCATCAACCACATGCTCTGGAAAACCAATAATGCCAACCCCGAATGTACCGGCTACACCAATCTAGCCGCCACTAATTTCGGCACTAACACTTATAACGCAACCATAAGCCCAACCAGCAGTTCGCCGGTCAGTATCACAGCAACCGGCACAGATGCCAAAGGGACAAGTGTCACGATTAAACGTGATCGGGCAACCATATACCAGCCCTATAAAACCGTAACATTACGGCTTGGCACTGATCCGGGTATGGATGCAAATATATCTAGCCTCCTGCCCAACGCCAACTCTGGAGCTGGGGACAATGTGATTCAAAAAGGAAAACTATTTAGTAGCTGGTACTACAACAATCAACTGCTCCAGTTTGATCTGCCCAACAGTATTCCAGTGAAAGCCCATATTGTTTCAGCACAATTGCAGCTTTATCAGAATTCCGGCACTGGCACCGGCGATGTTACGATACACAAGGTCACACGAAGTTGGCTTGAGGGGACTAAAAGTACTATTTTTAGCACCGCAGATGGCGTAACGTGGAAAACCTATGATGGCACTAATGCTTGGGCATCACCAGGAGGCGATTATGATGCAACGGCTGCTTCCACTAGCACGGTAACCAGTGGCAGCGGTATTTTTGCCAACTTTGAGATTGCACCGCTGGTGGAAGGCTGGTTGACTAGCCCAACTACCAACTTCGGTCTCCTACTGAAAGCCGAAGATACTATTTCTTATGTCTTTGCTTCCCAAGAAGATACTGATGTGACTAAACACCCCCAATTGATCATTACCTATACCTGTGAATGCGGAAAGCCTTGCGCGCCTGCAAAAAAAGTGTACTGGACTGACGATACCGCCAATAAAATCCAGATGTCGGATGAAGACGGCAGTAATGTCGAGGATCTTATAACGGCTCTGAACCCTATAACAGGATTGGATCGACCCACTGGACTCGATATTGATGCCGTTAATGGTAAAGTCTATTGGACGAATAACTTGCAGATTAAGCGCGCCAACCTGAATGGTACGAATATCGAAACGCTTTATACCGGGGTCTTAGTGACTATGGATATAAAACTGGATGTTGCGGGTGGCAAAATGTACTGGACACATGACAACGGTATAAGCTTAGTCATGCGTGCCAACCTAGATGGCAGTAGTAGTCAAACGATCAATACTACCCTTAGTCGTCCGACTTACCTTAGTTTGAACATCAATGCCGGCCATATTTATACGACCAATTTCGGCAACGGCACTATTGGACGGATGAATCTTGACGGGAGTAGTGTTGTAACCAACCTTGTTAGCACCCAGGGTACGCCGGTCGGAAATGCCGTCGATCCGATCAATGGCAAGGTGTATTGGAGTGCAGGATCTGGCGGTAATTGGCTCCGGCGCTCTAATCTTGATGGCAGCACCATACAAACTATAGTGAGCAGTTCAACCGCACCCCAGGATATCGCTTACGATACCGACAATAACCGCATTTACTGGACTGATGGCACAGCTAAAAAGGTGCAACGTTCTAACCCGGACGGTTCAAATCTGGTAACCATTGTCTCTACGGGGCTGACGCGTCCGCGTGGTATTGCGCTTGTGAATGCTAGCTTGGTAGGGAAGGGGCGCTCGGTTACACTAAGCTCGGTGGCCGATAGTTATATTGTTGAAGCAGAACCCGATAAAAAATATGGCAGTAATACGGCTGTCCAAGTAGGAATAGACAGTAACAGTAAGCATTACAAAGGCTTGATTAAATTTGACGTTTCAACACTTCCTGCCGGGGCGACCGTCACATCGGCAACATTGCGCCTCTATGAAACAGCTTCGAAAGGTAGTGGCTCTTATAATATCGGCCTTTACAAAATTATAGCATCATGGACTGAGGCGGGGGCAACGTGGTCTCTTATGGGAGCTGGCAGCAACTACAATTCGACAAAGCTGGTTGTCGCTTCCGTTGCAACGGGCAGCATAGGTTTTAAAGAATGGACATTGCCGGTGGGGTTGATAAATGAATGGAAAAATGCTGTACCTACACCAAATTATGGCTTATCACTGGTCTACGAAAGCTCATCAAAAGACAGCTATATTAAATTTGCCACAAAAGAAGATTTGACAATAGCATATCGTCCGCAGTTGGTGATTAACTATACCATGCCATAAACTTAAATTAATCCAGTGGCATTATTGATTGTCATTCCTCGCTCTGTCATTTCGAGCGCCGCGAGAAATCTTTATGCTTCGGTGAACCAGATTTCTCCCTTTGGTCGAAATGACAACGGATTGTCATTCCTCGCTCTGTCATTTCGAGTGTAGCGAGAAATCTTTACGCTTCGGTGAACCAGATTTCTCCCGCTGGTCGAAATGACAACGGATTGTCATTCCTCGCT
>JABFQX010000045.1 GCA_013141505.1 Methyloglobulus sp.
CATTGCGCCCGTTCTTGACGATGTTTTCGCTCTGGCAACAACGGCATTTGTGCTTCACTGTCATTTTTATCATGGGCTTATGGCAAATTTATAATGTAACTTATCATTTAAAATTTAGCCACTACCATTTTTTCTTGTCGGTGAGGTAAAACAAATACAGGAATATTAACGGCCAGAGCAAGAAAAAAACCAATTTGAATATTAAACTTATTTCCATAATAACTTGCCTCATTTAACGGCTGTTTCTGATTAACGAGCAGCCCGCACATGTCTCCCGTCAGTCTATTTTTGTTCTTGCAAGACGGAACAAGGATGTTTTCGGTTATTGTACTGTTTTTATAGGTTCGGCCTTTTAATGTTTGAAGTGGTTGCGATACCCTTCGGCTTCGCTCAGGGAACGCAGCGGTAACGTACCCTGAGCGAGGCCGAAGAGAAATTAATACTTCATAAGGCCGGATCAATAAGATGATGGATAAAATTGGCAGGTTTTTTAAACTATTCAAAAACCCGTGACTCTTAAGTCCGACATTATTGACTCACTATCTAGGTTTTTACCGCTTTACTTGAAAAGATAATATGACTATGGATGAAAAAAATGATTTACCAATAAATGACAAAAGCGATGCTTTTTTAGCCAACCTAAAGTATGACATCCCTGCCGGAATAGCCGTATTTCTGGTGTCGGTGCCGCTGTCTTTGGGTATTGCCCTAGCATCGGGCGCACCCTTGTTCGCCGGACTGATAACCGGCATCGTTGGCGGCTTGGTGGTCGCGCCGCTCAGCGGTTCGGCGTTGGGTATCAGCGGTACGGCGGCAGGACTTTCCTTAATAATTCTTCCGGCCATACAGAATCTGGGCTTCCCCGCATTTTTATTGGCTGTGATTGTCGCAGGCTTGGTGCAAATCCTGATGGGCTTAGTGCAGGCAGGGGTGATTGCGTATTACATACCCTCTTCGGTCGCTAATGGCATGTTGAGCGGGATTGGCATTATTATTTTTCTTAAGCAAATACCTCACGCAATCGGCGATGACGGCGATTATGAAGGTGATTTCTCGTTTAGCCAGTTCGACAATTATTCTTCGTTTACCGAGCTGTATCATATGCTGGCGTTTGTGTCGCCTACGGCTATCGCAATTTCATTGGTTTCGTTATTGATCCTGCTGCTGTGGGAGCGGGATTTTATGAAAAAGCACATCTTGTTCAGGGAGCTGCAAGCCCCCCTGGTCGCGGTTGCTGCGGGCATATTAATTAATGAAACCTTACGTCATAACCATCCTGATATTGCCTTGCATGACGGTCAACTAGTCACTATTCCGATGGTGCATAATGTATCCGACTTAGTCCAGCAATTACATTTTCCAGATTTCGGCCAAATCGCCAATCCGCACATTTATCTGCTTGGCCTGATGCTGGCGTTGGTTGCCAGCTTGGAGACCTTGCTAGCTGTAGAAGCGGTCGATAAGTTGGATGCCTACAAACGGGTAACCCCCGCAAACCGTGAATTGATAGCGCAAGGATTCGGTAATATCAGTGCTGCCTTGCTGGGCGGCTTGCCGTTAACACAGGTGATCGTACGAAGTGCTATTAATGCCAAGTCCGGCGCAAAAACCAAGTCAGCCGGTATCATTCAGGGCTTTCTCCTTTTGTTGGCGATATTCCTTATCCCGAATATTTTGAACAAAATTCCGCTGGCGAGCCTGGCAGCCATTTTGCTGGTGGCCGGATACAAGCTGGCAAGCCTGGGAACGTTTAAGAAGCTATACCAAACGGGTTGGTATCATTTTATGCCTTTTTGCGCGACTATTTTAGGCTTGGTTTTCACCAATATCCTGTTTGGTATCTTGATCGGCCTGAGTGCTGCCTTGTTTTCGATTTTGCTGGAAAACTACAAAAGTGCAAATTATTTTAAAGAAACTCAAATCGGCAATAAAACCATTATCCGTTTATCGGAACATGTGTCATTCCTGAATCGGGCGAATATTCAGAAGACCTTGGAAGCTTTGCCTACGCACAGCGAAGTGGTGATTGATGCCACGCGATCCAAGTTTATTGATTACGATGTCTACGAAATCATCCAGAGTTTTAAAAGCGAAGCCCATCATAAAAACATCAAGATCATCCTTGAAAATCTACGCGGTTTTGGCGTGTTGGAACCGGTCAAAAATGTCCGCCCCCAAACTTATGATACACAGCAATCACTCACCCCAGATAAGGTTTTAACCTTACTTAAAGAAGGCAACGAGCGCTTCGTAAATAACCTCAAATCCAACCGTAATTTGTTGGAGCAGATTAATGACACCAGCGAAGGCCAGTTTCCAATCGCCATTATCTTAAGCTGCATGGATTCGCGCACGTCCGTAGAACTGATTTTCGACCTAGGTTTGGGCGACGTATTCAGTGCCAGGATAGCGGGCAACATAATCAATAATGACATTTTGGGCAGTATGGAATTCGCCTGCAAACTCGCGGGATCTAAACTGATTGTCGTATTGGGGCATACCCATTGTGGCGCAATCAAAGGCGCATGTGCCAATGCGAGGCTGGATCACTTAAGCGGACTGTTGGACAAGATCAAGCCCGCTATTGAGTGTGTACACACGGAAACAGCGGTCAATAGTGAGATTGATCAGGACGAGTTGGTACAAAGAGTTGCGGACAAAAATGTCCAACTCACGGTTAATCAGGTCAGAAGCCGAAGCGCGTTGTTAGCGGCAATGGAAAAAAGCGGTGAAATTGCGATTATCGGCGGGATGCACGACATAGAAACAGGAAAAGTCAGTTTTTTTGCAACTAAGCAGGAAACTTAAAAACAACTGCCATAATCCAGCAGCAGATCTTCGCAATTGAAGAATATACGTGGATAATCGATACGTATCAGCAGCTTAATCGCATATTCTACGGGTACAGCGATGGTTGCAAAACGTGCCAATGCTGACCAAGTTCGGCTATGTGTGTTACGAGAGCAGCGCCAGACGCTGACTGTCCACCAGGCAATCGGAAATAACAGTACAAAATGGATTTCGTCCCAACTGGAAACGGTGATCTTACCTGCCATAGCCAGTTGATCGGCGAACAGCAAACTGGCATTCAACAATAGAAAAAAAGGCCAGAACGCCCAATGCAAGGCAACGCCGCCAAGCCAAGATGCCAAAAGAAAACTATCATACGGCTCTGGTCGCCAATTCTGTTCAGGTGGCGGTGCGCTGAAGTACAGAACAATGAGGATGACGACTGCCATGAACAGCCCTTCCATTGGCCGAAATAAACCGATGTCGTTAAATAGTATAGGTAGCGAATAAAAAAACATTTCAGCATTTAGCGAGTATTCAGCTTTAAAGATACATAATATCAGCCGAATGTATTCGGGTGTGATTTATAGTCGTATTTACAGTTAAGACATTGCAAATAAAGGAGATTATTTTTCAACAAAGCGTAGTTTTTCGGCATAAGCTAATAATTATTCTTTTAAGAGTTATAATTAAACTCCGTGATTATTACGAATCCACATTCATCTGTGAAATTGAACGGTCTCAATTTGCAGTCCTAGTATATAAGTTGTCTTATTAATCAACCACGAAGGAAATATCCTATGAAAATTCAATCACTGTTCTTGATAAGTGTAATTTGCTTTTTCTGTACTGGCGCTTTCGCTGAACAAGCGACAGGCCTTTGCAAAGACGGTACGGAAACGTCCGGCGCATCAAAACGGGGTGCCTGTCGAGGCCATAAAGGCGTAAAAGAATGGTATGCCGATAAGGCAGCGCCCGCAGCAACACCTGCGATGGCTGCTGCATCGGCAGCCGCCGAATCCGCAGCACCGGCAGCCACTGGCCCGGCTACGGGGATGTGTAAAGATGGTACGGAAACGACCGGTGCGTCAAAACGTGGTGCATGTCGAGGTCATAAAGGCGTAAAAGAATGGTATGCCGATAAAGCGGCACCAGCGGTAACGCCTACTGCGGCTGCACCGGCAGCCACTGGCCCGGCTACGGGAATGTGTAAAGACGGTACGGAAACGTCCGGCGCATCAAAACGGGGTGCATGTCGAGGTCACAAAGGCGTAAAAGAGTGGTATGCCGATAAAGCGGCACCAGCGGTAACGCCTACTACGGCTGCACCGGCAGCCGCCGAATCCGCAGCACCTGCCGCCACTGGCCCGGCTACGGGGATGTGTAAAGATGGTACGGAAACGGTCGGTGCGTCAAAACGGGGTGCCTGTCGAGGTCACAAAGGCGTAAAAGAATGGTATGCCGATAAGGTAGCACCAGCAGCAAGCCCTGCGCCAGCGGCTGCTGTACCAGCCACCACGGCTACACCCGCACCAGTAGCTAAACCTAGCCCTACCCCCGTAGCAAAAACCACAGTGCCAGCACCAGCGGCCGGATCAGGGCAAGTGTGGGTTAACTTGCACTCCCGCTCAAAAGTTTACCATTGCGAAGGTAGCAAGTTTTACGGTAAAACTAAAGAAGGGGAATACATGTCTGAATCAGATGCCCAAGCCAAAGGGTTTCGTGCCAGTCGCAATAAAGTCTGCAACTGATGTAACTACAAAGCCAAAAGTCTGCGGTTTACCCCGCAGACTTTTAGTATTTTGTTGCTGAGGGAAAAATAAATCTCCTGACCGGTTGTTATGAATTTTTCCACGCATTTTACAAACCGCCTGTTTTAACCTGTTTACCTTATTCAAGTGATCCAAAAAATATTGGCGCTAGTGTTATGTACATCATTGAGTGCGGGCGCTTTTGGTAAAGGTAAGAAAAAAACCCACATAAACCTACCCAAAGTCACCGATACATTAACCAATCAAATATCTGTTCATGAAGACCTTAACTTCTACGGCGAATATCCTACAGCGTTATCCAGTACCACAGTCGATTTTGGTTTTTTAAATAATTGGGATGTCGCTGTTGGTGTTTACAATGTTCCAATAGACAGCCACATCGATAATTACGATGTTTCAGTTTTATTTAATCTGGAACGGACTTTTCAAATATCGCCAACAGTCTCCATCGTTGCTGGATCAAGCGTAGGATCTGATATTGTATCGGCGAGCGAAAGCAGCGGTATTGATATCTATAGCTACATAGCAAGCGTCACAAAAATCTGGAATATTGATTTAAGCGCTGGCGGTTATTACACGAACGCATGGTTTGGCGGCTATAGCGCACTGGGGTTTAATGTGGCTGTGGCGGTGCCAATCAATAGCCAATGGAGCTTTCAATATGAATTCAGCAGCGGATCAAATAATCTCAGTGGTTCCACTTACCAATTATTTTATAAGATCAACAAAGACACCCATTTAGGTTTTGGTATACAGCCTCAGTACAGCAACCGGGAACAAGTCATATCTGGAATTGTGTCGCTATATTACCATTGAAAAATAAGTGGTATCGGGAAACGAAAATCTAAATGAAGGTGTAAACAGTCAAAAAACCCGCTATAACTTGCATGGTTAAGGAACCTAAAAACAAAAAATCAATGACCCTCGCCCAATAGACGATGCGAGGTGTATGGATAAGCCGAATGGCAAAAAATATCAAATAACAGACGACAACAAATCCTAATGCCGAAAAAAGAAATAAATCATCAGCAAACACGCCCAGTTTTGATGTCAATGGTTTGAGATTGAGAATGCCGACCAGCGCAAGGCTTATACCTGCTAACGTGCCGCTGTTTGAAAGTAGCGCCAGCAGTATTTCCCGAATATCATTTATGTCGTTAGTGTTTTTAAGCATGAGAATGTTTCTGGATGGAGAGTGTCTTTTTTACATGTTGAAAATCGTAAGCTATTTTTAACTTGGTTTAAGCAGTTATTGGGTTAAATAACTTTGATATGGTCGCTATCAAAAATGATGTTTCCAGCCAAGGCTGTTATAGATTCGGCCTTGTGCCCTTTGGGCACGAACAGTTTCAAACATTAAAAGGCTGGATCAATGACTAAAAATGATTTTAAAAAAATAGCGGTTAAAATGAATTTGACTACAGTTTTACACAATATGTACATTGACCAACACTGGCTAAGTAATGCTAACCGAATTCCTTCACCCAATTTTGATGACCGTACGTGTCCAGACGATATTTCCCTAATCGTCATTCATTGTATCAGTTTGCCGCCGGGTGAATTTGGCAATGCCTGCATCGACCAGTTGTTTTGTAATCAGCTTAATCCTGACGGACACTCGTATTTTAAGGACATATTTCAACTTACGGTATCATCACACTTGGTTATCAAAAGAACGGGGGAAATTGTCCAATACGTAGCCTTTGACAAGAGGGCCTGGCATGCCGGTCAATCCAGTTATGAAGGACGTGAGAGGTGCAATGACTTTTCGATTGGCATTGAACTGGAAGGCACTGAAACCATCCCATACACTGAAGCTCAATATACAGTACTTGCCAATGTTGTTAATGTGCTGCTGAAAGTATACCCTGGATTATCTGCTGATCGGATTACCGGACACAGCGACATCGCGCCTGGCCGAAAAACTGATCCGGGTGACTCATTTGATTGGCATAAATTTTATTATTGCTTGGGTGAATGATGTCACATTGGTAACATAGCACCGTAGATACTTGAATCGTTGTCACCCGCTTAATCACACAGATGAGGGCTAAAATTTATCACTTAAACCACACTAAACAGATACAACAAAATAATTTAGAATTGGACGGACTATATATTTTTAAAACCTATGCACGTTAAGTTAAGAACATCCCGACCCCACAAAACTGTGAGCCTCGCTTTTCTGGCTCTGCTTTTACCTACTCTATCAATCGCGTCAGAAGACTCTGGGCATATCGCGTCACAACCCATCGACTTGACAGCCTCATGGATCGGTACGATAGCAATGATCTTATTTGCGGTTGCCTATTTTCTGGCAATGGTTGAAGAAGCTACGGAGTTACGCAAATCCAAGCCGATGGTATTTGCGGCAAGCCTTATCTGGATGTTGATAGCCGTCGTTTATGTCAATAAAGGCATGAGTGAACAAGTCGGGAAAGCATTTCGTATAGCATTGGAAGGTTATGCGGAGTTGTTCCTGTTCATCATGGTTTCGATGACTTACCTGAATGCCATGGAAGATCGGAGCGTCTTTGAAAGGCTGCGCGTGTGGCTGCTCAGCAAAAACTTCAGTTATCGGCAATTATTCTGGATCACTGGGTTCCAGGCATTTTTTATTTCCTCGGTCTGCAACAATTTAACGACTGCATTACTGATGGGTTCAGTGATTGTCGCCATGGGCAAAGACAGTCCCCGTTTTGTTACTTTGTCTTGTATTAATGTTGTGGTGGCCGCTAATGCCGGCGGTTCGTTTAGTCCTTTCGGCGATATTACAACGCTTTTGGTATGGCAAAAAGGCGTGGTGCCGTTTGGCTCTTTCTTTACTTTGTTGGTACCTGCATTGGTAAATTTGATTGTACCCGCAGCCATCATGCATTTTTTTATACCGAAAGACAGGCCCCCAGCAGTATTGGAATCAGAACCGATGAAACGCGGCGGTTGGGTCATTATCGGTTTGTTTGTTTTGACGATTATTACAGCGGCGAGTTTTGAGAATTTCTTGAGTTTGCCCCCTGCTGCCGGGATGATGCTTGGCTTGACCTACCTCAAGTTTTTTAGTTTCTACATGGAACAAGTGCCAGCACATACTGCCGATCCTGAACTCGATGAACAGACTGCCCAAATCCCAAGCAAACTAGCTCAGCAAAAATCCTCGATTGACAGCAAAAGTGAAACCAAATCCGGCTATATAGATTATTTTGCGCCTATGAAAGCTATGAACAAGCAAACAAAACATCAAGCTGTAGATCAACCGTTTGATGTGTTCCATACCGTTGCCAATCTGGAGTGGGATACCTTGTTATTTTTCTACGGGGTCATGGTCGGTGTTGGCGGCTTGAGTTTCATCGGTTATCTGACTTTAGCATCACAACTGTTATACGTCGGCGTTGATCCAACGGTGGCAAATATTCTGGTTGGGATTGCCTCGGCGTTTGTTGATAATGGCACGATTATGCTCGCCGTGTTGACAATGGCACCCGATATTTCCCAAGGTCAATGGTTGTTGGTAACGCTGACGACCGGTGTGGGCGGCAGTTTACTGGCCGTAGGTTCTGCCGCCGGGGTCGGCTTGATGGGCCAAGCCAAGGGCGTGTATACCTTTGCCAGTCATCTAAAATGGACGCCGGCGATTGCTTTAGGATATTTCGCTAGTATCGCTACACATTTCCTGTTGAATAGCCGTTTTTTCTAAAAAATAATTATGGTTCATCCAGCATTCAGCCTTTATTGATATGCTGTAGCCAACAAAAACAACAGGAGATTATTAATGAAAATGCTATTTAAGTTAATTATATTGTCGGGTTTGGCGATGTTGCTGACTGCTTGTGTCCATGGCCCTCATCCTTATGGAACTTACTCAGGTAACGGCGGTTATTATCCAGGCTCTGGTAATAACCAAGGTTACGGTCATCATCAACACAACCATAGACCGTCGCCGCAAGCTGTTTATCCAAGACCTTATGGCGGCTATAGCTCTAATAACTATTACCAAAATAACTACTACAACCGTCCTCAGCCAAGACCTTATCAAGGCCAGGTTTACCAAGGGCAAGGTAGATATGATAATAATCAGCCTTCAAACTGGAACAATTCTGGTAATCAAGGTAATCACCACGGACATGGTCATCACGATGATGACCATGGACGAGGAAGACACGGCGACCATGACGACAGATAAGTTATTCGCCTGACCCAATCGCCGCTAGATCGACAGTTAAGATTCAACAAAGGCCTGTTTCCGAACAGGCCTTTTATTTCCTAATATTTACCTTCTTGCCAAGCCAGGCGCACCAAAAAGAACCGGTGTCGATGCATCCACCCCCGTAAACACTGCAATTTCCATACAAAATTCACATAGCCAGTTGTTATATAACATCTTTTAACAGTATTTGCATTTGCGGTGGCTATCGCCTAAACTTCGGGTCTGGTTTTAAGTGTCATTACGAAATGGAAAATGGCTATTTCACCTGATTTATCAAGTCGCTTAGATAACAATTATAAAAAGACGCATGCGATGGAAAATCGACTCATTACACAACTAAAAAGCGGCGGTATTGGTCGCTTGATCAATATTGTCCAAACCTTGTTCGTCAGTTTTCTCAGGATTTGGTCTATCCCTATTGTGCTGCTGCTCAGTCTGGCATCAGGATTTACCACCTTTTATGGTATGTCCTACTTTATTACGCCCTGGATTGCACTGATCATTACTGTCGCAATTCAATCCATTATCGTGATTTGCTCGTTTGAACTCGCAGGCATTCATCTAAAAGCTAATCGGTTGCGTTATTTCAGCGTCGTGGTTTCGCTGATTATTGCATTTGTGGCTTCCATGTCGTTTTCGTATTTCAAATTCTACGAAATATCTGAACACGACACCATCCGCATAGAGCGCATTAATGAGGTCGGCAACCAAGTCGATGCTTATTTGAAGAAATTGGTGGTGGTAAAAAGCAGCCTTTTAGCCAAGCAAAAGCAGGAATTGGAAAAACTGGGTAAGGAGATGTCCCTCGCTTATTTTGGCACCCATCCTGATATTCCGCTGCAACACCGCAACCACATCGGTGAAGGCCCCGTATGGAAGCATATCAACAAGATCCATCAGGAAAAAGCCGCCCAGTTGGCAACACTGGAACAACAATTCAGCAAAGTTGATGTTTCTATTGCCACGCTCCAACAAGGCTTAAACCAACTGGATCAGGATGTCATCCACAGCGAAAAAGCCTACCAGGATGTCTCGCAAGGCTTGCACAAGGTACAACTGGACTTTAACCAGTTAGCCGCCAAATTCGGCAATGAATTGCCAACTGCGCCCGTGTTGATGACTTATTCCCAGTTCACTGAAACGGTTAAACCTTCGGTCAATAATTTGCCGAAATTTACCTTATTCCCTCTAATTATTGCCGGGATGGTCGATTTTTTTACCGTCCTGTTATCCTATCGGCTTGAGTTTTCTGCACCAGGCCCATTGACAGAACAAGAAGAAGAACTGGTTTTTGAATGCCTTAAGCAGTTCAGCGAATTTCGTATTAACGAAAACGATGCCGTGGAAATCGTCATTGAGAAAACCGACATCGAACGCGCCCGACATTATGTCGATTGGCCGCGAATGTTTGCTGTCGGCCTGCTATTGAGCCGGGGCTTTTTGCGTAAAGTTGATAGTAGACGAGTAGAATTTGCGCCCAATCTGTATCCTTTGATAGCCGAAAAGATGGGCGATAAATTGCAGAAGCTGAAGGCACAATCAGCAGCGCAGCAAGACTCCCGTAGCGGTTAAGGCATGGATACCGAACAATTCATCCCAGAAAAAACGGCACCACAAAAATCGCCCCAATCTCCTTTGGAACAGTGGCTGGCCGAAATCAGCGACAGTGCCAATGCGCTGACAGACATCTGGGATCCCGGCTTCGACAGTGGTCGACAAATAGTGATCGCCAACTTGGGGCCGTTACAAAAAGTCTATCAACGTCCGCCGCTATTTAAGTCACGGTTCTATCATCGCTCATTTCCTCTGCCCATTGATGAATGGCGATTTAATAGCCAAATCAAACTGTACGGTGATTTTTGCATCGTCGATGCCTTGCTGACGATCCGTTTTCAGGCATCAATAAAATATGCCCAGGCCAATATAGAGGCTCTGCCCAACATCAACCAACATATCAAGGCTTGTTGTGAAGGTTTGGTTAAGGATGTCGTTGATCAGGAACTTCGTAAACTAGCCAAAGGTGATTGGATAGATGATGGCTTGTCATCGGTGGAAAAGCGCATCGAAACGCACATCAATGAAACCCTGACCCTGCAAAATGTCCAGTGCCGTGCGCTATGTGAGATGCTGGCGACTTTTTCTGAAATAACGGATAACGCTAAACTCGACAACCGCTTTGCCCATGACGATATTTATCTGAAAATTTTAAAGAAAAATTTTGAGACCCAGGAGCGGCAAAACAAAGAACGCTTGCGGCAAGAACTCGTCCTGGAGCAGCAGCGACTGGAGCGGCAACAGCACCTGATTGACCAGACCAATCAAGAACACGCACTGCAACGTATCGAACAAGAACAAGCGGCACTCAACCTGAAACGCCGTCTGGAAGAGCAAGAGCAGCAATTAAATAGCCAGTTGCAGATAGAACAACGGCTGCATCTGGAGCAGGTCTACCACGAACAAAACTTGAAACGGATCGAACAGGAAGCCGCCGCAAAGACTCAGCAAGACGTGCAGACTAAACAGCTTGAAACCGAACAACAATTGTTGCAAGAACGCTTGCAACATCAACAACAACTCAAGCAAATCCAGCTTGCCGCTGAAATAGCCGAATACGAAAAAAGTCAGGAAGCCTGGAACACCAGCCGCGAGCGCCTGAAAATCGACAAGATTGAACAGGAAAAACGCCTGAAACAACTGGAAAATGAGGCGGAATTGGCACTGCTCAATACCAAGCAGAGCGAAGAACAAAAGCTGCAAGAACAATTGCTGAGGGAAAAATTACTACACGAAGCCCACCTGAAAGATATGGAATTGCAAATGCAAATTCAGGAACACGAAAAACGCTATGCGGCTACCCAGCAACTGGACAACTACATCCGCCGCGACATTGAATTATTGATCCTCGAAAAACACCGTAGTGAATTAATCCAAGATGTTAGAAAATCCAAACATGATGAGCTTCCCGCTATCTCTGCGCCAGTTCGTCGAGAAGAAGATCTGGACGACATGTAAAAACTAATGGAGCTTATTTTTCGAGTCCGCTGTAATACCCCATTAGAGGCGTAACATTGAAATTATTGGGTTGCATCGCCCTGCTGTTGGCGATTTTGATTTTGCCAGGATGCCAAAAATTGTCTGGTGAAAACGAAATATCTGGGGAGGTACAGGGCACTACTTACCACATCAAACTTGTCCTGGGCGGTGCTGCGGCAACATCCTTGAAGGAAATTCAGGATCAAATCACCTCGACGCTGGCCGGAATCGATTCTAAATTATCGAACTACAGGGATGATTCCGAAATATCCCTTATCAACCAACAAGAAAACACCGGTTGGCTAACAATATCCCAGGAAATTACCGATCTGCTAGTCATCGCGCACATGGTTTATGAAAAATCAGACGGCTGCTATGACCTCACCGTAAAACCTTTGTTTGATCTGTGGGGTTTTTCCCGCCACGAAAATCGGATTCCTACCCAGGACGAAATTAGCGCCCTCTTGCCTCACACGGGTATGTCACTTCTCGAAGTGGATGCGATCAACCAGCGTATCAGAAAGAAAGACGCTAGGCTTAAGATTGATTTATCTTCTATTGCCCAAGGTTACAGCGTGGGTAGGGTTGCTAACCATCTGGAAGTAATGGGCATAAAAAATTACATGGTGGAAATAGGTGGAGAAATGATGGTTAAAGGCCGCAAAGCCAACGGCGATGTTTGGCGGGTTGGCATCGAAACTCCCACCCCTTTTATCCGAAAGCTCCATAAGGTCATTGATGTCAAAGAGCGTGGTGGTATGGCTATCATGACAGCCGGAACCTACCGGAATTTCTTCGAGGAGAACGGACAAGCCTATTCGCACATCCTGAACCCTAAAACTGGGCGACCAGTGACCCACCATCTGCACTCGGTAACTGTGATGCACGACGACCCGACTTGGGCTGACGCTTGGGATACCGCCCTACTCTGTGTAGGCGAGCAGGAGGCAGCCCGAATCGCGGAAGTGGAGAAGCTCAAAGTGTTCCTTATCTACGACGAAGATAAAAAATTAAAGGAACAGATGAGTAAAGCCTTTGCGGCTTCACAGTGATCTGCCCGACAACCACGGCAGTGATACTTTTTTGTACCAGTGGCTTTCAAATTTTCTTATAGGCCCGGTTAACATGGATTACCCCTTCCTTTACTTTGAAATAGTAAAGTCCGGTGCATCTTGTCTCGCCAGATCGGTCATGGTCATTTGAAAAATAATGTTTGTCAGGAGGCATACTTTTCGTGCTATTGGGCTTCAACCTTCCGATAGTATCAATAATTGTAGTAATTGGCAGCGACAACTCACAACCATCCTTTTCGCTTAAAAAACCAATAAGGTGCAATCCCTGCCAAAACGATCAATCCCAGTGCGCCTGGATAACCCAACTTTAGATCGAGTTCTGGCATGTACTCGAAATTCATGCCATAAATACTGGCCACCAGGGTAGGTGGCAGAAACACCACAGCGGCGATAGAAAATATTTTAATGATTTTGTTCTGGGCAATATTGATAAACCCCTGGGTCGAATCCATCAAGAAATTAATCTTATCAAACAAAAAGGTCGTATGTGACATCAGTGTATCGACATCGCGCATGATCTCCCGTGCTGTTTCCTGTAGATCAGGATCATGGCGCAGGTGCCTTTGCAGAAAGGAGATGGAGCGTTGTGTATCCATCAAACATAGACGAATCTTGCCATTGCTATCTTCCAGTTTGGCTAATTGATCAATCGCGTCTTCAAGATCGGCATCCAGGACTTCCAGTACCAAATAGCTGACATCTTCAAGTTTACGATGAATGTCTTCCAAGGCATCGGCGAGATTTTCAACTTTCTGCTCGAACATGATAACCAGTAACTCTTGGGGGGAATTCGCCCTTACCTGTCCGTGCCGAGCACGCATGCGTAACAAGCGAAAGTCGGCCAGATTACCTTCACGCAATGTTATTAAACGTTCCTTTTGCAAAATAAAAGCGACGGTAACGGTATTGTGCCGTCCTTCGCTTTGTGCAATAAACAATGAACGTACATGTATACCGATATTGTCAGTAAAGTAGCGAGCCGAGGACTCGATTTCTTCAACATCGTCGGATTCGGGCAATGTTGTACGCAGAAATGCTTGTAGTTGGGAGCGTTCATTATCGCTGGGATCGTGGGCATCAATCCAGCTAGCGCTAGCCACCGCTGGTTTGAACTGGTCTTCGGGAGGGGTTTGCTCTTTAAGCATCCCGTCGTTGAAATTAAATAGTCTTAACATTAACGCATTTTCCTGAGTTCAGTCGGTTAATGGGGCTGAGAGTAATAGAATACTTATGCTTAGCGTTACCTATAAATTAAAAATAACGGGCATTGATCCAAAAATGCACATAAATGCTTCGGGGAGTCGCTATTTTTACGAAAGCTTGTTTTGTACCCATAGGACATCAAGGCATCCCAGCCCAAGCAAGCGGCCTTAACTTAACGCGACCACCCATGCCTGCCGGCTGCCCGGCATGGGTGGTCGTCAGCATCGTTGCACAATGATTTTACGCCATGTCGTGAGGCCTTGCATTTTCACTCCGCAAACAGCGCTACGTGAAAACGCCCGGCTACTATGGCTATCCGGGACTAAAAATCTTCGCTCCGCCTAGCTACGCTTCCAAGATTTTCAGCGGGCGCGATGATTAACAATATGCCGTTCACAAGAATTCCCTAATCCAGATCAATACGAAAAAATGGCTTTCCGAGAATTATCACCGAAAGATGGCAATAGCTCCACAGTTTTCGGGGGCACTGTCTACATTTTAGTTCAACGCCAATTTAACCGTTACAATTCAACCCGAATCCTGATTTCGATAACCCGCTCCACTGGAATCCTGAAAAACTCGATGGCACTTGACGAATTGTGGGACAAAAATCCGGCAATCGGTCTGCGCCAACGCAGCATGGGGTTGTTGCGCCGAAAGGCAATACCCCTTGCCGACAAAAAATGAGGCCAACCCAGTTCCCCTTGGGCTTTGTTATGCAGCCCCGCCAACTCTGCTTTTGGATGGCTTGCCAAAGGTATTTTATTGGTTCATTTTACCCTTTAATCTGGGGTGGTTCGTGCAAATGCCCCAAGTTATGATTAATTGTTGACAGCGTACAGGCTCCAGAACGTAACCGGATTATAGTTGCCATAAAGCACAACAGCCTTGGCGCTGGCATTCACGTCAACACCTACTACAGTGGCATAACCGTTGGTAATAGTTGCCAATGTTGTAGAGGTTTGCCACGCGCCGGCTGTATTAGGGCGTTGAGTCGCTTGTATTGTCGTCTGCAAAGTCACAGGATCTTTTGACGCTGCGGCAATAACACTGGCGCCATCGACCCCAACCGCGAGCATTGCTTGGCCGGGTACAACATTAGTCATCGGAACAGGCATCACGGCAGTCCAATTATTATCGACTAAACTACCAGAAACCGTTTCAATGCCTTGTGTAGTATTGCCCAGCAATAAGGTAACATTCCCAGATGCGTCGGTTGCCGCGTTAAGACAAGCCCTAGCCGCTACCTGCGTCCGGATGCTGAATATGATTTTTTCGGGACTCCACGGTTGCCCACCACTTGCTTGAGTGCTAGCGACATAACTCGCCGCACCGTTCACGGCGGCGGTATAAAATGTACCGGCATGGCCTTGTGCATCAAGCAACACACGGGAAGTTGGATATGCCGCAACCGGCTTGTCAATAACAGTCATACTCGTCAGCAGCTTATTGTCCCAGTAATTGCCGACCTGGGCTTGGCGTGATACATGTAGGCTATTGATATGTCCACAGCCCTTACCGCTACAGGGTGCTGGTGCACTAATATTTTCCCAGCCGATTAACGCATCGCCATTGTCATTCAAGGCCAGACTATCTATAAATATCTGAGCAAACCAACCAAGCCTATCACTTGGCACAGTATCGACAATAGCGGCACTGCTCCACGTACCGCCAGCAGGGCGGCGTACTGCCAATACATTGGCAGGCTGCGCGTAGTATGCTCGATCACTTCCCAACGCGACAATAGCATCACCTTGACTGTTCATGGCAAATTTTGCCCCAGCCGTTGACGTGCTTAGTAATTGAGGCACTGTCCAGGCTTGTCCTAGTGGCTGGTCAGCATACCAAGTGCCATGGGAATCAACCCAGACTACCGTGGCGTTTCCCGCCGCACTGACCTTCACCTGAGGAGGGATAGTATAAGTAGTAGGAAACGGTGGATTATAGATAGCGGTTGGCGAAGTTAAACCGCCAGTTGCACCTAGCGCCGCCGACCAAATTTGTGGAGATGAGCTTAAAGTAGGCGCAGTTAGCCAAGCACTGACCGATTTACCTGCACCATCTATCGCAATGCCCGCATAAGGCTGACTTGAGGTGTTCGTACTCAGGCTTGAGCCATTCACATTTAATAGCGTGGGGGCGTTCCATGATTGGGCTTGGGCGGCTGGAAAAGTAAATAGGCTTATTGCCGATACCAATAGGAGCGCGGCGGTTTTTCGCTGCATTGTTAAAACTGGGCTATTGCTTAACATCATGTCTTTTCCTGTTAATTGGGATATTTAAGTGAAAAACTCATCTCATTGTGGAGAGTAAGTTTTTCCGTAGTCATGGGCATCTTTTTCTTCCCATTGATCTCGGCCTTATGAAGTTTTAATTTCCCTTCGGCTCCGCTCAGGGAACGCTACCGTTTCGTTCCCTGAGCGGAGCCGAAGGGGCGAAGTGCCGATTTCAAACTTTACAAAGGCCGAATCAATAGTTTTAAATTAGAATTAATTTGCTCCCCTGTTCATTAGGAAATGAAATCAGGTGTGACTGTTATATGATTAATATATTAAACATCGCTTAAATAAAGCTCAATAAAGTGATGGACATACCGTCTTTACGGTGTGTGGAAGACTATCGTTGGACTTACGTGTAAGCCGATTTTGTAAGATCAAACAATTTCAATTGCCCGTTTAAAACAGCCCTTACAATTCGACCCGAACACCGATTTCGATGACCCGTTCCACCGGGATCCTGAAAAACTCAATGGCACTTGATGAGTTATGGAACAAAAATCCGGCAATGGGTCTGCGCCAACGCGGCATGGGGCTGTTACGCCGAAAGGTAATAAATTCCCTGCCGACGAAAAACGAGACATGTCTTAGGTTAATATCCAGGCCGTACTGCTCGCGCAAACCTTGGGCGCATAATTCTAAAGCCCGCCTTACATCTTGTTTTTGGGTAAAACCAAAATAGAGTTTCACCCGATAAAATTGCCCGTTTTCACCATACGCACGTATTTTTACCCGGTGGGCTTCATCAACATAAGGCTCGTCTTTGGTGACGATAGTCAACACGATGACTTGTTTGTGCAAGACATGGTTATGTTCGAGGTTATGCAGAAAAACTAGCGGAACACCATGCAAACTGCGGGTCAAATAAATAGCTGTGCCATTGACCCTTGCTGGGGGATTTTTTTTCAACTCCGTTTCAAGTTCCTCGAACAGGACACGTTTTTCGGTTTGTCGTGTTGTCAACAACTCACGGCCTTTAATCCAGGTCGTAATAATCAGGAACAACGCTGTAGCAACGGCTAAAGGCAGCCAGCCACCGGTAGGGATTTTAAGGCTGTTTGACGATAAAAACGTAATATCGACAACCAGGAATATCAATAAAAAGGCCAAACTGGTGGAGGCATTCCATTTCCAGAGCTTACGGATAATAATAAATGCCAGGACAGTATCGATAATCATCGTACCCGTGACGGCAATACCGTAAGCAGAAGCCAATGCTGATGATGATTGAAAACTTAAAACCAAGACAAACACCGCGAACATTAGCATCCAATTGACAGCAGGAACATAAACCTGGCCCATTTCATCGCCTGAGGTATGAAAAATATCCATCCTTGGGCAATAGCCCAATTGTATAGCTTGCCGGGTTATTGAAAATGCGCCTGAAATCACAGCTTGCGAGGCTATAACGGTCGCCAATGTCGATAACACCAACAAAGGATACAATGCCCAAGGTGGTGCCAGTAAATAGAATGGGTTTTGGATAGCTTCAGGATGCGCTATCAACAATGCGCCTTGTCCAAAATAGTTGAGTAGCAATGCCGGAAATACGAAACTCAGCCAAGCGTAACGGATGGGTTTCAGGCCGAAATGTCCCATGTCCGCGTACAGGGCTTCCGCACCGGTGATTGCCAAAACCACGGATCCCATAATCAGGAAGCCGTGCCAACCTAAATCCCAAAGCACATGCACGGCATAATAAGGATTTACTGCCATCAACACGCTTGGGTTCTGGATGACATTAATTCCGCCCATGATGCCCAGTACGGCAAACCACAGACACATAACCGGTGCAAAAATTTTTCCGACGGCTCCCGTGCCCCTGGCTTGCACGATAAATAACACGCTTAAGACCGCAAGTGTTATCGGTATGACATAGTGTTCCAACGCCGGGGCGATGACTTGCAAGCCTTCCACCGCACTGAGTACGGATATGGCTGGCGTTATAATGCTATCGCCATAAAACAGCGTTGCCCCCAATAAACCAAGCGTGACGATCCACTTCATCCGCCTTGGGTTGTCGTGTGAGCCGTGCAGTGCCAGGGTCATCAACGCCATAATGCCGCCTTCGCCTTTGTTGTCGGCACGCATGATGAAGATGGCGTATTTAATGGTGACCACTAGGGTCAATGACCAAAAGATCAGCGAAAGTACGCCTAATACATGGTCATTATTAATGGATATTCCACCGTGGAAAACTTCTTTGAGTGCGTATAAAGGGCTGGTGCCTATGTCGCCAAATACGACACCAATCGCGCCCAGAATAAGTCCGGCTTGGGGTTTTTTGGGATGGTTTTCTGAATGTGTGGGCATTTTGTATGAAGGTATTGGAAATATTAAGCAGAGATGCCAAAAGGATAGTTCAAAATAACAGCCTGCTTTAATTAAGGGACAAAGGCTGTCGATCAGCTTGTTTTTTTGAGAAAATTCCGGCCAAATTCATACAACAAGGGTGCTAATGAGACGGCAACAATGCCCAGTATGACCAGTTCAAAATTCCGCTTCACGAACTCAAGATTACCGAACTGATAGCCCAAAGTGATCAGACCACCGACCCATAAACACGCCCCGGTAATGCAAAAAAGCAGGTAACGGGAATACTGCATGTTGCCTGCGCCCGCCACAAAAGGGGCAATTGTCCTGATGATAGGGATAAAGCGGGCAAGGATTACCGTCCTGCCGCCATATTTATGGTAATAGGCTTCGGTTTTGGTGATGTACTCACGCTTGAAGAAGCCTATCTTTTCGCGCGATTTAATTTTTGTCCCAAAATATTTGCCGACAAAATAATTGAGGTTGTCGCCCATTAAAGCAGCACAAATCAACAGTGCAATCAACGCATAGACATCCAGTTGCCCAGTACTTGCCAACAGTGCGCCAGCCGCGAACAACAAGGAATCACCCGGCAACAAAGGCATGACCACCAAGCCGGTTTCACAAAAAATGATCAAGAACAATATGGCGTATGTCAGCGTACCGTAGTCGGCCAAAATGCTGGCAAGATGGGTGTTCAAGTGAATAAAAAAGTCGAAGAAATGAGTCAATAATTCCATTTAGCGCAGCGTTTTAGTGGTTAAAGATTGACAATATTGTATAGAAAATATCAGGTTAGTGTCGTTGCATTTACAGCTTATGCGTTTTGCACAAACGCATAAGGTGCTGGCGCGGAAGTCCTTGAAAATTTTAGCCGTTATTGTTCTTCGGTCACAAAGGCGATTTTAGTAATCCCTGCATGTTGTGCAGTAGCCATTACTTCAGCGATTTTTTTGTAAACTACAGCTTGATCTGCATAAAGATGCACAGCAACTTCCTTGTCTTTCGCCAATTCGCTTTTCAATACCGTTTCTAACGCATCCAAGTTTTCGATAGCTTGCTTGTTCAGCGTTATTGCACCTTGGGTATCAATAGCTAACTGCAAGGGCTGGTCTTTTATGTTTGCCGTAGTTTCGGCCGTTTTCGGTAACGCTACATGAACGGATTGCGTCAATAAAGGTGCGGTTATCAATAAGATAATGACCAGCACCAACATAACATCAACCAATGGCGTGACATTAATCTCGCTCATTGCGCCGTCGTTGTCTGATTGCGGTTTGAAAGCCATGTTTATCCCTTCTTCTGAGTATCGGTGTCGAATGCAACATGCATAAAACTGACCACAAAATTTTCTAACCCGGCGCGGTGCAGCTTCATGCGGCGTAAGAAAAAGTTATACGCCAGTACCGCCGGTACGGCAACGGCAATACCGATAGCCGTCGCGACCAACGCATCACCGATAGGCCCGGCAACCACATCCAGGCTGGTAGAGCCGCTGGCGGTAATGTCTTGCATGGCCTGCATGATGCCCAAAACGGTGCCAAACAAACCGACGAAAGGTGCAGTGCTGCCGATACTTGCCAGAACGGTAAGGCCACTTTCCAGCGTGCGTTCTTCTTTCTGCATCTGAACGAGCAAGGCATGCTCCAATAAATCGCTGGCGGTACCGCGAAATTTAAGGCTTTTTGCCGTTGTTTGTCGGCTTTCAGCAAGCCACGATAAGCCCTGTCGGGCAATACGCGCTTGCGGGCCTTTAAACGCACTTTCCGGCAAAGCACCCGCGTCGGATAGCGAATCGGCATTCCAAAACGATTCGTTAAATTGATTATTCCAGGTGCTGTTGCGCCAAAACTGCCATGATTTGAAAAAAATCAGCGTCCAGGTTACGACCGAAAAGGCCAGCAGGGTATATAAGGTTCCGTCGACAACAGCGGCGGGTGTACTGTGCAAAAGCATTAAAATTTCCTTTTTGGTTATTCAAAATCAGCGTTAGTCAGCATTAAGACTTAACGACCCGTATTCATTCAAAACTATCAAGATGCATTAATTTGATAAATTAAAGGTAGACTTTTTTGTTGCAACTTGAGTAACGGCAACACCATTGACCATCTTCGGTTTAAATCTGCATTGTTTTACGGCAGCCATGGCCGCATCGTCAAAAATACCTGACGGTTGTGCGTCTACAACTCTCGCGTTTGTTACACTTCCGGTTGTGCTGATCGATAATTCTATTTTAACCCAACCGTTAATATGCCTGTTCAATGCTCGTGCTGGATACTTTGGCTTGGGGCAACCTAATTCAACCACACCCGAATCACGGCCTTTTGAATTGGCATCGCCATTGCCCGGTTTGGCAACCGGTTTACGGGCAACTGTTGTTTGTGCTGTCGATACCGGTGGTACTTCAGTTTTTTGCACAATAACTGGTGGAGTAGGCTGTTCAACCACAGGTTTTTCCGTCACTTCTTTAGGTTTTAGGATTTCCCCTTCCTTATGAATAATCAGCGGTTTCTTCTTGGGCTGAGGTTTTATCTCTTTCTTTTTTGGAGGAATTATTTTTGGTGGTGGCTTTGGTGCGGGCGGTGCTGGTTCGGCTATTGGTTTTGGTTCAGAAACCAAAGCCACTTCCATAATCTTCAGCGGTTTTGGGTGATCATCGGATTCATTGGGTTGCAATAACAAAATTACCACCCACGCATGTAAAAGCAACACTAAAACGGTCAGTAACCCAGCAATTGACCGATGATGTATTTCGCCAGTTAGTGCTTCAATGAGGGGGGATTTTATGTACACTGTCGTAGTCTTAACGTAAGTCCAAAATCATCGAAGTCAATCAACGCAGTTATTTCATCCATGCGGGTGAATAGCATCACAAAAATACTACTTAGCCCACCATTTTATAACAAGCTATTGAATTTTTCGCAGGAAAAATTCCTTTGCTTAATGCAGAATTATTTCAAGTGCAGTCAGATTTTCAGTGCATAAAAGCATTTTGCAATGCCGTCATGCTTTTCTCGACCATCCTGATTGTCTACATCAGTCCATGACACTGGCGCAGAAAAGGTGCAGATTTGCACAATATTAATGCGCTAATAGGCGACAAAACAGATTTATTGTTTCCTAAAAAACAATAATTATCCCGATTAAATAAGCTCAACTACTTATTATTATCCAATAAATCAATTATTAAGCGCAATTACACCCATTGCTATCAATTATTGGCATATTAACTGCTTAATCTATTCGTAAGGATGCGGGGTTTTAATAACCCTTACTTAACTGAGAATCTGTAACGAAAAAGGAGCTTTCTAAACCCTCATCACGGCTGACTTAAATATGCTTGTCATTATTATGTCACCAGGCTCAGTTAAGATAGGACGCATACTTCGAATTAGGAGGATAGACAAATGTTAAATGAACTGAATGAAATATTATTGGCTTTATCGAGGATCCGGTGGACTCTTGAACTAACCGGCGAGATGGTGGCATTTGCTTTACTGCTCTGTTTTGCTGGCTTGACTAACCTGGAAACACGCTTTCCGAAAATCAAGCGCCCAGCACGGCATACGCAACAGTCGTTTAAAACCAATATCAGCCTATTTACCTTCAATAGCCTATTCTTGTCGGCGTGTTCCGTCACGACCTTATATACCGTTGCCGAGCGTTATTCCGACTACGGCTTACTAAACTACGTACCTGGCGGCATGGTGCCGAAGGCAATCCTGGCTTTATTGGCAACCGATTTGCTGTTGTATTTCTGGCACATGGCTTGCCACCGGTTTGATGTGCTGTGGATGTTGCACCGGGTTCACCATAACGATCCCTATCTGAATGTATCGACCGCTTATCGACTGCATTTTGTCGAAGTGCTTGCCACTAATGGCCTGAAAGCCCTGTTGATAGTTTTGCTGGGTATAGACAAGATGCTGGTGCTGATGATTGAGTCGATTATTACTTTAAGCATCATGTTTCACCATACCAACATTGCTTTTAAATATGAACATCTCTTAAGTCATTTCATCATTGTGCCGTTTCTGCACCGGGTGCATCATTCAACCGAACGTAGCGAACACGACAGCAACTATGGCGCACTACTGTCGCTGTGGGATAAATTGTTTGGCACGTTGCTGGATGTCGAGCCGAAAAAAATCGGCATCAAGGGTGAATCACCGCAAAGTTTGTTCAAGCTGATACAGTTTGGCTTTGGCCTGGAAACGCCAGTCACAGTCGCCCCGACTTTACCTGCCGATTTGGATAAAATGATCGCCGAAGCTGCATATTATAAAGCCGAAAAACGCGACTTTTGCCCCGGTTACGATTACCGCGATTGGCTGGAAGCAAAGAATGAGATGTTGAACCGGTATTCACGCAGTAACCGTCGCCAACAATATTCTTTCTTGAGAAAATTGATCGTTGTTTCCGCAAGGAAGTCAAAAGTGTTGGGGCTGCATAAAATAAATAGGGCGCTGCACCAACAATCCCTGAAAAATTTAATGCACCATAATTTTTAGTGGCAGTAATTGATTGAAGTATTATTCGGCCTTATGAAGTTTTAACTTCCCTTCGGCTTCGCTCAGGGAATGCCATAGTAACGCACCCTGAGCGAAGCCGAAGGTATCCCCGCTATTTAAAACATTTAAAGGGAATCTATAGCCGCTATTGTTACCTGTCTATTATGGCAAATATTACGTAAGTTTTAGTCGAGTAGGTCGCCTAAATGTAATAAGATGGAATCCCTATTTATTTCAGATGAGCATCTGTGTAATGCGTCACTTCTTATTGTTAACAGTTCTTCTCGCTTTACCCGCTTACGCGGTGGATGACCGTCCACCCGTGAGCGCCCCCCTTCCTGAAGTGCCTGAACCGCCTTTGCCCGTGCAAAGCGGGGAAGAAATGGAGCCAGATATTACAATTATCCGCAAAAGTAAAAAAACTATTCAGGAATACCGGCGCGGCGGCAAATTATATATGGTCAAGATTATCCCGGATGTTGGACCGCCGTATTACTTTATCGACTCAAATGGCGATGGCAAGATGGATGTCCGCGGTAATGACATGGACAAAGGCAGCCAAGTCAACATGTGGAAAATACTAGAATGGAATTGAAATTTTGACCCCGTTATTTGAAAGCAGTATGATGACGCGTGAAACAAATGAGTAAAATCTTGTCATATCCACTCCACGATTACACATTAAGGAAAAGAAAATGAGTCTTTTAGATACTGTTTTAGGCGTTGTAAAAAGTCAAATGGGCAATAATGCTGCACCCACTGCGGAACACGGCATGCTTGAATCAATCATCGGCATGATCAGTGATCCACAATCAGGCGGTTTATCAGGATTGGTTGAAAAAATGGCTGCGGGCGGGCTGGGCGAACAAGTCGCATCCTGGGTCGGCACCGGAAATAACTTGCCTATTAGTGCTGAGCAACTGCAAGCAGTGCTGGGTTCCTCTTTTGTACAAGGCTTGGCTGAGAAATTTGGCATCAACACGGCGGATGTAGCCGGTAGTCTTTCAAGTTTGCTTCCTCAAGTCATTGATAAGTTGACACCGGAAGGCCAAGTTCCTGGCGATAACAAATTACTGGAAGCCGGTCTAGCCGGACTCACCAGTTTATTTGCCAATAAATCAGCATAAAAAACCTCAAATAAAAGGCTTGCAGTACATGCAAGCCTTTTCTGTTTCAGACGTTTCGCTTGTTGCAGTTTTAGTCACTTCTCACTCAGGAAACATCAATGGAAAAACCTAACATTGCCGCAAACCATCCCAATGTTTGCGAACTAGAAGCGGGTACACATTATTGGTGTGCGTGTGGTCACAGCAAAAATGGTAGCTTTTGTGATGGCTCACATAAAACCACTGCATTTACGCCGCTCAAATTTGAGTTGGCCGAAAAACAAAAAGTCGCCATTTGCCAATGCAAACAAACCAAAACCCCACCTTTTTGCGACGGAAGCCATAAGGCACTGTAGCCTATCGGACATCTACAACCTTTATAACCTAGATTTTCCTAGGTGGTGTAATAACCGTAATGGTGTTGATAATCGGCGATAGCCCGTACAATCACTTCATGTGCTTCTTCCCGGTTGTATACATGAGTTATTTCGCAAACAGCATGATCGCTCGGCAAATGTTTATAGGTCAGAAAATAGTGTTTTAAGCGATCTATGTAAGATTTTGGGCAATCCGAAACATCGTTCCATTGCCTATAAAATTCATCCCCCTTCATCACCGCAATAATCTTGTCGTCGGCTTCGCCATCGTCCAACAACCGAAATCCACCGATAGGCACGGCCTGTACCAGGATGTCGCCATGAGTCACGCTACGCTCACTCAGTACACAAATGTCCAGCGGATCGCCATCGCCCTTGGTGACTTTTTTGCCGGATTTGAGTTCGGCATATTCGGCCACTTGCTCGGCGCAATAGGTTTGCGGAATAAAGCCGTACAACGTGGGGATCATGTTGGAGAACTTTTGCGGGCGGTCAATCTTGAGGTAACCGCTGTCTTTGTCGATTTCATATTTAATCGAGTCGGTCGGGACAATTTCAATGAATGCAGTTACTACAGTGGGTGAGTTTTCGCCTGGTTCAATGCCATGCCAGGGGTGGGCTTTATGTCTAATACTCATCTAATAAATCGTCTATTTAATTGATTACAAAAATGGTGATAAAAGCTCATTGCCAATAGTGTTTAAATGGAAATGGCGGCCTTTATGTGTTCATGGGCTTGGTAGCCCACGATTTCAAAATCTTCATATTGATAGGCAAAAATGGATTCTGGTTTACGTTTGATTGTCAGCCTTGGCAGTACAAAAGGATGCCGTGCCAACTGTGTTTTGGCTTGTTCCTGATGATTTAAATACAAATGAACGTCGCCGCCCGTCCAAATAAAATCACCCACTTGTAAATCGCATTGCTGCGCCACCATGTGCGTTAGTAACGCATAGCTGGCGATGTTGAAAGGAACACCCAAAAAGGTATCGCAACTGCGCTGATAAAGCTGGCAGGACAATTTGCCATCAGCCACATAAAACTGAAAAAACGCATGGCAAGGCGCTAAAGCCATTTTACCATTGGCGACATTCTGTTGTGGGCTGATGCTTTCATCCGGCAAATCCGCCACATTCCACGCCGAAACAATCATGCGCCGACTGTTGGGCGTTTGTTTCAATTGCTTGATTAACTGCTGAATCTGGTCGATGGAATCACCATTTGGCGTAGGCCAAGAACGCCATTGACAACCATAAACTGGCCCTAACTCACCTTGCCCATCCGCCCATTCATTCCAGATATTGACGTTATGGTCACGCAAATAGCCAATATTGGTATCGCCTTTCAAAAACCACAGCAATTCGTGAATGATGGACTTTAAATGTATTTTTTTTGTAGTAACTAACGGAAATCCTTCGGCCAATGCAAAGCGCATCTGATGACCAAAAATCGACAGCGTTCCGCTGCCGGTTCTATCTCCCTTTAAAGTGCCTTCCGTAAGAATTTTGTCAAGTAACTGTAAGTATTGTTTCATGCAGTTTTTCTACGCGCCCAGTAAAACATGGCTGCGCCGATAATAATCATTGGAGTAGACAGGATCTGTCCCATCGTCACCCAATCCAGTGCGAGATAACCGAGGTGGGCATCGGGCATACGATAGAATTCGACAAAAAAGCGAAAACAGCCATAGCAAAATAAAACCAAACCGGTTGCTGCCATAGTCGGCCTGGGCTTTTTGGTATATGTCCAGAGGATAACAAACAACACTACCCCTTCCAAGAAAGCTTCGTAAAGCTGGGAAGGATGGCGCGGCAGTCCGCCGCCATTCGGGAAAATCATGCCCCACGGCACATCGGTCGTTCGCCCCCATAATTCGGAATTAATGAAATTACCGATTCGCCCCGCACCTAAACCAATCGGGCACAGAGGCGCAATAATGTCAGTCAATTGCAACATAGTGCAATTCTGCTTTTTGCCGAACAGCCACATGGCAACAAAAACACCCAAAATGCCACCGTGGAATGACATGCCGCCCTGCCATATCTTGAACAGGATAGAGGGATTGCTTATGAACGCACTAAAATTATAAAACAAGACATAACCAATCCTGCCACCCAAAATAGCACCCATCGCACCATAAGTGACCAAATCTTCTATGGCTCCTGGTTTGATCGGGGACCACGGTTGCTGCGCCCGTTTTTGCCCCAAAATCCAAACCGCCGCAAAACCGACCAGATACATAAGTCCATACCAGTGGACTTTAATCGGGCCAATGGCAATCAATATGGGATCAATTTGAGGATAGGTTAACATGACGGATACGACTTTAAACAAGCGGTCATTATAGCTTAAATGGGGCAGATGGTTTTAACCGATAGCGGGCAAGTTAAGTATTTTTAGGTTTATTTGCTTTGGCTAAAATCATTTTTTTACGAAAATCAAGTCCCATACACCATGCCCAAGACGTAAACCGCGTTGTTCAAATTTGGTTAGGGGACGATAGGCGGGGCTTTCGCAATATGTATTGATAGGGCTGGTATTGGTAAACCGGACATCTGCCGATAAGACTTCCAACATGGCTTTGGCGTAGTGTTCCCAGTCCGTTGCGGCATGAAAATAGCCTCCCGACTGCAGTTTTTTTGCCAATAAATCGGCAAAGCTGCTTTGAACGATGCGGCGTTTATGGTGTTTTCTTTTGTGCCAAGGATCAGGGAAAAACAGGTGAACGGCAGCCAAGCTGTTATCTGCAATGTTGTTCACCAAGACTTCTATGGCATCATGGCAATAAGCCCTGACATTAGTCAGGCCTTGCTGCTCTAACTGGATGATTAAATGACCAACACCGGGGCGGTGAACTTCAATGCCTATATAGTCCTTATCAGGGTTTGCGGCAGCCAACTTAGCGAGACATTCACCATTGCCAAAACCGATTTCAACCGTTAAAGGCGCAACACGACCAAAAACTTCGGACACATCCATCGGCCTTGATGGATCGAGGCAGTATTTATCCCAAAAGCTATCCAAAGCAAATTGCTGACCCTGGGTTAGACGGCCCTGCCGAAGGATAAAGCTGCGGATTTTTCTAATTGGGGCTTGTTCGATTTTTTCTGGCATTACGTACAAAATGGGATGCGTTTTTACACATCAGGATGTTGATTTAGATTGTCTATGTAAAAATTGTTCGACATTATATTTTAGTTTACTTTTTTTGGTACGCGGCATCTATCGCCAACGCATAAAAATATTTTTCCCATAAATGAACCTTGAACTTTATTTTTGAGATAAACGTTTAGCAAGGAGAGGTTTTGAATTTTGTTTCCTGCTGAGAGTAGAAGTTTTAAAAACCTAAAATACATATTTTCCTGGAGGAAAAATGAACAAAAAAACCACATTGGGTACGATTATTTTAAGCGTGGCTGCATTTGTTGAACCGGCAATGGCAAAAAGCGTGACTTTAATACCCGTAACATGCAGTGACGGCACCCCAACGGCGGCCGTCTTCCAAAAACAAGGTTCTTTATTGAGCAATATTGGTTTCAATGGCGGCAATGTCGGACCTTTAAGATTTTGGCATACGACCATCACAGATAATGATGCCGTCACATTGCTCAATTATAACGGCACCTTCGCGCAATCTGCGCCCCAAATCTTGTTGGCGAGCACTAAATTGCCCAAAGGCGTACACGTCATTAAATACCATGCAGAAGCGGATACTGGCGCTGTGTGCGATTTTCAAACCGTTACAAAAGTTTAAAACCTTAGAGATATATCCTAAAAAGTTATTTGGCGCATAGCGAATGCCTAATGCGCCAAATAACTTGAGATTTGCAGATTAAAAAAACAAGCCTTCAATCCGCAATGAAACCGATGCAAACCGCTTCCTCGGCATCCTTCCAACAATAAAAGCTTCCTATTCTGATTTTTTGCTTCTGACTATATTTGACGGCTCACATACCATTTTTTTTTAAAAAAAACAATGTTTTTTTTAAAGTGCTTGATAAAAAATTTTATTGCGCTCTATAATTTAGTAACTGCCTAATTTAACAGGATTATTTAATATATGTTTAATTTTTGCAGTGGAGGTTTATGTTGCAGGCTTACGGGCTAATCCCTTGCGGTATGTTTGCAATGCTTATTATTTCAATTCTTGAGGAGGCCATATATGACAATCACAAATATGCTCAGTCGCTATGACGAGCCAATTCGTCGCTCAAGTATGCGACCAATTTCAGCCCACACCAACTTAATGATAGCTATGTTACTTGGGGGGGCTATATCCGCCACCACTGAAGCAGCGGTTATACCAGAATTCGGCGCAGCGGCCGGACAACAATGGACGACTGCCGGCGGTACGCTACAAGGCACTCGTTTTAGCAGTCTCAATCAAATTAATACTAATAATGTCAAAGGTTTAAAAGAAGAGTTTTCTTTGAAAACTGAAGTAAGCGGGCGTTTCATGGGCGAACCTTTAGTGGTCGGCAGGATGCTCTTTGCCGTCACTGGATTTCCGAATAGGCTTATCGCTTACGATCTCGGTAATAAGGGCGCAATAAAATGGACTTACGCGCCAAGCGTGAACGAATATTCCAAGGGGGCAAATTGTTGTGGCGGCATCAACCGTGGAGCAGCCTATGCTGAGGCGTTCACCGATGAAAACGGTGTTCTCCAGCCGCCCCGGGTAGTTTTCAACTTGCTCGACAATACCGTGGTGGCCATTAATGCCAACACCGGCAAACTTATTTGGAAAAATAACCTAGCAGACCCGCACACGGGCATTACGATGACCGTGGCTCCTATTATTACGCCTACCAAGACAGCTGCAGGCAGTGTTGTCGGCGGCAAAGTAATCACAGCCTCTTCTAGCGGTGAAATGGGGGTTAGAGGGTGGATTCAGGCACTTGATCTCAAGACAGGTTTGCACTTGTGGCGTGCCTATAATACGGGTTCGGATAAAGATGTGATGATCACCGGGAACACCAAGAATTTTTACCCGAAAGATCAAGGCAAAGACCTGGGGCTTAAGAGCTGGCCAAACGAAAGGGCTGCGTTGTTGGGCGGCAGTTCTGCCTGGGCTTATTTAACTTACGACCCCGATCTAAATTTACTGTTTTATGGCACCAGTCAGCCTGGCGTCTGGAATGCAGACATGCGTCCAGGTGCAAATAAGTGGGGTTCCGCTATATTCGCCAGAAACCCTGATAATGGCGAGGCGAAGTGGATCTATCAAGTTGTCGAGCATGATAGCTGGGATTACGATGCCGGCAGTGAGAACATCGCGGTAGACATGAAGCTGAGCCCTACCGATCAAAATGCCCGTAAATTATTGATCCATTTAAACAAAAATGGGCTTGCCTATACCTTTGACCGAGGAACTGGTGAAATTTTGACGGCCAAGCAGTTTGCCAATAACGTGAATTGGGCAACGGCTGATAAATTCGATCTTACTACCGGCACACAAGCTGTTCGGGATGATATGCGTATCCATCAAGATAAAGAACCCAAAAGAATCTGTCCATCGGTATTGGGTGGAAAGGGATGGGAGCCTGGGGCATTTTCACCGAAAACTCAATCGTTTTACATGCCCACTTTCAATTTCTGCAGCACGATGGATGCATTGAAGGCGGAATTCATCTCCGGTGCGCCTTACATGGGAGCCAGTTACGACATCACGCCTGACCTGAGCACAGGGTTGCCATTTAAATCCAGCGAACTAATCGCTTGGGACGCCATTAAAGGCGAAAGGAAATGGACGGTATCTGAACCGGCGATGATCTACGCGGGTGTCCTGGCTACGGCTGGAGATGTGGTTTTTTACACCACCCAAGCACCGTCATTTAAAGCAATCAATGCCAATACTGGCGCAGCCTTGTGGAACACCCCGCTGACATGTAACGTCGTTGGCAACCCGATCAGCTTCCAAGGCCCAGACGGCAAGCAGCGCGTTGCTGTCTTCAGTGATGATTCCTGCGCTAACGGCAAAGCCTTGGTCAGTGGCGGTGGTCGAGTTCATGTCTACAAACTCCCTTGAACCAAGTCTTTTTTCATGAACAAGGTTAAGTGCAACATGAACCCTCACACTCAGCTACGAACTCGAAAGCTATGCCTGTCGCTCACGGCTGTCCTGATGCTTAACGCGACGGTAGCGATAGCCAAAAATGAACTTCGCGTTTGTGCAGAGCCAGACAATCTTCCCTTTTCCAACCAAAACCAAGAAGGTTTCGAAAATAAGATTGCCGCGCTTCTAGCTGACGAATTGAAAGCGAAGCTCAGCTTCGCCTGGGAAAAGCAACGGCAAGGCTACATACGCAGTACCTTAGGGGCAAACCGCTGTGATGTTGTAATGGGAGTGCCATTCGGTTATGAAAGAGTCCTGACCACATTGCCTTATTACCGTTCTGGTTATGTCTTTGTTACTGCCAAGAATCGTCACATAACGATCAAGTCTTTTGATGACCCTGTTCTTCGCACGCTAAAGATTGGCTTACATGCCATAGGCAATGATGGATCAAACTCGCCACCCGCCCATGCCTTGGCTCATCGGGGCATTGTAAATAATATCGTGGGTTATTCTATGTGGGGTGATTCGTCAGTGACAAATCCACAGGGTAAAGTCGTGGATGATGTTATGAAAGGTGAAATCGATGTAGCCATTGTCTGGGGGCCATTCGGCGGGTATTTTGCCAAGAAATACGGCGATCTACTCACCGTGACACCGACCCCTCCCGATGCCCTGATGCCAAAGCAAAACTTTGCTTTTGATATCGCTATTGGAGTCAGAAAAGGTGAAGTGGCATTTGCAAAAAAACTGGAAAAAAGCCTCGAGCGGAAGCGTGACAAAATCCAAAAGATTTTGGCGGCTTACAACATACCGCTCATTGAACCACTTTCGGGTCCGGCTCCGTTCGACTCAAATGCGGCCGGGGCAACCCTTAACAATCATAATTAAGAGGAAAATCAAACATGCATACTTTATCGAAAATAGTTGGCACGTCATTTGGAATTCTCCTGTTCTCAGTAGGAATAAATGTTGCAATTGCGGCGAATCCTATGCCGGATCCAATACAGACAACTAAACCTGATTGCTCCAGCACTAACTCAACCCCGGACATGGCTATCGAGGGACGACGGGCTTATATGCGTATGAATTGTTATAGCTGTCACGGCATGAGTGCTCAGGGCGGAGCCATGGGGCCTACTCTTGTCGGAAAAGCGAATAGCGTTAGCGCGGTCAAGGGGGGGGATGGCCACGGCATGCCAAGCTACAAAAACAATTTGTGCAGTAACGACATTAATAATTTAAGAGCTTACCTGAGTTTACTTGGCACAGGCACTGAGCCGAATTTTACCCATTGGTGGGAAAAAGGCGTACCTTCCAGATAGGAGATTACGACTGAGATAGCAGTTTAAAAGCGGCTAAGGATTTTGACTACAAAAATCCATTTTACTAAACACGTTAATCTTTATTAGAGGAATTCCGATATGAAATGGGAAACACCAAGTTACACTGACCTTCGCTTTGGTTTCGAAGTGACGATGTATATCTATAACCGTTAAGTTCAAGCCATAACCTTGGCGGGGCCTTGTGTGATGCAAGGCTCCGTCATCAATGTAGATAAGTTTCGCATTAGGTAATGCTGGGAAGGAAACTGAATTTTTGATGCCCTTTTTGGGTACGCGACAGTTGTAACCTTCGACTTATCCCCAGCCGTCTGTCGATAGACCCTCCTTGTTGGGTCTATTCTTAATTTTATGCCCAGCAAGGGATTTAAACGTGTTGTGCAATTAACTCAACGCGATATCGTTACGCTTTTCATCTTCAATCTATTAGCCAGTACACTTCAATATTTTTAGGTTTGACAGTCAATTATTTAACCTTACTGATACCATATAAAGTATTGATTTAAATTAGAAAAACCGTTTTATTAGCCATAATACGCCATTAAATTTTCAAAAAAACAACCCATCAATCGGCGATGAAGCCGAGGCAAAGCGTTTTCGCGGCATGCGCCCCGCCAGAAAAGCTTCCCGACCGGCTTCTATGCCTTTCTTCATGGCCGATGCCATCAGGATAGGATTTCTGGCTTCGGCAATGGCAGTATTCATCAATACACCCGCGCAACCCAATTCCATTGCAATCGCCGCATCCGAAGCCGTGCCGACACCGGCATCCACGAGGATAGGCACTTTAGCATTTTCGACAATTGTTAGTATGTTATACGGATTTCGGATACCTAAGCCGGAACCAATCGGCGCAGCCAAGGGCATAACGGCGACGCAACCAATGTCCTCCAGCCGTTTGGCGGCAATGGGATCGTCATTGGTGTACACCATGACATCAAACCCGTCTTTAACCAGCAGTTCAGCGGCGATAAAGGTTTGTGCGACATCTGGAAATAATGTCTTTTGATCGGCCAGCACTTCCAGCTTAACCAACTTGTGGCCGCCCAACAGTTCTCTTGCCAGCCGACATGTCCGCACTGCTTCCTCGGCAGTGTAACAACCGGCGGTATTGGGCAGGATAGTGTATTTATCCGGCGAAATGACATCCAATAAATTCGGCTCGCCCGGATTTTGACCTATATTGGTGCGGCGTATTGCTACGGTAACGATTTCTGCACCACTGGCTTCAATGGCGAGACGGGTTTCTTCTAGATCTTTGTATTTTCCGGTGCCGACCAACAGCCGTGACTTATAGGCTTTTCCTGCAACGGTAAAGCTATCATCCTGACCACCGCCAATGGCGTGGACTATCTCCAGATGGTCGCCATTTTTCAGCGACTGGTTTTGATATTGGTCAAAAGGCAAGATTTCCTGATTAAGTTCTACGGCGATGCGTTTACCACCTAATCCCATGCTTTCAACAATATCGGCAACCCGGTTATTTTCAGCCAACTCGCGGCTTTCGCCGTTAACGTATATGATCATAATTGTGATTCCCGGCGTTTTTGCACAGCATTTGCCAAGTCATTCAAGAGCGGTAACGTATCTTCCCAACTCAAACAGGCATCGGTGATGCTTTGCCCATAGTTTAAAGGCTGGCCGTCAATGACATCTTGCCTACCCGCATGCAGGTGGCTTTCTATCATGGCTCCCATAATCCGATGATCGCCCGCCGCTATTTGAGCGGCAACATCTTCACCGACAATAATCTGCCGATGGCATTGCTTGAGGCTGTTGGCATGGCTGAAGTCAATCATGATGTTGGGTTTAAGGTCAGCTTTTATCAAACCATCGGCAACCTGCTGGACATTGACAGCATCATAATTAGGCTGGATACCGCCCCGCAGGATAATGTGCACGTCTTCATTGCCGGTGGTGGAGAAAATCGCCGAATGTCCGGCTTTGGTCAGCGATAAAAAATGATGTGGACTCATCGCCGCACCTATCGCATCAATGGCTATTTTTATTGTACCGTCGGTGGAATTTTTAAAACCGATTGGGCAAGAAACCCCGGAAGCCAATTCCCTGTGTCCCTGGCTTTCAGTGGTACGTGCACCAATTGCCCCCCAGGAAATCAGGTCAGAAAGATATTGTGGCGTAATTAAATCCAGGTACTCGGTAGCCGATGGCATTCCCATATCATTCAAGTCCAGCAATAATTGCCTGGCAACACGTAAGCCTTTGTTGATATTGAAACTGGAGTCGATGTCAGGGTCGTTAATCAAACCTTTCCAGCCTACGGTGGTACGGGGCTTCTCAAAATAAACCCGCATGACAATCATAAGATCGTCTTGCAACGCGTCTTTGGCGGCTTTTAGCCGAGCACCATACTCTTTTGCGGCATTCGGGTCATGAATGGAGCAAGGGCCGACGATTACCAGCAAGCGGTCGTCTTCACCGTTGAGAATTTTGTGGATTGCCTGTCTTGCTTCCAATGTTGTTTCTGCGGCTTTAGTGCTGAGCGGCAGTTCATCATGAACCTGGCTAGGTGCTATAACCTCCCTGATAGAGGAGATTCTCAGGTCGTCAGTTTTGTAAGATGTTTGCATGTAGTGTTATTGACCAGGTTTTAAGTCACGGTTGTTTGCGGCGGTTATTTTAACTGTTTTTACGGGTCGTTGTTAGCATTTGCCCGATTAAGGAAAACGGATAAGTGGGTTAACCCAGAATTGCCAAGGCATGGCTTAAGGCCGCCAAAAAAGCCTCGTTTTCATCCGGTTTGCCTATCGTGACCCGTAAGCAATTAGCCAATAAGCCACCTTGAGGGCTCATATTTTTGATCAATACGCCTTGTTGTTTGATGGTGGTGAAAATATCGGTGGCGCAGTTTTCAGGCGTGCGAAACAGGATAAAATTCGCGGCACTTGGGTAAGTGGTTATACCTTTCATATTGCCAAGCTGTTCGTAAACACTTGCCCTTTCGGTGCAAATTTTTTGGGTTTGCCCGTCAAACAAGGCGTGATGAGTCAAGGCAAAATCAGTGCTGATTTGGGTGAGAATATTGATATTGTAAGGAAGCCGGACTTTATGAAGTTGCTCGATAATATCGGCTGAACCAACCAGATACCCTAGCCGCAATCCCGCTAAACCTAACTTGGAAACGGTGCGCATCACCAGTAGATTTTCGTATTGGGTCAATTCGTCCATAAAACTGACATCGGCAAATGGTGCGTAGGCTTCATCAATGATGACCAATCCATTGGCTGCAGTTATGATCTGCCGGATGGCTTCGGCATCGAAAAGGTTGCCGGTAGGGTTATTCGGGTAAGCCAGAAATATGATTGCAGGTTGGTGCGCTGTTATGGCTGCCAGTATGGCTGGCAAATCCAGCTCAAAGCTATCATCGAGAAGAGGAATGCCAAGATAACTTAAACCCAGCGAGTTGCTGATTTGCTGGTACATAACAAAACTGGGTTGTACCGACAAAACGCTGGCATCTGCCGGCAAAGCCATTAGCAGTATCTGAATGATTTCATCGGAACCATTGCCCAGCAAAACCTCAAACCCTGCCGGGATTTTATTTTGCTCCCTGATTGTTTGCGTGAGTTGCTTGGCTTCAGGATCAGGGTAGCGGTTCAATTCGCAGGATTTTAGTTGCGCCAACCAACCTTCTTTGATGTCATCCGGCCAAATGTAAGGATTTTCCATGGCATCCAATTTGATGTATCCTCTCGCATCGGCAACTTTGTAGGCGGACATTGCCAATACTTCTTTGCGGAAAATGTTCAAGACGAAAGGCTCAGGGCGCAAATTGTGGATTGTTTAATCATTCGCATTTCATTCTTCTATCGCCTTGCGCTTAAATCCTATATTCTGCAGAACGCGCATGGGCAGTCAGGCTCTCACCACGGGCAAGTACAGAAGCGGTTTTGCCTAATTCTTTTGCCCCCGCTTGGGAACAATTAATCAAGCTGGTGCGTTTCTGGAAATCGTAAACTCCCAAAGGCGAAGAATACCGTGCCGTGCTGGATGTGGGCAGGACGTGGTTAGGCCCGGCGCAGTAGTCACCCAGGGCTTCAGCCGTGTAACGACCCATGAAGATTGCACCCGCATGGCGGATGTGTTGGCTCAAGGCTTCAGGATCTTCTACTGAAAGCTCCAAATGCTCCGGTGCTATCGTGTTGGCAACATCAGCCGCTTGTATTAAATCGTTAACCTTGATGAATGCGCCACGATTCGACAAAGAAGTTCGGATAATGCCTGCTCGTTCCATTGTCGGCAGCAGCGTGTTGATGCTTTGTTTGACTGCTGCAAGATAATCACTATCTGGACTAATCAAAATCGCCTGAGCGTTTTCATCGTGTTCAGCTTGTGAAAACAAGTCCATGGCAATCCAGTCTGGGTTAGTCTTGCCATCACAGATAATCAGGATTTCCGAAGGGCCGGCGATCATGTCGATACCCACCTGTCCAAAAACCAGTTTTTTGGCGGTGGCAACATAGATATTGCCAGGACCGACAATTTTTGCCACGGGGGGGATTGTTTCTGTACCGTAAGCAAGCGCGGCAACGGCTTGTGCGCCGCCGATGGTGAATATTCTATCGACACCCGCTAAATAGGCCGCCGCCAATACCAATTGGTTACTTTCACCTTTAGGCGTGGGAACCACCATAATCAACTCACCGACTCCGGCGACTTTAGCTGGGATAGCGTTCATCAAAACCGAAGAAGGATAAGCGGCTTTGCCGCCCGGCACATAAAGCCCTACGCGATCCAACGGAGTAATTTTTTGCCCAAGAACCGTTCCGTCAGCTTCCGTATAATCCCAAGATTGCAGTTTTTGGTGTTCGGCATAAGCACGAATCCTATCTGCTGCGGTTTGTAAGGCTGCGGCTTGGTCTGCTGGAATTGCGGCAAATGCTGATTTGAGACTGGCTTGGGTCAGCTCCAATTCTGTCGCAGAAGTGACTTGGCGATTGTCGAAGCGATTAGTGTAGGCAATAACGGCTTTATCGCCATTGCTACGTACGTCAGCAATAATGTCCCTTACTTGCCGATGAATATCAAAATCTTCCGTTTCATTCCATGCCAGCAAGCTTTGCAATTGCACCGTAAAATCTGGGGACGCGGCATCAAGTTCGGTAATCGTAATCTCTGACATAGGCTTACCTTTTAGCCAGCGTAAGTTCGAATTGTTCCAGTAAGGCGGCAATGGCCTGATTTTTCATTTTCATCGCGGCTTTATTGACCACAAGACGGGAACTAATGTTCATTATTAACTCTCGCGGTTCCAAGTTATTGGCGCGTAGGGTATTGCCGGTATCGACCAGATCGACGATGCAATCGGCAAGGCCAACCAGCGGTGCAAGTTCCATGGAGCCGTACAACTTGATGATTTCAGCTTGAATACCTAAATTGGCATAATAGCGTTGGGCGATTTTGACATATTTGGTGGCAACACGGAGGCGGCTCTTAGGTACAGGCGCATCTTTGTGGGCGGCTGTCATTAATCGGCATTTAGCAATCCCCAGATCCAACGGCTCATAAAGGCTTTCGGCACCATGCTCCAATAGGATGTCTTTTCCGGCAATGCCCATATCAGCAGCACCGTACTCGACAAAGGTAGGAACGTCAGTGGCACGGATAATAACCAGTTGCACATCATCCCGCGTCGTCGAAAGGATCAGTTTGCGGGACTTTTCGGGATCATCGGTTGGCGTGATCCCGGCCTCTTCCAAAAAAGGCAAGGCTTCTTCATAAATCCGGCCTTTCGATACAGCAATCGTTAACATAGATAATCTAGTTGGGTACGCGGCGTATAATCGCACCTAATTGCGATAATTTTTCTTCGATGTGATCGTAACCACGGTCAATATGGTAAATACGGTCTACACGGGTGCTGCCTTCAGCGGCGAGCGCAGCGATGACAAGACTAGCAGAAGCCCTTAAATCGGTTGCCATCACCGGCGCTGCGGTCAGGTTTTTGACACCTTTGCAAATAGCGGTGTTTGATTCCAATTTAATGTCAGCGCCCATACGTTGCAGCTCCTGAACGTGCATAAAACGATTTTCAAAAATCGTCTCGGTGATAATTCCGATGCCGTCTGCAATCGTGTTCAAGGCGATAAATTGGGCTTGCATATCGGTTGGAAAAGCGGGATAAGGTGCAGTACGTAAAGACACGGCTTTGGGTTTGTTGCCGTGCATATCCAGCGCGATCCAATCTTCACCGGTGCTGATGTCTGCACCCGCTTCGGTCAGCTTGTCTAGCACTGCATCCAGAATATCAGGGCGGGTATTTTTGAGCTTGACTTTGCCGCCCGTCATTGCCGCAGCAACTAAATAAGTCCCGGTTTCTATCCGGTCAGGCAAGATATCGTAATGGATGGGCTCTACTCCGAGCTTTTCAACACCTTCAATAACCAATACATCCGTGCCGATACCGGAAATTTTGGCGCCCATTTTATTCAGGAAGTGCGCCAGGTCGGTGACTTCTGGTTCTTTCGCAGCGTTTTCCATGATGGTGATGCCTTCAGCCAATGCCGCAGCCATCATTAAGTTTTCGGTTCCGGTAACAGTGACTTGTTCAAGCACGAGGCGGCAACCTTTTAGTCGTTTAGCTTTAGCGTGGATATAACCGCCGGTAACGGTAATATCGGCACCCATTTTGATCAGTCCGTTGATATGGATGTCCACCGGACGTGTACCGATGGCACAACCGCCGGGTAATGACACATGCGCTTCGCCGAACCGTGCCAGTAACGGCCCCAGCACCAGAATAGATGCCCGCATAGTCCTGACCAATTCATAAGGCGCCTCAAAACTATTGATGGTGCTGCTGTCCACTTCGATGTTCATTTTTTCATCGACTAGTAATTGCACGCCCATCCGCCCCAGCAACTCCATCGTGGTGGTGATGTCATGAAGATGAGGAATGTTGCCTACACTGACGGGTGCTTCAGACAATAAAGTGGCTGCTAGAATGGGTAATGCCGCATTTTTTGCACCGGAAATACGCAATTCGCCACACAGTCGCTGGCCACCGGTAATGATTAGTTTATCCATGTTAAATTATGGTTATGTTGGCTATGCAGGCTTATTTTGTTCAGCCAATTCGGGTTGGTTGACGACAAAATAGCTCATGTTATCAAGTCCGCTCAACTTGGCTAGGTTTAGCAGTTGCTCGGGAATATTTCTAAAGTGTAATTGTACCCTTTTATGGCGGGTAATTTTTATCCATTCAAGCATTAAAGCGAGTCCTGCGCTGTCCGCATTACCAACGCCGCCTAAATCAATGATGATTTGTTTACCAGTGTCTAAAAACGTAAAAGATTTTAAGGTTTTTTTATCCATTGCTGTAAAAGTCAGGTCACCATCGACGATAAAATGCCCCGGCGCTTCTTTAACAATGGTTAATTTGCTCATTTTTTCTCTTCTGCCGACTTAAACAGAAACTGGCCGATGGCTTTTTCGAGAATGATGGCAGACTGGGTTATTTCTATATTGCCATTGTCTTTCAGATATTCGTCGGCACCACCGGGTTCCAGACTGACATATTGCTCACCCAACAATCCGGCGGTAAAAATGCTGGCGGTCGTATCTTCAGGAATGGTTTTGTATTCTGCGTTTATACGCATTTTTACAATCGATTCGAAGGTTTTAGGATCAAAACTGATGTTGCTGACCTGGCCGATTTTAACGCCTGCCGCAGAAACCGGCGATTTAACTTTGAGTCCACCCGAATTCTCGAAACGGGCGGTAATCGTGTAGCCTTCTTGTTCGGTAAAAGAACTTAAGTTACTGACCTGCAAGGCGAGAAAAAATAGTCCGGCAATACCAGCCGCGACAAAAAGCCCGACCAGCGTATCCTGAGTATTGCTATGCTGCATTGTTAATCGTCTCCAAACATGAGAGCGGTCAGGACAAAATCCAGACCTAAGATACTGAAAGCGGAATTTACCACAGTGCGGGTGGTGGCACGGCTCACACCCTCAGAGGTAGGAACGGCATCGTAGCCTTCAAACAAGGCAATCCAACTGCTTACGAAACCAAACACCAGACTCTTGATGACCCCATTAATAATGTCATCCTGAAAATCAATCTTTGCCTGCATTTGCGACCAGTAAGCACCATCATCAACCCCTAACAAACCGGTACCGACAATTTGCCCACCGATAATGCCGATGGCACTGAATAGGGCGGCAAGTAAGGGCATGGAAATGAACCCGGCCAGAAAACGGGGTGAAATGATCCTTTTGATGGGGTCAACCGCCATCATTTCCATGCCGGATAATTGCTCGGTGGCTTTCATCAAGCCAATTTCAGCGGTCAGTGCAGATCCGGCGCGCCCAGCGAATAGTAAGGCAGAAACCACCGGCCCCAGTTCACGCACCAAAGATGCTGCAACCATAACGCCCAAGGTTTCTTCGGCACCAAAATCGGACAATATGTAATAGCCCTGCAAGCCCAAAACCATGCCGACAAACAAACCGGAAATCGAAATAATCAAAAACGACAATACGCCGACGGAATACAACTGGTTAAGCAGAAGCCTTGGCCGGGGCATTATGTCGATAATGCCGGTAATTGTATGCAAAAGAAAAAAAGTCGCCCGTCCCAGCTTGGTAAAACTGGCGCGGGTATTCTTGCCTAGTGTTTGAATGAAAGCCAGCATGATTAAGCGGTCATATTAGTAGCGTTTCCCTGCCGACATCAAATCGTCTTGCAAGTCTTTGGCGGGATAATGAAAATGCACGGGGCCATCGGCTGAGCCAACCATAAATTGCTGCACCCAATCCGACGAGGAGTTTTGGATGTCCGCTGGCGACCCTTCACCGATAATTTTTCCATCCGAAATAACATAAATGTAATCGGCAATGGCTGATGTTTCCTGAACATCATGGGAGACAATAATCGACGTTAAACCCAAAAAAGTATTTAACGACTTTATAAGATGCACCAATACTCCCTTGGAAATAGGATCCTGGCCGGTAAAAGGCTCATCGTACATGATCATCATCGGATCAAGGGCAATGGCCCTTGCCAAGGCAACGCGTCTAGCCATACCGCCAGAAAGTTCATTGGGCATTAGGTCTCTGGCACCCCTTAAACCAACGGCCTGCAATTTCATCAAAACGAGACTGCGGATCATGGATTCAGGAAGATGCGTATGCTCGCGCAACGGAAAGGCCACGTTGTCGTACACATTCATGTCGGTCAGTAAAGCACCGCTTTGGAATAACATGCCGATGCGTTTGCGTAATTCGAACAGATCACCGCGCCGTAAGCGGTGGACATTTTTCCCGTCTACCATTACCGTCCCTTGCGCTGGCTGCAACTGCCCGCCGATCAGTTTTAACAGAGTTGTTTTACCGGTGCCGCTAGGCCCCATGATTGCAGTAATTTTACCGCGCTCAAAGTCCATAGACACATCTTTGAATATTTTGTTAGAGCCTCGTGAAAATGATAAATTTCGGACGGCGACTAAACTGTTCTGGGAGCGAGCATTGTCACTCATACTTGGCAAGGAATTAAAATTCTAATCTAAACAAGCTATTGTCTATGACGACTCCTTACTAAGTCAAACTATTCTTAGAAGAATTCACAAGGAAATTGAAGATAATGCCAGAAGTTCGACGCGCCATTACCCTTATCTGAGTCCTGCGGATTAATGCATCTGACAACGTTTTCTTCATAACGCTCCCTCAAGCAAGGAAGCCTTAAATGTGGCATAATGCGGCGTTTTTAACCATTATACCCATTTAACTTAAGTTAGCTTTGCCAGATTGAATGATTAGAAAATGAAATTTCATGATGAAAAACTCCGCGAACTGGCGCTAGCTGTCATTCAGGTAGAAACCCAGGCGGTTGCTGCTTTGGCTGGACAAATTAACGAAAATTTTGTCGTTGCCTGCAAGTTGATGTTCAACTGCAAAGGTCGGGTCGTGGTGATTGGCATGGGTAAATCCGGGCATATTGCCAGCAAGATTGCGGCGACCCTGGCAAGCACAGGCACACCAGCTTTTTTTGTCCATCCTGGCGAAGCCAGTCACGGCGATTTGGGCATGATTACCCAACAAGACGTGGTATTGGCATTATCAAATTCGGGTGAAACCGAAGAAATTGTAAAAATTCTACCGATAATCAAACGTCTCGACGTACCTTTGATAGCGATGACCGGAAATCCAAATTCAACATTGGCAATATTTGCCAGTACGCATATAAATGTTAGCGTTGCACAGGAAGCCTGCCCCTTGGGATTAGCGCCTACGTCGAGCACCACCGCAGCATTAGTTATGGGTGATGCCCTAGCAGTGTCCTTGCTGGAAGCACGTGGCTTTACGAGAGATGATTTTGCGCTATCCCATCCTGGTGGTGTCCTCGGTAAGCGTTTATTGCTGCGGGTCGGCGATATTATGCATACGGGTGCAGCTATGCCTGCGGTTGATAAATCTGCCATCATCAATGCGGCATTGCTGGAAATGACCGAGAAAAAACTGGGCATGACGGCTATTGTTGAAAACGATAATCGACTGTTGGGTGTTTTTACCGATGGCGATCTACGACGTATGTTGGCTAAAGACATTGATCTTCGCAGCACCTGCATCGTCGATGTCATGACCTCAAATTGCACCGTCATTACCGCAGACAAGTTGGCGGCTGAAGCCATGCAAGTTATGGAACAGAAAAAGATCAATGCTTTGATTGTGGTCGATGACGCTCATCGTGCCATAGGCGCTATTAACATGCACGATTTGATTCGTGCAGGAATCGTCTAATGGCAAATGTTATTAGCGACCAAAACCTTTCCGCTTTCGTATTGGAAAAAGCCAAACAATTAAAGCTATTGATCCTTGATGTTGATGGCGTATTAACGGATGGGCGACTTTTTTTTGATAACGAAGGCATTGAATATAAATGTTTCCATGCCCGCGATGGGCATGGTATCAAACTGCTTCGTCAAACCGGCGTTGAAGTCGCGGTCATTTCTGGCCGCAAGTCAAATTCAGTCGCATTACGCATGAAAAATCTGGGAATTGAGTTTGTTTATCAAGGACATGAAAACAAACTACAGGCGTACGCTGAATTATTGGAGACCTTAAAGATCAACCCTGAACATACGGCACATGTGGGTGATGATCTGCTGGATTTGCCGATAATGACGAGGGTGGGTCTTGCCATAGCGGTCAATGATGCTAATTTTGCGGTCAAAGCAAGGGCGGATTGGTGTACAACTTTGCCGGGTGGACACGGTGCGGTGCGGGAAGTCTGCGATCTGATTATGCAAGCACAGGGAAATTTTGAAGCTATTTTGAATGGGTATCTTGCATGACCTATTCCGGTGAAAAATCCATTTACATTTTCCTGCTATTCTTAGCAGTGTTTAGTTGGTGGTTAGCGGAATACTCAGCATTGGTAGAAACAACCAAGGTAAAAGCGTCGCCAAAAAATCCGGATTATTTCAGCAAAGGCTACACTCAATGGGAAATGGACGAAACTGGCCGCTTAAAAAGCAAATTGGTGGCTGAAGAAATGACGCATTATGTAGGTTACTGGGCGACCCATACTAAAAAACCGGTCATGGAATTTGTGAATGCGAATAGACCGCCCTGGATTATAAAATCTGATGCAGGCATCTTGTCAAAAGATGGCAAAAAACTTCAGCTTAACGGCAAGGTATCAGTCAGTCGCGCCAAAGCAGAAGGTAGTAAGGAACTCATCATTAATACATCCAATGTGCTGGTCAGCCCAGAAACCAGTTATGCGGAAACAAAAGCACCGGCAGAATTGATCAGCCCGCCCAATATCACTACAGGAACCGGCTTGAAGATGACTTTTAAAGAGCCTATCCATCTGGAGTTACTTGCGAAAGTGAAAGGTAAGTATGAAACCAACAAATAAAGTAATGGCCTTTTGTGGGGCGTTGTTAATTGGCGCTTATAATTCCCAGATATTAGCGCTGGAAACGGATGCCGACCAGCCGATTACCATTGATTCCAATACCGCTACCTATGATGATGTCAGCGCCACCAGTACCTACACGGGTAATGTTATCTCCATTCAGGGTAGTATCAAGGTCAATTCGGATAAGCTGGTGGTCTATTTTGTCGAGGGTGATGCCGAAAAAATGGTGTTCACCGGTAATAAGGCCAAATTCAAACAAACGCCTAGCCCCGGCGCTGAAGATGTGACCGGCGAAGCCATGACGGGCGAGTACTACCCCAAGAAAAATCTTCTGGTACTGAAAACACAAGCGACTGTCTGGCAAGGCAATGCCACTTACTCCAGTGATCTAATCGAATATGACATTAAGCGTTCTGTCGTAAAGGCAGGTGAAAAATCGTCTGATGCCAAGCGTGTCCACGTCCTGTTGAAGCCGAAACAAAAAACGGAAGCCAAAAAAAATGACAACACTGGCAGCAAAGCAGCTGATAAAAACCTACAATAACCGCAATGTAGTCAATGGTGTTTCGTTACATGTCGAAACCGGTGAGGTAGTCGGCTTGCTCGGTCCCAATGGTGCTGGTAAAACCACCAGCTTTTACATGTTGGTGGGTCTCGTCAGTGCTGATGAAGGCCAAATATTCCTCGATTCCGTGCCGATTACCCATCACCCCATGCATGTCAGGGCGCAATTGGGCGTAGGCTATTTACCGCAGGAACCGTCGGTATTCAGGAAGCTGAGCGTCGCGGACAATCTCCGTGCCGTGCTGCAAATTCGCCCCGATTTGACCGAGGGCCAGATGGAGCTGATCATCGAAGAACTGCTGGAAGAATTCCACATCCCTCATCTTCGTAATCAGTTGGCCTTGAGCCTGTCCGGCGGTGAGCGACGGCGAGTTGAAATTGCCAGGGCACTGGCAAGTAATCCACAATTTATATTGTTGGACGAACCTTTCGCCGGTGTCGATCCCATATCCGTTGAAGACATTCAAACTATTATCGAACACCTCAAAGACCGCGGTATCGGCATCTTGATAACCGAACATAATGTCCAGGAAACACTAGGCATTTGTAGCCGTGCGTATATACTAAATGAAGGCAAGGTAATCGCCGAAGGCAACACCGATTCGATTGTCTCGAATGAGGAAGTACGCAAAGTTTACCTTGGCAAAAAATTTAAGCTATGATGCTTACTAACAACATCAAGTAATACGCTTATGAAGCAATCTATAAATCTTAAGCTGGGTCAGCACTTATCAATGACGCCACAATTGCAACAAGCCATACGGCTATTGCAAATGTCTACCTTGGATTTACAGCAGGAAATTCAGCAGGCACTTGAATCCAACATGATGCTGGAAGTTGATGAAGAAGACAGCAGCTTTCAATTCCTAGAAGCGACACCAGAAAAGAAAACCGAAAATGCCGACACTGTCACCAGCGAAGGTTCGCAAACTGATATGCCCGATGAATTGCCCACTGATTCATCTTGGGATGACGTATATGGTGATGATGTGTATGGCGATGATCGCGACGCGGGCACTAGCCATAACAGTGAAAATGTAGAGTTTGAATCCCAACGTAGCGGCGAATCAACCCTGGTCGATCATTTGGTATGGCAATTGGAGCTAACGCCATTTTCCGAACGCGATCATGACGTTGCCTTGTCAATCATCGATTCCATTAACGATGAAGGCTATCTGACCAGCAATCTTGAGGAAATTTTTCAGGGTTTGCAAAGTCAACTTGATGACTTGGATTTTGACGAAGTTAACGCCGTACTGCATAGGATACAAAATTTTGATCCGTCCGGTGTGGCGGCCATTGATCTTAAGGATTGCCTCAAAATTCAATTAACACAATTGCCTGAGCAAACGCCTTGCCGAAAAGAAGCCTTGGCAATCGTTACAAACCATCTGGAGTTATTGGCTAACCATGGTAAGGCCGCACTGATGCGGGAACTATCGGTAACGTCTGAGCGGCTGGATCAAATTGTGGCACTGATCAGAAGTCTCGATCCGAAGCCGGGGCTGCAGATACAGCATTCGGAATCAGAATATGTGATACCGGATGTTTATGTGACTCGGCGCAATAATATCTGGCTGGTTAGCCTGAACCCCGAAGTCTCTCCCAAGCTGCGGATAAATTCCGAGTATTCGGCATTGATTAAAAAGGCCGACGACAGTAAAGATAACCAATGCATGAAGGAACATTTTCAGGAAGCCAAATGGTTTATCAAGAGCTTACAAGGCCGTAACGATACATTGTTACGGGTAGCCCGCGCTATCGTTGCCAGGCAAACCGATTTTCTCGAGCATGGTTCCATCGCCATGAAACCGATGATCCTCAGGGATATAGCCGAAGAGTTGGAGCTACACGAATCCACCATCTCCAGGGTGACATCGCACAAGTACATGCACACGCCGAATGGTATCGTTGAATTCAAACATTTTTTTTCCAGTCATGTTTCAACTGAAGAAGGAGGTGAATGTTCATCCACAGCCATAAGGGCTTTTATCAAAGAATTGATCGGGAATGAAAACCCGGCCAAACCCCTAAGCGACAGTAAAATTGCCGATCTTTTAAATGAAAAAGGGATCAATGTTGCAAGAAGAACTATCGCAAAATATCGCGAGGCGATGTTTGTTCCATCGTCAAGTGAGAGAAAGCGTACTTTTTAACGCTACCAGAAACAACAATCATCATCAGTAAGGAGTAAATAACATGCAAGTCATCGTAACGGGACATCATCTTGAGATCACAGATTCTTTAAAAGCGCACGTCAACTCAAGATTTGACAAGTTGGCGCGCCATTTTGATAAGGTTACTGACGTACACGTTATATTGAGTGTAGAAAAATTAATGCAAAAAGCCGAAGCAACTGTACATATAAACGGCGCGACGGTATTCGCAGAAGATCACCAAGAAGACATGTATTCCGCTATTGACGATATGGTCGATAAACTGGATCGGCAAATCACCAAACACAAAGACAAGGTTACCAGCCACCGGTAACACTATCCGCAGGGTGCAAAGTGTATAGTTGTTTTTGAGCTTTGCACCCTCGAGCCTTTATTCGGCAATTATGAAATTGATTATCGTCAGCGGCCTTTCCGGTTCAGGAAAAAGCATCGCACTTGAAACCCTCGAAGACTGCGGTTATTTTTGCATTGATAACTTGCCGGTTACCCTGCTAGAAAATTTTATCAAAAATGTCATGATGGTTGATAAGAAAACCTATGCAAAAACTGCCATCGGAATTGATGCACGTAACCAGAGCGAAAGCCTTGCTGGTTTTACGGATAGCCTCAACCTGATTCGCAGCAAGGGAATTGATTGTGAAGTTATTTTCATGCAGGCTGAAGAATCAACCCTATTAAAGCGTTACAGCGAAACCCGCCGCAAGCATCCGCTGACCGACTTCAACATCCCCTTGAAGGAAGCGCTAAACATAGAAAAGAAGATGTTGATGCCGGTTGCTAAACACGCCAGTGTCGTTATCGACACCAGCCGCACTCATTACCATCAACTTCGGGATTTAGTCAAAGATCAGATTGGTGAACGCGAATTCCGCCATATCTCCCTGCAATTCCAATCCTTTGGATTTAAAAATGGCGTACCCTTGGATGCTGATTTTTTGTTTGATGCCCGGTGTTTGCCTAACCCTTACTGGCTCCCAGAATTAAGGGGGTTAACGGGTAAAGATCAGGCGGTCATCGATTTTTTAAAAGGACAAAGCCTGGTCGGCGAGCTTTTTCAGGAAATAACAGGATTTATGGAGCGCTGGATGCCAAGATTTGAGGCTGAAGGACGTAGTTACCTAACTGTCGCGATTGGCTGTACAGGCGGGCAACACCGTTCCGTTTATTTGGTGGATGCGCTCGCCAGACAATTCAAAAGCCCCAGCCTTAATGTTATCGTCAGACATCGGGAACTCAGCTAAAATCTTTTTCCCAATGCTACACTGGAGCGAATTATTTATAGGGGTGTTAGAATCCCCGCTACAGCAATGACAGCATTTCAACACGGCCTTTCAACTCAATTTTCAGTTTGCCTTCTTTGGCTAACCAGCCGATGGCGCGTTGAATATCATTTTTGCTGATGCCTGTTTCAGTCGCTACTTTAGTTACGCTAACTGAACCTGACTTGTCCAAATACTGCCATATAAGCCCGGCTGCCGTGCCGATTTCGGTGATTGCAGTCATGAGTCGCCTCCTGATAAATTTTATAAGTCAAAGTTAAAATGTCTTGTGTTGATCCGGTAGAGTAATATTCAACTCAAGCGTTTCCTGATGTTCATCCTGTTCAAAACTGACTGAAATAGCATTTTCATCAACGTTAACGTATTTTTGGATAACATCCAATAATTCTTTTTGTAGCTGCGGCAAATAGGAAGGTTGGTCATGAGAAACCCGCTCGTGCGCCACCAATATTTGCAGGCGCTCTTTAGCGAGGGAAGCTGAACTGGTTTTTGAAATCTTAAAGTAATCCAGTAAGCTCATTATTTACCTCCGAACAACTTGCCGAAAAAGCCCTTTTTATCTTCAATAAAACGATGCGGTTTATTTTCACCCAAATAGCGGGCAACAATATCGGCATAGGCTTGACCAGCATCGCTTTTTTCATCCAGTATAACGGGCATGCCGGAGTTTGAAGCATTCAGCACTGATTTCGATTCCGGTATCACTCCCAAAAGATGGAGCGATAAAATTTCCTGCACATCATCTACGCTCAACATTTCACCCAACTTAACCCGTTCTGGAGAATAACGGGTTAATAACAGGTATTCCTTAATGGGCTCTTTATTTTCTTCAGCACGGCGAGATTTGCTGGAAAGAATCCCCAACATACGATCTGAGTCCCTTACTGAAGACACTTCTGGATTGGTAACCACAAACGCATCATCCGCAAAATACATCGCCAAATGTGCGCCTCTTTCTATACCAGCCGGGGAATCACAAACAATATATTTGAAATCTTTGGACAAGTCTTCCAGGACTTTCCCTACGCCCTCTTGGCTCAGAGCGTCTTTATCCCGGGTTTGCGAAGCCGCCAAAATGTGCAATTGCGGGCAATTTTTATCTTTTATCAACGCCTGATTAAGGCTGGCCTCGCCATTGATGACATTGATGAAATCGTAAACAACCCGGCGTTCACAACCCATAATTAAGTCGAGGTTACGCAAACCGACATCAAAATCGATCACGGCAGTTTTGTGGCCTCTTTTTGCAAGCCCCATTGCGATAGCGGCGCTGGTCGTGGTTTTACCCACGCCCCCTTTACCTGATGTTACGACGATGATTCTTGCCAATTGATGTTCCTCCAGTTTAGCGGGATGGATTAAATTTCTTTAATAACTAAAGCGCGATTTTCTAAATAAATTTGTATAAGTTTCCCGCGAACTTCTTGATTGAGATCTTCGCTGATTTTGTAGTTTCCAGCGATTGAAATAAGTTCTGCCTGAAGGTCTGAACAAAAAATTCGCGCTTCGGTATTGCCTTGCACACCGGCTAAGGCGCGTCCTCTCAATGTACCATAGACGTGGATATTGCCTTCTGCCAAGATTTCCGTACCGGCGCTCACTTGTGAAACGATAATCAAATCACCTGCAGCATAAATACGCTGACCCGAACGTATTGGTTGGGTTATCAATGTAGTACCGGTTTGCAGAAGATCTTTAGTTTCCGGTTCAGGCGTTGGCGTAGCCGTCTTTTTTGCATCCACTGTGGTAGTGCTGGTGTGGATTGAGTGAAGCGGAATACCAAGGCCAAGGGCTTTTTCATTTTGCTCAGGATTGCCACCCCGAATACCAATGGGTAACAAACCCAGCTTGCGGACTACTTCAAGTATTGCGACGACATCGGCCTCAATATTTTGTTTGTTGAGTTCCTGAACATCCAATACCAATGGCGAGTTTTTGAAAAACTCCGGCGCTAATTTAATTTTTGCCTCAAGCTGTTGTTGGATAATGATTAAATCATTGCTTGATATGACCAGCACCGGTACAGAAAAAGTACTGCTTTTGAATTCCAAAGCAGGCGGGCTGTAAGGCGTTTTTTGTGCGTCTTTTGACATCCGTTCAGTTTAAGTTGATAGTTACTAAGAGAATCTTAGCATTAGTCACGGAAAAAATCATTTTTCAGCGATTAAAAACTTAATGAATATTTAATCAGGGCTCGTATTTCCAGAGTTAATGAAAGCATTACTTTTCAGAATGCCAAAGCGTCGTTAACTGATTTTTGGAAAAATGCAGAAGTTTTGCAACGCAAAAAACTCGCGTATTCCGCCGTACAATTCAGGCTCATATGATTACTGATTGCCATAGATAAGCATTAACTTTACATACGCAGCTTCAATGGACATATTCCAAAGCATTGTTGCGCCATGTACGAGTAATTCATGTGTGGTTTGATAAGCGTTTTTCGTCTTGATGGCGGGTGCAAGATATACCGGAATATGTTGCTGTTTGCACCGTTTTAAGAATTCGACCAGCGAATGACGTTTACCCCATTGTTCGGTAGCGCAAGCCGTACCGGAATGGTACAAATCGTGCAGGATTGCATCCAAACCATCCAGATTGAAATGACTATAGTCCAGCCCAGGGTAAGGTTTTATCATCAGGATTCGGCTGGAGAATTGTGGTTTTGACGGGATGAAATTATTGGAATCAATAAAAAAATCAGTCCCCGTGACGGGAAGGCCGTATGCTCCGTTTAAAAGCGTAAATTGCCCACCATCGAATTGCATAAAACTTTTGTTTTGGATGCTGTAGAAATCCCCGGTCAACTGCAAAGAGCAGGTTAATCGAATGCCTTCATGGATTTGCATGATCTGTCCGGCATTCCGGTATGGCACAAACACGCCGTGCGCTATTTCCCTGCGGATAAACTCGACAGCACAAATAAAGTTTGCCAAGCCGTTGCCGTTTGGGTTTTCCAAAGGATAATCGCTGGAAACCAACAGCATCGGCAAAGCCAACGCATGAAAATAATAACTTAATGCTGCTGCGGTATACGCCAGGGTATCAGTGCCATGAGTGACAATAATGCCATCGTACCTACTGGGATCAGCTGATTCGATAGCTTCGATGATAACCGTCCAAGCAGCAGGGGCAAGATTTTCACTCAAAATCTGTATCGGCTGTAGGGGCTCGAAATGGATGCATGAATAGTCGTGATATTGTTGCTGAAACAATTGCAGTAACTTGAACGATGCGGAACTGGCGGTATTGATAGTGCCGTCAGTTGCCGTAGAACCAATCGTCCCGCCAGTAAACACAACCAGAATCTGTTTCATAGTATCATTGTCGTACAAAGTTATCGTCCGTTAAGCATAGCAAAGCCGCTCAGCCATTCAAATGAAAATATCACTCATCGTCGCCCTATCCAGCAACCGCGCCATCGGCATTGACGGGAAAATGCCCTGGCATTTATCGGCTGACCTTAAACGCTTCAAGCAAATCACCATGGGGCATCCTATCCTGATGGGCAGAAAGACTTTCGAGTCCATCGGCAGGCCTTTACCGGGACGCACCAATATTATCGTCAGTCGAAATCTTGCTTACAGTGCGGAAGGTTGTGTGGTAGTCGAGAGCGTGGAAGCAGCCATCAGCCACGGTTGCCAATTGGCTAATGAAGTGTTTGTGATTGGCGGCTCGACTTTGTATGAAGCTACGCTACCGATAGCTGGCTCTCTATACATAACTCAAATCAACCAGACCTTTGACGGCGATACGTTTTTTCCGGATTTTGACGCAAATGACTGGGTTGAGATTGAACGTGAGGATGTTATGGATGATACTCGGGTTAGTTTTAGTTACAGTTTTTTGAAGTTACAAAGAATGTCTAACCCATTTTAAATCTTGAGCAATCAAGACTAAATCGCTCGACCTGTTCGCTTAGTCTCAAAGCCGTCAATTGCCCGCCCCACAGACAACCGGTATCAATCGCATAACAATTATTGCCTTCGTAGAAACCAAGGCTAGACCAATGTCCGAAAACAACTTTTCTATCAAATATTTTGCGGCCAGGCACGGTAAACCAGGGCATCAGGTTGTCAGGTTGTGAGCCGGGCGCACCGTTAAAATTGAAATCCAACCGCCCTTCTTTATTGCAATAACGCATCCGGGTAAAGCAGTTGATGATAAAACGCAAGCGGGACGTACCACGCAATAGGGGCGACCAAATATCGGGCTTATCGCCATACATAGTTTTTAGAAGGCTTTTGTAATCTTTGCCTTGTAACGCTGTTGCCACAACTTGAGCCATTTTTTGGGTCTGGTCAAAATCCCACTGCGGCGGAATACCAGCATGTACCATACAAAAATGTTCGTTGTAATGGAATAAGGGACGATGCCTTAGCCAGTCGATTAACTCATCCCGGTCGGGCGCAATCAGCACTTGTTTGAGCGCTTCTTTTTTATTGTTTGATGGCACTGAACATGCGGCGGCAAGCAGATGCAGGTCATGATTGCCCAAAACGGCAACGGCTGAGTCGCCCAAGGATTTGATAAACCGTAAGGTTTCCAGCGACTTTGGCCCCCGATTAACCAGGTCGCCGACAAACCAAAGTTGGTCATTGTGTTCATTGAATGCAATAGTATCGAGTAGCCTTATTAGCTCATCGTAACAGCCTTGTAAATCACCAATTGCATAGATAGCCATTTTCCTAGTGCAACGTTCTGGGAATAGACAACGTAAACTTGGGAATAGGCGCATTAAAATTATCGCCCTCATCCGAAATCATGGTGTACTGGCCTTGCATAGTGCCGACTGGCGTTTCCAGCATTGCGCCGCTGGTGTATTGGTAAGATTCGCCGGGTTTCAGATACGGCTGCTCACCAATTACGCCTTCACCCCGGACTTCCTGGATTTTGCCGTTGGAATCGGTAATCAGCCAGTGCCGATTCAGCAATTTAGCGGGGATCATGCCCACATTGGTTATAGTGATGGTGTAGGCAAATACATAGCGACTTTCATTCGGCGAGGATTGCGCCTCAATGAAATGTGGGATGGCTTCAACTAATATTTTGTTTTTTTCGGTCATTATCGGATGATATGGCTTGTTTGCGGTTTGTTATAATCACGTGTAAACGGGAATCTCTGAATAAGTCCTTTGCCAAGACCTTGGGCAACTGCTCCATGCGTTGCCTTGCCGTCGAGGACGAACGGTAACGATTAATTCCGTTCGTGGCGAGCCTGTCGAACCGTGGACGGAATTGACTCTTTCAGAGTTACCTGAATATAAGCTCGCATTTTATAACAAAAATCGACTGAAAAAATAATCCACCAAACTAAATCCAATAACGGGACAAAAACAGTGCATATTCATATTCTAGGTATTTGCGGTACATTTATGGGTGGTCTTGCGCTGATTGCACGGGAACTGGGCTATGAGGTTTCTGGTTCTGACCAGAATGTCTATCCGCCCATGAGTATCCAATTGGAAGAACAGGGTATTCACTTGATGGAAGGCTACAAGGCCGAAAACCTTGCTGGTAAACCTAATTTGGTGATCATCGGCAATGCCATATCCAGAGGCAACCCCGAAGTGGAGGCTGTCCTCAATCGAGGTATCCGCTACATCTCCGGCCCACAATGGCTATCCGAACACGTCTTACAAAACAAATGGGTGCTGGGCGTTGCAGGTACGCACGGCAAAACCACCACAACTAGCATGTTAACCTGGATACTGGAGCACCAAGGCTTTAAGCCTGGCTTCCTGATTGGCGGCATTCCGATGAATTTCGGCATTTCGGCACGGCTGGGCGAATCGGATTTTTTTGTGATTGAAGCCGATGAATACGATTCGGCGTTTTTCGACAAACGCTCGAAATTCGTTCATTACCGTCCGCGCACAGCCATCTTGAATAACCTGGAATACGACCACGCCGACATTTTCCCTGACCTGGACGCGATCAAAAAGCAGTTTCACCATCTGGTCAGGACAGTACCGGGTGAGGGCTTGATTATAAGTCCGGCATCTGAAAAAAATATTGATGATGTGCTGGCGATGGGCTGCTGGACGCCAGTATCAAGAACCTCCATCAATGGCAATTCCCAATGGAATGCCGAGTTGGTCAAAGCCGACGGCAGCCAATTTAAGGTTTGCTTTGAGGGCATTGAGCAAGGCTGTGTCGATTGGGCATTAACCGGCGACCATAATGTCTACAATGCAATGTCTGCCATTGTTGCTGCAAAACATGTCGGCATATTGCCGAGTGCCGCAATTGAGGCGTTAGCCACGTTTAAAAACGTCAAACGCCGGATGGAAGTCATCGCCAAGATCAACGGCGTAACCTTATACGACGACTTTGCTCATCATCCGACTGCTATCGAAACCACGCTGGACGGCTTGCGGAAGCAAGTTGGCAGCGAACGCATCATTGCTGTTGTAGAACCACGCTCCAACACCATGCGTCTGGGCATTCATACAGAAACTCTGGCGCTGTCCCTGCACGATGCCGATAAGGCTATTTTGTACCAACCGGAAAACTTAGGTTGGGATTTAAGCGGACTTAAAAAATACGCCGCGAATATTGAAATTTGCCAGACTCTGGATGAAATCATCGACAAACTTAAATTGGAAGCCCGTTACGGCGGACATTTTGTCTTGATGAGCAATGGCAGTTTTGGGGGGATTTATCAGCGCTTACAAGAGGCATTAAGCCAATGATGTTGATGTGCTGTGGTAAAAACTTCGAGTATTCGTAAAAGTATGTGGAAACACGCTATGTTTTAGAAGCTGATTGATTAAAAACACCATTATTTATCATGTTGTTACCGTTTTAATAAAAGGTAATTTGTTAAAAATATGTATGATCAGTGATGTTACGCAAGAAGAATGGGGGCTTATCGTTGCCTATTTCCAGCCGACGGACAAGCTGCCAAAACAGGATAAGCGCGCCATCGTAAACGCCATTTTTTACCCCAACAAGACGGGTTGCCAGTACCCAAAGGGCATAAATGGCGGGTGCTGCCGGGTAGCTTTCCGCCTTGGCAAACGGTATATGACCATTGGCAGCAGTGGAACTGGCGCGGGGTTTGGGAGGGCATACTGGATGACTTGAAAAATAGGTATCATTGCCACAGCCTTAAAAATTGATGGGATCGTGGTTGATATGCGCCAAGCATCAAGCGAACTCCAAGAGTTGGCCTTCCAAACAGTCATAGATGTCAAATTGAAGCGCATAGAAATCACCTGAGTGGCTATGTATTACAATGTTCTACACAAGTATGTATTATTAAACGATATATATTTTGGAGTATAACCATGCCAAAAATACAACCCAAAGAAGCGGTTTCCATCAATATCCGTGCGAAAGCCAAGCAGCGTGACCTTATCGACCAAGCTTTTTTCTCCGTCGATGCGGGCACATTTGCTAAATTTCAGGCGCTGCTCGATCAACCACTGCCACCAGCAGATAAGTTACGCCGCTTACTCAAGACCAAAGCGCCCTGGGAGAAATGAAAGCACTAAATCTCAAGCCGCCATCACCGATAACGGCGGATATTGGGCTGGCAGATTTAGATAGCGGTGAATTGTCCCTCAATGAATGCTTAAGAAACGGGCGTTAAAAACAATGCTGCTGGCGCTTCGCGCTTTGTCATGGAAACACAGCCATCGGATATTACAGCCTATCCGCCGGAGCGATAAGCCATGAGGTCGCCCCAAAAGCCATGCAGCGCAACATGCCCGGCTCGCTGCCAGTCCTCCTGCTTGGGAGGCTTGCCGTCGATAAGCGTTACCACAATAAAGGTATCGGCCAAGCCTTATTGCGTGATGCGCTGGTTCGGGCAGTCAATGTCTCTGGCGATGCTGGCATTTTCACCATACTGGTTCACGCGCTTAACGACCAAGCCAAGCAATTCTATTTGTCCCGTGGCTTCGTGGAATCACCTTTACAGCCGATGACGCTTATGATGACGATAGAAACAGTCCGGTCAATTTTGGCTGAGCCCAGTTAACTCTTTCCAATCAGATCAGAAATCCAATCAAGTTTGAACTATTCCGCTCAATAAAAATACTATTAAGCCTACGTTCATTGACGAGGGCTAAAATTGCTTCAACTTTAAGACATTTGAATCTTAAATGTTGAGACCTTAGTCTCAATAATGTTTCACTTACTGGAGCAGAAAATGAAAAAAATGATAGTCTTAGTGTCTATTTTAGCTATTGTACTTGTCCTACAAGGCTGCGCCGTATACCCTCTTTATGGGTACTCAGGAAGTTATAACGGCTACCAATCTAATGGAAACTATGGTGGCGGAAGACACCGTGGGTGGGGTGGTGGACATGGCTGGAATGGAGGCGGCAATGGTTGGGGTGGACATCATGGATGGGGAAATGGTCGCGGCCACGACTGATACTTAGTTTTCCCGGCATAAGTCAATATCGTATTTTATAATTCTTTAGTAAATGATCCTTGACGATGCTTAAAGAACAAAACGCAAGAGATTCAAAAATCTTTTGCTTTGTTCTTTCATTATGAAAATAGAAAATATTCAATTGGTTACAAAAACCTGATGGAGCAATCACGATTCCTCTAAAGCCGACCTCGGCTCATATCAACCAACACATACATAGTCGGCCCAGAGTGTGTAAAAACGTCATGATATAATTAGGCATCCCAAGTAGATGGAACCAAGCTGATGAAACGGTTTATAGAAGGCGAATGTCGCACCCAAACCACCTTGATGCCAGAGAGCCTGGACGACTATGTTTCGGAAACCAATCCGGTACGGGTAGTCGATGTTTTTGTTGATGAACTGGAGTTATTCAAATTAGGCTTTGTCCGTGTTGAGCCTGCGGTTACCGGCAGGCCGTCTTACCACCCCTCAGTTCTATTGAAGATTTACATTTACGGTTACCTCAACCGACTCCAATCCAGTCGTCGTTTGGAAAAAGAAGCGCAACGCAACGTAGAACTCATGTGGCTTACCGGGCGTTTAACGCCTGATTTCAAGACCATCGCCAATTTCCGCAAAGACAATGGTAAAGCCATACGCGGTGTCTGCAAGCAGTTTGTTGTACTCTGCCAGCAACTGGGTTTGTTTTCCGAAGCTATGGTGGCTATTGATGGCAGCAAGTTCAAGGCCGTCAACAACCGTGACCGGAATTTTACCAGTGCTAAGCTGGAACGGCGCATGAAAGAGATCGAGTCCAGCATTAACCGTTATTTGGTGGCACTCGATACGGCTGATTTGCAAGAGCCTGCTGTTGCCAAGGCACGGACGGAACGGTTCCAAGACAAGATTGCTGCGTTAAAAGAGCAGATGAAAATGCTCAAGGACATCGAAGTTAAACTCAATGAAACGCCGGACAAGCAAATCTCCCTGACCGATCCGGATTGCCGTTCCATGAAGACCCGGGGCGAAGGCATTGTCGGCTACAATGTCCAAACGGCGGTGGACACTAAGCACCATCTGATTGTGGCGCATGAAGTGACCAACGTCGGGCTTGACCGGGACCAACTCACGAATATGGGAACACAGGCCCGTGCGGCAATAGGCGAGGAAACGTTGACGGTCGTTGCCGACCGTGGCTATTTCAAGAGCACGGAGATCCTCAATTGCCACGAGGCCGGGATCATCCCCATCGTGCCTAAGACAGACACCTCCACCTCCACGGCTGCAGGGCGGTTTGGCAAGGGCCATTTCATCTATGATGCGAAAACCAACGAATATAGCTGCCCTGCTGGACAACGGTTGATTTGGCGCTATGCCAATGTTGAACGGGGAATGAACCTACATCGCTATTGGAGTTCATCCTGCCAACAATGCGCAATCAAGGCAAAATGCACCACCGACAAGCAACGGAAAGTAACCCGCTGGCAACACGAAGATGTCCTGGACGCCATGCAAACCCGCCTGGACCTTGCTCCCGACAGTATGCGTATCCGTCGCCAGACAGTGGAACACCCCTATGGGACGATCAAACTGTGGATGGGCTCCGCTCATTTCTTGATGAGAACATTAACGCACGTCAGCACAGAAATGAGTTTGCATGTGTTGGCTTACAATTTGAAGCGGGTAATAAAAATACTGGGTATTAAAGGCCTGATGGAGGCCATCAAAGCCTGGGCTGGCCTTTATGGTGGCCAAATAAACACAATGGTGACCATCAATTAGGCACTCAGAGGTGGGTTTTAAAAAATCGCCAAACCATGAAATATAAAAAACTGACCGCCACTCAGCCAATAGGGCGCTATCAAAACAACCAATAGGGTTGCCGGAAAAACTGTACTACGTTTTTACACGCTCTGGGCCATAAACGGACATTCGAACCTTCTAGCAACAGACCTTCAAAAAGGGGAATTGTTAAAATAATATAGTTTTCCCGTTATTCCAATAAGCCATGAACAGCTTAACCGAGCATTCAAGCATATCTTGGCTTTTGCTGTAACATTTGGTTTTCCGTTTCAACCGTGCCAAGCTGTGCCGCAACAGGCTGTTGTAGCCTTCCGCCGTGTAGGTCTCCGCCTTGGCTTGCGTATGCAACCTAGCGGGCACAA